>UQQF01000003.1 GCA_900543085.1 uncultured Eubacteriales bacterium | reverse complement strand
GCGCCGTCCACCTCTGCATGGCCGACGACGACCTCTCCACGGTGTGATAAGGAGGAACACAAGAAAGCTCTCCGCGCTATTACTGCGCGGAGAGCTTTTTCTGAAATAGCCGCCCTCTCGTGGCGGGGAGGGGATTTGGTTGACAGATCGGCGGGTCTTGATTATAATTAGCGTTGGTGAACTGAGTTTGCCGTGATTAACTTTAGCAGATGTTGGGCTGCGGGGCGGATGGAGCGTGGCTGGCTCCCCGCGCTGCCGGCGCTCGATGGCGTTGCCATCGGGCGCAGTTTTCGTATATGAGGGTTTTATGAAACAATTGCTTACTTTTATAATAGTTGCCTGCGCCGCGCTGGGGCTTGCCGCGTGCGGAGGCGTGGAGGACACGCAGGCGGAGGGCATATCCGTGGTCGCGACCACGTTTGCCCCATACGACTTCGCGCGCGAACTGGTGGGCGACAACGGCAGCGTGAGCATGCTGCTCCCGCCGGGCAGCGAGACGCACTCCTACGAGCCGACGCCGAAGGACATACTGGAGATACAAAACGCGGACGTCTTCATCTACGTCGGCGGCGAGAGCGACGCCTGGGTCACGGACGTGCTCGAGAGCGTCGGCGAGGGCGTGCGCGCCGTGACGCTCATGGACTGCGTCGAGCTGCTGGAGGAGGAGACCGTGGAGGGCATGCAGGCCGAGGAGCACGAGCACGAGGAGCACGGCCACGGCCACGAGGCCGAGTACGACGAGCACGTGTGGACAAGCCCGCGCAACGCCGCGCTGATATGCGAGAAGATAGCCGCCGCGCTGTGCGAGGCCGACCCGGAAAACGCCGGCGAATACAATGCGAACCTGGCCTCTTACCGCGCAGAGCTTGCAAAGCTCGACGCCGCGTTCACCGCCATCGTGGCGGACGGCGCGCGCAAAACTATCATTTTTGCCGACCGCTTCCCGCTGCTGTACTTCGCGCGCGCTTACGGCCTGACGTACTACGCCGCCTTCCCCGGCTGCAGCGAGGACGCGGAGCCGAGCGCGGCCACCGTGGCGTTCATCATCGACAAGGTGCGCGAGGAGGACATCCCCGTCGTCTTCCACGTGGAGCTGGCCAACGAGGACATGGCCGACATAGTCTGCGACGAGACGGGGGCGGTCAAGCGGCAGTTCAACGCCTGCCACAACGTCACGCGCGCGCAGTTCAACGCCGGCGTGACGTATCTCGAACTGATGTGGGAGAACACCGAGGTATTGAAGGAGGCTCTGGCCTGATGTCACTTATTAAATGCGAAAACCTGTCCTTCGCCTACTCGGGCGAGACGGTCTTGAAGGACGTGAGCTTTTCCGTCAATGCGGGGGACTATCTCTGCATCGTGGGCGAGAACGGCTCCGGCAAGAGCACGCTCATGCGCGGCCTGCTCGGCCTGAAGGAGCCGAGTTCCGGCAAGATAAGCTTCGGCGACGGGCTGAAACAAAACGAGATAGGCTACCTGCCTCAGCAGACGGACCTGCAGCGCGACTTCCCCGCGAGCGTGTTCGAGGTCGCGCTCTCCGGCCGGCTGAACTCGCTGGGGCGGCGGTTCTTCTACTCCAAGGCCGACCGCGCCGAGACGGAGCGCAACCTGGAGCGCATAGGCATGCTAGAATTCAAAAACCGCTGCTATCAGGAGCTGTCCGGCGGCCAGCAGCAGCGCGTGCTGCTCGCCCGGGCGCTCTGCGCCACCAGCAAGCTGCTGCTGCTGGACGAGCCTGTCGCGGGGCTTGACCCCGTGGCGACGGGGGAGATGTACAATATATTGAAGCTCATCAACCTCTGCGACGGCGTCACGGTGGTGATGGTGTCGCACGACGTGAACGCCGCGCTGCGCTACGCCACGCACATCCTGCAGCTAGGCCACACCCAGCTCTACTTCGGCAGCGTGCACGACTATGTGCATTCGGACGCCGCCAAGATACTGAGAGGAGGGGAGACGGCGTGATAATACTCGAGATGCTGTCCTATTCCTTCCTCGCCCGAGCCATGCTCGTCGGCGTGCTGGTGTCGCTGTGCTCGGCGCTGCTGGGCACTTCGCTGGTGCTAAAGCGCTACTCCATGATAGGCGACGGGCTGAGCCACGTCGGCTTCGGGGCGCTGGCCGTAGCGAGCGCGCTGGGTATGGCTCCGCTGGCCGTGGCGGTGCCGGTGGTGGTCGTTGCGGCGGTGATACTCCTGCGCATCTCGCAGACGCGCAGCGCGATAAAGGGCGACGCCGCCGTGGCGCTGATATCCAGCGGCGCGCTGGCCATAGGCGTGCTGGTCATCTCGCTGACCAGCGGCTCGAACACCAACATCTCCAACTATATGTTCGGCTCCATCCTCACCGTCTCGCGCGCGGACGCGGTGCTGTCCGTGGCGCTGTGCGCCGCCGTGATAGTCTGCTTCACGCTGCTGTACCCGCGCATCTTCGCCATAACCTTTGACGAGACCTTCGCCCAGGCCACCGGCGCAAAGGCGGGGGCGTACAACATGCTGCTCGCCGTGCTGACGGCCGTGACCGTTGTGCTGGGTATGCGCATGATGGGCGCGCTGCTCATTTCCTCGCTCATCATCTTCCCGCCGCTGGCGGCGATGCGCGTCTTCCGCTCGTTCCGGTCGGTCACCGTCTGCTCGGCGGTGTTCTCGGTCGTGTGCTTCGTGCTGGGCATGACCGCCAGCTACGCGCTGGAGACGCCGAGCGGCGCAAGCGTGGTGTGCGTGAACATCCTCGGCTTCGCCATCTTCGCGCTCGCGGGGCGGATAAAACGAATAAACTAGTGAATAATTCAATGGTTATGCAGAATATGGTGTATATTAACCGCTAATTTGGGTAAATTTATCGCATAATATTTCATTTTGACAGTTGACAAATCGGCGCTGCGGGTGTATTATTCCATCGTCAGGTTAACAACTTGTTAAAAAATCTGACTGATATGATTACATAATGGAAAGAGGATAAGTAATGAAGAAGTTTCTTGCACTGCTTCTCGCCCTCGTGATGGTGTTCGCCCTCGCCGCCTGCGGCAGCGAAGCGAGCGACCCCACCGCTGACCCCAACGCCAGCGCCACCCCCGAGGCGACCCCGGAAGCGACCGAAAACCCCTACGCTGATGTTAGCACCGAGGAGCTGCTTGCCCAGCTCGAGACCGTCACTGACGGCGTCCTGAGTGTGGCCACCAGCCCCGACTTCGCCCCCTATGAGTTCTACGCAATCGGCGAAAACGGTGAACCCGTGCTCGCCGGCTTCGACCTGGCTCTGGCACAGTACCTGGCCGACTTCATGGGTCTTGAGTGCGAGATAGTCACCATGGACTTTGATGGCGTCCTCAATGAGCTCGCCATGAAGACTGTCGACATAGGCATGGCCGGACTGAGCCCCGACCCCACCCGTGAGGGCGCTATGGCCTTCTCTGACCTCTACTACCTCGGTGGACAGAGCTTTGTCACCGTCAAGGACAGGGCTGACGAATTCACCAGTCTCGACGTGCTCAAGGAGCACCCCGAGTATCAGATCGGCTGCCAGAACGGCTCCATCCAGCAGGATCTTGCTGAGGAATACTGCGACCCGAACAGCGTCGTTGTCCTGACCAAGGTTACCGATATCGTGGCTGAGCTTGTGAACGGCGGCCTGGATGGCGCCTTCATTGAGACCGCTGTTGCGGCCAACTATGCTATCTCCAACCCCGACCTTGAGATAGTTCTCGACGTTCCCTACGACCAGGCCGGCAGCTCCATCGGCGTCCAGCTCGGCAACCCCGTACTGCTTGAGCTCATCAACCGCGGTATAGCCGCCGCCATCGAGGACGGCAGCATGGATACCTTCGTTGCCGAAGCAAATGAGCTCTCCACCGGTGAGACCTATGAGGGTCTGCTCGACGAGAACGGTTCTGTCCCCGAGGCTGGCACCACCGCTGAGGATGCGAACGCCGCCGACAGCGCCGCGCCCGAGGAGAGCCCGGCAGCCTGAATAAAATCAGGTCTTAGTAAGTAAGTGTAAGCAGGGGCCTCCCCCGCAATGGGGGAGGCGCTTTGCATGTATAAGGAGTGTTGCGCTGATGTTCACAAAAGCCGGTTTTGAAGCCGCCTTCGCATACTGGCCGATGTTTTTGGAGGGAGTACTCGGTACGGTACTGCTCTCCGCTTTTGCCGTTTTTTTCGGCTTTATAATAGCGCTTTTACTAGCGCTGTGCCGTATGGGCAAGATTGCCCCTCTGCGCTGGCTGGCAACGGCTTATGTAGAGGTCTTCCGTGCCACCCCAATGCTGGTACAGGTACTGCTGATTTACAACGTGTTTCTGCTTGCCTTCCCGGATATGCCCTCGTTCCGTATTTTCGGGCTGTTTATCTTTAAACGTTTTGTCCCGGGCGTGGTTGCGCTTAGCCTGAACTCCGGCGCATATCTGAGCGAGGTCATACGCTCCGGAATCAGCTCTATCCCGATAGGTCAGACCGAGGCCGCGCGCTCGCTGGGTCTTCCTGCGGGCAAGACCATGCGTCTCGTGGTGCTGCCGCAGGCCATAAAGAACATACTGCCGGCTATGGCCAATGAGTTTGTCACCATTATCAAGGAAAGCTCTATCACCTACCTGATAGGCGTACAGGATATAATGAGCGTGGTAAAAGCGGTTCAGGGCGCGACATACCGCCAGATGGAAGCCCTTGTCTACGCGGCAGTGCTTTACTTCTGCCTGACCTTCCCGACCTCGAAGGTTATAGCCCACTTTGAAAGGAAGATGAGCCGTGGCTACAAGAGATAAGCAGCTTGCACTTGAGAATACCGAGGCCTATCTCGCCGAGCACCCGGCGGATACCAACGCCCTCATCAGCGTTCGCGGCCTGAAGAAGCACTACAACAAGGGCGCCATCAAGGCCCTGGACGGCGTGGACGTCGACATCCATAAGGGCGAGGTCGTCGTCATCATAGGCCCCTCCGGCGGCGGCAAGAGCACCCTGCTGCGCTCGCTGAACCTGCTCGAGGAGCCGACCGAGGGCGCGGTCTTCTTCGAGGGTGTGGACATCACCAAGAAAAAGGACGCCGAAGGCAAGAAGATAGACATCAACGTCGTGCGCCAGAAGATGGGCATGGTGTTCCAGCAGTTCAACCTGTTCCCGCACAAGACCGTCATCGAGAACATGATCCTCGCCCCCGTGCAGCTGGGCAGGCTCAAGGAGGACGAGGCGCGCGCCAAGGCGCAGAAGCTGCTTGAGCGCGTTGGTCTCGGCGACCGCGCCGACGCCTATCCCATCCAGCTCTCCGGCGGCCAGCAGCAGCGTGTCGCAATCGTCCGCGCACTGTGCATGGACCCCGACGTCATGCTGTTTGACGAGCCCACCAGCGCCCTCGACCCCGAAATGGTCGGCGAGGTGCTCGACGTCATGAAGCAGCTCGCCCAGGAGGGCATGACGATGGTCGTCGTCACGCACGAGATGCACTTCGCGCGCGAGGTCGGCAGCCGCATCCTGTTCCTTGCCGACGGCAAGCTCGTCGAGCAGGGCGCGCCGAAGCAGATATTCGACAACCCGCAGAGCCCCAGGCTCCAGGACTTCCTCAGTAAGGTATTGATATGAACGACTATCAGAAGAACGCTATAAAGTATATAGACGAAAACGCCGGTATTTTTACCGGCGTTTCGGACGCCGTCTGGGCCAAGCCCGAGCTTTCGCTCAAGGAGTTTGAGAGCGCAAAGCTCTACTGCGACACCCTGCGCAAGTACGGCTTCGAGGTCACGGAGGGTCTCGCCGGCGTGGCGACCGCCTTCTGCGGCAGGTACGGTTCCGGCAGGCCGGTCATCGGCATCCTGGGCGAGTTCGACGCCCTCTCCGGACTCAGTCAGGCCGCCGGCTGCTCTGAGCACAAGCCGCTTGTCGAGGGCGCTCCCGGCCACGGCTGCGGCCACAACATGCTTGGCGCGGGCGCGCTGGGCGCGGCCTTCGCCGTGAAGGACTACCTTGAAAAGTCCGGCAAGCCCGGCACGGTCATCTTCTACGGCTGCCCCGGAGAGGAGGGCGGCGCAGGCAAGGCCTTCATGGCTCGCGAGGGCATGTGGCGTGAGCTGGACTGCGCGCTCACCTGGCACCCGAGCGACGTGAACGAGGTCGTCACCGGCACGAACAACTCCAGCATCCAGGTGCTCTACAAGTTCCACGGCGTCTCCGCCCACGCGGCGGGCGACCCCGAGAACGGCCGCAGCGCGCTGGACGCCGTGGAGCTGATGAACACCGGCGTGCAGTACCTGCGCGAGCACATGACCAGCGACTGCCGCGTCCACTACGCCATCATCGACGCGGGCGGCGTGTCGCCCAACGTCGTGCAGAGCGAGGCCAGCGTGCTCTACATGGTGCGCGCCAACAAGGTGCGCGACAGCGTGAAGCTGCTTGCGCGCGTGGACAAGATCGCCCAGGGCGCGGCGCTGATGACCGAGACGAGCTTTGACCGCCAGTTCATCGACGGCACCGCCGAGCTGGTGCCCAACTACACGCTGGAGGAGCTGCTCTACCGCATATTCAACGAGGTCGGCCTTCCCGAGTACAGCGCCGGGGAGCGGCAGCTGGCCGAGGCTCTGCGCAAGACCTATGACGTCACCACGGCGCCCGGCATAGCGGCCGGCTTTGACGCCGACATCGCCGCGGATGTGGCCGAGCGCACCAACGGCCTCAGCGACGCGCTGTGCGGCTTCATCATGCCCGAGTACCACTCCACCGGCTTCGTGGCCGGGAGCACGGACGTCGGCGACGTGAGCTGGCAGACCCCCGCGGCGCAGGTGCACTGCGTGACCTTCCCGTTCGGAGCCGCCGGACACTCCTGGCAGAACGTCAGCTCCGGCGGAACCAGCCTCGGCCACAAGGGTCTCATCAACGCGGCGAAGATCATCGCCTGCGCGGCCATAGAGCTTATGAACGACCCAGAGACGCTGCAAAAGGCTCGCGACGAGTTCGCCCGCCGCACCAAGAGCGGCTACGTCTGCCCCATAGAGCCGGACGCCGTGCCGACGGCCATATAAAGCGAATAGACACGACATTAGCACTCGCCACCGGCGAGTGCTAATGTTTACATATAGGACATAACCAGTTCATGAATTATTAAAATCTGTATTGTATTTTATATACGTAAACAGACGAGAGATGTGAATAGGACATCGAGAATCTGCGAACACTAAAACGTATATATAACACATGGAGGTTTTAATCATGTTTGAGCTTACACCTTATTCCACCCGCCGCAGTATGATGGATCCGTTCAACTTCTTCAGCGATTTCTTCGGCACCAACAACGCGCCGATGGAGCTTCGCACCGACATCACCGACAAGGGCGACAGCTTTGTGCTCGAGGCCGACCTGCCCGGCTTCAAGAAGGACGACATCAAGATAGACCTTGAGAACGACCGCCTGACCATCAAGGCCGAGCGCCACAGCAACACCGAGACCAACAAGAACGGCTATGTCCGCCGCGAGCGCAGCTTCGGCAGCTTCGAGCGCAGCTTTGACGTCAGCGGCATCGACACCGCGGGCATCAAGGCCAACTACACCGACGGCGTCCTGACCCTGACCCTCCCCAAGAGGCCGGAGCTGGTGCCCGACAACCGCAGCATAGTGATCGAATAAAGCGCAAAAGCAGACCCCGCCCCGGAGTTATCCGGGGCGGGGTTATTTTTTCTCTTTCAAAAATCGCCCAGGGGCGGGGGAGATCCGCCCCCGAGCACAAGAGAGAAAGAGAGTTGGGGAGGCGTTTTAGGGCGCCGCGGGCGCTTATATGCCGCTGTCGCCGTAGTTGGCCAGGACGCGCGCGCTCGGGTCGTCGACGTCGCAGCCGGGCCAGGAGCGGTTCGGCATCCAGAAGTCCGCCACCATGTCGGACTGTCCCGGGTAATACTTTTCAAATATCTCCCGGTACAGCAGGCTCTCCTTTGTGAAAGGCCGGGCGTGGGCGTAATGCAGCCTCTTGGCTTCAAACTCCGCGTCGGTATAGCGGCTCTCGGCGTAGTCCTTGATGTCGTCGACCATGGAGTGACCCACGGCGTCGGAGAAGGCGGCCTTCTGCCGCCAGAGCAGGTCGTAAGGCAGCCAGCCGTCGCGCTCGAAGGCGTGACGCAGCAGGTACTTGCCTATGCCATGCCGGTTCATCTTGAGCGCGGGGTCGAGGCTCATGACGTACCTGACAAAGAAGATGTCGCCGAAGGGCACGCGCGCTTCCAGGCTGTTCACGCTGATGCAGCGGTCGGCGCGCAGCACGTCGTACATGTGTATCTCGTCTATGCGCTTTTTGCTCTCGGCCTGGAAGGCCTCGGGTGAGGGGGCGAAGTCCGTGTACTTGTAGCCGAACAGCTCGTCGCTTATCTCGCCGGTGAGCAGAACGCGCACGTCCGTGCGCTCGTGTATCGCCTTGCAGCACAGGTACATGCCGAGGCTGGCGCGGATGGTCGTGATGTCGTAGGTGCCGAGTATGCCGATGAGCCTGTCCAGGCTGGCGAGCACCTCCTCGCGCGTCATCGTGATCTCCATGTGCTCGCTGCCGAGGAACTCGGCGGCGTGGCGGGCGTACTTGAGGTCTATGGGGTCGGTGTCCATGCCTATTGCAAAGGTGCGTATGGGCTTTTGCAGCAGCCTCGTGGCGATGGAGCACACCAGCGAGGAGTCCAGCCCGCCGGAGAGCAGGAAGCCCAGCGGCGCGTCGGAGTCGAGGCGCTTGTCGACCGCCTGTATCAGCAGCTCGCGTATGTGTTTACATGCCGTCTCCTCGTCGTCGCGGCAGTATTCGCCGACGGTGGTGAGGTCGGCGTAGCGGTGGAACTCGCCGTCCCAGTAGCAGCCGGGAGGGAAGGGCAGGATCTTGGGGCACAGCCCCACGAGGTTCTTCGCCTCGCTGGCGAAGACCATGCCTCCTGCCGGCAGCTCGCCGTAGTACAGCGGGCGTATGCCCAGCGGGTCGCGCGCGGCGATGAACTTGTCGGCGCGGGAGTCGTAGATGATGCAGGCGAACTCCGCGTCGAGCATGGCGAACATGTCGGTGCCGTACTCGCGGTACATGGGCAGCAGGATCTCGCAGTCGGAGCCGGAGCGGAAGCGGTAGCCCATGCCCACCAGCTCGGTCTTTATGGGTCGGAAGCCGTACAGCTCGCCGTTGCAGACGCACATGTCGCCGTCGAGCCGGAAGGGCTGCATGCCGTTGGCGTTCAGCCCCATGATGGCCAGCCGGTGGAAGCCCAGCCAGCCCTTGCCGCACTCGACGAAGCTGCTCATATCCGGGCCGCGCGAGAGGGTTCGGTTAAAACCCTCCAGCGCCAGCCCCCGGGAGACGGTACGTCTTGTGAAGCCGATTATCGCACACATATCAATACTGTATCATGTACCGGGCAAGCTCCCAGTCGGTGACCTGCGTGCGGTAGTCGTCCCACTCCTTCATCTTGCCCTCGACATAGCGCGGGAACACGTGCTCGCCCAGCGCGGCGGCCATCAGCTCGTCGCTCTCCAGCGCGCACACGGCCTCCTCGAGGGAGCCGGGCAGATTGTCTATGCCGTTGGCCAGGCGCGTCGCGGCGTCCATGGCGAAGATGTTCTCGGTTATCTCCGCCGGAGCCTCAAGGCCGCGCTCGATGCCGTCCAGACCGGCGGTCAGGCACAGCGCCAGGGCGAGGTAGGGGTTGCAGGCGGGGTCGGGGTTGCGCAGCTCCACGCGCGTGCTCTGACCGCGCGCGGCGGGGATGCGTATCAGCGCGCTGCGGTTGGAGGCGCTCCACGCCAGGTAGCACGGCGCCTCATAGCCCGGCACCAGTCGCTTGTAGCTGTTCACCAGCGGGTTGGTGACGGCGGTCATGCCGCGCACATGGGCGAGCAGTCCGGCGATGAAGCTGTAGGCCTTTTCGCTCAGCTGCTTATCGCCCTCGGGGTCGAAGAAGACGTTCTTGCCCTCGTGGAACAGGGACATGTTGGTGTGCATACCGCTGCCGTTGATGCCGAACACCGGCTTGGGCATGAAGGTCGCGTGCAGGCCGTGCTGCTGCGCGAGAGTCTTGACGGTCATGCGGAAGGTCATGATGTTGTCCGCCGCGGTCAGCGCGTCGGCGTACTTGAAGTCTATCTCGTGCTGTCCGTGGGCGACCTCGTGGTGGCTGGCCTCTATCTCAAAGCCCATGGCCTCCAGCGCGAGGCAGATGTCGCGGCGCACAAATTCGCCGTGATCCACGGGGCCGAGGTCGAAGTAGCCGGCCTCGTCGCCGGTCTTGGTGGTGGGACGGCCGTGCTCGTCGGTCTCAAACAGGAAGAACTCGCACTCGGGACCGACGTTGAAGGTGTAGCCCATGTCCGCCGCTTTCTTCAGCGCGCGCTTGAGCACGCCGCGCGGGTCGCCGATGAACGGCGTGCCGTCGGGGTTATAAACGTCGCAGATGAGCCTCGCCGTGCGTCCGGTGCCGGTAGCCCAGGGCAGGATGGTGAAGCTGTCCGGGTCTGGGTAGAGGTACTGGTCGCTCTCGTGTATGCGAGTGAAGCCCTCGATGGAGCTGCCGTCTATCATGATCTGATTATTGAGAGCCTTCTCCAGCTGGCTGGCGGTGATGGCGACATTCTTCAGCTGACCGAAGATGTCGGTGAACTGCATACGGATGAACTCGACGTCCTCGTCGGCTACAATGCGCATGATGTCCTTCTTAGTGTACTTTCCCATGGTTAGACTCTCCTTCTCAAAATTTCTGATATGCCCTGAAAAAATAAAAAGGGGCAAAGACGTCCTAAGATTGTTGAATCTCAGAACGCCTTTGCCCTTCGATGGCGTGATGATAACCCTGATTGACGTATTTGTCAATAAGGCAGTTGCAATTTTGTAAAAAACGCAATATACTTCAGCCATGCAAAACGGCGAAGTCAGGTTATTTTTTACACTGCTGCGGACTCTGGCTCTTTACGTGGAGAGATATAGCTGGTATAATAAATGCGGCTTTTCGTGAATACAGACGAAATTGGAGGGGTAAGCATGAAATACACGGCGGCGATACTCACGGTGAGCGACCGCTGCTCACGCGGTGTGCGCGAGGATACCACAGGCCCGGCGCTGGCAAAGCTGCTGGAGGAGGACGGCTGGGAGATAGTTTCTACCAAGATAGTGCCGGACGAATTCGAGGTGATCAAGGCGGAGCTTGTTCACTGCTCCTACGACCTGGACGTCTGCCTGGTTCTGACAGCCGGGGGAACGGGCTTCTCCCGCCGCGACGTCACTCCCGAGGCCACGGAGGCGGTTATAAACCGCGTGGCGCCGGGGATACCGGAGGCCATGCGCCACGCGGCCATGAAGACGGGCACAAACGCCATGCTCTCGCGCGGCATAGCCGGTCTGCGCGGCGGCACGCTCATAATAAACCTGCCCGGCAGCATGAACCCGGCCACCAGCTCGCTCCAGGCCATCCTGCCTGCGCTCAAGCCCGGCATAGACCGGCTGCGCCGGTGAGCGGTGAAACCATAAATATACAGAAAAACAGTCCCCGAACGTATTCGGGGACTGTTTTTGTATGCGTAAGAGCCGCAATTATTCGCGGTTTCTGTAGTCTTCCATCATGGAGGAGAACAGCTCCTTGGTCGTGGGAGGGGTGTAGCTGATGGCGTTGGCTCCGGCCTCGACGGTGCGCATGATGCTCTCCTCCTGGCCGCCGCCGGTGGCGATTATGGGCACGTCGGGGAAGTCCTTGCGTATGGCGCGCACGACCTCGGGAGTGCGCGCTGCGGCGGAGACGTTGAGTATGCTGGCGCCGGCCTCGAGCCGGGCGGCGATGTCGGTCTTTTCACTTACGACGGTGACGACGAGGGGGATGTCTATGTAGTTTGCGATGCGCTGCACGTCCTCGTTTCCGATGGGCGCGTTGACAACAACTCCCATTGCGCCCTCGGTCTCGGCGTCCCACGCCAGCTGGAGGGTGCGCAGACCCTGAGTGGTGCCTCCTCCCACGCCGCAGAACACGGGAAGGGAGGAGTACCTCAGCACGGAGGACGAGATGGTGGGCTGCGGGGTGAAGGGATATACGGCGAGCACGGCGTCTGCGTTGCAGTTGCGTATGATCGCTATGTCTGTCGTGAAGACAAGCGACTTTATGCGCCGGCCGTTGATAACTATACCGCTGGCGTTGCGGACTACGCTGGGGACGCGCAGGATGTGGTGCCTCAACTTGCTGCTGACCTGGGGTACGTATTTAGCGTTGGGCTTTTCTTTGAGCATAGTATTCCTCCCGGAGCAGGTTTTTTATCAATTATAGCATAGCGAGCATATAAAGAAAAGCAACGAAATGTTAAAATTCGCCCAGGTACTGCGTCTTCAGCTCCAAAACGCGCAATACGCTCGCGTCTATGTCAGCCTCGGACAGCCGTCCGGACTCGACGGCCGAGGCTATGGCCGCAACGGCGTCCGGGATGTCGCTCACGCCGAGCAGTATGTCGACCCCGGCTTCCAGCGCCAGCACGCAGCGCTCGCCCTCCGCCCAGGCGCTCAGCGCGCCCATGTCCAGGCTGTCGGTTATGACCACGCCGTCGTAGCCGAGCTGCTCCCGCAGCAGGCCGGTGACGACCTCTCGCGAGAGGCTGGCAGGGTGCTCGCTGTCAAGCGCCGTCACCGTCATGTGGCCTATCATGACCATGTCCGCCCCGGCCTCGATGCCGGATATGAAGGGCTTCAGCTCGCCGGCCATCAGCTCGTCCACGGTCTTGTTCACCACGGCTCCGCCGGTGTGCGTGTCGGTGTCGGTGTCGCCGTGACCGGGGAAGTGCTTGACCGAGCAGATCATCCCCGCGTCGTGGAAGCCCTGCACTGCGGCGGCCACAAGCTCCGCGGCCTGGTCGTAGTCGTCGGAGTAGGCGCGGTCGCCTATGACCGTGTTGTTGGGGTTGGTCCACACGTCGGCCACGGGGGCGAAGTCGGTGTTGAAGCGGCAGGCGGCCATGTCGGAGCCGATGGTGTAGGCGTTGTCGTGCGCGACCTGCGTGCCCTGGTCTTTGTACGAGTACATCGCGTTCACCCAGGTGGTGCCCAGCTTGTACATGAGCCGCCCCACGTTCCCGCCCTCCTCGTCGGCGGAGATGAACAGCGGTATGTCGCTCATACTCTGCGCGTTGTCTATCATCGCGACGGTCTGCTCCACGGTGACGAGGTTGTCCAGCGTGTATATGAACCCGCCCACCGGGTACTGCTCCAGCGCGGCCTTGGTCGTCTCACCTGCGACGGTGACGGGAGAGACGCCGGTCAGCGCCTCGGGACGGACTATCATGAGCTGGCATATCTTCTCCGTGAGCGACATGCCCTCGAGTATGACCTCCGCGCGGCTGGGAGTGGGTTCCGGCGTCGGTTCCGGTGTCGGCTCCGGCGTGGGGGCGGGGGTAGGGCTGCTCTGCGCGGCCGGAACGCCGCAGGCGCTGAGGCAGAGCGCGAAAACCAATATGAGTGCAATTGCCGATTTTTTCATATATTGTTGACCCTTTCATCGATTAGTGGTATAATTCAAATTCACGGGATAAGTTTCCCCATGACATTGTAACACACAACTTTTTATAAAGGAAGCGTAAAAAACATGGCCAAAATAGACATTTTCTCCGGCTTTCTCGGCGCCGGAAAGACGACGCTGATCAAGAAGCTGATCTCCGAAGCTTACGCGGGCGAGAAGCTGGTGCTCATCGAAAACGAGTTCGGCGAAATCAGCGTGGACGGCGGCTTCCTGGCCGACGCCGGCGTGGAGATCACCGAGATGAGCAGCGGCTGCATCTGCTGCAGCCTGGTCGGCGACTTCGCCGAGGCGCTCAAGAAGGTCAAGGAGCAGTTCGCGCCCGACCGCATCCTCATCGAGCCGAGCGGCGTCGGCAAGCTCAGCGACGTCATCCGTGCAGTACAGGACGTCGGAGACCCCGATTTGGTTCCCGGCAGCTTCACCACCGTCGTGGACGCCACCCGCGCCAAGATGTACATGAAGAACTTCGGCGAGTTCTGGTGCAACCAGGTCGAGAACGCCGGAACCATCGTGCTCAGCCGCACCAAGGGCATGAGCGAGAGCAAGCTCGCCGCCTGCGTGGACATGCTGCGCGAGCACAACCAGAGCGCCGTCATCGTCACCACCCCCTGGGACGAGCTGGACGGGGCGCAGCTTCGCGCCGCGATGGAGCGCGAGGACACCCTCAAGGCCGAGCTTGACCGCCTCGCCGCCGAAGTGGCCGAGGACGAGGACGAGTGCTGCTGCGGCCACGACCACCACGACCACGAGCACTGCCACCACGACCATGACCATGAGCACGAGCACGAGCATGACCACGAGCACGGCGAGTGCTGCCACCATGACCATGGCCACGAGGGGCACGAGCACCATCACCACCATCACCACGGCCACGACGCCGACGAGGTGTTCTCCAGCTGGGGCGTGGAGACGGCGAAGCAGTTCACCGAGGAGGAGATCGACTCCGCGCTCCACGCGCTCGACAGCCTCACCTACGGCCAGATCGTGCGCGCGAAGGGCTATGTCCCCGCCGAGGGCGGCTGGATATACTTCGACTACGTCCCCGGCGAGCGCAGCGTGCGCCGCGGCGACGCCGCCGTCACCGGCCGCATCTGCGTGATAGGCGCGCACCTCGACGAAGAAGGCCTGAAGGAGCTGTTTGACCTTGCCTGAAAACCGACAGATACCCGTATATCTCTTTACCGGCTTCCTGGAGGGCGGTAAGACCAAGTTCATACAGGAGACGCTGGAGGACGGCCGCTTCAACAAGGGCGAGCCGACGCTGCTGCTCGTCTGTGAGGAGGGCATCGAGGAGTATGCGCCGGAGCAGTTCTCCGGCCACCGCGTAAAGCTCAAGGCCGTCGAGAACGAAGCAGACCTCACGCCCGAAAACCTGGTGCAGTGGCTGGCCAAGGCCGAGGCCGAGCGCGTCCTGGTGGAGTACAACGGCATGTGGATGCTCGACAGCCTCTACGGCGCGCTGCCGGAGGGATGGCTGGTGGCGCAGGAGTTCATGTTCGCCGACGCGAACACCTTCCTGAGCTACAACGCCAACATGCGCCAGCTCACCTACGACAAGCTCAAGAGCGCGGAGCTGGTGGTGTTCAACCGCTTCAAGAGCGACATGGACAAGATGGAGTTCCACAAGATAGTCCGCGCCGCCTCCCGCCGCGCCGACATCGCGTATGAGAGCGCCGACGGCAGCGTCGTGTACGACGACATCGAAGACCCGCTGCCCTTCGACATAGACGCGCCCGTGATAGAGATCGCCGACCGCGACTACGCCATATGGTACCGCGACGTCAGCGAGGAGCCGAAGAAGTACGCGGGCAAGACCGTGCGCGTCAAGTGCCGCTGCGTCAAGCGCCGCGGCATACAGAGCGGCTGGATGATAGCCGGCCGCCACGTCATGACCTGCTGCGAGGCGGACATAGCCTTCACGGCCTTCATCTGCGACTTCCGCTCGATACCGGACATGCCCGACGACGGCTGGTTCGTGCTCACGGCCAAGATGGACTACAAGTTCAACCGCGCCTACGGCCGCCGCGGCCCCGTGCTCACCGCCGAGAGCGCCGAGGCGTGCGAAGCGCCCGACCCGAGCGTCGCAACTTTCTTTTGACCTCAAAGCGCCCCGTCACCAGCGGGGCGCTTCGCTTGCCTCGCCGGGGAGGGACAAAAGCGTTATACTTTTCACAAAAAGCTTGCTAATACACGTGTGTTGGTATATAATCATCGCGCACACAACTGTCAAGAAAAATTCCCAGCTATAGAGACGGCGCACTCGCGCAAAATACTGCCGGGGGTGTTTTCATGACAGGAGCGGATCTTTGGGAGCTTTTCGCCGAAACGGGCGAGCCGCTGTGCTATCTGGCGTGCCGGGCTTTGGACGGGCTCGAGACGGCCGGCAACGGAGAGGAAACGGCGGACAGCTGATGTCCGCCGAGAGGCTTTGGAGGGTGTTACATATGTTTCTCAATACGCGCGGCCTTATCCTTAGGGAAGCCAAGTACAAAGAGTCGGACAAGATACTCACGATTCTGACGGAGACCGACGGCAAAATTACCGCCAAGGCGCGGGGCGTTGCGAGGACGCGCAGCAAGCTTGCGGCCGCGACGCAGCTGCTGACGTTTGCCGACTTTACGCTTTTCGGCAACAAGGGATATTATACTGTCAACGAGGCCGCGACGGTGGAGCAGTTCCGGCCGCTGCGCTCGGACATAGACCTGCTCGCCCTGGGCAGCTATATAGCCGAGCTGCTGGAGGCCGTGTCAAACGAGAACGTGGCGGAGCCGGAGATATTGCAGCTGGGCCTGAACGCGCTGTACGCGCTGGCCAACAAGCTCTGCCCGCCCAAACAGGTCAAGGCGGCGTTTGAGCTGCGGTTGATGTGCCTGTCCGGATACAGGCCGGAGCTGGAGCAGTGCGCCGGCTGCGGCAAGACCGAGATGGCCGAGGCGAGGCTGTTCCCCGAGCACGGCGAGCTGTTCTGCAGCGGTTGCCGCGCCGTGGGCGGACTGCACGTGGGCGAGGACACGCTCGCCGCGATGCGCTATATAGTGGACGCGGACGCGCGCCGCGTATTTTCCTTCCGGTTGGCCGAACCCGCGCTGAGCGAGCTGGCGGAGGTCTGCGAGGCCTACGCGCTCTACCAGCTCGACCGGGCGTTCGGCAGCCTAGACTACTACAAGAAACTGAGGAACCTGGCAAGATGACCCAATACGAAAGAAGCGCCGCCACACTTGAGCTGCCCGCCGTGCTTGCGATGCTCGAGCGGGAGGCCGTCAGCGACCTGGCCAAGGCGCGGGCCGCCGCGCTCACCCCCAGCACGGACGAGGCGGAGGTGCGCCGCCGCCTGGCCGAGACCAGTGCGGCGCGTTCCATGATGGTTACCCGCGGCAGCCCGAGCTTCTCGGGCGTACGCGACGTGCGCGCCAGTTTGCAGCGAGCGGACATGGGCGGCGTGCTGAACACGCGCGAGCTCATGGACATAGCCGGCGTCCTGGCCGCGGCCAGGGGCGCGAAGGCCTACGCCGCCGGCGACGGCAAGGGGGAGAAGACCTGCATAGACTACCTCTTTCAGTCTATCCAGGCCAACCGCTTCCTGGAGGACAAGATAACCAGCTCCATCGCGGGCGAGGAGGAGATAGCCGACGCGGCCAGCAGCGAGCTTGCGAGCATACGCCGGCTCATCCGCGCGGCCAGCGCGCGCGTGCGCGAGGCGCTGCAAAAGATAATAAGCTCGCCCAGCTACGCCAAAGCGCTGCAAGACCCGATAATAACCACGCGCAGCGAGCGCTATGTCGTGCCGGTGAAGGCGGAGTTCAAAAACGCCGTCCCCGGCCTGGTGCACGACGTGTCCAGCTCGGGCGCCACGCTGTTCGTGGAGCCGATGGCCGCAGTCAAGGCCAACAACGAGCTGCGGGAGCTGCGCGCCAGGGAGAAGGCGGAGATAGAGCGCATCCTGGCCGAGCTCTCCGCCGACTGCGCCGAGCACAGCGACGACATATCTCGCGACTATGATCTGCTGGTACAGCTAGACCTGATCTTCGCCAAAGCCCGGCTGAGCTACGCGCTCGACGCCGTCGAGCCGGAGATCTCAAAGCGGGAGATACGCCTGCACAAGGCGCGCCACCCGCTGCTCGCCAAAGAGACGGCGGTGCCAATCACCGTGGAGCTGGGCGGGGACTACGACACCCTGGTCATAACCGGCCCCAACACGGGCGGCAAGACCGTCACGCTCAAGACCATCGGGCTGATGTGCGTCATGGCCGCCTGCGGGCTGCACATACCCGCGGCGGGCGACAGCGCGGTGCCGGTGTTCTCCGGCGTGCTGGCCGACATAGGCGACGAGCAGAGTATAGAGCAGAACCTGTCGACGTTTTCTTCGCACATGACCAACATCGTGCGCATATTGGATGAGTGTGGGGATAACACCCTCGTGCTCTTTGACGAGCTGGGCGCGGGCACCGACCCCACGGAGGGCGCGGCGCTGGCCATATCCATCATAGAGTACGCCCGGCAGCGCGGCGCGGTGATAGCCGCGACCACGCACTACGCCGAGCTGAAGGTGTACGCCACCAACGAAAAGGGCGTCGTGAACGCCTCGTGCGAGTTCGACGTGGCCACGCTCAAGCCGACCTACCGTCTGCTGGTGGGCATACCCGGCAAGTCCAACGCCTTCGCCATATCCGAGCGGCTGGGAGTGCCCGGGGAGATAATCGCCGACGCCCGCAGCCGCGTCGGCGTAGAGAGCGCCAGCTTCGAGGCGACGATAGCCAAGCTGGAGGAGGTGCGCCAGTCCCTCGAGCACGACCGCGAGGAGGCCGAGCGCAAACTCCGCGAGGCCGAGGAGAACCGCCGCGAATCCGCCAAGATACGCGTGGAGCTTGAACTGCGCCTGGACAAGGCGGAGGTCAAGGCCAGGCGCGACGCCGAGCGGATAATCGCCTCGGCGCGCGAGACGGCGGAGGCCGCCTTCGCCGAGATAGACCGTATGCGCTCGGCCGCCAACGAGGCGGAGGATCACCGCGCGGCCAACGAGGCGCGCACCAACCTCCTGCGCAGCCTGAACGCGGCGGAGGAGCGCTTTGCCGAACGGCCTGCGATGCCGCAGGAGGAGAAGAAGCCCACCCGCCCCGCCGTCAAGGGCGACACCGTCGAGCTGCTGAGCATGGGCGTCAACGCCGAGGTCGTGGACGTCAACCGCGACGGCACGCTGGCGCTGAGAGCCGGGGCGATGAACCTCACGGCCAAGCAGAGCGAGGTGCGCGTCGTGGAAAAGCCGAAGCAGAAAAAGAAGACCGCCTCCGCGCCCGGCGGCGCGTCGCTGCGCTCGGCGCCGATGCCTGCGGAGCTTGACCTGCGCGGCATGGACACGCTGGAAGCTATACCCGTGCTGGAGCGGTACATAGATTCCGCCGTCATGGGCAAGCTGCAAACGGTGACCATCATCCACGGAAAGGGCACGGGGGCGCTGCGCGCGGCGGTGCAGCAGGCGCTCAAGCGCAACAAAGCCGTCAAGAGCTTCAGATTGGGACGCTACGGTGAGGGAGAAAGCGGCGTGACCGTGGTGGAACTGAAATAAAATTGAGGTTATAGTCAAGGCACAACTTGTGTAAAAATACAAATCGGGGAAAACCCCGTTGACGTTTCCCGCCAGATTTGATAAAGTTAATATGCTTAAAGCCTGAATCCGCAGGCTTGGGGTTGTGGAAGGAGTGTCTTTCGTGATATCCAAAGAGGTTACAATAAACAATCAGGTAGGTCTTCACGCCAGACCCGCCACCTTCTTTATTCAGAAGGCCAATGAGTTCAAGAGCAGCATCTGGATCGAGAAGGATGACCGTCGCGTGAACGCCAAGAGCCTCCTCGGCGTGCTTTCCCTGGGCATCGTCAAGGGGACTGCCGTGAACATCGTGGCCGACGGTGTCGACGAGAACGAGGCCATTGCCACGCTGTCCGCACTGATAGACTCCGATTTCTCCGAGTAATCCGCGCAAAATACCTAGCAAGGGCGTGCTTTGGCACGCCCTTTTTTATTCACGCACCGCATAATTGAGAGGAGGTGCACCGCCATGAAGATAGACGAGCTGCGCGACAAGGCCAACCGCCTGCCGCTTCTGCCGGGCGTGTACATCATGAAGGACGTCCGCGGCGAGGTCATCTACGTCGGCAAGGCCAAGGCGCTCAAAAACCGCGTGACCAGCTACTTCCGCGGCGAGCACCTGCCTAAGGTGGCGGCGATGGTCGCAAAGGTGGACGACTTCGACGTCATCGTCGTCAAGACCGAGTTCGAGGCTCTGGTGCTGGAAAATTCGCTTATCAAGCGGCACAAGCCGCACTACAACATCCTGCTGAAGGACGACAAGGGCTACCCCTTCATCCGGCTGGATGTCAAGAGCGAGTACCCGCGCTTCACGCTGGCCAACCGCACGGCCAAGGACGGGGCGAAGTACTTCGGTCCGTTCGGCGGGCGGAGCCAGACCAGGGACATAATAGACACGGTCTGCAAGGCGCTGCACCTGCCCACCTGCTCCCGCCGCTTCCCGCGCGACATAGACAAGGCCAGACCGTGCCTGAACTACCACATGGGCGCCTGCGCCGGCTGGTGCCGCTCCGGGCGCAGCAGCGAGGAGTACCGCGCGGCCATCGCCCAGGCGGAGCTGGTGCTCTCCGGGCGCACGAAGGAGCTTATCGAGGATCTCACGCGGCAGATGGAAGCCGCCGCCGAGGACTTGAAGTTCGAGCTGGCGGCGTCGCTGCGCGACCGCATACGTGCCGTGGAGGGGCTGGAGAACCGCCAGCGGGTGATTTACGCCGTCTACGCAGACACCGACGCCGTGGGCTTCTACCGAGGTGCGCGCACCTGCTTCACGGTGCTGCACTACGTGAACGGCAACCTCGCGGACAAGGACTTCGAGCTGATGGAGGAGCCGCTGGAGTCCGACGGCGAGGCCGTCAGTGCCCTGGTGCGCCAGTATTACGCCGCGCGCGGCGCCTGGCCCAAGTTCATACTCGTGCCGGACTGCATGGACGGCGAGGACCTGACGGCGCTCAGCGAGCTGTTCTCCCGGGACAGCGGCAAGAAGGTGCGCGTGGAGGTGCCTCAGCGCGGCGACAGGCTCAAGCTGCTGGAGACGGCCCAGACCAACGCCAAAGAGGAGGTCGAGCGCGCGGCCACAGCCGCACAGAAGTCGCTCAAGACGCTGGAGTGGCTGCAGCGCACGCTGAGCCTGCCGTCGGTGCCCGAGCGCATAGAGGCCTTCGACATCTCCAACCTGGGCAGCGAGGGCATAGTGGCGGCCATGACCGTGTTCGTGCACGGCAAGCCGCTCAAGCGCGACTACCGCAAGTTCCGCATACGCGACCTGACCGAGCCGAACGACTACGAGAGTATGCGTCAGGCCGTGACGAGGCGCTTTAAGCGCGCGCTGGACGGCGACGAGAAGTTCACCGACCTGCCGGATCTGCTGCTGATAGACGGCGGCGCGGCGCACGCCTCGGCGGCGCAGGGCGTGCTGGCCGAGCTGGGGTTGGATATCCCCACCTTCGGCATGGTCAAGGACGACCGCCACCGCACGAGGGCGCTGGAGACGCCGGAGGGGCGGGAGATAGGCATCTCCGGCAACCCGGCCGTGTTTGCCTTCGTGGGCACGATACAGGAGGAGACCCACCGCTGCGCTATAGAGTACCAGCGCTCGCTGCGAAACGAGAAGCTGCACTCGGCGCTGGACGACATACCGAACGTGGGCGCCAAGCGCCGCAACGACCTGCTCAAGGCCTTCGGCACGGTCAAGGCCATAAGAGCCGCGGACTATGAGCAGCTTTGCGCCGTTGTCCCCAAGAACGCGGCGCAGGCCGTGTACGCACACTTCCACCCGGAAAACAGCGAGGAGGAGAAAAAATGAGAGTGATAACCGGCTCCGCGCGCGGGCGCAAGCTGCTGGAGCCAGAAGGCATGGCTGTCAGGCCGACCACCGACATGGTCAAGGAGGCCATGTTCAACATAATCCAGTTCGACATCGAGGGCAGGCGCGTGCTGGACCTGTTTGCCGGCACGGGCCAGCTGGGTATAGAGGCGCTGTCGCGCGGCGCGGCTGAGGCCGTGTTCGTGGACGAGAGCGCCAAGAGCCTGAAGCTGGTGCGCACGAACCTGGAGCGCTGCGGCCTGAAGGGCCGCGTGGAGCAGGCCGATTCCATAGGCTTTCTCCGCCGCGCGGGCAAATTCGACCTCGTTTTCCTCGACCCGCCCTATGACTCGGATTTGCTCGAAAAAGCGCTTGAAGCGATACAAAATGTTGACATATTGAACGACGGTGGTATAATTGTGTGCGAAAGCAGACGAGAGAAAACCATGCCCGAATTGGCGCCGCCGTACAGGCAAACCCTGTCCCGGCGCTACGGGAAGGTCTGCTTAACCGTGTATAAAAAGGACAACTGACCCATGAGTATTGCAATCTGCCCCGGCAGCTTTGACCCGATGACTCTCGGCCACCTGAACATAGTGCGCCGCACCTCCCGCATATTTGAAAAGGTCGTGGTGCTCGTTATGGTGAACGCCACTAAGAAGACGCCCATGTTCACGATAGACGAGCGCGTGGACATGATACGCCGCATCACCGCCGGTTATCCCAACGTCACGGTGGACACCTTTGACGGGCTGCTTGCCGAGTACGCCAAGCGCTACGAGCACGCGATAATAGTCAAGGGACTTCGCGCCGGAACGGACTTTGAAAACGAATTCCAGATGTCGCAGATAAACAAGATGATAAACCCTGCGCTTGAGACCATGTTCCTGACTTCAAGCGAGAAGTACACCTTTCTCAGCTCGTCCGTGGTGCGGGAGCTGGCAAGCTACGGCGCGGACTTGAGCGAGTTTTTGCCGCGTGAGATAATCGACGAGGTTTTGCTGCGTGCGAGGGGAGGCAAGCGCAATGGATAACGAAGTCATGGAGCTGATAGACGGCCTGTATTCCATGGTCAGCGAGGCCTGGGGCGTCCCCCTGGGCAACGACAAGTGCATAGTAGAGCGCGAAAAGGCGCTGAGCATGATAGAGGACATCAAGAACCGCCTGCCCGCGGAGCTCAGCGAGGCCAAGCGCCTCGTGTCCGCGAGGGACGAGTTCATAGGCAACGCCAAGCGAGAGGCCGAGAGCATCCGCCGCGCCGCCGAGGAGAAGGCGCGCGCCATGATAGACGAGCAGGAGATAGTCCGCGTCGCCCGCGCCAAGGCCGCCGAGCTCGAGGGCAACGCCACCGCGCGCTCCAACGCCCTGCGCCAGGCCGCGATGGAGTTCATCGACGACGCCCTGCGCCGCGCGGAGGAGTCCGTCAACACCGCGCTCGCCGAGATCCACACCTCCCGCGCCCGCTTCCGCGGCACGGCAGGCGTGAACGAAGACCTCCGCGCCGCCCACCAGGCTCCGGCACAGGATAATACGCAGGAATAAATTTCAAAATTCTGTACTGTCTTTTTTCAAACTCTATATCTTGACGCCGAGGCGCCCGCTGTCCACAGCGGGCGCCTTATTTTGTGTCCACGAGCCGAAATGTGCGCGCTGCGGGGACGCCGGCGCAAAATCGGACGAAAATTTAAAGAAAAAACAGCTTGCATTTTCCCTTGACACTAAATATAATAGAAGCACCTCGGTGGGGCAAAGTGGTGGAAAGTGTGGAATTGTTCCCCCAAGTGGGGAGAGGCGGACGACCCTTTGCCGGCAGGGACGGCACGGAGAGCGCGGCTGCGGACACGGCGCGTCCCAATAATTGTAAGAAGGGGGCTCTGCGATGACAGGTGAATATCAGCATTCTCTTGATTCCAAGGGTCGCCTTTTTATACCCGCCAGGCTTCGCGACGAGCTGGGCGACACGTTTTACCTCACTGTCAGCGACGAGCGCTGCCTGTGGGCATACAGCGCCGAGAGCTGGCAGAGCTTTGTGGACAAGGTGCGCTCGATGCCGTATGTGGACAGGAAGAAGATGCGTCCGTTTTTTGCCTGCGCCGCCAAGTGCGACCTGGACGCCCAGGGCAGGGCTCTGCTTCCGCAGGCTCTGCGCGACTTTGCCGGCCTGACAAAAAACGTCACCGTCGTGGGCTGCGACGACCACGCCGAGCTGTGGGACAGCGAGACGTGGAAGCCGGTACACCTCGGCGAGACGACGCCCGAGTATATCGCGTCTATTATGAAGGAGCTTAATTTCTGATGAACGGCCACATCCCGGTGCTCCTTGACGAGTGCATAAAGTATCTGAATATCAAGCCGGACGGCATATATGTCGACGGCACGCTGGGCATGGGCGGGCACTCTGAGACGATTTTGCAGCGCCTCACGACTGGCCGCCTGATATCCATTGACCGCGACATAACGGCCATAGAGCGCGCCGGAGAGCGGTTGGCGCCCTATGCGGACAGGCTGACCATAGTCCACGGAAACTTCCGCGACCTGGACGCCATACTGGACGAGCAGGGGGTTCGCCTGGTCGACGGTATGCTCTTTGACCTCGGCGTCAGCTCGCCGCAGCTCGACGAGGCCGACCGCGGCTTCTCCTACATGAGCGACGCGCCGCTGGACATGCGCATGGACGCCAGCGACAACATAGACGCGTGGTTCATCGTCAACCGCTGGCCGCAGGAGAAGATCAAGCGCATACTGCGCGACTACGGCGAGGAGCGCCACGCCGCGCGCATCGCCGCCAGGATAGCCGAGCGGCGCGAGGAGAAGGAGATCGAGACCACGCTCGAGCTGGTGGACGTCATCAAGAGCGCCATGCCGGCCGCGGCTCTGCGCGAGAAGCAGCACCCGGCCAAGCGCAGCTTCCAGGCCATACGCATCGCCGTGAACGACGAGCTCAACGCCGTCCACGCGCTGATGGACTCCGCGCCCGACAGGCTCAAGCCGGGCGGCAGGCTGTGCGTCATAAGCTTCCACTCGCTGGAGGACAGAATAGTCAAAAACGCCATACACGCCCGCGAGGACGGGTGCACCTGCCCGCGCGAGGCGCCGGTGTGCACCTGCGGCTTTGTGAAGACGCTCAGGAGCGTCACGCGCAAGCCCATAACCGCCGGCGGCGAGGAGCTGGAGCTCAATCCGCGCTCCAGGAGCGCCAAGCTCCGCGTGGCCGAGCGGGTATGAAATACGGCTTTGACCCGGCTCGCCCGAGCGTGAGCGCGCAGAGCTATGCCGGCGCGGACAGCGCCGCGCCGAGCCGCCCGCGCGTCCGGAGACGGCGGGCCAATCCGCTGCTCACGGCGGCGTGCCTGCTGCTGGCCGCCGCGCTGTGCGTGGCGCTGCTGCTGTGCAGGGCGCGCGTCACGGCGCTCGCCGACGAGTGCGACACCCTCGCCGGCAGGATAACCGAGCTGGCGGACGAAAACGCCCACCTCACGATAGAGTACGAGAGCATGTACTCGCTTACGGAGATCGAGTCTTACGCCCGGAACGTGCTGGGCATGGTGCCCCGCGCCTCGGGCTGAGGCTCGGGAGACAGGGACGGGGACACGTCCCCACCTTTTCGGAATTTTCGCGCGCGCCGTGCAGTATGATTGTACTGCGGCGCGGCGTGCGTCAGGCGGCGAAGACCGCCGCGGCCGTAAATTCCGGATGGGAGGTTGGCGTATGGCCTTATCCCCAAAGGGGCGGCCGCGCGACGGCGCGCCGAACAGAATGATGCTTCGCCGCACACTGTTTCTGCTCTCGGTGTGCGGCGCAGCCGCGTTTGTGGTACTGGCGGCTCGGCTGTACTACCTGCAAATCGTGCGTCATGACGAGCTGGAGGCGCGCGCCATCGCCCAGCAGGTGCGCGAGACCACGGTCAGCGCGCCGCGCGGCACAATATACGACGCCAAGGGCGAGGTGCTCGCCATGAGCGCGGGCGTGGACACGATATATCTCAGCCCGGCCGAGATAGCGCAGAACAACGAGGACGCCGGAGCCATCGCCGCCGGACTGGCGGAGATACTCGGCCTCGACTACGATGCGGTCTACGCCAAGACGCAGAACACCCGCTCCTGGTACGAGGTGGTCGCGCGCAAGGTCGAGGAGGACGTGGCCACGGCGGTGCGCGAGTTCAAGGAGGAGGGCGGCTACACCGGCATCAAGCTGGAGGCCGACACCAAGCGCTACTATCCCAACGGCAGCCTGGCCGCGCACGTGATAGGCTTCGTGGGCACGGACAACACGGGACTCGGCGGGATAGAGGCCAAGTACGACAAGGTGCTCTCGGGCACCAACGGCTACGTCATGCGCTCCACCACCGCGGCGGGTACGGATATGCTGTACACCAGCTGGGAGGACTACTTCGACGCCGTCCCCGGCAGCGATATGGTGTTGACGATTGACGCCGGTATACAGTATTATGTAGAAAAGCACCTGGCTCAGGCCGTGGAGGACTACGGCATCCAAAACGGCGCGGCGGCCATCTGCATGGAGGTTGACACCGGTGCTATACTAGCAATGGCGTCTCTGGGCAGCTTTGACCTCAACGACTACCAGACGATAAGCGGCGAGGCCATGGCCGAGATAGACGCCGTGGCGTCCGGCGACGCCGAGCGTGCGGAGCTCATCGCCGCCGCCCAGCAGCTCCAGTGGAGGAACAAGGCCATCTCCGACACGTATGAGCCGGGCTCGACCTTCAAGATCATAACGCTGGCCATGGCGCTCGAGGAGGGCGTCGTGGACATGAACTCCAGCTTCTACTGCGGCGGCAGCACGTCGGTGCTCGGGCGCAACACCCCCGTCCGCTGCTGGAAAAGCGGCGGTCACGGCTCGCAGACGCTGACCCAGGCGGTGCAGCACAGCTGCAACGTGGCCTTCGTGAACATCGGCCAGCGCATAGGCGAGGAGCGGTTCTACGACTACGCCGAGGCCTTCGGCTTCTTTGAGCGCACCGGCGACAGCTCGGCGCAGCTCACCGGCACGACGGGCATAGACCTCGGCGGCGAGAGCGGCAGCATCTGGTGGAGCGAGGACGTGTTCTGCAACCCGGAGAACCTCAGCCAGCTAGCCGCGGCCAGCTTCGGCCAGACCTTCAACATCACGCCGCTGCAGCTCATCACGGCTGTCAGCGCCTGCGTCAACGGCGGATATCTCATGCAGCCGTACCTGGTGCAGAGCACTACGTCCCCGGACGGCGCCGTGACCGAGCACGACAGCACGCCCGTGCGCCAGGTTATAAGCGAGGAGACGAGCGCCAAGGTGCGCCAGATACTCGAGCAGGTCGTCGGCGACAGCACAGAGGGCACCGGGCGCAACGCCTATGTCGCGGGCTACCGCATAGGCGGCAAGACCGGCACCTCCACCAAGACCACGGAGGAGATAGCCGGGAACAAGGAGTACATAGTCTCATTCATCGGCTTCGCCCCGGCGGACGACCCGCAGATAGCGCTGCTCGTGCTGCTGGACAATCCGAGCAGCGAGAGCGGCATCTACGTCTCCGGCGGCCAGATGGCCGCGCCGGTCGTGGGCAAGATGATGGCGGACATTCTGCCGTACCTGGGCCTGGAGCCCGAGTACAGCGACAGCGAGCTGCAGACCATGGACCGCGCGGTGCCCGACGTCATGGGTCTGAGCATAGCCGAGGCGCAGAGCAAGCTGGCCGAGAGCGGCCTGAGCTGCCGCGTCATAGGCTCGGGCGGCGCCGTCACCAGCCAGCTCCCGGCCGCGAACAGCGTGATAGCCTCGGGCAGCGAGGTGCTGCTTTACGCCGACGCCGCGCCGACGGGCGGGGGCAGCGTCCCGAACCTGAACGGCATGACCTACAGTCAGGCGCGCGAGGCGCTGGCCGCGATGGGTCTGTTCATCGGCTCCGACAGCTCGGTCACGGACGCAGACAACCAGCTGGTCTCCGGCCAGGACATACGCGCGGGCACTTCTGCGCAGGCCGGCACGGTGATAACCGTGACGCTCTATGAAAACGACGAGGATATGCTGGGAATATACTGAAGAAACGAGGTCGTTCAGATGAAACTTGCTGAACTGCTCAGAGATATCGAGGTAGTGGAGAGCCACGCCTCGCCTGAACTTGAGATCGCCGACGTGGCGTACGATTCCCGCCAGGTGACTAAAGGCGCGGCCTTCGTGGCCATACGCGGCTTTGAGTCCGACGGGCACAAATACATCCCGCAGGCGGCCGAAAAGGGCGCATCCTGCGTGATATGCGAGGAGAAGCCCGCGCTCGACGTGCCCTACGTCGTGGTGAGGGACAGCCGCCTCGCGCTGGCCGTGGCGTCGAAGAACTTCTTCGGCGACCCGGGCGGGGAGATGGTCATGCTCGGCGTCACCGGCACCAACGGCAAGACGACGACCACCTACCTCATCAAGCACCTGCTGGAGCAGAAAAAGGGCGCCACCGTCGGCCTGATAGGCACCAACGGCAACATGATAGGCTCCGATTTCCTGCCCACCGAACGCACCACGCCGGAGAGCTACGAGCTGCAAAAGCTGCTGCGCGAGATGGCCGACGCTGGCTGCACCCACGTTATAATGGAGGTCTCCAGCCACTCGCTGGTGCTGCACCGCGTGGCGGGACTGCACTTCGCCGTGGGCATATTCACGAACCTGACTCAGGACCATCTGGACTTCCACAAGACCATGGCCGAGTACGCGCGCGCCAAGAGCCAGCTCTTTGACATGTGCGACCGCGCGGTGATAAACCTCGACGACGAGTGGTCGGAGTACATGCTCGAGCACTGCTCCTGCCCGGCGCTGACCTTCTCCGAGGGCGAGCGCGGCGACCTGACCGCGCACGACATAGAGCTTGCCAGCTCGGGCGTGAGCTTCACGGCCGGGTACGAGGGGCGCTGCGAGCGCGTGCGCCTCGGCATCCCCGGGCTGTTCTCGGTGTACAACGCCCTGGGCGTCATGGGCTGCGGACTCAGCCTGGGCATAGACCTCGCCGACTGCGCCGACTCCCTCGCGAGCGCGAAGGGCGTCAAGGGCAGGGTGGAGGTGGTGCCCACGGACGGGGACTACACCATACTGATAGATTACGCGCACACTCCCGACGCGCTGGAGAACGTGCTCAAGAGCATGCGCCGCGTGACCAAAGGCCGCCTCGTAGCCCTGTTCGGCTGCGGCGGCGACCGCGACCGAACCAAGCGGCCTATCATGGGGCGCATCGCCGCGGAGAACGCCGACTTCGTCGTCGTGACCTCCGACAACCCGCGCACGGAGAACCCGGAGGCGATAATCGCCGACATCGTGGCCGGCATGGAGGGCAGCAGCACTCCGCGCGAGGTCATAACCGGCAGGCCGGAGGCCATAGAGTGGGCGATAGAGCACCATCAGCCGGGAGACGTGATAGTCCTGGCCGGAAAGGGTCACGAGGACTACCAGATAGTCGGCCATGAAAAGCACCACATGGATGAGCGCGAGATAGTCGCGGACATACTGAAGAAAAGGAAGAGAGACAGATGACCATACGACTGATACTCGCCTTTGCCATAGCCTTTTTCGTCTCCAGCGGCGTGGGCAAGTTCCTCGTGCCCTGGCTGAGAAAGGTCAAGGCCGGGCAGGCCATACGAGAGGACGGCCCGACCTGGCACATGAACAAGTCCGGCACGCCGACCATGGGCGGGCTGATGTTCATCGCCGCCGTCACAGTCGTCTGCCTCACCGTCGGCTTTGAGCCGATGATGCGCGGCGACTACGGACACGTCTTCTGCCTGTTGTTCGCGCTGATCTTCGGCGCCATAGGCTTCCTCGACGACTACGAGAAGCTCAAGAAAAAGCAGAACCTGGGGCTTTCCGCCAAGGCGAAGTTTCTCCTGCAGCTCGCCGCCGCGCTGGCCTTCGTCTTCCTCATGCGCCAGTTCGGATACGTGACCACCAACCTCTACATACCGTTCTGGAATACCATCGTGCCGATACCGGAGTGGCTGTACTTCATCTTCGCCGCCTTCGTCATAGTCGGCACGGTGAACGCCGTTAACCTGACCGACGGCGTCGACGGCCTGGCCGCCGGCACCAGCATACCGGTCTGCCTGTTCTTCGCCTGCGTGACCTACGTCTGGGGCGAGCTGTATCTCAGCCTCGGCGTGTTCGCCAGCGCGCTGGCCGGCGGACTGCTGGGCTTCCTGGTGTACAACTTCAACCCCGCCAAGGTGTTCATGGGCGACACCGGCTCGCTGTTCCTGGGCGGAGCAGTGGCGGCCATGGCCTTCGCCTACGACATGCCGCTGATACTGATCATCCTCGGACTGCTGTACATCATCGAGACGCTCTCCGACATAATCCAGGTGACGTATTTCAAGCTCAGCCACGGCAAGCGCGTCTTCCGCATGGCGCCGTTCCACCACCACCTCGAGCTGGGCGGCTGGACTGGGCACAAGTGGACGGAAAAGCAGCTCTTTGCGCTGTACTTCTGCGTGTCCCTGGTCTGCGCCGTGGTCTCGTTCATAGGCATATTCAACCGCTACAGTTTTTAAAACAGAACTAAATCTATTATTCTCCGGGAGGGTGCTATGGAGTACGCCGGGGCGCGGCTCGCGCCGGAACCCTTACGAGAGAGAAAGCGCGCGGCGCGCGGGAGCATAGACCTCCCGTTCACGGCGCTGACGCTGCTGCTGTTGACCATCGGGGTTGTGATGGTGCTCTCGGCGAGCTACGCCAGGGCGTATTACAGTGCGTCCACCGGACACAACGCGGCGTACTATTTCATGCGCCAGCTGGGATTCGCCATAGGCGGCACCGCCGCCATGTTTGTGCTCTCGCGCTTTCCCATGGCGTTCTACCGGCGCATGAGCTTCCCGCTGCTGGCTGCCGCCGTAGTCCTGCTGGCGCTGGTGCCGGTGATAGGCGTGTCCCAGGGCGACGCGAAGCGCTGGATAGACCTGGGCTTCACCACCTTCCAGCCCTCGGAGATAGCGAAGGTCGCGGTGATACTCTACTTCTCCGCGCTCATCTGCAAGTACAAGGCGGCCATGAGCACGTTCCGCTACGGCATACTGCCCTTTGCGGCGATACTGCTGCTGATAGTCGGCCTGCTGGTGCTCGAGCCGCACTTCTCCGCGGCGATAATCATAATCGCGATAGGCGGCGTGATGCTCTTTCTGGGCGGGGTGAAGCTGCGCTGGTTCATCGGCGTGGGCGTTGGCGCGCTTGCGGCGCTGGGCGTGATAATCACGTTTTTCCCCTACGCCTCGGGGCGCATAAGCACCTGGCTCGACCCCTTTGCGAACACCAGCGGCGACGGGTATCAGATAGTGCAGTCGCTCTACTCCATCGGCTCGGGCGGGCTTTTCGGCCTGGGTCTGGGGCAGGGCAGGCAGACATACATGTACCTGCCGGAGGAGCACAACGACTTCATCTTCGCCGTCGTGTGCGAGGAGCTGGGCTTCGCCGGAGCCGTGGCCATACTGCTGCTGTTCGCCGCGCTCATTATCCGCGGGTATTACCTCGCGCTGCACATGCGCGACCGGTTTTCCTTCCTGGTGACCGCGGGCATCACCACGCTGCTGGCGATACAGGTGATACTCAACGTCGCGGTCGTCACCAACCTTGTTCCCTGTACGGGCATATCGCTGCCCTTTTTCTCCTATGGAGGCACTGCGCTGCTGATCCAGCTGGCCGAGATGGGAATAATACTCAGCGCGTCGAGAGACGTGAAGCTGTGAAAATCCGCCGTGGGGCGGGTCGTCCGCGCAAGCGGGTCTGCCCCCGCGAAATAGAATCGGAGGTTGTCACATGAAATTCCTCTTTACCTGCGGCGGAACCGCGGGGCACATAAATCCGGCGCTCGCCGTGGCGGGCGCTATCAAGGCGGCCATGCCGGACGCCGAGTTTTTGTTCATCGGCGCCGAAGGGCGCATGGAGACCGACCTCGTGCCGCGCGCGGGCTACGAGATAAGGACCGTGCGCATCACAAACATCCACCGCGGCTTCTCCATGGAGGACATCAAGCACAACCTTACCACGCTGAAAAACGTTGTGACCTCCACCGGAGAGGCAAAGCGCATACTGCGTGAGTTCAAGCCGGACGTCGCCGTTGGCACGGGCGGCTATGTCTGTTTTCCGGTGCTCCGCGCGGCGCACGAGCTGGGGATACCCACCGCCGTGCACGAGAGCAACGCCGTCCCCGGCCTGACCACCAAGATGCTGGAGGGCAGCGTGGACGCCATCATGGTCGGCTTTGAGGAGAGCCGCGCCAACTACAAGCACCCCGAGCGCGTCGTGGTCACCGGCACGCCCGTCAGGGGCGAATTCCTGAACGCGGACAAGCTCGCCGCCCGCCGCGCGCTGGGACTGCCGGAGGACAAACCCCTGGTGGCCAGCGTCTGGGGCAGCCTGGGCGCGGGACACATGAACGAGATCATGACTGACTTCATCGTCCGCGCCTGCGCCAACCCCTTCTTCGGCATCATCCACTCCACCGGCAAGGCCTGGTACAAGCAGATGACTGACAAGCTCGCGAAGGAGAAGCCCGGCTATGAGAAGCTGGGCATGGACGTGCGCGAGTACATCTACGACATGCCGCTGGTCATGGCGGCGGCCGACCTGGTCATGTGCCGCGCCGGAGCCAGCACTCTGGCGGAGCTGACGGCCATGGGCAAGCCCGCCGTGCTGATACCCAGCCCGCACGTCACGAACAACCACCAGGAGAAGAACGCCCGCGTCCTCGCCGAGGCCGGCGGCGCCAAGCTCCTGCTGGAGCCGGAGTTCACCGCCGACAGCCTGCTCGGCCTGGTAAGCGAGCTGCTGCACCACCCCGAGACACTTGAGGACATGAGCGGAAAGATGCGCTCCCTCGGCCTGCCCGACGCCACGGACAGGATCGCCGGCATAGTCCTCGGCCTCGCGGAGAAGCACGCGGCAAAATAACAAATCCAGCTCCCCCGGCATAGTATGGCCTGAATCTGCTATTTGGGGGAGAGGAAATGAGCGTTTGGCACATAGCCGGAGGCAACCGGCTGTCCGGCAGCGTCACCGTCCAGGGCGCCAAAAACGCAGTGCTGCCCATCATGGCGGCCAGCGTGCTCGCCCCGGGCGAGACCGAGCTTTTGAACGTCCCGACACTGCGCGACGTGAACACTACGATACGCATCCTGCGCGGCCTGGGCTGCTCGGTCGAGCGTGAGGGCGACGCCGTGTACATAGACTCCAGACCGATGAGCCGCAGCGAGATACCGCACTCGCTGATGCGCGAGCTGCGCAGCTCGGTCATATTCCTGGGCGCGCTGCTCGCCCGCTGCGGGCACGCGCGGCTGAGCATGCCGGGAGGCTGCGAGCTCGGTCCGAGGCCGATAGACCTCCACCTGATGGCTCTCAGGGCGCTCGGCGCGGAGATCGACGAGCGCGGCGGGGATTTGATATGCTCCGCCCCGAGCGGGCTCCGCGGCGCGGGCATAGCCCTGCCCATGCCCAGCGTCGGCGCGACCGAGAACGCCATGCTGGCGGCCTGCGCCGCCGAGGGCGAGACGGTGATCATGAACGCCGCGCGAGAGCCGGAGATAACCGAGCTGCAGATCTTTTTGCAGACCCTGGGCGCGGACGTCACCGGCGCGGGCAGCGCCACGGTGCGCGTGCGCGGGAAGAAGCTCGAGCCCTTCCGCGTGGGGCACAGGATAATGCCGGATCGCATCGTCTCCTCGACGCTGCTGTGCGCCTGCGCCGCGGCCGGAGGAGACGTGGAGCTGCGCGCCGTGGAGCCGAGACATTTTTCTACGGTCCTGCACTCGCTTTCCGAGTGCGGATGTGATATAATGTCGAACAGCTCGAGCGTGCGGCTGCGTTCAGGGGGGAACCTCAAAGCGCCGATGCCCGTCATAACTGGGCCGTACCCGGGCTTCCCGACGGACGCGCAGCCGCTGATGCTGGCCGCCTGCCTCAAGGCGCGGGGCACCAGCGTGTTCGTGGAGAACGTGTTCCAGAACCGCTTCCGCTTCACGGAGGAGCTGCAGCGCCTGGGCGCGAGGATACATACCGAAGGCCGCGTGGCCGTCGTGACGGGCGTGGAAGTCCTGCACGGCGCGCCGACTGTGGCCACCGACCTGCGCGGCGGCGCGGCGCTGATAATAGCGGCGCTCTCCGCCGAGGGCGAGACGGACATATTGGACTCCGGCCACGTAGAGCGCGGATACGCGAGCTTTGACGAGCGCCTTGCCGCGCTGGGCGCGGACATAAGGCTGAGTGAACAGTAACACAAAGGATTGATGAAATGGCGAAGCAGACCGACCCGCTGAGGAAAAGAATATCGGCTAAAAGCGCCGCTATCGGCCCGGCGAAGTTCCTGCTCGGCTGCGTAGTGCTCATATTCATCGTGAGTATTTTCCTGCAGGTAGGCAGCATAGAGGTCACCGGCAACACGCACTATACGTCGCAGGAGGTCATACAGGCCGCGGGCATAGAGGAGGGCGACAACCTCTTTTTCATAAACCGCTTCTCCGCCGTCAGCGGCATCATGGCAAAGCTCCCGTACGTGGAGAGCGTCGAGATAGCCACACAACTGCCCGGCACGGTCATAATAGAGATAACCGAGAGCCAGGCGCTCGCCTGGGTGGAGCTGGAGGGGCAGCGCTGGATAATAGACAGGAGCTGCAAGGTGCTCACCCAGGGCGACAGCGCCGACACGGCGCCGCTCATACGCGTGAGCGGAATCACGCCCGTGAACCCGTCTGTCGGCGACACCCTGGTCTCCGAGGGCGACAGCGAGGCGCAGGCGGTGACGACCCTGGCCGAGATGCTCGACCAGATTCAGCGCCGCGGCCTGGCCGGAACGATAGACTACATCGACCTCACGGACGTCTCCGCCCCAGTCATGAGCATGGACGGGCGCTTCACCGTGCTGTTCGGCAGCGAGGAGACGATAGACTACCAGTTCGGCAAGCTCGTGAGCGCCGTAAGCCAGCTCACGAGCGCCGATCGAGGCACGCTGGACATAAGCGCGGCCGGCGAGGGCGTAACATTTTCCCCGTTCTAAGCTGCGTTTGGCTCGGACGGAATGAAAAAATATCCGAAATTTACGCTATGGAAACAAAAAATAGTTGACCGAACTTAGGAAAAGATATAATATGAGTAGAAGAAGAAACAAAACGCGCACGGGGCGGACAAACGCTCCCGGCGTCTCAAAAGATATGAGGGAGGCACCGACTATGTCTTACAAATCCGAAACCGGCCCCGAGAATGTCGTCACTCTGAAGGTTCTAGGCGTGGGCGGAGCCGGCAATAATGTTGTCAACCGTATGGTCAAGTCCGGCACGCAGGGCGTGGAGTTCATTTCGGTGAACACGGACAAGCAGGCTCTCGCCGTCTCCAATGCCGATCAGAAGATCCAGATAGGCGAGAAGCTTACCCACGGCCAGGGCGCGGGCTCCGACCCCGATATGGGCAAAAAGAGCGCTGAGGAGAGCCGCAACGAGATAGCCAAGAGCATCGAGGATGCGGATATGGTGTTCATCACCGCCGGCATGGGCGGCGGCACGGGCACCGGCGCGGCTCCCATCGTCGCCGAGATCGCTCGCGAGGCCGGCGCGCTGACCGTAGGCGTCGTCACCAAGCCCTTCAAGTTCGAGGGCAAGCGCCGCATGGATCAGGCCGAGGCCGGCATACAGAGCCTGCTGGGCAAGGTCGACTCCCTGCTTATCATCCCCAACGACCGTCTCAAGTACGCCACCGACCAGAAGGTCACCCTGGCCAACGCCTTTGAGATAGCCGACGACGTGCTGCGTCAGGCCGTCACCAGTATATCCGACCTCATCAAGAACACCGGCTTCATCAACCTCGACTTCGCCGACGTCACCACCATCATGAAGGACGCGGGCTTCGCGCACATGGGCGTGGGTCACGCCGTGGGCAAGGGCAAGGCCGAGGAGGCCGCGAAGATGGCCGTCTCCAGCCCGCTCATGGAGACCAGCATCAACGGCGCGCACGGCGTGCTGATAAACGTCACCGGCAGCGAGGACATGGGTCTCGACGACGTCGAGGCCGCCGCGAACCTCGTCCAGGAGGCTGCGCACCCCGACGCCAACATCATCTTCGGCGCCACCTTCGACAACTCCCTCGAGGACGAGATCCGCGTCATCGTCATCGCCACCGGCTTTGAGGAGGGTCGCCCCGCCACTGCGGAGCAGCCCGCCAAGAACGCCGCCGCCGACGGCCTCTACAGCAACGCCAGGCAGCAGGCCGCGAGCAATCCCGCCCCCGCCGCCCCCGCGGAGGAGGCCGCTCCCGCCCAGTCCGGCAGCAACGACGAGGACCCCTACGACACCATTTTCAAAATCTTCAACTCCCGTTGAAGCCGCGTAAAAGTTTAAAAAATGTCCTTAAAACCGGGAATCGGCGCGCCGATTCCCGGTTTTTCACTGCTAATAATAAATTAACAAAAAAGTTTTCATTTAATTGTTGACAAATTAACAAGATGGTGATATATTTAACACAGAAAGCGACGAGAGCCGCAATAAAAATGGAGGTAATACAGATGAAGGACATGTTCTTTAGTATTGCGATGTTGCTGGCTGGCGTCTTCTGCGCTATCGTTGGCATGGAGTATGCACTGGTGCTCTATCTCGGCGGACTGTTTGCCGTGATAGGCGTTGTGGTCGCGCTGGTGGCCGAATTCGGCGGCGGGCTTGTGAAGAACCCCGACGACGAGAAGGACTACGGCAGCCAGCCTGTTGACTGAAATAAATAATATGGCCGCCGCCCACACGGGCGGCGGCTTTTTATTGCCTGAAAAACCCGGCAGAGTTTCGCCGCAGGCGGCGAAACTCTGCCGGGGCTTTTTTCACTCGACGGTCACGGTGCCGTCGGGCTCGACGGTGATGGTCATGCCGTCCTGTACGTAGCCGAGGAACTCGTCGCCCAGCTCGTCTACGACGGGCATCTTGGCGTCGGTCCAGACGTCGGCCAGGATGGCGCCGCTGGCGGCGAGGGAGTCGATGGTCATGGAGAACAGCATACATGCCGGCTGGTTGTTAGTGGCGCAGGCGGTGTAGAGCACCATGCCGCCCGTGGTGGAGCCGATGGTCTGCGGCAGGCAGAGCGCAGTGCCCTTCATGGGCTTTTTATAGAGGTCGGCGTTGTTCTGGTCGCCGCACTTGACCTTCTTGTCGCCGAACATCATCGCCATCTGGAAGCTGGCGAGCGTGTTGAAGCCGCCGTGGGACACAAGCGCGGGAGCCGTGCAGCTTCCGGCGACGACGGGGCGGCCCTTGAATACTCTGGCCATTACTTCACACCTCCCGTGATCTGCGCGAGGAGCTCGTCTTCGGTGTAGTACCTCGCGGTCGTGTATGTCCTGAGCTTGTTGGAGCAGGTTATGACGGGCATCTTGCCGCTGAGGGGGTTGTTCATGTACATCAGCGGGCAGATGTAGCTGAGCACGACGCCGCAGCTTTCAAGCTGCTTGTACTCGGGCATGGCCTTGAAGGCCTTGACCGTGGCGGGGGCGGCGGTCATGACCGTGGGCACCGTGACCTTCTTCTGGCCGTTGGCGTCCAGCGCGGCGGAGATGCGCTCCGTCCAGCTCTTGAGCTGGGCGAGCGTGAGGTGCGGGCAGCCTATGAAGCAGAGCTTGGGCTTGGCGTTCAGATCCTTCCACACCACGGGGTAGGAGGCCTTGACGCGCTCCAGCTCGGCGTCGTCTATGACGTAGACGGGCGCGTTTTCGCGTATCAGGCTCTCGCCGCTCTCGACGGCCTCGGGGGTGAGGTTCTCGACGTGGTAGAGGCCGACGGCGCCGTTGGAGGCCGTGGCCGCGCCGAAGTCCTTCAGATAGGCGCACACGTCGTCCGTGAGCTCGGTGCCGAGCCACTTGTCCAGACCCTTGATGTACGGGACCTTCTCCATCACCTTCATGCCGATGGCCGAGCCGAGGAGCTGAGCCTCCGGCTTTTTCTCAGTCCTGACCTCGATGATCCAGTCTGCCTTGCGTCCGTCGTCGGTCAGCAGGCCGAAGTGCGGCGTGCAGCCGACTATGCTGCCCATCAGCTCCAGCATGCCGGAGTTGCGGTTGCACCTCGCGCCGAGCACGCTGTTGGCGTAGACGACGGCGGAGGACTCTGCCCATGTGAGCACGTCGCCCTTCTTGGGCTTGTTGCCCACCTCGTCCAGATAGCAGGCGCAGGTGTAGGCGTCGGGGGACATGATGCCCAGCTTTTCAAGCTGCTTTTCGTACCTGCCCTGCTGGGAGTACATGAAGTGCTTGAAGACCAAGTCCTGCAAAAACGAGCTGGGCACGTTCTTGTCCAGCGGCAGGGGGTCGGCGGAGAACTTCTGCCGGCTCAGCGCGCCGGCCTCGATGAGCTGGTCGTAGAGGTCGTACACAGGCTTCATGACGCCGATGCCGAAGCTGATGACCGTGTGGCCGTACTCACTGGTGACCGGCACCATCTTGTCGGCGCCGAAGGTTTCGCCGTACATGACCAGGCTTTTCATGACCTTGGCCATGACCTCGCCCTGGGAGCCGTTTAGTATGTCCTGCTGCTCGCGGGTGAGTTCCATATTGCGTCACTCCTTTGTTTCAGTTTCCGTATTCCCGAGAGCCTCCAGCAGCTCCCGGTGCCATTGATTTTCGTCGTATTTCGCAGCGCTTGCGCCGCCTATGGCCAGGATCAGGCCGACTACAACGGCGATCAGGCTGAGCCAGAACAGGAAGCCTACGCCTCCGAGCAAGCCCGGTATCAGCGCGTACACAGCGGCTATCATGATTGCTATTCCCAGACGGTAAATATACATGCTAAAACCTCCGTGTCATTTGTGTCTTCAGTTTAACACCATTGCAGCGCATAGTCAACGCGGAGTGCTGTATGGCAGGATTTATAGCTGGCAATGCGGATGGATTTGTGGTAAAATGTCGCTGTATGCGCGAAGGAGGGATATCATGTCGAAGGTCAAAGCCCTTGTTCCGATGCTGATACTGGCGCTGTGCCTGACAGGCTGCGGAGACGACAACGACGCGGCGGGCTGGACGGCATCTGCCATCGCGCGCTCGATAGCCGCCGGGGCGACGGAGAGCCTGACGGAGCTTCTGCCCGGCGATGAGCTGTACGACGAATATATCACCGAATACTACGGCCTGGACGCCGCCGCGATAAGCGACGGAGCCGTTCTTGCGGCCGGCGGATCGTCCGCGCAGGAGGTCGCGGTGCTCTGCTTTACCGACTCAGACGCGGCAGGGGACGCCGCCGCGAGCCTTGAGCGCTACCTCGACACCAGGCAGGCCGACTTCACCGGCTACATGCCGGCCGAGGCCGACATGCTAGCCGATGCGGAGGTCGTCGCCAGGAACGCCTGGTGCGCCCTCATAGTCCTGCCGGACGCGGCGTCGGGGGTCGAGGCCTTCAACGACTGTTTTGAAATCGCGCCGCCCGCAGTCAGCGCGGCGGTCGATACCACGCCGGATACGCACAGCGCCCCCGCGCAGACCGGTGAGCCGTCCCCATCCCCGTCCGCGACGCCTTCCCCGGAGCCGACGGCGGAGCCTGTGCCGCAGAGCGGGGAGTGGAGCTACAGCGAAGCGCGCATAATCGAGGCCTACCGCTCCGGGAGCCGCGCGGGTCTGCACGAGAACGACCGCGCGATACTGGAGGCGGTCGACCATGTACTCACCGAGGTGGCGCCCGAGGGACTCAGCGACTATGAGCGCGAACTGGCCATACACGACTACATAATCGATACGGCGGAATACGACTCGGAAACTCTCAGCCTGCTGCCGTTTTTCGAGGAGAGCCCAAACAACTCCAATCCGTACGGCGCGCTGATCGAGGGCAGAGCCGTCTGCCGCGGATACTCCTCGACGTTCCAGCTGTTCATGGACTTGATAGGCGTGGAGTGCATAACCGTCGAGGGCGAGGGGAACCTGAGCCGCGAGGAGCACGCCTGGAACATGGTGTGCCTGGACGGGGAGTGGTACTGTGTCGACGTCACCTGGGACGACCCGGTGGCCTTCGGAGCGGTGTCCGACACCACGGCGCACAGATACTTCAACGTGACAAGCTCGTACATGCGAGACACCCACCATTACTGGGAGGCTTCCGGCGTGCCTGAGGCCACCGCAACACGCTACGCCTGGCCATACTCAGGCTGAGAAACCGCAGCGGCGCTCCGCCCGCCCGACGCACGGGCGGACGCGCGCCACGACGACAAGGAGGATACCCATGCGAAAGAGAATTGCCGCCGCCATGCTTGCCCTGTGCCTGCTGTGCACGGGCGCGCTTGCAGACTTTACCGACGTGCCGAACGACGCCTGGTACGCCGAGGCCGTGAGCTGGGCGCAGGCCAACGGGATAATGGACGGAGTGTCCGAGGGCAGCTTCGCCCCCGACGGAGCCGTGACGCGCGCCATGCTCGTCACGATACTCTACCGTCTGTCCGGCTTGCCGGACATGCCGGAGAGCGACTGGGGCTACGCCTATGAGGATGTGGACGCCTCGGCCTGGTACGCCGCCGCCGTCTACTGGGCGCGCATGAACGGCGTGGCCGACGGCGTGAGCGACACGCAGTTCGACCCAGACGGGAACATCACGCGCGAGCAGCTGGTGACCATGCTGTACCGCTACGCCGGCGCGAGCGCGATAGGCGGCGCGCTGAGCTTCTACGACGCGGCGTCCGTCAGCTCCTGGGCGGTCGAGGCCGTATCGTGGGCGAGCGCCGAGGGCATAGTCTCCGGCAGGGAGGGCAACCTGTTCGACCCGCAGGGCGGAGCCACCCGCGCCGAGTGCGCGGCGATACTCATGCGCTACGACGCCATACAGCCTGAGGAGACGCCCGAGACCCCGGAGGTGCCCGAGTACACGCCCGACCTCGAGAGCATCCCGACGAACAGCTACGACGAGGACGAGTTCTACATAGACGACGAGGGCTATCTGCGCTACGGCTCGGACAGCCTGGTCGGCATAGACGTGAGCTATCACCAGGGCGAGATAGACTGGGAGGCCGTGGCCGACTCCGGCGTGGACTTTGCCATAATCCGCATCGGCTACCGCGGCTACAGCGAGGGCGTCATATACCAGGACCCGTATTTCCTGGACAACATCGAGGGCGCGCTGGATAACGGCATCGAGGTCGGCATATACTTCTTCTCGCAGGCCGTGACCGTAGAGGAGGCCGTGGAGGAGGCGGAGCAGACCGTCGAGTGGCTGCGCGGGTACAGCGGCGACATCACCTTCCCCGTGGTTTTCGACTGGGAGCAGATAAGCTACTCCGGCTCGCGCACGGCGGAGCTGAGCGCGGTGACGGTGACGGACTGCGCCATAGCGTTCTTTGACGTGATCGAGAGCGCGGGCTACCGGCCGATGGCCTATGTCAGCCCATCCACCGCGAACGAGGACATATACGTCGACCGCCTGACTGACTACCCGATGTGGCTGGCGCACTACACCTCCGACTGGGCGATGTCGTACTACCCCTACTACTACGACATGTGGCAGTACACGTCCAGCGGCTCCGTGCCGGGCATAGAGGGCAACGTGGACCTGAACGTCCTGATGTGAACCAAACGGAGGTAAGAGCGATGAAAAGGCTGCTCCCCCTAATTCTGGCGCTGGCCTGTATGCTGAGCCTGTGCGCCTGCGGCGGGGAACCCGACGGGCAGGCGTACTTCAACGCGGCGGTTCTGGCAGTGAACGAAGGCTCTGCCGAGCTTGAGTGCACGGATAAGCTCACCAGCGGCATCGCCGCGGGCGAGAGGTTCACCATTTCGACCGATACAGCTTCCTCCGGCGGCGCGCCGGAGCTGGCCGTCGGCGACGCTGTCCGCGTAGTGTTAGACGGCCTCATCATGGAGAGCTACCCCATACAGCTCGGAACCATCTTCGCCATATACCTCCTCGACGAGAACGGCGGGGTCATGGCGGACGAATGAGCGCTGTGCGCCGAATTGAGCCTGAAGAAAAACCCCGGACTGGCGATAAGCCAGTCCGGGGTTTTCATCAGAAGGGGAGCCCCTTCATGCCGGTTATCTTGCTCATGTTGGAGCTGGACGCCTCGTCGACCTTGCGCATGGCCTCGTTGACAGCCGCGATGACCATGTCCTGGAGCATCTCGACGTCTTCGGGGTCGACCGCGTCGGGGTCTATCTCAAGGGCGGTCAGCTCGCGCTTGCCGCTCACCGTGGCCTTGACCGCACCGCCGCCGGCGGTGGCGGTGAAAGAGCTGGCCTCAAGCTCGGCCTGCATCTTGGCCAGCTCCTGCTGCATCTTCTGCGCCTGCTTCATCATGTTGGCCTGATTCATACCGCCCATGCCGCCGTAGCCGCCGCGGAAGCCTCCCTTTGCCATCTCAATTACCGTCCTTTCTTATGAATCGAACCTCCTGAAAGGCTCGAAGCTCGTCCAAATTGCGCTGCATAGCGCCCGCTATGGGCAGCAGCCTGACATTTATTTCGCGCCCCGCCAGCTCGCATGCCGTGCGGCGCAGCACCTCCAGATTGCTCGGAGCGCTCAGCCCGTTGTAGAGCAGCCCGTCCGCGAGGTGCACTGTAAGCAGATCGCCGTCCAGCTCGCCATATGCGTCGGAGGCGTTTTTGAACATGAACTGATAGCCCACGCCTATGTGCGGCAGCACGCGGCGGACGTATTCCGCCCATTCGAAGACGCCGCCCGGCTCTGCCTGACGCTCCGGCTCCGCACTGACCGGCTCCGGCTCGCGCGCGGCTGAAACCGGGGGCGCCGGCTCGGGCTTCGGAGCGGGCGCGGGCTGCGTCCTCGGCCTGACTTCCGGCTCGCTGACCCAGGGTAGGTCGTCGTCCACGTGAGGGGGCGGTACGTCGTCGTCCGTCCAGGGGGGCGGAGCGTCGTCCCCGGCCGGCGCGGGAGGCGGCGCTGTCTGCCGCTGCGGCCCCGGCGCAACGTCCGCGTGGGTCTGAACCGGCTCGCTCACCGTCGCGGGGGGCTTTTCCTCCGCCTGAGCGGGTTCTGCCGGCGCGATAACAGCGCCGGAGGCGACGGCTTCGAGCTGCTTTTCCAGGCGGCTCAGCCGGGCTTCGAGGGCGGACTTGTCCAGCGCCGGGGTGCACAGGCGCACGAGCGTGAGCTCCGCCGTGGTGCGGGCGCTGGGGCTGTCGCGCAGCTGCGAGATTCCCTCCTGCGCGGCGGTCATGCTGTGCAGGAGCTCCTCGCGGGTGAAAAGCGCGTCGAAGCGCTTGAGCGTGTCCATGTCGTAGGCTCCGGAGGTCAGAGCCTCGCCGCCCTTGGGGGCGACGGAGAGTATCAGTGCGTCGCGCATGAGGCTGTTCAGGTCGCCGAGCACTCCGGCGGGGTCTTTCCCGTCGCGCCACAGCTCGGCGAACAGGTTCAGCGCAAGCGCGCTGTCGTGTCCGGCTATGGCCTCCAACAGGCGCACTATGCGCTCCGAGCCGGCGGCGCCGGTGGTTTCAAGCACGACGGCCTCGTCTATCGTATCGCGGCCGGAGCACTGATCGAGCAGGCTCAGCGCGTCGCGCATGCCGCCGTCGGCCAGCCTGGCCAGCAGCCTGGCCGCGCCGGGCGTGAGGTTCATGCCCTCGGTCTTGGCCACGTAGTCCAGGCGCCTGGCTATGACCTCGGCGTCCAGACGCCGGAAGTTGAAGCGCTGGCAGCGCGAGAGTATGGTCGCCGGGACTTTGCGCAGCTCGGTCGTGGCGAGGATGAACATGAGGTGCTCGGGCGGCTCCTCCAGTATCTTGAGCAGCGCGTTGAAGGCGCTGGCGGAGAGCATGTGCACCTCGTCGACTATGTAGACGCGTTTTTTGACCGTGGCGGGGGAGAAGATGGCCTCGTCACGCAGCGCGCGGATGTTGTCCACGCCGTTGTTGCTGGCCGCGTCTATCTCCACGACGTCCATGACCGTACCGGCCTCTATGCCGCGGCAGGCGGCGCACTCGCCGCAGGGACTGCCGTTTACGGGGTGCTCGCAGTTCACGGCGCGGGCGAGCAGCTTTGCGCAGGTGGTCTTGCCCGTGCCGCGCGTGCCGACGAACAGGTACGCGTGGCTGGTGCGGCCGGTCATCACCTGCTGCTTGAGCGTCTCGGTTATGGTCTCCTGACCCCAGACGTCGTCAAACGTCCGCGGCCGGTATTTGCGATACAGTGCCTGATAAATAACGCCCAAGTCCTTTCCAAGTGATGTTTCAAATGCGGCCATTTACAAGACTGCACACCCTCGATTGAACAGCCGACACGCCCGTTACCACGGCAGCCAGCTCTGCCCCGGCTGCCTTGCGGCACACGTATGAGCCCGCTTAATGCTGCTCGGTTCCCCGCCTGACATGGTTCACGGGAATACGTTGCGCAAGACCGGAGCTTCAACACCGCTTACCGTGGTCAGACGGCACATCGCACTGTCCTCTCTTGGGAATCCATCCCTGCTGTAGCGGATTGCAGGTTACAGGGCACCGCTAGCTCCCCGACTGGTGCAGCCTTGTAAATGGCCGCGCAGGTATTATAACTCATAGAGCGAATTTACGCAACAAGTAATTTTACTCTTTACAAATCCGAAATATGTGGTATAATACTCTAGCGCTCAAGTTGAGGCGCAAACTGAATATGGGCCTGTAGCTCAGCTGGGAGAGCGTTCGGTTCGCATCCGAGAGGTCGAGAGTTCGAGTCTCTTCAGGTCCACCACGCCGGAGCAAAGTTAGCTTTGCCCCGGCGTTTTTTCTTTTTGCAAACGCAGATGACCCCGTAATCATTGTGATTACGGGGCTTTGTTTTGCCGTAGCCGTGTTTGAATGGTCTGGTGCCTGTGCAGCCTTTTATAGCTTCGCTCGGTATACATCACCCCATACCACTGGTGCCAGTGGTATGGCAGATTTGGCAATACCACTAGATATATAGGGCGAAAAATAGGATATATTATTGCATATTGCCGATAAGCGATGCTATAATCAAGGCGCACTGAGCAAAGTGTAGATTATCTGCCGTATCGTGGCCACACGGCGTGCGGGAGAAAAATATGCAGAAAGCCGATGCTTTTTTTAGGAAGCTTGTAAGCGATTCAAAGAATGGCGGCGGTGCCGCAATTTGCTCTATATGCAGCTCCAATGAATTGGTGCTGGAGGCTGCTCTTGAGGAGGGCGCCAGGACGGGGGGCTTTGTTCTCATCGAAGCTACGGCCAATCAGGTGAATCAGTACGGCGGATATACCGGTATGACGCCGGGCGAGTATTGCCTTTGGGTTTCTGAGCTGGCCGCAAAAACCGGCTTTGGGCAGGAGCGTCTTATTCTCGGCGGTGATCATTTGGGGCCGCTAACATGGAGCAAACTATGCTCGGACGAGGCTATGGATAAAGCCGAATACCTTGTGCGCGAATATGCAAAATCCGGATTTCAAAAGCTGCATATAGATTGCAGCATGCTTTTGGGGGACGACCAACCCGGAGTTCCGCTGCCTGTAGAGCTTGCTGCGCAGCGCACCGCGAGGCTGGTTAAGGCTGCGGAGGAAAGCTCGCCGCTCACGCCCGTATATGTCATAGGCAGCGAAGTTCCGATTCCCGGCGGAGCCGTGCGCGAGGAGAAAGCTCCGGATGTCACGACACCGGATGCTCTCAGACGCGAATACGAGGTGTTTCGCCGTGAGTTTGAGAGCCGGGGAATGGAAGGCGCATGGACACGGGTGATAGCCATAGTCTCCCAGCCTGGAGTGGAGTTCGGCGACAATCAGGTGTTCATATACGACCGCGAAAAGGCTAGCCTGCTTGCCGCAGCATCGCGTATGCTTCCCGTAGTTCTTGAGGGACACTCCACGGACTACCAGCCGGTGAAAGCGCTGCAAAACATGAAAAATGATGGTATAGCGATATTGAAAGTTGGACCTGCCCTGACATTTTCTCTGCGCCGAGCGATCTTCTCATTGGAGGAAATGGAGAGGATAATATATCGTCAGGCTCCGGAGCGCGGATATTCCTGCCTTGCAGATACACTGGAGCGTGAAATGCTGGCCGACCCGAGCAACTGGGAGAAACATTACCGTGGAGATGCTGACACAGTCGCGCTTATGCGGAAATATAGCCTTTCCGACCGGTGCCGTTATTACCTGGAACGTCCAGCAGTGCGCGATGCCATGCTGAGATTGTTTTCCAACATTGATGATGCAGCCATCCCATACGGACTGATGTATCAATATTTTCCTGAACAGGCGGAGAAGATTATCTCAGGGGAGCTTGGCGCAAGCGCACGAGAGATAGTAAAGGAGCAAATCTGCCATGTGCTGAGAAGCTATGGCTAAAAATTAAAGGAGGAAAAAATGAAGAGGAGAATAAGAATTGCGGCTATCATAATGACCGTTTGTTTGATGCTGTCGCTGGGTGCATGCGGCACGACGAACACTCCTGACAGTACCGGCGGACAGACAGAACTTAGTCTCTGGCTGCCTCCGTACGTCTCCAGTGACGATGACACGGCTCTTGACCTGGGGTTCTGGCAGGAGACTCTGGCTCCCTGGGCGGAGGAGAACAATGTAAAGCTCAACATCAGCATAATCCCCTGGGGCAGCTATGAAGAGCGGTACCTCACGGCTTTCGTAGGCAATGAAGGTCCCGACGTCGGCTATATGTATAACGAGATGCTGTACGAGTATATAAGCAACGGAATGCTCGAGCCTCTTGACGAGTATGTGACGGACGAGCAGAGAGCCAACAGCCTGTACCTTGATCAGGGCGTTATCATGGGCAAGCAGTACACGATACCGTTCAGCGTCGGCGGAGCCCGCGTGATGTACTACAACATGGATCTATTGGCGGAAGCCGGAGTTGAGAAAGAGCCGGAAACTTGGGAAGAATTTACCGAAGCTGCGGTAAAGGTAAAAGAAAACTGCGCCGAGGATGTTATCCCCTTTGCTGGAGACTGGGCTACGCAGAGCGTGGGTGGTTTAAATCATCTGTACTACCCGTATATGTGGCAGGCCGGCGGAGAGTTGTTCAATGAGGACGGCACGGAAGTCGCGCTGTTGGACAATGACGGAGCCGTAAAGGCGGCGCAGTTCCTTTACGACCTCAGATTCAAGTACGAAGTCATCCCCGAGGAGAGCATGACGTTCCAGGAAAACGACGTAATAAATCTCTTCTCCGAAGGCAAAATTGCAATGTGCTGTCTGTCCAACGCCATCTCCAGCACCTTCACCGATGCCGGCGTCAACTGGAGCTTTGTACCGGGACTCAAGGTGGACGAGAACAGCGAGTGGAAAACTTGGATTGGAGCAGATTCCCTTGTGCTCAACAGCAAATCGGAGAACAAGGAACTGGCTTACAGCCTTATCAGCTATATCACCAGCACACCTGTTATGACGGTCGTGCACACAGACCTGTTCACTGAAATACCGCTCAACCGCGACGAGCCATACCTGGCGGACGAGGCATTCAAGGATATGAGCATGGAGTCCGAGAATCTGCGTGTCCTGCCGGTGGCGGAAAACGCAGCCAATGTCATGCAGGCGCTCAAGAGCAACCTTCAGCTCATGATGATGGGTGACCTTACACCAGAAGAGGCAATACAAAATACGGTGGATTATGCCGAAGGTCTCAGCTGATATATTAACGAGGATGAGGGCGGGCTGCGTGCCCGCCCCATCCTACTGGCTACATGCGCAACATATGGGGAGGTGCAGCAAATGAAAAAAAGCGCGGTTGCAAAGAGAGAAGCCAGATGGGGCGTACTGTTTTTATCACCCAGCCTGATACTTCTCATAGTCTTCTCGCTGCTGCCTATAGCCGCCAGTATTGTGCTGAGCTTTACAGACTACAATGTGCTATCTTCGCCGGAGTGGAACGGAATTGAAAACTATCTGCGCATGCTAAAAGATCCATATGTGCGTGATTCTCTGAAAAACACACTGATTTACACGGTTATAACCGTCCCGCTGCAAACGGCGATTTCCCTCGCTCTGGCAGCGGTTATAGCGGAGTTTTTCCGCAATCGGTTCGGTAACTTTGTCAAGAGTGCGCTGTTTGTTCCGGTTATAGCCTCGGCTGCGCTGGTCGGCGTTGTGTGGTCGATGCTGCTGTCGTCGCGTGGACCGGTAAATGAACTGCTTGATTTCTTCGGAATTGAAGCGGTCAATTGGCTCACGGGTTCGCTAAGGCCGCTGCTTGTAGTCAGTTTCGTGAATGTCTGGAAAGACGTCGGCTATTTTATGGTTATATTCTATGCGGGAATCATGAACATCCCGCGCAATCTCTACGAAGCAGCACAAGTGGACGGAGCAGGGCCGATGCAGTGCTTCTGGCACATCACGCTGCCAAACCTGAAGGGAATAACCTACCTTGTTGTGACTCTGGGCACGATATGGACCTTCCAGACCTTTGACTTGGTACAGGTTATGACAGGCGGAGGACCCGGAACGGCCACGACAACGCTGGTGCTGACTATTTATCGCGCGGCCTTCAAAGAGTACAGAATGGGATATGCCAGCGCCATAGCGGTCTTGCTGTTGGTATTTATACTGCTGCTGTCGTTCCTGCAGAAGCGTCTTATGAAAGGTGGCGAGGAGTAATGAGAATAGGTGCTGCACGCAGCGGCGTGCGTATAGCTCTGGGTGCGCTGCTGCTTATATTGGCTCTTTTTGCGCTTATCCCGTTTATATACATGGTGCTCGTCTCCTTTACGCAGAAGACGGTCTTGAACCTGGACTTTGACGTGAGCGAATTCTCTTTGCGCAATTACGAGCGGATATTCACCGGCTACAACATGGGCAGATATCTGCTGAACAGCACGCTAGTGTCCGTCGGAGCCTGTGCGCTCAACTGCATAATAAGCTCCATGGCCGCCTACGCCTTTGCAAAGAAACGCTTTCCGGGACGAGACAAAGTTTTTGCCGTCTATCTGGCGACGCTGATGATACCCGGTCAGGTTACGCTTATTCCAGTGTTCCTAATAATCAGGAACCTTGGACTTATGAACACTCACCTGGCCTTGATGCTGCCAGTTATCAACGCTTTCGGCGTGTTCCTGATAAGGCAGTTTATGGAGAAAGTCCCTGACGAGCTTTTGGAAGCTGCGCGTCTGGACGGGTGCGGAGAGCTGAGGATGCTCTTTTCAATTGTCCTGCCGCTGATTAAACCGGTGCTTGTATCGCTGACGATATTTACGTTTATAACCTGCTGGAATGACTTCCTCTGGCCGCTTGTAATTGCCCCTGAGGAGGACATGCAGACGCTGACGCTTGCCATAGCCACGTTGAAAGGAAATTACACCACCAATTACGGATTGGTGATGGCTGGATCTACTCTTTCGTTCCTGCCGCCATTCATACTTTATATTTTCCTGCAAAAGCAGTTCGTAGAGGGAATCGCGCTTTCCGGAACAACCGGCTGAGCGTCTCCCAACTTGTCAATACAACAGAGGTAGAGCAAATGAGTCAACACGAGTTTTTTCTTACAAATTCTCTGTCGAAGGTGCTGCCGTCCAGACGCCCCGAACAAATGGTGGAGGGGGCGAGACTGTCGGCGTGGCCTGGCAGCCGGGCTGCGGTACAGCTTGTGTATCGCGGCGGCGCAGCGTCGGATTTGGATATGCCGCGCGAGTTCGCGCATATACAAGTCAGCGGAGCGCCTTGTGAGGCTAAGCTGTACGCAGTGGAGCTTGTACCGTCGGATTTTACCGCCTATGACGGCTTCGACGATGATTTTATAACCAAGGAACCCGGGCTGTTTCCCGATTTGCTTACTCCCCTTGACAGCTCCTATGTGCGGCTAATACCACATCAGTACAGAAGCGTGTGGATAAGCTTTGAGCTGGCGAACAGCACGCCTGCCGGCGACTATGCTGTGCGCATAAGCGTGCGCGCTCCGGCAAAGCGCTTTAATAACAGGGGAGGAGTGGAATACCCCGGCGAGGGCGAGGCGAGGGAGTATAACTTCCGTTTTACGCTGTCTGTCGGATGCGTTAAGCTTCCGCCGTCAAAGCTCATTCACACTGAATGGTTCCATGCGGACTGCCTGGCGTCGTGGTATAAAGTCAGCCCGTTTGGAGAAGAACACTGGCGGCTCGTTGAAAACTATATGCGGGACGCGGTGGCGCGTCAGGGTGTCAACGCTCTGCTGACTCCGGTATTCACTCCGCCCACGGATACGGCGCCTGGTCATTACCGTCCGACGGTGCAGCTGGTTGACGTGTACCTGGACGATGGCCGGTACACGTTTGGGTTTGAAAAGCTGCGCAGGTGGCTGGAGCTGTGTCGCCGTTTCGGCGTGGAGTATATCGAGGTGCCTCAGTTTTTCACGCAGTGGGGCGCGCATGCCACGCCACAGGTGGTGGCGAATGTGGGCGGCGAGGATAGACGGATATTCGGCTGGGATGTCCCTGCGGGGAGCGAGGACTACAGGGCGTTCCTGAGCACGCTTCTGCCTGCGCTGCGCCGTGAGTTCCGTGCCGGGGGATATGATGACAGCCACGTCATATACCATATTTCCGACGAGCCGGGAGCAAACCAATTGGAGGCCTTCATGGCTGCTAAGCGCCAGGTTCAGGATCTTGTAAAGGGCAGTCCTATAATAGATTCGTACAGCGCCATGGATATGGCTGAACATGACGACATATATTGGCCGGAGGTGTCCACCGATCTTGCCCAACCTCTGCTGGACGCCGGAGTTAAAGATATATGCGTGTTTTACTGCTGCCAGCAGGGCAGGGGGAGTCCAAACCGTTTTTTTGCCATGGAAAGCGCACGTAACAGAATCATGGGGGTGCTGCTGTACCTTCAGGGGTATCGAGGCTTCCTGCACTGGGGATATAACTTCTGGTACAGCGCCTACTCGTACAAGCTCATAGACCCGTTCAGGGTGACGCACTCCGACTACGGCTTCCCGTCCGGCGACGCATATCTTGTTTATCCCGGTGAGGATGGCTTCCCGCTTGGCTCCGTGCGCGCGGAGGTGCAGTATGAAGCCCTCATGGACTTGCGCGCTTTGGAGTTGCTGGAGTCTCTGGCTGGACGGGACGAGGTTGAGGAGCTTATATACAGTGAAAGTTCCGTTAGACCAATGGATATGGATGTGTATCCGCATGGAGCGGACTATCTGCTGAAGCTGCGCGAAAAAGTTGCGGATGCCATAAATAAACACCTTGGAGACGTAAAATGAGAGAATATATCGTGCGTTATGCGCCGAGTGAGTGGGATTTCAGCGCTGCCGGCGATCTGAATGTGGACGTGCAGATGCTACAGACTGACCCGCCGGTAGAAATGATGCAGAAAATGGTGTATAACGAGCGGGCTCTGTACGTGTATCAGCGCGCCCGGGAGCGCTGTATACGTGCAAATGTGTCTGACAGGCTCGGCGCAGTGTGCGAAGACAGCTGTATGGAGTTCTTCTTTTCTCCGATTCCGGAGGACGGACGATACTTCAATATCGAAGTGAATCCGCTGGGAAACGTATTCCTGGGCTTCGGAAGAGACCGGTACAGCCTTGTGCGCCTCTTCCCGCAGGAGAGCGCGATGTGCCTGACGGTGAACACCGCTTCGGCGAGCGACGGATGGGAAGCGCGTTACAAAATACCAATTGAGCTTATCTGTCTGTTTTTCCCGGGATTTGAGCTGAAATCTGGGATTATGATGGCTGGTAACTGTTATAAATGCGCTGATTTGTCAGCTGCAAAGCACTATCTGGCCTGGAACCCGCTGTCTGAGGGCAACGAAGATTTTCACACGCCCCGGGACTTCGGTAGCATTATTCTTGAGTAACTACGGAGGAAAAACCATGGTTTTGGATGCGCATATACATATGGAGCAGGCGAATGTCAAAGACGCTCAGTCCAATTTGCTGTCAAAAATGCAGCTTGCAGGTGTGGATGGCGGAGTGCTGATGTCCCCTGACCCCGTAAAGTACCGGGAGGTTCCGGCGGATAAGCGCATGGACGCAGCACTCGAGCTGTGCAAGGGCAAAAAACGGCTGTTCCCTTTCTATTGGATAGATCCGACGGACAGCGACGCTTTGAAGCAGGTGGATGCCGCCGTGAGCAAGGGCATAATGGGTTTTAAAATAATCTGCTCCGGGTTTTATCCAAGCGACAATCGCGTTCTGGACGTGTGCAAGAGGGCGGCAAGTCTGGACAAGCCGGTGATATTCCACAGCGGAATTCTATGGGATGGATGCGATTCTTCCCGCTATAACCGCCCTGGTGAATTTGAATGTCTTTTGGAGATTCCCAAACTTCGCTTCTCCTTGGCGCATATATCGTGGCCGTGGTGCGACGAGTGCATAGCCGTCTATGGCAAATTTGCAAACGCCTGTGCCATCCGAGGGGATATAACAAGCGAGATGTTTGTGGATATAACTCCCGGAACACCAAAGCTATGGCGCAGTGACGCCATGCATAAGCTGCTGTGTGGCGGATACGATGTCATGCACAATGTGCTTTTCGGCTCGGATTGCAGCGCGGAGGATTACAACTGGGAGTGGACTGCGGACTGGATGAAATTCGATATCCGGCTGATTGACGCCTTCAAAATGGAAAACCGCGACGAGTGGATCAGCCACATTTTCGGGGAAAACCTGCTTAGGTTTGTTGGATTGAGTCGGGAGCGTGTAGAGCGTGCACTTCCCAGGACGGCGGTTTAATACTATGGAGGACGCTATGTCAAGCAAGACTTATACAGAAATACACAACCAATACGAGGCACTTGCACATACAGTAGAATACATGTGCGAGCGCCGGGACAGCTGCGCTAAACTATATAATAATGGATGCTTCAAACAGGTGGTCGTAATAGGCAGCGGCTCTAGCTATCACATAAGCGAGGCTGTGGCAATGAGCGCCAACCTGCGGTTGGGTCTGCCGTCTGCCGCACTGACCGGCGGAGACCTGATGCTGCACCCGGAGCAGTATGCTCCGCTGTTTGCGGGGCGTACTCTGGCCATTTTCCTCACCAGATCCGGAGAGACCAGCGAGCTTGTAAATGCGGCGTTGTGCTTACGCTCAGAGTTTAAAAACACAGTAGTGCTGGCAATCACATGCGCAGAGAGGTCAGGAGTGGCAAACATGGCGGACTTCGCACTGGAGATACCATGGGCGTTCGATGAGAGCGTCTGTCAGACACGCTCTGTCACCAACCTGTACGCAGCGGCGCTGATATTTATAGGCATAGCCTCCGGTTGCGGGGAAATCATTGAGGGGTACAGAAAGCTTGCGGAGCAGGGCAATCAATTCCTGGAAAAAGTAGAGGGCGTCGCTGAGAGCGTGAGTTCACTGAACTGGAAAAACGCCGTGTTGCTCAGCGACGGAGAGGGCTTCGGGATAACGGGCGAGGCCGCACTTGCCTTCAATGAGATTTCCCTCACCCCCGCTGTATACAAGCACCTTCTCGATATCCGCCACGGGCCCATAGTCCTCGTTGACGATTCCACGCTTGTCATTGCGCGTTTGGATCAGGAGCAGTTCAGCTATCAGAGAGATCTGGTGTGCGATTTGGTAAAGCGCGGCGCGCACGTTATAGTTGTGAGCGACGCCGAGGTGCCCCGGATAGACGGCGTGTACGCGAACCTCACATTTGGATGCAGCCTGAATCAGGGAGTGGTAAACGCCATAATGCTTCCGGTGGCTCAGCTTTTCAGCTACTACAGGGCGCTGAAGCTCAACAAAGACCCGGACAAGCCGGAAGGGCTTGAGGCCTGGATAAAGCTCTGATATGGGCATCTGGATCGGCGTAGACGGCGGCGGAAGCAAGACGAGCTTCGTCGCCGTGAATGAGCGCGGCGCAAAGATTGCTTCATATACGACCGGCAGCCTGGACTATCACCAGGACGGCGTCGAGACGTGCTGCCGCAGGCTTGAAGACGGGATCGCAAGACTGACGCAAGCTTCAGAAGGCGAGCACGTGCTGGGCATTGGTATAGGTATGCCGGCGTATGGGGAAGGCGGCTCGGAGGATGATGCCGCAGCGGACAGATTTTGCGCCGTGTACCCGAACGATCAAACCGTGATCGTCAACGACGCTCAGACGGCGTGGGCAGGGTCGCTGGCAATGAGCCCGGGGGTAAATGTGGTTGCCGGGACGGGAGCCATAGCCTTTGGCCGCGATGCAACGGGGGCTTGCGCGCGGGCTGGGGGCTGGTCGGAGCTGTTCTCCGACGAAGGCTCCGGGTATTGGCTGGGGCGCATGGCGCTCGGGCTTTTTGCCAAGCAAAGCGATGGCCGCGTACCGAAATCGGCGCTGTATGCCCTGGTGAGAGAGCACTTCGGCATTTTACGCGACGAGGAGATTTGCTCTGCTGCCAGAGACAGAGTCTTTGTCAGCAGGCACAATGTTGCCGCGCTGCAGAGAATTCTGGCCGAGGCCGCGATGCATGGTGACGATTCGGCCGCGCAATTGTACAAGCTGGCCGGAGCGGAGCTTGCAAGCAGCGTCCTGGCAGTTATACGCGCTCTTAAGTTTACCGGGACGGTGAACGTGTCGTATTCCGGAGGCGTATTCGGCGTGGGAGAGCTGATGCTCCGGCCGTTTGAAGCCGCTTTGGGCGCGGGAATAGCCCTGCACAGAGCGCTGCTGCCGCCGGACATAGGAGCGGCGCTTACAGCCGTAGAACGCATCCAGCCCGGAGCGCTGAGAGAGCTTATAGACAGATTGCTGTCTGAAAGCATTGAGAAATAGGATCAGTCCCGCCGCTTTCGCGGCGGGACTGATCCTATTCGGGCTGGTTTCGCCATTCTACTCTGAAAATGTATTTGTCTCCCCGGACTATGGATTTGGTGTACTCAATGAGTATGCCATGCTCATAGCTGAAACGTTCTAGCAATATGCAGGGCGTACCGGGGCTGACTTGCAGCAGGGCGCTTTCATCGGCAGTGGGTATTACGGGACGAAATGTCTCCGTGGCCTGGTCGACGTGGAAGTTGTACGTGAGCTTGAGGTATTCGTACAACGAACCCTTAGAGAGCACCTCGAGATCGAGCCGCAGGAAACGGTTCTGCGGAAGGTAAGTTGTCTCCAGCATTAAAGGATAGTCGCGCGCCGAGCGCAGCCTTACAAGCTCGTGAAAGAGCGAGCCCGCGGGAAAGCCGGTTTTCTTCTCCAGACTTTCCTCGGCGGGGATAAGTTCGTGAAATAGTATGTCGTTCTTTATGAGAATGTTGCTGCGTTTTAGCGTATCCGTAAATGAGTAGAAGCCGGTGAGCGGCTGGGTGAATACCTGCGGCTTTATAAAAGTTCCGTTGCCCTGCACGGAGTAGACAAGGTCGGACTTCTTGAGGACGTCCAGTGCCTGACGTATGGTGGAACGGCTTACGTGGTATTTCTCGCACAGCGCGCGCTCACTTGGCAGCGGGGCGTTCTCGCCGTATTCGCCGTTTTGAATGGCCTGCATAATTTCCCGGCAGACATTCATATACAGAGCATTTTGAGATTCCATAGATTTCACCTTGATACCTTTCGGAGCGCGGGAGTGTAAACGTCTGTAGGAAAGTATACCACGATATATGCAAGAAATCTACGATTTTATTAACATATAGGACAAATACTATTACCGCGATGCCCTCGCCGCACAGCGCCGCCTGCCGTATAACCACGTCAGAGTAAAAACCCGCGGGAGACGTTTTGGCTCCCGCGGCGGTTATTCTATCTCCCTCAGCACGTCGGCGACGTTGGGGCAGTGGTGGGGGAAGCGGGCAAGGAGTTCGGGGGAGGCGGTTGACATAATATATCCGGTGCCGGCGGCTTCCAGCATGGACGCGTCGTTGAAGCTGTCGCCGAAGGCGACGACGTCACAAAGCGGGATGTCCAGCGCCTCGCACAGGCGGCGCAGACCGCTGCCCTTGTCCGTGGAGTTGAAGTCCAGCCACTCGTCGCCGGATATGGCGGTGCGGAAGTGGCGGCTCCACTTGGGCGCGAGTATCGGCTCTATCGCACCGGCGCCCGGGCTGTAGTATGCGGCGAGCTTGACTATCGGCTCCGGCACCTCCTCGGGGGAGGAGACAAAGGTCACGTTGTTGCCGACCTTGTCGCGCATGAGCGTGACGATTTCCTCACCCTTGGGGCAGAGGTAGCTGCGGTCTTCGCCGGAGATCTGGATCTCGCAGCCGGGTATGTCGAGGATGTCGTGGCAGAGCTCCATCGCGAGTGCCCTGTCCATCTCGACCTTGCCGAGCACCTCGCCCGGGTTGCCGGGGCCGAAGATGACCGCGCCGTTTTCGCATATGTAGTACAGCTCGTCGGCCACCGGGGCAAAGAGCCGGCGCAGGCTGGTGTGCTGCCTGCCGCTGGTCGGGCAGAAGCGCACGCCCAGACCCGCCAGGCGGCGTATCTGCCTGAAGATCTCGCCGTCGATCTCCGGCGCGTAGTTGCGCAGCAGCGTGCCGTCAATGTCGCTTGCAATAAGGCGTACCAAGCTTTTACCTCCCTTTGATGTCCGGGAACAGCCCGAGCAGCTCGTCAAAGTGCTCCAGGTTCAGATCCCCGGCCTTGTTCTTTGCGGAATCGCCGAAGCCTATGGTCAGCATACCGGCGGCGCGCCCGGCCTCTATCCCGGCCAGCGCGTCGTCCATTGCGGCGCAGCTTTCGCACGCCATGCCCAGCTTTTCCGCGGCCTTGAGAAAGACCTCTGGGTCAGGCTTGGAGCGCGTGATGCAGTTGCCGTCGGCCACGGCGTCGAGATATCTGTCCAGTCCCGTGCGCTCGAGTATCAGCGGCGCGTTTTTGCTCACCGAGGCCAGCGCCAGGCGGTAGCCCCTCCGCCGCAGCTCGGCGAGCGTGGGCAGCACGCCCTCGAGCGTGTCTGCGGGGGTGAGCGAGGCGAGCATGGCGCGGTAGGTCTCGTTCTTCTCGGCCGCGAAGGCCTCGCGCTCGGCCTGGGTGTATACTGTGGGAGCGTCCTCCAGCACTATGTCCAGGCTGGCCATGCGCGAGATGCCGCGGCAGCGGTCGTTCTTCGCGCGGCCAAACGGCACTCCCAGCCGGCCGGCCAGCGCCTTCCAGGCGCGGTAGTGCAGCTCGTCGGTGCTGACAAGGACGCCGTCGAGGTCAAAGATTATGGCTTTTATCATGCGTATGTCCCCCTCGCTTTCGTGGGTGTGATAGCGGTGTGTCAGGGGTATTTTAGCCCACAGACCGCCGTTTGTCTACCGGCAGGTGTCCTGATATTCGGACGGGGAGACGCCGGCGACCTTTTTGAAGGTGGCGGAGAAGTGGGTGACGTCCCGGTACCCCACCTGCTCGGCGACCTCGTACACCTTTGTGCGGCAGTCGCGCAGCAGCTCCATGGACTTGTGTATGCGGTAGCGCGTGAGGTAGTTGAGCAGCGTGTAGTCCGTCTCCTTCTTGAAGGTGTGGCTCAAATGCCCCTCGCTGATGCCGAGATGCGCCGCGATGGAGCCGACGCTTATGCCCGGGTCGGCGTAGTGCTCGCCTATGTAGTCCATGGCCTCCAGGACGTACTTGCTCTTGTCGCCCTTTTTGAGCCCGGGCAGAGCTTCCGGCTGCGTGCCTGCCTCGGCGCTCATGCGGCGCTGGAGGTTGAGCACGGCCTGCTCCAGATCGCCGTCGTGGAAGGGTTTGAGCAGGAAGTCCACCGCGCCGAGGCGCAGGGCGCTCTGCGCGTATTCAAAGCTGTCGTAGGCGGTGAGGATGATAACATAGGCCATGTTGCCGCGCTCACGCAGGCGGCGGAGCATCTCGATGCCGTCCATGCGCGGCATTTTCAGGTCCGTTATGATGAGGGAGGGGGAGAGCCGCTCCACGGCCTCGAGCGCCTCCTCGCCGTTTGCGGCCTCGCCGACCACGACGCAGCCGAGCGACGCCCAGTCCACAGCCAGGACTATGCCGCGGCGTATCAGCTCCTCGTCCTCAACTACAAGCACTTTCAGCATGTCTGATCATCCTCCTCATACCTCAGGGGCAGCGTCGCCGTGACCGAGGCGCCCGCGCCGCCGGGGCGGTTTTCCAGGTAAAGGCCGAAGCCCTCGCCGTAGTATTTGCGAAGTATGGTGTCCACGTTGTACAGCCCCAGATGACCGCGGGACAGCTCGCGGTCGCGGTTTGAATACGCTCCCTCCATCTCCGGCGGGAAGCCGTGACCGTTGTCGGAGACCCGTATGGTCAGCACCTCTCCGTCTGAGCGGGCGGAGACGGTCACACAGCCGCCGGTAACGCCGTCCAGGCCGTGGAGTATGGCGTTTTCCACTATGGGCTGGAGTATCATCTTCGGCACCCGGCACTCCTCCAGCTCCGGCGGGACGTCGGTGGTGCAGACAAAGGCGCCGGAGAAGCGGATGCGCTGTATCTCCACGTAGCGGTCGATTATTTCCAGCTCTCGCCGCAGCGGGACGAACTCGTCCGGCGAGACGCAAAAGCGCAGGATGTCCGCCAGGTCCGTGGCCATGACGGCGACCTGAGGCACCTTGTTTATCTTGCTGTTCCACTTCATGGTGTCCAGCGTGTTGCACAGGAAGTGCGGGTTCAGCTGCGCCTGGAGCATACGTATCTGAGCCTCGTTCAGCTCGCGCTGGTTCTCTACCAGCTGCTGCTGGTTGTGCTTGAGCGCTATCAGCATACCGTTGAAGCGCTCGGCCAGCGCGCCCAGCTCGTCGTTGTGCTCCGGCTGGACGTAGACGTCGAGGTTGTTGTTGCTGGAGACCTCCTCGATGGCGCCGTGCAGGCGCTCTATCGGGCGGAAAAGCTGGCGGCTGAGCGTCAGGCTCAGCAGGATGGACGCCGCCAGGCAGACCAGCGCGCAGGCGGCGCTGATGGCGTACAGCAGGTTCATGGTGTCGTGGGTGAACACCTGCGGCTGGCGCAGGACTATGTAAAGACCGGTGGGCTCGTTGCGCTCGACGGCGTAGTGGAACTCGTCGGAGCCGCTGTTGAGCGCCTGACCGGAGAGCAGGCGCTCCCGGAGCATATTGGCCAGCGGCGTCGAAAGCGTGCTCTGCGAGCAGTACACCGGGCGCCAATAGGCGCTCAGCAGCAGTATGTCGCTGCTCGGCTCGGCGGCGCCGTCCAGCAGGCCGGTCAGGTCTTCCTGATAGAGGTTCATCAGCAGAAAGCCCGGCGCCGAGCCGCCGTCCGACAGCGGGACCGCTCCAGTGAGCAGGGGACCGTCCGAGTCCGAGCTGTTGCCGGGCATGAAAACCGGCCCGGACCCTCCGGCGGCCGCGTGCAGTATACCCCAGTTCGTGGGCAGGGAATCCGCGTGCTCGCCGCTGCGGGTGGAATACAGCCAGACGCCGCCGCTGTCATACAGCTCCAGACTTGCATCGTAGCGCAGGGTGCCGGTCAGCTCGAGAAAGCGGTTATAGACGGCGGCGTCGTCACGCCGGCTCTCGGACAGAGCCGCGGAGATTATGCCGTCGGAGGCCACGGCCTCGGCCGCGTCTAGCAGGCTGTCGCGCGTCCGGGTGAGTATCTGCGACGCCTCGCCCAGGCTGACTTCTGCCTCGTGCTCCTCGCGGCTGGTCATTTGCAGGCGGAAAATTTGCAGCAGCACCGCGGAGCAAATCAGCAGCGGTATCAGCGATGCGGCCAGCAGGGCTGTGAACAGCCGGTTGCGGAACGAGGCGGAGAGGAAACGCTTCATGGCCGTTCCTCCCGATCCAGGTAGAACGCCCAGCTCATGAGCACCTCGTCGTGGTGCTCGCTCGCCCAGGGGATGTCGTAGTCCAGCACGCTGAGCTGCTCCACCTCGGGCAGCGAGCCGAGCGCCACGTCCGTGCGCACCGGACGGCGGTACTGGACGGTCAGGAGCTGCTGCACGTCCCGGCTGACGGTGAAGTCTATGAACCGGCGCGCGTTATCCGGGTGTCTGGCGCCCCTGACGATCGCCGTGCCGTCCGGCACAAGGCTGGTGCCGTCCTCAGGGTACGCCAGCTCTATGCTGTCGCCCGCGTCCCGGCGCTTGAGCGCCGTCTCCTCAAGGGTTACGCCTATCCAGCAGCTGCCGTTGGCCACGGCGGTGAGGACGTCGCCGGAGCTGTCCAGCTCCAGGCCGCCGAGGTTCTCTGCAAAGGCGAGCAGCTCCTCGTCCGGGTCGCCGCCCAGCGCCTGCAGCAGCGTGACCAGCGCCGTGAAGCTTGAGCCGGACACGCTGGGGTCGGCAAAGGCTATCTTGCCGCGGTAGCCAGGCCGCATCAGGTCTCGCCAGGCGGTTATCGCCCCGTCGTCTATGAGCTTGGTGTTGTATATCATCACGACGGGCAGAACCGAAAACGGCGTCCATATCCCGTCGGACGAGAGGTAGAGCTCCGGGATGCGCTCCGTCTCCGGTGACACATACGGCTCCAGATAGTCGCTGTAGACCTCGATGGAATCCACGCCGCCGCCGAACATCACGTCGGCCACGGGCGCGTCGGCCTCGGAGGCGATGCGCTCGAGCAGTTCGTTGCTGCCGCCGGTCACGACGTCGACCCAGATGCCGGTGCGTTCTTCAAATTCACGCACTATCGGCCGCCACAGCTCCTCCTTGTGCGAGGTGTAGACGACCAGCCGCTCGCTCTCCGGCGGGGCGTAGCCTGGCTGATCTCCGGATCCGGCTCCGCAGCCCGAGAGCAGCAGCACGGCGAGCAGTAGACAGAGATATCGGAGCTTTTTCATAGCGCCGCCTCCAAACGCTCAGATTTGAGATTTCAACCAATTATAGCACAAAGCGCGAGCAGGTTTCATCTGATTTCAACAAAAATATCAGGAAGGCACAAAAAAACGCAGATTTGTCCCCTGTTAATTTGGTCGTGCTGACGATACAATAAAATCAACATGCAGCCCTGGTGACGTCAGGGCGGTTTTATGCAAAATGACAAAGGAGGAGTTAAAATGAAAATGAAACGTGCGCTCTCTCTGCTGCTTGCGGCGGTGCTGTGCCTGTCCCTGGCCGCGTGCGGCGGCGGCAACGACCCCACCCCCGGCACCACCGGTACGGAGCCCAACACGCCTGACGACAACACCGAGCTCACTGCCACCCAGCAGATAATCCAGGAGGCTCAGGGCATGACCATGGAGGAGCTCGCGGCGAAGGCCATCGAGGAGTCCAACGGCAAGACCTTCTACGGCCTCGGCAACTCCAGCCGCGGCGCCACCGCTCTCCCGCTGTTCATCGAGTACCTGCAGACCATCGACCCCAGCTACAACATGACCTATGAGTGGCAACAGCCGAAGAACAACAAGATTTTCGACCAGCTGACCTCCGACTCCCTGAAGGACGTTGGCACCTTCGCCATGACGCTGATCCAGGACGGCAACCAGATAGAGTCCAAGATGGTACAGACCGGTATCCTCGACACCTTCATCCCGAAGGAGTGGGCGGAGGCCAACAGCACCACCGCCGAGGAGTACGAGGGCTATCTCCCGCTTCAGACCCTGAACAAGGTCTTTATGTACAACAACACCGGCGACAAGACCTACGACAACGTCTGGGACTTCGTCGGTGAGGGCGAGCACGGCCTGTACATGGACATCGACAGCGAGCTCGTGGGCAAGAACTTCCTCTACATGCTCACCGAGGATACATACGCCACCATGCTCAAGGACGCCTTCGACGCGCTGAGCGCCGACGAGCAGGCCTACTTCCAGCCCACCATCGATGAGATGGAATCTCAGGCCTCCGACCTTGGCCTCGGCGAGAACGGCAAGTACGCCCTCGCCTGGATAAAGCTCTGGGTTGGCAGCTACAACGCCCAGACCGACGACGGCCCCATCTGCAACACCCTGGTTGACGCCTCCGCCACCGACCAGTTCGGCCTGCTGGTCTACTCCAAGCTCCGCAGCGTCGAGGAGAGCGCCACCGTCTCCAAGAACAACATCACCGTCGCCGCGTACAACGACGACTACGTGGGCATCGGCGGCTTCGGCTACTGCCACTACCTGTTCGTCACCGACAACAGCCCGCTGCCCTGGACCGCCTGCGCCTTCATCGCCTACATGACCTGCGACGTCAACGGCTTCTCCGCCTGGGGCAAGGACATCGGCGGCTATTCCTCCAACCCCGAGGTCGCTGCCGAGAATGAGGAGATGTTCCACCATCAGACCGGCGGCATGGCCGAGGACGGCGTCACCGTCGAGTTCGACGCCCTCAACGACCGCGGCTACGACTGGTGGGTCGGCGACGGCCAGCTCGTGCTCGAGAATCCCGAATACTGCGCCGATGTGGCCTTCACCGTCGGCAGCTGGATCGAGACTCTCGACAAGTACACCGTCGGCTGAGTATCCGCGCCCGGTCATCTGACAGGCGCAAAGCTTTAAAAGGCGCCTCCGGACTGCTCCATACCGTCCGGAGGCGCTTGGGGTATATGGGCTATACCCTGAGGTATCAACGAAACGGGGGAATTCCATGAACCAGACATCCGCCCTCCACGCCAGCAGAGCCACGATAATCCTCAACAGGCTGAAGACCTATCTCTCAAAGCCTCACAATGTCATACTGCTGCTCCTGGGCATAGTGGTGACCGTCACCACCGTAGCCCCCATCGTGGCCATTGTCGGCGACACCGTCACAATACACCCGGGCACGATAGACGCCCATCTCACGGGTCAGGCGTCCGGATACACGCTGGTCAACTACATAGACCTGTTCACAAGCAGGCTGGCGAAAACAAACCTGTGGACGCCGCTTATAAACACGCTGCTCATGTCTGTCGGAGCGTGCGTGGTATCCATAATCTTCGGCGGGATAATGGCCTTCCTGGTGACCAGGACGAACCTCGCCTGCCGCAAGTACCTCAGCAGTATCTTTATCTTTCCGTACATAATGCCGCAGTGGACGCTGGCCGTCGTGTGGCAGAACCTCTTTAATTCCAACGCCGTCACCGGCACGTCCAACGGCCTTCTGGCCGCGACGCTGGGCATAGAGATGCCCGCGTGGTGGTGCGTCGGACTGTTCCCCTGCGTGATAGTGCTGGGACTGCACTACGCACCCTTTGCATACATCCTGATAGGCGGCATTTTCCGCAACATGGACGCCAACCTCGAGGAAGCCGCCACCATACTGGATACGCCCAAGTGGAAGATAATGTTCCGCGTCACGCTCCCGATGGTAAAGCCGGCCATACTCTCGACCATACTCCTGGTCTTCGGCAGCGCCATGGGCAGCTACCCCGTGCCGCATTACCTGAACTTCACGACACTGTCGACGAAGTACGTGTCGATGAACTCCAAGTACACGGGCGAGGCGAGCATACTCGCCATAATCATGATGATATTCGGCGTGGCTATCATGCTGCTCAACCAGCTCGGACTGCAAAGCCGCAAGAACTACACCACCGTCACCGGCAAGAGCGGCCAGATCTCCAAGGTCAACCTCGGCAAGACGGGGCGCGTGGTCATCGCCGTAATACTCATAATCCTCACCTTCTTCACCAGCATCTTCCCGATAGTTTCCTTCGCCTTTGAGACCTTCCTGCCGAACCCCGGCGATTACAGCTTCCTGTACACCGGCGACGCCAGCAACCTGACCACAAAGTGGTGGCTCACCAACGAGAACATCACCGAAAACGGCATGTACGGGCAGAAAGGCATACTCTACAACAGCACGATATGGCAGGCCTACAAGGGCACGATCTGGGTCAGCATCTGCTGCGCGCTGCTCGCCGGCACGATAGGCACCATGATAGGCTACGCCGTCAGCAAGAGCCGCCGGAGCAAGTGGGCGAACTACGTCAACTCCATGGCCTTCCTGCCGTACCTCATGCCGTCCATAGCGGTCGGCGCGGCGTTCTTCGTGCTGTTCTCAAACGAGTACATGAACCTGTTCAACACATATACGCTGCTTATCATAGTGGGCACCATCAAGTACATACCCTTCGCCAGCCGCAGCGCGCTCAACTCCATGCTGCAGCTCTCGGGTGAGATAGAGGAGTCCGCCATGATACAGAACATACCGTGGGTCAAGCGCATGACCCGGATTATAATTCCCATCCAGAAGACCAGTATCATAAGCGGCTATCTGCTGCCGTTCATGACCTGCCTGCGCGAGCTGAGCCTCTTTATGCTGCTGTGCACCCAGGGCTTCATCCTCGCCACCACGCTCGACTACTTCGACGAAATGGGTCTGTACGCGTTCTCCAGCGGCATCAACCTGCTGCTGATAGTCACGATACTGGTGTGCAACGCGGTGGTAAACAAGATAACCGGCGCAAGCCTGGACGAGGGAATAGGAGGTTAAACCATGCCCGAAATAAGACTTGAACATGTGACCAAGCGCTGGGGCAAGTTCTACGCCGTGGAAGATCTGAGCATGGTCATCGAGGACAACGCCTTTGTCACTCTGCTCGGCCCCTCCGGCTGCGGCAAGACCACCACGCTGAGAATGATAGCCGGCCTGGAGACGCCCACCAGCGGGCGCATCACGATAGGCGACCGCGTGGTGTTCGACAGCGACATGGGCATCAACATCCCGGCCAACAAGCGCAAGGTGGGCTTCCTGTTCCAGAACTACGCACTCTGGCCGAACATGACCGTGTACGACAACATCGCCTTCGGCCTGAGCAACGTGAAAGAGCCGCAGCCCAAGGTGGACTTCGAGGCCAGGAACGCCGCGCGTCTGGCGGAGATCCTGCAAAAGCCCGACGAGGTCGTGAAGATAATCGAGGAGTGCCGCGACAAAAAGGGCAAGCTCGACGAGAACAAGCTGTACATCAAGCTCATAGACGCCTTCACCATCTCCATGCAGACGGCAAAGAAGCTCTACGGCTACCACGTCGAGAGCGGCAGGGACATGTCCGGCGAAATAAGCGCCCTGCTGGCAAAGGTGGAGAGCGCGAAGAAGGCGGCTCAGGCCTCCGGCGGCGAGCTGAACGAGAGGTTCGAACTGGTCAAAAACGGCCAGGTCGTCACCGAGGTGCGCAAGCTGACCAAGGAGGAGATAGACCTCACCGTCCGCCGCGTCAGCCGCATAGTCAAGATAGGCATGTTCATGGATCGCTATCCGGCCGAGCTGTCCGGCGGCCAGCAGCAGCGCGTGGCCATCGCCCGCACCCTGGCTCCGGAGCCGAGCGTGCTGTTCATGGACGAGCCGCTGAGCAACCTCGACGCCAAGCTCCGTCTGGAGATGCGCTATGAGCTGCAGCGGCTGCACATCGAGACCGGCTCCACCTTCGTCTACGTCACGCACGACCAGATGGAGGCCATGACACTCGCCACGCAGATCTGCCTCATAAATAACGGCGTGCTGCAGCAGTACGAGCCGCCGCTGGACGTCTATCACCGCCCCGCCAACCTCTTTGTCGCGGACTTCGTGGGCAACCCGTCCATCAACTTCGTCGAGGCCAGGGGCGCGCAGCGCGCCGACGGCGTAGTGGAGCTGAGCGTATTCGACGGCCGCAAGGCGCTGTTCAAGCCCGCCGGCGGACTGAAGCTGGGCGAGTGGTTCGCCGACCGGGACAAGCTGGCCTCGGAGCGCGAGCAGGCCAGGCGCAAGGCCGCCGAGCAGAAGGGCTACGTCGAGAAGGCCAACAAGGACGAGCCGTTCCGCTATCATATCTCGCGTGTCAACGAGGAGGACGACTCCATCCAGGACGACCCCGTGCTCACCAACGAAGACCTGGTGCTGGGCATACGCCCGGAGTTCATAGAGATCACCGGCAGCGGGGGACTTGAAGGCGAAATATACGGCGCCATGCCGACCGGCATGGAGTCCACCATCAAGGTGAGAGTGGACGACTACCTGCTCACCGGCGTGGTTTTCGGCAGCACTGTCTTCAAGCTGGGCACGAAGATACGCATTGTGGTCAAAAGCGGCAATATAATGCTCTTTGACCGCAAGAGCGGCGAGTGCATCGCCCTCGGCAGCCTGGAATTCCCCGGGGAATAAGCAATACCAAACGCCAGTCCCCGCCTTTCGCTGAAAGGCGGGGACATTTTTGGGCCTGCAAGGGCGCACACGAGCGCGATTGTGCGTATTGCTCCGGTGTGTTATAATGGGTCGGACAGGTTTCGCGGTTTGCCGCGTGCAGATAGGTTCGGAAGGGACAGAAGGCCATGAAGCGGCTGGTTATAGGAATACTCGCGCACGTCGACTCGGGCAAGACCACGCTCAGCGAGGCGATGCTCTACACTGCCGGGGCGCTGCGCAAGCTGGGCAGGGTGGATCACAAGGACGCTTTTTTGGACACGGACGCGCTGGAGCGCGCCCGGGGCATCACCATATTCTCCAAGCAGGCGATACTCAAGCTCGCCGGGGCGGAGCTGACGCTGCTGGACACGCCGGGGCACGTGGACTTCTCCGCGGAGGCCGAGCGGGCATTGCAGGTGATGGACTACGCCGTCCTGGTCATAAGCGGCACCGACGGCGTGCAGAGCCACACGGAGACGCTCTGGCGGCTGCTGGAACGGTACGGAGTGCCGGTGTTCATATTCGTCAACAAGCTCGACCTCGCGGGAGCCGACCGCGCGGAGCGCATGGACGAGCTGCGGCGCAGGTTCGGCTCGGGCTGTGTGGACTTGTCCGCGCCGGACAGCCTGGACGACCTGGCGCTGTGCAACGAAGACCTGCTGGAGACGGTCACCGGCGGCGAAGCTCCCACGGACGCGCAGCTGGCGCAGGCCGTGGCGCGCCGGGAGCTGTTCCCCTGCTTCTTCGGCGCGGCGCTGAAGCTGGAGGGCGTGGACGCCCTGCTGGAAGCGCTGGAGCGCTACACCGGGCAGCCGGAGGCGAGCCGTGAGTTCGGCGCGCGCATCTTCAAGGTCACCCGCGCCGAGGGCGGCGAGCGGCTGACCTGGCTGAAAGTCACGGGCGGGGAGCTGAAGGTCAAGGCCGAGCTTGAGTCGCGCCCCGACGCGCGCCGCGCCTGGAAGGGCAAGGCCGACCAGATCCGCCTCTACTCCGGCGCGAAGTACAACCTCATAAACAGCGCACCGCCGGGCACGGTCTGCGCGGTCACGGGGCTTGCGGACAGCTACGCCGGGGAGGGGCTGGGCTTCGAGCCGGACGCCGCCTCGCCGTCGCTGGAGCCGGTTTTGCGCTACCGCGTGATTCTGCCCACGGGCTGCGACACGGCCTTGGCCATGCGGCAGCTGCGCGAGCTGGAGCAGGAAGACCCGATGCTGCGTGTGGTCTGGGACGAGCGCCTGGGAGAAGCCCAGCTGCAGCTTATGGGCGAGGTGCAGCTTGAAGTGCTGGAGAGCCTTATAGAGCGCCGCTTCGGCCTGAAAGTGAGCTTCGACGAGGGCGGAATACTGTACAAGGAGACGATAAGCGCGCGGGTGGAGGGCGTCGGCCACTACGAGCCGCTGCGCCACTACGCGGAGGTGCACCTTCTGCTCGAACCCGGCGAGCCGGGCAGCGGCGTGCAGCTGGCCACCGCCTGCCGGGAGGACGACCTGGCCGCAAACTGGCAGCGGCTTATACTCACGCACCTGGCCGAGAAGACGCATCTGGGCACGCTGACCGGCTCGCCGCTGACCGACGTGAAGATCACGCTGGCCGCCGGGCGGGCGCACCCCAAGCACACGGAGGGCGGGGACTTCCGCCAGGCCACCTACCGCGCCGTGAGGCAGGGACTGCGCACCGCGCAGGAGCGGGGAGAGTGCGTGCTTTTGGAGCCGTGGTATGACTTCACGCTGCGCCTGCCGCAGGAGTCTGTCGGCCGCGCGCTGGCGGACATGCCGCGGCTGAGCGCCGAGTTCGAGGCTCCGGTCACGTCGGGCGAGGAGACGCTTATCAAAGGCCGAGCCCCGGTGGCGTCCCTGCGCGGCTACGCCAGGGAGGTGGCGGCGTACACGCGCGGGCGCGGGCAGCTCGTCTGCCTGCCGGGCGGCTATGAGCGCTGCCACAACGCGGAGGAGGTCATCGCCGCCGTGGGCTACGACGCCGGAGCCGACACGGCGAACACGGCGGACTCGGTGTTTTGCAGCCACGGGGCGGGCGTGCTGGTGCGCTGGGACGAGGTGCCCTCGCGTATGCACCTGCCAAGCGTCCTCGCCAGGGACGAGCGGCTGAGCCGCCCCGCACCGGAGGGCGCGGACGCCGCCTCCCGTGCCGCACGGGCGGCGGACTACCGCAGCGCGCTGGCCGCGGACAAGGAGCTGATGGCGATATTCGAACGCACCTACGGCCCCATCCGCCGCGACCCGGTCAGCGCCATGCGCACAGTGAAAAGGCGCGAGCCGTCGGAGACGCACTCCCAGCGCCGCGCGGCGAGGCCGCAGCTCGAAGGGCCAGAACATCTGCTGGTCGACGGCTACAACGTGATATTCGCCTGGGACGAGCTGAAAGAGCTTGCGGCGGACAACCTGGACGCCGCGAGGGCGCGGCTCATGGACATACTCTGCAACTACGCCGGGTATAAGCAGTGCGTGCCGATACTGGTGTTTGACGCCTACAAGGTCAAGGGCGGCGTCAGGGAAGTGGAGCGCTACCACAACCTCTACGTCGTGTACACAAAGGAGGCCGAGACCGCCGACATGTACATCGAAAAGACCACGCACGAGATAGCCAGGCGCTTTCGCACCAGGGTGGTCACGTCCGACACCACGGAGCAGCTAATCATCCTCGGCAACGGCGCGATGCGTATATCATCGCAGGCCTTTGAGCAGGAGGTGCGCGCCGTGGAGGCGGAGATACGCGAGTTTTTGATGTGAGCGCGGCGACAAATGGCGGTAAAACGTCAAAACGCACGGGCAGTGCTCTTGCACTGCCCGTGCGTTTCTATACCAGCTCCAGCGCAAAGTGCAGGTCAAAGCTCTGGTTTTCGCCCTCCACCGGATAGAGGCAATACCAGCTGTTGGAGTAGCCGCTGTAGTTTACGTCGCAGCGGACGCGCACGCCTGCCCACTCCGTATCGAACGATTCAAAGCTGTGGCTGTCCAGATAGTCGAGCATGGCGTTTCTCTCGTCCGTGTCGAAGGTCTGCGCGCCGGGGCGGCCCCAGACGTAGGACATCACGGCGAGCTGCATATAGCTTCCATATGTGTCGACCGTGGCGTCGGCCGAAGCCCCGACGTTCTTTTCGGCGGTGAACTCAACGCGCGTGAGCAGCCCGTCGGGCGTCATGCGCTCGTACTCGCCGAAGTCGATGAAAGCGGCGAGGTCGTTGTAGTTGTCGCTGAACTCCGCCGCGCTCATATCTCCGCGGTTGGACGGCATACTGCCGTAGGGCACGGAGAGGGTGACAATCAGTATGGCGGAGAGCACATAGGCCACGGCGCAGGCCGCAGGCCGCCACGAGCGGCGCGGGCGGTATACCGTGACCCAGCGGCCGTACTCCGCGTCCCAGGGCTGCTCCCTTTCCTTGAGCGAGCGCCAAAGCGCGATGGCGTTTGCTACCGGCTCGGCGATGGGGATGTAGAACCCCATGCCGCCGATGAGCACCCTGCGCGTCCGTATGTACGCCTCGCGGTAGCTGAGCTTGCCGCCGTCCCAGGCGCGCACAGTTATGCCCAGCATCCACTTGCCGGGCGTCGCGGCAAAGAGGTGGAGGCAGAGCGGCTCAAACACAAGCAGGAGCACTACGCTGAAAAACCATATCAGGAATCTGTCGAGAGCAGCGTCAAGCGCCGGGTTGACACGCAGAACAAGTATGTTGAACACGCATATCAGCGCCGTGCACATGCAGATGTCGAGCCAGCGGGCGAAAAAGCGGCGCACAGGTCCCGGCTCGCCCATGCCGCTCCACCACTCCGGCGCGGTTGAAGCTCCGACGGAGCCGTAAAGTATGCCCGTAGAGCCGCCGGGCGCGCTTGGAGCGGGCGCGTATGCGCCGGACGTGAGCAGGCTGTCCCAGTCCGCTCCCGAGGCCAGCATGGCGCGGCACTCGGCCTCGGCTCCGGCCAGTCCGCCGCGCTGCTCGCCCAGGCGGGCGAGCGCCTTGCTCAGTTCGCCGGCGAGCGTGCTCGCGCCGGACTGCACCGAGCGTATCTCCGACAGCGTGAGGCCGAGCGCCCTCAAGCGCTTGATTTTAAGCAGCGTCTCCAGGTCGGATTCGGAGTAGTCGCGGTACCCGTTTGCTGAGCGCGCGGGACTGAGCAGACCCTCGGACTCGTAAAAACGTATGCCCGAGCGGGGCAGGCCGGAGCGCTCCTCCATTTCTTTGATGTTCATTGAGTCACCCCCCAATGACTCAATAATAAGGTGTAAACCGGGTTTACAGTCAAGTAAAAAGCACAAAAACGGGGAAATTCCCTCAGCTCTCGGGCAGCGTGGAGACGCCGGTGATGTCGCTCTCGTCAAATTCGTCTTTGACGATCACGTATCCGTCGCCGCCGGCCGCACGCTCAAGCGTTATTGTGTGCGGGGTTCCGATGCCGGAGTCGGGAGCGCCGCCGTCCGGGACTGTCCACGTATATTCGGTGGTTTCATACAGCTGAACGACTATGCCGTCGTCCCGGCTGATGATTTCAAACCTCGAGGCCGACGCTGAAAGGTCGAGCAGCGTTATGTCGAAGCTGTTCAGGTAGTTATAAAACCCCTCGCTTCTCGCGATGTTGGCCTCCAGCACCTCCTGGCTCAGGCTGAGCGAGAATTCATCGGCCAGAGCCTGGGCGGTTTGCTCGGTGACGGCGCCGCCGGTAAACGGCGCTTTGAGCATAGCAGCCCGGTAGCTGATGTAGTCCTCGGCCACTTTTTGTATGGCTTCTTCTTCGGACGCGCCGTCTTCCGCGCCCTGAAGCCTAACAGACCCCTCTCCTACGGCGGCCGGCACATCGCCGTCCAGATCTATCACGAATGTGTTTATGTTCAAAAAGCTCTGCCCCGCCTCGCTCGCAAGGTACTCTGAGGCGAGCCTGACTTCGCTGCCTTCCGGCTCCGTATCGCGCACGGAGGCGTACAGCCCGAACGTGAGCGGGTATTCGCCACTGAGCACGGTCTCGTCCGTGGGAGCGACGCCGTCCACGCTCACCGGCACCGCGGCAGTCATGGCGCTGGACCAAACGCTGTGGACATTTTCAACGTATTCCGCAGGCCAGATAAACGTCATACCCATCAGCTCCTCAGTGTATAGCCCGCCACCTATGGCGTCATGGGGCGAGGTGATGTAATAAAACGGATAGTCAAATTCCTCGTGCCGCCACACCTCGTCGGAAAACTCCTCCACGCTTCCGCCGAGCTGATAGCTGAAAAAGCTCTCCCAGGCTTCGCTGTAAAAGCTCACCGGAGTGCAGCCGGTGTCGGCGCCGGCGGTGAACTGCTCAAGAAGCTCGACCGATGTGTAGTCTGTATCCTCCGGCCTGTCAAGTGGTGTCTGCACCTTGCGGTATATTATGGCATCGGAGGCGTACTTTATAGCGTCGACGCCCGCCATGTCCCCGTAGCCAGGCGCGATGACCAGGTCGTATTCACCCGCGCGCAGCCGCTCGTATACGGCGTCTATGGGCGCCTCCTCGCACTGTGATGCGTCCAGCCCCAGCTCGGCGCAGAAGTCCTCGATGAACGCGTAGTCCACGGCGCAGTAGCCTATGCGCAGAGCGTCGGCCGAACCCTGCGAAGGCGTTCCCGCTTAATCCAAATCCACGACCCGCTCGGAGCCGTCCTCGGATTTGATTATTACCTGATGCCCGTCGGCCACACGGCTCAGGTCGATGAGCGTCTCGCCCTCGAAGCAGCCGAGATCGGCGTACTCGAAGTGCATATCCTGGCTGTCCGCGGGGGTGTACGAGGCCGTGACCGGTTCGGAGCTGTCCAGTCCGCTGACCAGTATGCCGTCCCCGGTGGCGGACATGCGCACCTCTCCGCTTGCGCGCGCCGTCAGGCGGAAGGGTCTGAGGCTCTCGCCGGAGGGGTAGTTTATCGCCGCGGTGAAGGACATGTCCTCGCCCTCGATAGTGAGTCCGGCGCTTTCGCTGAACGTTATGCGGTCTGCGCCGCGGCCTTCAAAGCTCTGCTCCCAGAGGCTGTTGCCAAAGACCGCGTCTATGTCCTCCAGCTCGTCGGCCTCGACGGAGAACACATAGGTGTCGCTTGGCTGCAGCGTGAGCGTCACGCTCTGCATCGCATCGTCAAGGCTCTCGTCCAGGGGCTGTATATCGCCGCTGCGCTCTCCCGCCGAATAGGTCAGCGTGTTGCCGTCGCCGTCGGTGAGCGTGAAGTCCCAGGGCGACAGCCTGGCGTAGACAGGGACGTTTTCTCCGCGCATGGAGAAAAAGATGAACGCGACCACGGCCAGCACTACAAGAACTGCTACGAGTATGATCAACCATACACGCTTTTTCATGATAGCTCCTCCTTGATGAAAATGTCGCCGGGTATACTTTTAAAGGCCATCTGAATACAAAAAACTGTATTCAGATGGCCTTAGCTTCCTGACAGTTGCGATAAAGCGTGCGTTAGTCCGCGATATAGACCGCCATGCACGTAGACACGCCCGCTTTTCTTACTTTAAAGCATACCAGCATTTTCCCCAATTTGCAAGCCTCCAGGCAGACCTGAGCCTTCCCCCCCACCTCAAACCCGAAAAAAAGAAAACCCCAAATTGAAGCCCAGCGTAAGCGGGTTCAATTTGGAAAGGAGGAGCGACGGAGTGAATGAGCGATGGCGTTTATTCGGAACGAAAAAACGCCGTCGCGAACGATACGAAGTCCGCGAAAAAGAAAAACCCCAAATTGAAGCCCAGCGCAGCGGGTTCAATTTGGAAAGGAGGAGCGACGAAGTGAATGAGCGATGGCGTTTATTCGGAACGAAAAAAACGTCGTCGCGAACGATACGAAGTCCGCGACGACGTGGTGGTGCGAGAGATGGGACTTGAACCCACACGCCTGTAAATGAGACACAGGCACCTCAAGCCTGCCTGTCTGCCAGTTCCAGCACTCTCGCATATTCATGCGCCCGGCGTCGAGCGCATGTGTTATTATAGCACCGATTTTGCATTTGTCAAGAGAAATTTTACATTTGCCCGGCGCGCCTAGGATCTCCGCCCGGCGGGGCGGAGCTGCGCGGCGGTGAAGAACACCGCGCCTATGAGCACGACCGCCAGCGCGACGGCTCCGTAGCTCATGGGCATCAGATAGCGGCCCTTGAGATACGCGTGATACCCCAGCAGACTGGCGAACTGCGTCAGCACGGGCAGCGCCATGTACTCCGGCGCGGCCACGGCCAGCGCCAGCGTGAGTATGTCCGCCACGAAGAAGTAGCGCTCGTGCATGTGCGGCAGGAAGTAGGGGATGCCCACGCAGAGGATCACCGCGCAGCCTAGGATAGCCCAGTTGTTCAGGTACCTGCGCCGCACAAAAGCCCAGGCGAACACGGCCGCCATGAGCATGAACGCCGCGAGGATGCCCAGCGAGCTTGCCAGCGACTCGTTGGCGACGTTGCGCGCAAAGGCGTAGATGCTGCTGGAGTTGTAGTTCAGCGCGCTGCCCACGGTGCCCATCTGGTCGAAGTAGAGCGTGATGGTGTCCAGCAGGGGATAGCCCGCGAACACCGCAGGGAGCATGAGCGCGACATAGGTGACAGGGAAGATGGCAAAGTGCCAGAGCTTGACCCGCTTGGCTATCAGCAGCACCACGAAGATGGGCATGATGAACACGGCCTGGAGCTTGAAGGCGAAGCTGACTGCAATGCAAGCCATGCCGGCTGCGCCGCGCCCGGAGAGCGCGAGGTATATGCTCAGCACGGCGAAGGCCGCGTAGATACTGTCGCACTGACCCCAGTACGCGCCGTTGAGTATGACCGTCGGCCAGTAGAGCACCAGGAAAAACGCGGTCAGCTTCTTCGCCGTGGACTTGGTGAACTCGCCCACCAGCTGCATGCAGCCCCAGGCGAGCACGACGTCGAACACTATGCTGAGCGCCTTGATGAGATAGAGGTCGTACACGCCTATGTAGGAGAAAAAGGCCAGGAAGTACAGATAGGGCAGGTTGTAGTTGCCTATCTTGTCGCCCAGCGCGGCAAAGCCGCCGTTCTGCCTGTAGTAGTCCACCCAGCCGGCGAGAAAGTTCTCATAGTCCAGCGTGACGTGGTTCATGCACAGTCCGCGTATGACAAAGGCGCCGGCGATCAGCGCGGCGCATATGACGACGTGTTCCGGCCGCTTGAGCATACCGGTGAGGTACAGCAGCACCAGCGCTCCGGCGGCTATCAACAGCAGAATGGTGATGGTTACAGCGTCCATGGCTTTCTCCTTTGTCAGAGGTGAGATGCGAAGGCTTGTCCGGCGGTATTAGACGCGCCGTGAGCGAATAGGTTCCTGCAAAAGCGCAAGAAAAAAGACGGAGCCGTGCAACCCCGCCGAAAACACTTGATTTTAACAAAATTTCTCTTGACAACGATATGAATACAATGATACAATAACTTGCTATGTCACAAGGACAGACAGTTCCCCATTCTCTTGATGCTTTTATTCTATCAGATTTTCAGAAAAAAGCAACAGAGCGCAATGAATATCTAACAACGCTGCCGGGTGTACGGTGACGTACACATGAATCCAACCGAAGGAGAGTGCATGATGCCACAGGACGTTTACTACGGGAAGACGTTGAGAAAGAGCTTCGCCAGGAGCACAGAGATCCAGGACATGCCGAACCTGCTGGAGATACAGAAGAAGTCCTACCAGTGGTTCCTTGACACGGGTCTGCGCGAGGTTTTCAGGGACGTGCAGTCCGTCACCGACTACTCCGGAAATCTGGAGCTGAGCTTTGTCGACTACTCCATGGACGACAAGCCCAAGTACTCCATCGAGGAGTGCAAGGCGCGCGACGCCACATACGCCGCCCCGCTGAAGGTCAGCGTGAGGCTGCGCAACCGCGAGACGGAGGAGATTAAAGAGCAGGAGATATTCATGGGCGACTTCCCGCTCATGACTCCCGGCGGCACCTTCGTCATCAACGGCGCGGAGCGCGTCATCGTTTCGCAGATAGTCCGTTCCCCCGGCGTTTATTATGATAAGAAGACCGACAAGACCCAGGTGTCCACCTACGGCACCACGGTCATACCCTACCACGGCGCGTGGCTGGAGTACGAGACGGACGCCAACGACCTTTTCTATGTGCGCATAGACAAGAACCGCAAGCTGCCCGTGACTTTGTTCCTCAAGGCCGTGGGGCGCTACGATGCGGACAAGCCGCACACCTGGCTGACCTGCCTGCCCGACCCCGTCGCGGGCTGCGTCACCACCGAGCAGCTCAAGCAGGTGTTCGCCGAGGACGAGCGCATAGTCACCACCCTCGACCGCGACACCTTTGTCACCCGTGAGGACGCGCTGCTCGAGATATACCGCAAGCTCCGCCCCGGCGATCCCCCGACGGTGGAGAGCGCGGAGAGCCTCATAGACAGCCTTTTCTTCGACAAGCGCCGCTATGACCTGTTCAGCGTCGGACGCTACAAATTCAACAAGAAGCTCGGCCTGGCCGGCAGACTGGTCGGCCACCAGCTCGCCATGCCGCTTGCCGACCCCGCCACCGGCGAGGTCGTGGCCGAGGAGGGCGAGGTCGTCAGCTTCGAGCGCGCCCAGTACCTGGAGAGCTGCGGCATCACCGAGGCTTGGGTAAAGGCCGCCGACGGCAAGACCGTCCGCGTCTTCACCAACGGCATGGTCGACATGTCCCACTTCGTCGACTTCGACCCCGAGGAGCTCGGCGTGCACGAGAAGGTGCGCTACATCATACTCAGCCGCCTCATGGAGCAGTACGAGGGCGAGACGCTCAAGGACGCCATCCGCGAGAACCTCGACCTGCTCATACCCAAGCACATCATCGTCGACGATATTTTCGCCTCCGTCAACTACCTGTGCTGCCTCGCCCACGGCGTGGGCACCAGCGACGACATCGACCACCTGGGCAACCGCCGCGTGAGGTGCGTGGGCGAGCTGCTGCAGAACCAGTTCCGCATCGGCTTTTCCCGCATGGAGCGCGTCATCCGCGAGCGCATGACGCTCCAGGATCTCGACATTGTCACCCCGCAGAGCCTTATAAATATCCGCCCGGTCACCGCGGCGGTCAAGGAGTTCTTCGGCTCCTCGCCGCTGAGCCAGTTCATGGATCAGACCAACCCGCTGGCCGAGCTGACGCACAAGCGCCGCATGTCGGCTCTCGGCCCCGGCGGCCTGAGCCGTGAGAGGGCGAGCTTCGACGTCCGCGACGTCCACTACAGCCACTATGGCCGCCTCTGCCCCATAGAGACCCCCGAAGGCCCGAACATAGGCCTCATAAGCTACCTCGCCAGCTATGCGCGCGTCAACGAGTACGGCTTCCTCATCACCCCGTTCCGCAAGGTGCGCAAGCCGGACTGCTTCGTCACCGACGAGGTGGAGTACATGACCGCCGACGTGGAGGACCGCTACATCGTCGCCCAGGCCACCGAGCCTCTGGACGAGAACGGCTGCCTCAAGAACAAGCGTGTCACCTGCCGCCACCGTGACGAGATAATAGACGTCGACCGCGAGCGCGTCGACTACATCGACATCTCCCCGCGCATGATGGTCTCCGTCGCCACGGCCATGATACCCTTCCTCGAGAACGACGACGCCAACCGCGCACTTATGGGCGCGAACATGCAGCGCCAGGCCGTGCCTCTGCTGACCACCGAGGCTCCCATAGTCGCCACCGGCATCGAGCACAAGTGCGCCGTCGACTCCGGCGTGTGCGTACTCGCCGAGGACGGCGGCACGGTCATAAGCTCCAGCGCCACCAACGTGGTCGTGCGCTATGACAGCGGCGAGGTAAAGGACTACAAGCTCATAAAGTTCTCCCGCTCCAACCAGGGCACCTGCATCAACCAGCGCCCCATCGTCGGCGCGGGCGACAGGGTCGAAAAGGGCGACGTGCTCGCAGACGGCCCGTCCACCAGCAACGGCGAGATCAGCCTCGGCAAGAACATCCTGGTCGGCTACATGAACTGGGAGGGCTACAACTACGAGGACGCCATCCTGCTCAACGAGCGCCTCGTCATGGAGGACACCTTCACCTCCATCCACGTGGAGGAGTACGAGTGCAACGCCCGCGACACCAAGCTCGGCCCCGAGGAGATCACCCGTGACATCCCCGGCGTGGGCGACGACGCGCTCAAGTACCTCGACGAGCGCGGCATAATCTGCGTGGGCGCCGAGGTCCGCAGCGGCGATATCCTGGTCGGCAAGGTCACCCCCAAGGGCGAGACCGACCTCACCGCCGAGGAGCGCCTGCTGCGCGCCATCTTCGGCGAGAAGGCTCGCGAGGTGCGCGACACCTCGCTGAAGGTCCCCCACGGCGAGAGCGGCATCATAGTCGACGTCAAGGTCTTCACCCGCGAGAACGGCGACGAGATGAGCGCCGGCGTCAACCAGGTCGTGCGCGTCTACATCGCGCAGAAGCGCAAGATCTCCGTCGGCGACAAAATGGCAGGCCGCCACGGCAACAAGGGCGTCGTCTCCCGCATACTCCCGCGCGAGGACATGCCCTACATGCCCGACGGCACCCCGCTGGACATAGTCCTGAACCCCCTTGGCGTCCCGAGCCGTATGAATATAGGTCAGGTCCTGGAGGTGCACCTCGGCTACGCCGCCCAGGCGCTCGGCTGGAAGGTCGCGACGCCCATCTTCAACGGCGCCAACGAGGCCAGCATCCGCGAGAGCCTGCAGCTCGCCGGACTGCGCGAGGACGGCAAGAGCTATCTCTACGACGGCCGCACCGGCGAGAGGTTCGACAACGCCGTCACCGTCGGCTACGTCTACTTCCTCAAGCTGCACCACCTGGTCGACGACAAGATACACGCCCGCTCCACCGGCCCGTACAGCCTGGTCACTCAGCAGCCGCTCGGCGGCAAGGCTCAGTTCGGCGGCCAGCGCTTCGGCGAGATGGAGGTCTGGGCTCTCGAGGCCTACGGCGCGGCGTACACGCTGCAGGAGATACTGACCGTGAAGTCCGACGACGTCACCGGCCGTGTCAAGACCTACGAGGCCATAGTCAAGGGCCACAACATCCCCGAGCCGGGCGTGCCCGAGAGCTTCAAGGTGCTGCTCAAGGAACTGCAGAGCCTCTGCCTCGACGTGCGCATCCTGGACAAGGAGGGCAACGAGATAGAGCTCAAGGACGACGACGAGGACGACTTCATCCCCAGCGGACGCGACGAGTACCGCTCCGACGACAGCGAGATCGAGGCGAGCGGCTACTCCATAGAGGACGCCCCTGAGGACGCCGGCGCGGACGCCTACGGCGACTTCGGCGACGACGGAGACGGGGACGAGGATGACGACATATTCCCGGGCTTTTCCGGAGACGTTGATGATATGGAGGAGGAATAAGCTGTGAGCTATACACCGTTTGACGCTATCAAGATAGGCATAGCCTCCCCTGAACAGATACGCGAGTGGTCCTACGGCGAGGTCAAGAAGCCGGAGACCATCAACTACCGTACCCTGAAGCCTGAGCGCGACGGCCTGTTCTGCGAACGCATATTTGGACCCACCAAGGACTGGGAGTGCCACTGCGGCAAGTACAAGAAGATACGCTACAAGGGCAAGATCTGCGACCGCTGCGGCGTCGAAGTCACGCGCAGCAAGGTCCGCCGCGAGCGCATGGGCCACATCGAGCTGGCCGCGCCCGTCAGCCACATCTGGTACTTCAAGGGCATCCCCTCCCGCATGGGTCTGATGCTCGACCTCACCCCGCGCACGCTCGAGCGCGTGCTCTACTTTGCGGCCTACATCGTCACCGACCCCGGCGACACCCCGCTGGAGCGCTGCCAGATCCTCACCGAGCACGAGTACCGCGACATGCGCGAAAAGTATGAGGACGACTTCGACGCCGGAATGGGCGCCGAGGCCATCAAGAAGCTGCTCTCCCAGATAGACTGCGAGCAGCTCTCCGCCCAGCTCCGCGCCGAGCTGGCCACCGCCGGCGGCCAGAAGAAGGCCAAGCTGGTCAAGCGCCTGGAGGTCGTCGAGGCCTTCCGCCAGAGCGGCAACCGCCCCGAGTGGATGATAATCGACGTCCTGCCGGTCATCCCGCCCGAGATACGCCCCATGGTCCAGCTCGACGGCGGCCGCTTTGCCACCAGCGACCTGAACGACCTCTACCGCCGCGTCATCAACCGCAACAACCGCCTCAAGAGGCTCATCCAGCTCAACGCCCCCGACATCATCATCCGCAACGAGAAGCGTATGCTCCAGGAGGCCGTTGACGCCCTGATAGACAACGGCCGCCGCGGCCGCGCCGTCACCGGCGCCAACTCCCGCGCGCTCAAGAGCCTGTCCGACATGCTCAAGGGCAAGCAGGGCCGCTTCCGCCAGAACCTGCTCGGCAAGCGCGTCGACTACTCCGGCCGAAGCGTTATAGTCGTCGGCCCCGACCTGAAGATATATCAGTGCGGCGTGCCGAAGGAGATGGCCATAGAGCTGTTCCGCCCCTTCGTCATGAAGAAGCTGGTCGAGGACGGCGTGGCGAACAACATCAAGTCCGCCAAGAAGATGGTCGACAAGCAGCGCACCGAGGTCTGGGACGCGCTCGAGGTCGTCATCAAGGAGCACCCCGTGCTGCTCAACCGCGCGCCTACGCTCCACCGTCTGGGCATCCAGGCGTTCGAGCCGATCCTGGTCGAAGGCCGCGCGCTGAGGCTGCACCCGCTGGTCTGCACCGCGTACAACGCCGACTTCGACGGCGACCAGATGGCCATACACCTGCCCCTGAGCGCCGAGGCGCAGGCCGAAGCCCGCATACTCATGCTCTCGGCCAACAACCTCCTGCGCCCGCAGGACGGCCACCCCGTCACCGTTCCCACCCAGGACATGATCCTCGGCTCCTACTACCTCACCTACCTGCGTCTCGGCAAGGCCGAGCCGGGCGCGGAGCGCGTGTTCGTCTCCGACGCCGGCGACACCGGCCTGCCCGCCGGCGAGGTCGTGGACGCCGACGACTTCGTCGCCGCCAACAAGGCCGCCAAGGCCGAGGGCAAGCGCGAGGCCGAATACCGCCCGATACACGCCTACGGCACCAGCGCCGAAGCGCTGATGGCCTACAGCGAGGGCATAATCGGGCTGCACGCGCCCATCATGCTGCGCGTGGAGAAGACCATCAACGGCGAGCCTGCGCACAAGCTCGTGCGCACCAGCGTCGGCCGTATCATCTTCAACGAGCCGATTCCGCAGGATCTCGGCTACGTTGACCGCAGCGACCCGGAGCACGCCTTCGACCTCGAGATAGGCTTCCAGGTCGGCAAGAAGCAGCTGGGCGACATCATCGACCGCTGCATCCAGAAGTACGGCTTCACCATCAGCGCCGAGGTGCTTGACAACATCAAGGCGCTCGGCTACAAGTACTCCACCATCGGCGCGCTGACCATATCCATAGCGGACATGACCGTGCCTGACGCCAAGCAGACCCTTATCGAGGCCACCGAGAACAAGGTTCTCGACATCGAAAAGCAGTTCCGCCGCGGCTTCATCACCAACGACGAACGCTACCGCCTGGTCGTCGACGAGTGGGAGCAGACCACCAAGGACGTCACCAACGCCCTTCAGGACTGCCTGGACGAGTTCAACCCCATCTACATGATGGCGAACTCCGGCGCCCGTGGCTCCATGAACCAGATCCGTCAGCTGGCCGGTATGCGCGGCCTGATGGCCAACACCTCCGGTAAGACCATCGAGATACCCATCAAGGCGAACTTCCGTGAGGGTCTGTCCGTACTGGAGTACTTCATCTCCAGCCGAGGCGCCCGTAAGGGTCTGGCCGATACCGCCCTCCGTACCGCAGACTCCGGTTACCTGACCCGCCGTCTCGTCGACGTCAGCCAGGAGGTCATCATCCGCGAGGAGGACTGCGTCACCGACAAGGGCATCTGGGCTTCCGCCGTCATGGAGAAGGGTCAGGAGGTCCAGTCCCTGGCCGTCAGCATCCACGGCCGTTACCCGGCTGTGCCCGTCACCGACCCGGCCACCGGCGAGGTGCTGTTCGACACGCACCACATGCTGATGAGCGGCGACGCCGAGACGCTCACCGCGCACGGCATAGACCGCGTGCTCGTCCGCAGCGTGCTCACCTGCGAGGCCGCCCAGGGCGTCTGCGCCCACTGCTACGGCATCAACCTGGCCGTCGGCGCGCCGGTCAACCCCGGCGAGGCGGTCGGCGTCATCGCGGCTCAGTCCATCGGCGAGCCGGGCACCCAGCTCACCATGCGTACCTTCCACACGGGCGGCATCGCCGGCGACGACATCACTCAGGGTCTGCCCCGAGTCGAGGAGCTGTTCGAGGCGCGCAAGCCCAAGCGCATGGCCGTGCTCAGCGAGATATCCGGCACTGTCAGCATAGAGGAGACCCGCAAGAACGCCATCTTTGCCATAACCGTCAATAACTTCGAGTTCAACGACACCGTCACCTACACCGTGCCCTATTCCGCCGGCATCCTCGTCCAGAACGGACAGCATGTCGACAGGGGACAGGAGCTCACCGCCGGCGCGCTCAACCCGCACGACGTGCTCCGCATCCGCGGCGTTGACGACGACGAGTTCGGCCGTCTCGGCGTGCGCAACTACCTCGTGCAGGAAGTCCAGAAGGTGTACCGCCAGCAAGGCGTCGACATCAACGACAAGCACATCGAGGTCATTGTCCGCCAGATGCTGCGCAAGGTGCGCGTAGAGGAGGCCGGCGACACCACACTGCTTTCCGGCGCCGTCGTTGACATCACCGACCTGCGCGCCGAGAACAAGCGCATTGCTGAGCGCACGGAGGCCGGCGAGCTCCGCGAGGACGGCACGCCGCTCCTGCCCGCCACCTACACCCAGATACTCATGGGTATCACCAAGGCCTCCCTGGCCACGGAGAGCTTCCTCTCTGCCGCGTCCTTCCAGGAGACCACCAAGGTGCTCACCGACGCCGCCATCAAGGGCAAGGTCGACCACCTCGTGGGTCTGAAGGAGAACGTCATCATAGGCAAGCTCATCCCCGCCGGCAGCGGCCTGACCATGTACCGCGATTTCGAGATGGAAACCGACGAGGAAGCCGAGTCCGAAGCCGACTACGTCGACCTCTCCGTGCTCGTGAACCGATCCAACGCACTATAACAATTTCAAACGAAAAGGCCGCCCTATGGGCGGCCTTTTCGTTTGAGGGGGAAATTGTTAATCCCGCCCGACGTACACGCCGCCGGGCGGGATTTTATTGGAATTGTTCGCGCGTAGCGCGAATTCTGCTGAAAGCTGATTATTTTTGGTGCGGAACGGACGTTTCGGGCATAGCCCGCTTGCGGGGGTCGCGGGCATGCTCTGCCGACGGACAGCAAGATTGCAGGTGCGCTGTGCGCCGTGGAGTTGAGCGGGTGCGGGGAGTCGTAGCGCGCGGGCTCGCGGCTGAAGCCGCATCGCGTCCGACGTGCGCTGTGCGCCTTAGACCACACAGGCGGCTCTCTCTTTCCCCTTTGAACAACAACGTTTTTGCGCCTTCGCAAAAACTCTTGATGCGTCTTGCGCGCATCAAGAGGGCGTGCTATGTCCGAACGCGGGTGCAAACATCCGTCGCAGAATCGATGGTGGCTTTTTCGCGAAAATCGGTTTAAAATTCCTTGTAACTTAACATAATTGTAACAAGCTGCCGCTTTTTCGCTTAACAATTGGCCGTTATTATAATACCTGCAAGCAAACTTCTTCATTTTCATTACTCCCCCTTCTTTAGTCTATGGGGGGAACGAGCTTCCCCCCTGGACGCACGGCATTTTTGCCGTGAATGACAACTCATCCCGCCGGGACTTTGTCTCGCCGGGATTTTTCTTTTCCGGGGGATTCCGGAGCGTATACTATTATAAAAAAGACTTGCAATAGTTTCTCGTATGTGGTAAAATACCAGCGTATTGACGTTGAGGTTTCCGGAGTGGGTGTTTATCCCACTCTTTTTGTTGGGGAAATTTCGTCTGTCAGAAACTGGATTCAGGAGGAAATATGAGCAAGGTTACTGAGCAGGTGGCGGCTCTGGCGGAGCCGGTGGCGGCGCAGTGCGGCTGCGAGGTCTGGGACGTGGAGTATGTCCGCGAGGCAGGCTCGTGGTATCTGCGCGTGTACATTGACAAGGCCGGCGGCGTGTCCATAGACGACTGCGAGGCGGTCTCCCGGGCGTTGGATCCCATTCTGGACGAGGCCGACCCCATACCTACAAGCTATGTTTTCGAGGTGTCCAGCGCGGGCGCGGAGCGTGCGCTCAAGCGCCCCGGCGACTTTGCCCGCTTTATCGGCGAGCAGGTCGAGGTCAAGCACTATCAGCCCATAATGGGCGCCAAAAGCCACGTCGGCACGCTGGTTTCCAGGGCCGAGGACGGCACTGTGACTATAGAGCTCAACGGCCAGCAGGTGAGTTTCCCGGCCGCGCAGGTCGCCCAGGTGCGGCTGCGCATGACGATATGACATATGGAGGCAGAGTGAAATGAACGCAGAATTCTTCGCCGCGGTGGAGGACATAGAGAAGGAAAAAGGCATTCCCCGCGACTACATGTACGAGAAGATAGAGCAGGCCATGCTCGCGGCCTTCCGCCGTGACAACCCCGACTACGGCGAAAATGTCGAGGTCATCCTGGACGAGGACAAAAAGCGCATAGAGCTGGTCGTGCACAAGACGGTCGTGGAGCAGGTAGAAGATCCGACCATGGAGATAGACGTGGACAGCGCGAAGAAGCTCTCCAAGCGCGCCGTCATCGGCGACGAGCTGACCATCCCCGTGGAGACCAAGAAGTTCGGCCGCATAGCCGCCCAGGCCGCCAAGCAGGTCATCATCCAGGGCATACGCGAGGCCGAGCGCGGCATCATATACGATGAGTTCAACAACAAGCAGCACGAGGTGCTCACAGGCACCGTCTACCGCATCGACCAGCGCACCGGCGCCATCACGATGCGCATAGGCGAGGGCAGCGAGGCCACCGAGGCCGTGCTCCCGCGCAGCGAGCAGATACCCGGCGAGGAGCTTGCCGAGGGTCAGCGCGCGCGTGTGTACGTCGTGGAAGTGCGCCGCTCCACCCGCGGCGTGCAGGTGCTCATATCCAGGTCTCACCCCGGCCTGGTGCGCCGCCTGTTCGAGCTGGAGGTGCCCGAGATATTCGACGGCACCGTCGAGATACACGGCATAGCCCGCGAGGCCGGCTCCAGGAGCAAGATCTCCGTCGGCAGTGCCGAGCCGGACGTCGACGCCATCGGCGCCTGCGTAGGTCCGCGCGGCGCGCGTGTCGCCGCCGTGGTCAACGAGCTGGGCGGAGAGAAGATAGACATAATCGAGTACAGCGAAGACCCCGCCACGTACATCGCCCACGCCCTGGCTCCCGCCACGGTGCTCAGCGTGACGATGGAGGACGACAACAAGACCTGCCGCGTGGTAGTGCCCGAGAACCAGCTGTCCCTGGCCATCGGCCGCGAGGGCCAGAACGCGCGTCTCGCCGCCAAGCTGACGGGCTTTAAGATAGACATCAAGTCTGACGACGGAATGGGAGTCGCCGCAGAGTAAGTTTCAGACAAGGAGGCCGCTATGCCAAAGAGGATACCGATGCGCCAGTGCCTGGGCTGCCGCGAGATGAAGCCCAAGCCGGAGCTGCTGCGCGTTGTGCGCTCGCCCGAGGGCGAGGTCTCGCTCGATGCGCGGGGCAAGAAACCGGGACGAGGCGCGTACGTCTGCCCGAACGCCGAGTGTCTTCGCCGCGCGGTGAAGTCCCGCGCGCTGGATCGCGCGCTGGAGACCAAGATACCCGACGAGGTCATGGAGCGGCTTACCGAAGCGCTGGAGCGCGGCGATGACTGACCGCGCGCTGAATTACCTCGGCCTCATGCGCAAGGCCGGGAGGATAGAGATAGGCGAGACGGCCACCGGCGCGGCGGTGAAGGCCGGACGTGCCAGGCTGGTCATCGTGGCCGCCGACGCCTCGCCGAACGCCCGCAGAAGGGTGGAGAGCTTTCTCCAGGGGCGGCGCGCTCTGTGCGCAACGCTGCCCTATACAAAAGAGCAGTTGTCGGACGCCCTCGGCAAGAGCGGCTGTTCGATGGCTGCGTGTACGGATTTCGGACTCTCGGACGCGTTTTTGAAGGCGCTGGCCGAGACAGACCCGCAGACATACGGCACTCTCGCCGCGGAGATGACACGGCGCAGCGACAAGGCCGCTTACCGCAAGGCCAGAGGGCCAAAAAGGAAACCGGGGAGGGAACTAAATGAGTAGTTTTGACAAGTATAGGGTTCACGAGGTGGCCAAGGACTTTGGCCTTCCCTCCAAGAACATTACAGAGATATTGACCAAGTACGCCACCACGCCCAAGAACCACATGCAGGTGCTTGAGGACTCGGAGCTGTCCGTGATTTTCGAGTACCTGACCCAGCAGCACCAGTGCGCGACCATGGAGGATCTGGTGCGCGTGCCCGCCGTGGAGAAGAAGCCTGAGCCGAAGAAGGAGCAGCCCGCTCCCCAGGCCAAGCCCGCGCAGGAGCCCGCCAGGGCTCAGAGCGCCGCCCCGGCCGAGGGCGCGCAGCAGCCGGCTCAGCCCAAGAAGGAGAAGCAGCACGTCCCCCGCCAGGTGCCCGAGAAGCGCGTCATTGACACCCGCGGCGGCGGCAACGTCAACCTCGGCAAGTACGACGAGCGCTTTGACCGCATGGCAGGCGCTCACGGCGCGGACTCCGGACGCCAGCGCGGCGGCAAGGAGAAGTTCTCCAACAAGCAGAAGCAGCGCCAGCAGCAGGCCGCGGCCAGCGCCAAGCGCCGCGCCGAGGAGCGCGAGCGTATGCAGAAGCTGCAGTTCGAGATAGCCAAGAAGGCGCCCGTAAAGGTTCAGATACCCGACGCCATCGGCGTCGGCGAGCTGGCCTCCCGCATGAAGAAGACCGGCACCGAGGTCGTAAAGGCGCTCATCAAGAACGGCGTCATGGCCTCGCTGAGCGATATAATCGACTACGACACCGCCGCGCTCGTTGCCATGGAGCTGGGCTGCAAGGTCGAGCACGAGGTGGTCGTCACCGTCGAGGAGCGCCTGATAGACGACCGCGAAGACAGGCCGGAGGAGCTGGAGCCGCGCGCCCCGGTAGTCGTGGTCATGGGTCACGTCGACCACGGCAAGACCAGCCTGCTGGACTACATCCGCAAGGCCAACGTCGCCGCCGGAGAGGCCGGCGGCATCACGCAGCACATCGGCGCCTACACCGTCAACGTCAAGGGCAGCCCGGTCACCTTCCTGGACACCCCGGGTCACGAGGCCTTCACCAGTATGCGCGCCCGCGGCGCGTCCGTCACGGACATCGCCATCCTGGTCGTTGCGGCCAACGACGGCATCATGCCCCAGACCATAGAGTCCATCAACCACGCCAAGGCGGCGAACATCCCCATCGTCGTGGCTATCAACAAGATGGATATGCCCGGCGCCAACCCCGAGCGCGTCAAGCAGCAGCTGACTGAGTACGACCTCGTCAGCGAGGAGTGGGGCGGCGACACCATCGTCTGCCCGATAAGCGCCAAGACCGGCGAGGGCATAGACAACCTGCTGGAGAACCTGGTCGTCCTGGCCGAGATCCTCGAGCTGAAGGCCAACCCGAACCGCGCCGCCAGGGGCACTGTCATCGAGGCGCGCCTCGACCGCGGCCGCGGCCCCATCATGACCGTGCTGGTGCAGAACGGCACTCTGCACCACGGCGACATCATCATAGCCGGCACCGCCGTCGGACACGTCCGCACCATGATGAACGACAAGGGTCAGCGCGTCACCGAGGCCGGACCGAGCATCCCGGTGGAGATAGCCGGCATGAGCGAGGTGCCCAACGCCGGCGACGTGTTCAACGCCGTCGACGACGAGCGCATGGCTCGCGAGCTCGTCGAGGAGCGCAAGCAGCAGGCCAAGGAGCGCACGCTCGGCGTCGCCAAGAAGGTCACGCTCGACGACCTGTTCGCGCAGATCAAGCAGGGCGAGATAAAGGACTTCAACATCATCGTCAAGGCAGACGTCCAGGGCAGCGCCGAGGCCGTCAAGACCTCGCTCGAGAAGCTCACCAACGAGGAAGTCCGCGTCAAGGTCATCCACTCCGGCGTCGGCGCCATCAACGAGAGCGACGTCATGCTCGCCGCCACCAGCAACGCGCTGATAGTCGGCTTCAACGTCCGCCCCGACGGCGGCGCGAGGGACTACGCCGCGCGCGCCAACGTGGAGATCCGCACCTACCGCGTCATATACGATTGCATCAACGAGATAGAAGCCGCCATGAAGGGCATGCTCGCTCCCAAGTTTGAGGAGCAGGTCATCGGCCACATCGAGATTCGCCAGCTGTACAAGGTCAGCAAGGTCGGCACCGTCTGCGGCTGCTACGTCCAGGACGGCAAAGTCCAGCGCGGCTGCTCCGTGCGCGTCGTGCGCGACGGCATAGTCGTGTTCGAGGGCGAGATGGCCTCGCTGCGCCGCTTCAAGGACGACGTCAAGGAAGTCGCCTCCGGCTACGAGTGCGGCATCCAGATAGAGAAGTTCAACGACGAGCGCGTGGGCGACATCATTGAGGCCTACGTGATGAAGCAGATAGAAAACTAACTGGCCGAATTAACTGGCCGAATTAACTGGCCGAAATGCCTGCGGGCATTTCGTGCCAATTGGGTGCGCCTGCCCGAGCCGGAGGCTCGGGCAATGGTCACCGGCGCTTCGCTCAGCGCACGATTGCCGGTGCGTGCACCGGCAATCGCACGTTCGCTGCGCGAGAAGTATTTTTGGCGAGGCGAAGCCCCGCCAAAAATAGATTTAATTAGCGCGCGTATGCGCGCAAGGGCGAGGCGAAGCCCCGCCAAAAATGGATTGCAATAGCAGCGCGCGGTAGCGCGGCTGCTGGGGATCAAGCGTTAAATACTTTTAAGAGGTAATTATATGGCAAATTCCACTAGGATGGGCCGCATAAACGACGATATACAGCTCGCGCTCAGCTCTCTGCTGCGCTCCGTGAAGGACCCGCGTGTGCAGCAGGGGATGATTAGCATTACCCGCGTCGAGACGACGGGGGATCTGCGTTACGCCAAGGTGTGGCTCAGCGTCCTCGGCGAGCTGAACGAGAAGGAGTTCAAGCGCGGGCTCAAGAGCTGCGGATCGTGGCTCAGGCGCGAGCTTGGCGCCTCGCTCAACCTGCGCTACACGCCGGAGCTTGTCTTTGAGCTTGACCACTCGATGGAATACGGCGCGAAGATAAGCCGGATGATAGAGGAAATTGAGGAATCTGAGAAGCATGACGAAGAACCTGACAGCGAGTGAGTGCGCCGAGTGGCTCGATGCGCACGACGACTACCTCATAATAAGCCATCGCCGCCCGGACGGGGACACGCTCTGTTCCGGGGCGGCGCTGTGCTCGGCGCTCCGCAGGCGCGGCAAGCGCGCCTGGTGCATTGCCAACCCGGAGACGACCGACACCTACAGACCCTTCGTGGAGCCTTACGAGGCGCCGGAAGGGCTTTTGCCGTCTACGGTGATTACCGTCGACGTGGCGAGCGAGGGGCTTTTCCCCGCAGGTGTGACAACGCCGATACCGCTGGCCATAGACCACCACCCCTCCAACAGCCGCTTTGCCGAAAATCTGTGCCTGGCCGCCGAGCGCTCCAGCTGCGGCGAGCTGGTCATGGACATAATCAAGGCGCTATGCGGCAATATCACCGCCGGGGAGGCCACGCTGCTCTACGCGGCCGTCAGCACGGACACCGGCTGCTTCCAGTACTCAAACACCAATGCCGCCACGCTGCGCGCAGCCGCCGAGCTGATTGACCTCGGCGCCGACAACAGCGAGCTGAACATAACCTTGTTCCGCACCCAGACCCGCGCCCGCATGGCGCTGGAGGGGCGCATGCTCACGGGTATGCGCTTCCCGCTGGACGGCAAGGTCAGCGCGGTGCTGGTGACGCAGCAGATGCTTGACGAGTGCGGAGCCGACGAAAACGACTGCGACGACCTGGCGGGCATCGCCGGGAAGGCCAAGGGCAGCGTGATAAGCCTCACGATACGCGAGGTGGGCGAGAACGAGAGCAAGGTCTCCGCGCGCAGCAAGCCCGGGATTAACGTCTCCGATATCTGCGCGCTCTACGGCGGCGGAGGACACGCCATGGCCGCCGGGGTCACGCTCAACTGCGACGTCGAGACCGCGCTGGAGCAGATGCTGAAAGCCATATGCGAGAAGTACCCGGAACTGTGAGCGGGCTGCTTATAGTCGACAAGCCCGCCGGCTGGACCAGCCACGACGTGGTCGGCAAGGTCCGCCGCCTGGCCGGAACGCGCCGCGTTGGCCACGCCGGGACGCTCGACCCCATGGCCACGGGCGTGCTGGTGGTGCTCGTAGGCCGCGCCACGCGCGCGGCGGAGTTCGCCGAGGCGCAGGTCAAGGGCTACCGGGCGCACATCCGCTTCGGCGTCACGACGGACACCCTCGACACCGAGGGCAACGTGCTCAGCAGCGGCGGAGGCATACCGGAGCCGGACGCGCTCCGCGCCATACTGCCGCGCTTCACCGGCAAAATTGAGCAGATACCGCCCATGTACAGCGCGATAAAGGTCGGCGGCCGAAAGCTCTACGAGATAGCCCGCGCCGGCGGCGAGGTGGAGCGAAAGCCGCGACAGGTTAACATAACACGTCTGGACTTCGCCGGACAGCTTGAAAACGGCGACTGCGTCCTGGATGTCGAGTGCTCCAAGGGCACGTATATACGCACGCTCTGCGCCGACATAGGCGAGGCGCTGGGCTGCGGCGCGTGCATGAGCGCCCTGCGCCGGACCTACTCCGGCGGCTTTCGCGCCGAGGACGCCCTGACGCTCGGGGAGATAGAGCGGAGAGGCGCGAGCGAGTGCCTGCTGCCCGTGGACACGCTGTTCGCCGCGCACGACGCCCTCACGATGTGGAGCGAGCGCGCCGAGCGCGCGGTGAGAAACGGCTCGGACGTCACCGCGCCGCAGGGCACGCCGGATGGGACTTGCCGCGTCTATGCACAAAACGGTGAGTTTTTGATGCTGGGCGAGGTCAAAGACGGTGTTTTGCACACGATTAAGAGTTTTTTCGAGGTTTGACATATGCCGGATACAAAGAGAGTTATAGCCCTGGGCTTCTTTGACGGGGTACATCTGGGTCACGCCGCGCTGATGGAGATGACGCGCCGCCGCGCGATGGAGCGCCACGTCACGCCCGCGGTGCTGACCTTCGACACGCACCCCGACACGCTGGTCAAGGGCGTGGAGGTGCCGCTTATCAACTCACCGGAGGGCAGGGCGGAGATAATACGCCGGGTCTACGGCATAGACAGCGTGATCTTCATCCATTTCAGCCGCGCGGTGATGCAGATGCCCTGGCAGGAGTTCATGAGCTCGCTGGTTAACGAGCTGCACGCCGTGCACGTGGTCGTGGGCTACGACTTCAGCTGCGGCTACAAGGGCGAGGGCAGAGCCGTCAAGATAGCCGGCTGGTGCTCGGAGCACGGCCTGGGCTGCGACATAATAGACGCGGTGAAGCTCGACGGCGACGTGGTCAGCTCCACGCGCATAAGAAAGTGCATCGCCGAGGGCGAGATAGAGGAGGCAAACCGCCTGCTCGGTCACCCGCACTGCCTGGTAGACACGGTGCACTACGGCTTTCAGCTGGGCGGCAAGCTCGGCACGCCTACCATCAATATGCGCTTCGCCGAGGGCGTGCTCGTCCCGCGCCACGGCGTGTACGCCGCCAGGGTGTTCCTCGATAACGGCGAGGAGCACATGGCCGTCACCAACGTGGGCGTTCGCCCGACGGTCTCCGGCAGCGACCGGGTGAGCGTGGAGAGCTACATCCTGGACTTCGACGGCGACTTGTACGACCACACGGTGAGGGTGGAGTTCCACCACTTCATACGCGACGAGCGTAAGTTTGCAAACGTGGACGAGCTTAAAGCGCAGATCCTGCGCGACGCGCAGACGACGCGCGAGCTGCTGGGCTGAGCGCCCGGCCGGTAAAAAAGCGGGAGGCGGCACTTTAAGTGCCGCCTCCCGCTTCAGCTTGTAAAAAAAGCCTCGCAGAGTTTCGCGCCCTATGGGCGCGAAAGGGACTGGGATCATTTTCGGCGGCGGCGTGTACGTCGCCGAAAATACTTCGGGTTCCCGATGAGTGCGAATCGCACTCATCGGGAGAGGAGGAGCAGCGAAATGACTGAGCTCTCGGCTTTAGCCGGGAGCGAAGGATATGCAGCTTGCGACGACGAAGCGA
>UQQF01000002.1 GCA_900543085.1 uncultured Eubacteriales bacterium | reverse complement strand
CCCTAATCTGGCATAAATCTTAGGGATACCAACGTACCTATGTCGAACCGCCAAGATAAAACTAATCCCCGGCATATTAAACCACCCAAAGCGGCTTTCCTTTCGGGGTCTGGGACGCTTTCTTTGGCCAAGACCAAAGAAAGCGCCCCAGGGGTTCCGCAACCCACCCCTGGGTTGCACCCCCAGCCGGGGGTATGCAAAAGGAGGGAAGGCGACGCCTTCCCTCCTTAAGCTTTGTCAGTTGCTCTCCTCAACCTTGAGAACCACACGACCGTTGTACTGGCCGCAGGCCTTGCAGGCGCGGTGGGGCAGATGGTAAGCGCCGCAGTTGGGGCACTTCACAATTTGGGGCGCGGTGAGCTTCCAGACGGAAGAGCGCCTCTTGTCACGCCTCTGGCGCGACACCTTACTTTTCGGGACTGCCATGTGTTACACCTCCTATGGTCAGCTGTGCAAGCAGCCGTGTTGTCAGGTTATTTATCCAAAAGCTGCTCCAACACAGCAAACCTTGGATCGACTTCAGGACGGCAATCGCAGTCGCCGTCGTTGAGGTTCTTGCCGCACTTGGGGCACAAGCCCTTGCAATCCTCGCGGCAGAGGAACTTGGTCGGCATGTCGAGTATAAACGCCGTCTCAAGCATGTCGTCTATGTCGAGGCTGTCCCCTATTACAGGGTAAGTCTCGCTCTCATAAGAGCCTTCGCCGTCCTCGCACTCCTCCTCGGGGGCGAGCGGCGTGTCTATATCCACATGCCTGGTGAGGTCGAACTCGCGTCCGCAGCGGTCGCAGACACAGCGCATGTGCGCTATTATCTCGCCCTTCGCCGTGAGCACGCCGGCGGTGTTGATTATCTCACCGCTCGCCCTCACCGGCTCGGTATAAGCTGCGACGGAGTCGTACTCCAGCCGTTCCGTGCCCAGCTCCACGTCAAAGGGCAGCTTGGCGCCCGGCGTGTTGAGTATCTCACGCAAATCGAGCATAAAGCGCACCTCCTCCACGAAGCCTAGCCTTGGTATTATAATTGATAAGTCCGCCGATGTCAACAGGATTTTGCGTTTTGACCCCAGCTTTTGCCCAAAATACGCCCCTGAAAAATTTTCTGAAACCTAACCGCGCTTTTCTCCGACTTTATAAGTGAGGCGGCCGCCGGAAGGGGATGATGCAGGAATGGACGAGAACTCCGCGCTGAAGGCTCTATGCAGGCGTGACGAGCGCGCGCTCGGCTGGTTCATAGACCGCTACACGGCCTATGTGGCAACAATAGTAAACAATATGCTCCTGCCGCGCCTGGCGGCGTCCGACGCCGAGGAGGTCGTGGCGGACGTGTTCCTCGCGCTCTGGCACAACGCCGCGAACATACGCAGCGGCGGCGTGCGCGCATATCTGGGCGCGATAGCCAGGAACAAGTCCCGCGACGCACTGCGCGCAGCGCGCGAGGAACTGCCGCTGGAGGACGACGTATTGTCCGTCCCCACCCCCACGCCCGAGCAGGCGCTGACCGAGCGCGAGCTGCACGAGCGCACCCGCCGTGCCGTCGACGGCATGGGCGAGCCGGACAGGGAGATCTTCCTGCGCCACTATTACTACTGCCAGAGCGTGGCGGACATCGCCGCCGCCCTGGACATGAACGCAAACACCGTCAAAACACGGCTCCGCCGCGGCCGGGAGAGGCTGCGCGCCGAGCTGAGCAAGGGAGAAGAATAGAATGGAAGTCAAAATATCCGACCTCCTCCCCGACGCGGACATCTCCGGCCTGCCCGCTCCGGTACAGGCCGACCCCGACCGCGTGCGCGAGGCGGTCATGGGAAAACTCAAGGAGGAGCATATGCAAACGACAAAGCGCACGCGCAAGATAAGGCGCACGCTTGTCCTCGCCGTCGCGGCCGCCGCGCTGCTGGGCGTGACCGCCCTGGCGGCAGCCATGGGCGGCTTCGACTGGCTGCGCGAGACCGTAGACCCTCCGATGCTCGACGCCGTGGAGGAGCAGGGGCAGAGCGTGACGTCCAACGGCATCAAGCTGAACGTCATAGCCGCGCAGAAGTACGGCGACGCCGCGCTGCTGTACGTCTCTATCCAGGACACCACCGGCCAGGGGCGCGTGACCGAACAGACCCATCCACTCTGGGGCGGACAGCTCGCCAATGGCAGATCGACTCTGCTATACTACGACAGCGCCACCTCAACCGCCGTCTATCAGACGCGCTTCGGCAGTCTGAAAGAGCTGCGCCTGTATAAGCTGCTCTACAGCCCAAGCCGCCTCGACGGCGCCAGAGTGGACGCAGACCTGGCCGACCTCTATCTCAACGGCGAGCAGATACCCGGCACCGTGAGCACTCAGACGCTCCCGCCGGAGTGGCTGACTCCGGGTCGCTTGGCAGACATCCCCGGCGGCGAGGGCGCCTACGCCTCCGCCATCGGCATGAACTGCGGCTATTTTGCGGTGCAGTACAGATACCCCAGCGTGGACAAAGAGTGCTATATGGGCGCTTACCTGCTGGATGGCAACGGGCAGCGCATAGACAGCATTCCGGGAGGCACTTCCACTCTTGACGATGGGGACGGCATGGCTACCACGGAGCGCTACTTCAAGGTCGATGCCGAGACGCTGGAAAACTGCACGCTGTGCTTTGAGGGCAGCATCTACGACGTCGCGCACGGCGACTGGGAGATAGACATAGACTTTGAAAGCACTCAGGGCGTCCGTCTGCTCACCGCCGACATCGTGCACGGCGACATTGCGGCCGGGGACGTCGAGCTGACCCTCAGCCCCATAGGGCTGGGGCTGTGCTGGGAGTACGAGTCCGGCTCGAGCCTGCTCACCGCCAAAGCGGCGCTTGAGACCACCAGCGGCGATATCGAGCTGTACACCTGCGGAGGCCAGTGGGCTTCAAGTGACAGATCCACCTGGAACACCTTCTTCGAGGCTCGCGAACCCATAGACGTCTCCAGCGTCACCGCAATCCGCATCGGCGACACCAGACTGGAGCTGGAGTAAAACAAACACCCCCGTCCACTCAGGACGGGGGTGAGTTTTTTGTCAAGGCTCGCGCCGCAGTTCGGTTTACGTAATAATATATTACGTAAAATCACTTCCCCACGCAGAAGCGGGAGAATATGCGGTCGGTCACGTCGTCGGCGACGGTGCGGCCGTTCAGCTCGCCGAGGGCGCGCTGAGCCTGCTCGGTCTCGGTGAGCACCGCGTCCGCCGGGACGCCTTCGAGCATGGCGTCGCGCGCATCGCGCAGGGAGGCCAGCGCGCGGCGCACCGCGTCCGCCTGGCGGGCGTTGGTGAGTATCTCCCCCGCCGGAGCCTCCGGCGCGGGGAACAGCTCACGCACGGCGGCGGCCAGCGCGTCCAGGCCGCGGAGCCGCCTGGCGCTCATGTGCACAGTATGGGCAAAGCAGTCCGGCAGCAGCGCGCTGTCCAGCTCCTGGTGCAGGTCCGACTTGTTCACCACGGCTATAGCGCGCTTTGCGCGCCGCGCCACGGCAAGCGTCTCCTCGTCGCGCTCAGTCAGCGGCTCGGAGCCGTCGAACACGGCTATGACGAGGTCGGAGTCCTCGGCGGCCTGCAAGGCGCGCCGGACGCCCAGCCGTTCCACCTCGCCGCCGGCCTCGCGCAGCCCGGCGGTGTCCGTCAGGCGCAGCAGCACGCCGCCGAGGACGGCCTTCTCCTCTATCGTGTCGCGGGTCGTGCCCGGCTCGTCCGTGACGATGGCGCGCTCGTACCCCAGCAGCGCGTTCAGAAGCGAGCTTTTGCCCACGTTGGGGCGGCCTATCAGCGAGACGCGTACGCCCTCGCGCAGGACGCGCCCGCGCTCGAACGTGGACATCAGCGCGTCAAGGCCGGCTATGGCCTCGTCCAGCTGCCGGGCGTAATTCTCAAGCTCGAACGGCTCTATGTCCTCGTCGGGGTAGTCCAGCGCGGCGGCGAAGTGCGCGGCCATGTCGGTGAGCATGTCGTAGACGGCCTCTGTCCTGCGCGTCACGGCTCCCGCCAGCTGGCCGGCGGCGTTCTTGGCCGCGGCGGCGCTCTCGGCCTCGATGACGTCTATCACGGCCTCGGCCTCGGTCAAGTCCATGCGCCCGTTCAGGAACGCGCGCTTAGTGAACTCGCCGGGACCTGCCTGCCTCGCCCCGAGCCTGAACAGCTCGCCCAGCGCCTCGCTGAGCACCACCGGCGAGCCGTGGCACTGCAGCTCCGCCGTGTCCTCGCCGGTGTACGAGCGCGGCGCGCGGCTTATCGTGCACAGGCAGTAGTCCAGCGCCGCCCCATCCGCGCCGTGCAGCGCGCCGTAAACCAGCTTGCGGTCCGGGTGCGCGCTCATCGCCTTGCCGTCCGAGGGCGTAAACACCGCGTCCATCAGCGCTATCGCCTGCGGCCCCGAAACGCGCACTATGCCTATCGCCGACACGGCCGAACCCGTGGCTATCGCAGCTATGGTGTCCATGCTATCACCTCTCAAAAGCTCCGCCGGGCGCTTGCTCCGGCGGTTCAGGGCAGAGCCGGGAGCGGCGCTCCCGCCCTGCGTAAAAGGCTCCCGCGTATGCGGGAGCCTCAGGTCTTATTCGTTTGAAGTCCTGACGCGCAGGTCTTCGTCCAGCATCCTCGCCACGATGGCCGCAGCCTCGTTGCGGCGGATGCCGCTCTCCGGCTGGTAGGAGCCGTCCTCGGTTATGCCGTCAAGGATGCCCGCGCGGTAGAGCGCGTAGATCTCGCCGGCGCCGGCGTCGTCCGCGGCCACGTCGGGGATGGACTCCACGGTGTTGATGGGCGCGTACTCGTAGGCGGGCATGGCGTTATAGAATATCACCGCAAAGTCACGGCGGTCGATCGGCTCGTTGAGCTGCGCGTCGCTCATGGCGGCGTAGCTCTCGCCGGCGACGCCGTTGGCCACGGCGTAGTCCACGTAGGTCTTGTACCACGGCTCGCCGTTTTGCAGCGTGACCGTGCCGTTGTTGTAATACTGGTGCAGGCAGGCGGCGATCTTTATCGCCTGAGCCACGGTGAAGCCGCTCTCAGGCTCGAACGTCGTCTCGGTCACGCCGTCGATAAGCCCGACGGCCACGGCGGAGTAGACGTAGTCGTAGTACCAGCTGCCCTCGGCCACGTCGGTGAACACCAGCGTGCGCTCGGTGACGTTCGCGCTTCCCCACACGGCTATGCGCGCGCCGCCGTCGGCGACTACGCTCGCGGACGAGTCCCCTGCGACTATGTAGAGCTCACGCGCGCTCACGTCCCCGGAGGAGGCCACGGCTCCCGCAGTGGCGTTGACCACCGTGCCCGAGACGCTCATGCTCGCGGCTCCGGAGACGAGCAGCACGCTCGCCCCCTCGCCCAGCGACACGCGGTCGCCGTCGGAGAGCACGTACTCCGTGGCGGTCAGTCCACCCTGACCGGCGCCTTCGAGCGCGCCGTCGATGCCGGACACGGCCTCGGCAAGCAGCTCGTCCGCCCAGTCGTCGAGCCAGGACTCGGTTATCAGCGAGTCGGACGCCGTGCCCGCGGCGGAGGCCGGGAGGGCTACGGCGAGGCACAGCGCCAGAAGCAGCGCTATGAAGCGCAGGCGCTTTCCCGCCGTCACCGCGCGTTCTTGGCCGCGGCGGCAGCCTCGGCATCGATGCGCTCGCTGAGGTAGTAGCCCAGGGCGAGCAGGCTGTCGGAGAAGTGGATGTTCTCCACGATGGCCTCGTTTTCGTTCAGGTCGAGCTCGACGTTGGTGAAGTTCCATATGGCCTTCACGCCGTGGTCGACCAGCTCGCGGGCGGCCTTGTTGGCGATGAGCTTCGGCACGGAGAGGACGGCCATGTCGACCTTGCTGGACTCGAAGATGTGCGGCAGCTCGCTTATGTCGTGGACGCGGATGCCGGAGATGTCGGTGCCGACGACCTCGGGGCGCACGTCGTAGGCAGCCAGCATGTGGAAGCCGTACTGCTCAAAGCAGAAATTCTCGATCATGGCGCGGCCTATGTTGCCGACGCCGACGAGGATGACGGAGAAGTCACGGTTCATGCCGAGTATGCTGGCGATCTCGCCGCGCAGACCCGTGACATTGTAGCCGTAGCCCTGCTGGCCGAATTCGCCGAAGCAGCTGAAGTCCTGACGGATCTGGCTGCTGGTCAGTCCCATCTGACGGCCGAGCTCTCCGGAGGAGATGCGGTCGACGCCGGCGGCCTTGAGCTCGTCCAGCTTGCGCAGATAACGCGGCAAGCGGCGTATTACGTTATTGGACACTTTCGCTTGTTTCACTGTATATCCCACCATCAAAAAAGCATTTGAACGCAGTTAAAAAATGCGCAATCGATTCAGCTAAAGATTATAGCATACAATTTCTTTTTTATCAAGAGCAAAAAACCGCCATATCTTGCCGAAATCTGAATAAAAGTGCCCCGGCGGTGACCATTTTCACCGTCGGGGCACACTGTCCCGCGCTCAATCGAGCAGCTCGGCAAGCTCGTCTTCCGTTCCGACGGCGACCCAGGTCTTGTCGCCGTCGAGCTGGCAGATGACGCGTCCGTCTTCAAGCCAGACCTGCAGCGTGCTCAAGCCCGCACCTCCGTCCACGGACATCGTATAATCGGCGTCGCGCTCGGGAGCTTCGTCCAGCTCCTCGCCGCCGAAGTGCAGCAGAGCCAGCGCCCTGTCTATGCCTTCTTCGTCCAGGAGCCGGCCATCTTCCAGGCCGCTCTCCACGAATATGGCGTCTATGTCACGGTCGCAGCTGCTGCCGGCGCTGGCCGGCTTTGCGGATTTGTCCGCCGGCTTAGAGGTCGTCCCGCCGGTCTGCGCGCCGTCGTACTGCGCCTGCGGCTGAGCGCTGTTGCTGTCCGCCGCAGTGATGCTGAACCCCGCGGGGCTGCTCTCGCCGTTCGCCCGCCCGTCGCCCGCCGGCGAAGCGAGCTTTACGCCGGCGGCGATCACCAGGGCGAGGCAGGCCGCCAGGGCGGCATACCGCGCTATGGCCGGACGGCGGCGAAACCCTCGCGGCTTTTTCTCGGTTTCCGTTTTCTTCTGTCCGACGGAGGCTCTCACGCCGCTCATGACGGAAGCGGCAAAGCCCTCCGGCGCCGGGGTCTCATCCAGTGCTCCGGAGACGGCCTTGTAGGCCTCGTAATATCTCCGGCATTCGGCACAGCCTTCCAGGTGCGTGAGCAGCTCGGGCAAATCGTCCTCGCTCAGCTCTCCGTCCACGTATAAGCTGGCCATCTCCATATATTTGTCGCAGTGGCTCATACACCCGCTCCTCCCTTCGGTGCGTTAGACGCGCCAAATTCGGGAATGTTCCCCTCGCGCAGAAGAAAATCGCAAAGTTTTTTTCTCGCCCTGAAAATACGCGATTTGACCGTGCCCTCCTCGATTCCGAGCACTCGTCCTATCTCCTCGTAGCTCAGGCCGTTTATCTCCCTGAGCACCAGTATCTCGCGGTACTGCGGCGAGAGCGAGTCCAGCCCGCGCTGCACGCTCTCGCGTATGCTCGCGCGGTCGAACTGTCCCTCGGGCGAGAACCGCTCGTCCGGTATCTCCAGCTCGCCCGCGTCGTCGCCCTCGTCGTCCGTCCAGGTCATGGAAACCGTGCGCTTCTTCGCGCGCGAACGCAGGAAGTCTATGCAGATGTTGCTGGTGAGCCTGTACAGCCACACGGAAAACTTGCTGTCGCCCCGGAACCCAGTCAGGGAGCTGAACGCGCGTATGAACGCCTCCTGCGCCATGTCGCGCGCGTCCTCCTCGTTGCCGACCATTCGCAGGGCGAGGCTGTAGACTTTATTCTGATGTTCCAGCACCAGCGCCTCAAACGCCTCGGTGTCGCCGGAGAGCACCCTGTCGATGATCTCCCGCTCCTGTTCTCTAGTCAACTCTGTTTCACCTCTGTGGAATTCTCGTTCCTCTCCGGGGCATCCGGGCGTCAGCGCCCCGCCAGGTTCAGCTCCGCGCGCTTCAGGATCCTTCCCAGCTCCTCGAGCGAGGAGATGTGCACCAGCTCCTGCTTGTACTCTCCGGAGTGCGGCACGCCGTGGAGGTAATTGGTTATGCGCGCCCTGGCCTCTATGCAGGCCAGCCGCTCTCCCTTTTCCGCGGCGGCCATCTCCACCTGGCGGTACGCCGTGGCCAGCCGCTCGGCCAGCGGCGGCTCCGCCGGCGCGCTCTCGCCGGCTATGGCGGCGTTGGCTGCGGCGAATATCCAGGGATTGCCGAACGAGCCGCGGCCTATCATGCACGCCGCGGCGCCGGTATATTTTAAAATGTGCGCAGCGTCGGCGCCTGTGAATACGTCGCCGTTGGCTATGACCGGCACGTTCACGGCGTTTACCACGTCGCGTATCGCGTCCCAGTCGGCGCGGCCGGCGTACATCTGCACGCGCGTGCGGCCGTGGACGGCTATGGCGGACGCCCCCGCCTGCTCGAGAATCTTTGCGACCTCCACGCAGTTCACGCTGCCCGCGTCCCAGCCCTTGCGTATCTTCACCGTCACAGGCACATCCACCGCGGCGGCGACCGCAGCGGTTATCTCTCCGGCCAGCTCGGGGGTCTTCATCAGTGCGGAGCCGTCCCCGCCCTTGACTATCTTGCCCACCGGGCAGCCCATGTTGATGTCGATTATATCCGCGCGGCAGATCTCCAGCGCGCGGAGAGCGCCCTCGGCCATACTCTCAGGCTCGTGCCCGAATATCTGCGCGGCCACCGGGCGGCCGTGCTCCGGTATGTGCAGCAGCGCGGCGGTTTTCCTGTCGTTGTAGCACAGCGCCTTTGCGCTGACCATCTCCGTGTACACCAGCGCCGCGCCCTGCTCCAGGCAGAGAGTCCTGAAGGCCGCGTCGCTCACGCCGGCCATCGGCGCCAGCACCGTGCGACCTGCGAGGTGCACGGAGCCTATGTCAAAGCCGCTCACTTCAAGTCCAGCCCCACCGGGCAGTGGTCGCTGCCCATTATTTCCGGGCGTATAAACGCGTCCGCGATGCGCTCGCGCAGCCGGTCGGAGCAGAGGAAGTAGTCTATGCGCCAGCCCACGTTCCGCTCGCGCGAGGCCGCGCGGAAGCTCCACCACGAGTACGCGTCGCGCGCCTCGGGGTAGAGATAGCGGAAGGAGTCGGTGAACCCGCTCGACAGCAGCTCGGTCATTTTGCCGCGCTCCTGGTCGGTGAAGCCGGCGTTCATGTGGTTGGTGGACGGGTTCTTGAGGTCTATCTCCTCGTGCGCCACATTCATGTCGCCGCACGCGATGACAGGCTTGCGCCTGTCCAGCTCCATCAGGTGCGCCCTGAAGGCGTCCTCCCAGGTCATGCGGTAGTCCAGGCGCTTGAGCTCGTTTTGCGAGTTGGGCGTGTAGACGCACACGAGGTAGAAGTCCTCAAACTCGCAGGTGATGACGCGGCCTTCGCTGTCGTGCTCGGGATAGCCGAGGTTGTACGTGACGCTTATCGGCTCCACGCGCGAGAACACGGCGGTGCCGGAGTAGCCCTTCTTCTCGGCGTAGCACCAGTACTGGTGATAGCCGGGCAGGTCAAGCTCTATCTGCCCGGCCTGGAGCTTCGTCTCCTGCAGGCAGAATATGTCGGCGTCCAGGGCGTTGAAGCTGTCCATAAAGCCCTTTTTGACGGCGGCGCGCAGGCCGTTCACGTTCCAGGATATCAGTCGCATTCTTCCGCCTCCTTGACGTCGGGGATCTCAAACCGCCCGCCCTTCACGGCGACCAGCCGGTTTATCTTCACACCCTGCTCGCGGAATTTGGCCTCGTAGTCGGTCATGACGGTGTCCCGCCAGTCGCGCGAGACGTCCTTGACCTGCCAGCCGCACAGCTCGTACTGCTCGAGGCTCCACTCAAAGAGCGGGACGTTGTCGGTCTTGAACCATATCTCCCCGCCTGGCGCCAGGGCGTCGTAGCACAGCTTCTGAAAGCTGGGCGCGGTCAGGCGGCGCTTGAACTGCTTCTTCTTCGGCCAGGGGTCGGGGAAGTTTATATATATGCGCGAAACCTCGCCCGGGGCGAAGTATTCGCCGAGGTCGGCCGCGTCCTTGGCCAGGAAACGCACGTTGCCCAGCTCCCGCTCGCAGGCGCGCTCCATGGCCACGACCAGCGCGTCGGGAACCTTCTCCACCGCGACGATGAGCACATTGGGATTATCCGCGGCCATGTCGCAGGTGAAGCGGCCTTTGCCGCAGCCCAGCTCCACGTGCACCTCGCGCATCGCCGGGTAGGTGTCCAGCCAGCTTCCGCGCAGAGTCTCGGGCGAATTTTCCAGCACGTGGGCGCAGCGCTCCAGTCTGGGGATGAGGTTGGGTTTCTTTCTCATTCTCACGATTCTCACACTCCGTAGAGCATAGTACCACATTACGACGAAAACTGCAATGAAGAAAAGGTTGCAGTTTTTGAAAGGACAGTGTATAATTTTTACGCTTGCCCTCCGGGCAGACGCATCCGGGTGTTGCGCAGTTGGTAGCGCGCCAGCTTTGGGAGAATACGCCCGGGCAGTCCCACAATTTCATACCGGGGTGTTGCGCAGTTGGTAGCGCGCCTGCTTTGGGAGCAGGAGGCCCGGGGTTCGAGTCCCCGCACTCCGACCACCTTTCGCAGAAAAACCGCCGAAAACGGCAGTTTTTCTGCGTTTTTGTTCTGGCTTTTGTGTTTGGGATGATTGCTGTCCAGCGGTGGTTTCAGGGGCAGAAAAGTAGCGGGAGCGTGAGCGCGGATAGCCGCGGAAACCGCCAAATCCCTAACTCATCCCTAATTGGCGTGACTGCCGTATTCTTTATTGCGGATATGACAAGTTCTTGAGTTTTCCAGCCTTATCCACTATAATAGTTCTACGGTGAGCCTTTGGCCGCCAAGGTAGCCGTGTGGAATTCCATACGGTTTATTTTTCCAGTCCTGAATATACTATGTTTTAAAAGAGGCAATACTAAATACCAACATAAGCATAGTAGTTCAGGAGGAAAAATGAAGCAAGATTTCTTTTGGCTTTATGCCAGCATTGATGATATTATCGATATTGAACCATATACAAACGAGGTGGATAAAAGCAATGACGGAACAGATGTTACTCCGATTTGCAATGATTCTGCAGAGTCAAGCTCCGAGCACACTGAATAAATATATTTGTAAACTTGCTGAGGCGGTATTATTGGAATGCCACACGGGCCTCAATTTATATGAACTTAATCAGGCAATCAATAATCAATTTAATCTTGCATTTACCGAAGAAGAAATTGAGTCCGCCATCGCCAAGAAAGGTCAAGGTCGCATTTTAATCACTGACGGAACATACTCTCTCTCTACATCTGCCATTCAATTTCTTTCCACACAACCTTCACTTGCTGGAAAACTTGACGCCACCATCTCTAAGTTCGTTAGCGCAACTGCTATCAACACTCCGATCAACGAAGTAGCTGCTCTCTTGCTTAAATATCTATACTATTGTTTTAACTCTAATGTTGACAACCTTCTATCACTCTTCGAAGGAAAAATTACATATAGTGTAAATTCTTTCGAGGCAAGCCCAGAAGAGATTTCTATAATCAATTCTTTTGTTGCATGGGAAGATAGCGAAAAAGATTCTCTGGTCTATAGTTTGATTGCAACTTGTTATGAGTACTGCATGTTGACAATCAAAAAAGATAACATTCTTTCAGCTGAGCTGTTTAAAGGAAAGCGCTTTTATCTTGATGCAAATATAATCTTTAGAATGGCCGGTATCAACAATGAAGAAAGAAGGACTGTTACCACGGCCTTTGTACACCACTGTCAAAAGGCCGGTATTGAACTTTATTGTACGAGTGCAACATTAGATGAGGTCTATCGTGTAATTACATCCCAAGTGGAGTTTATCCGCGGGATTGCGGGTTCGTCGATGCCAGTAAGTAGCAACACGCTTGAGTCTATTAACCCCTCTATGGAGATTAATGACTTTTATAAGATATATTATGAGTGGTGCCTTACGCCAGGAAATCAATATGGCGACTATGTCTCATTTAATCGCTACTTATTTGACATAGTACAAGATACTTTATGTCAACTAAAGGTCAAAGAGTCAAGTGCTTATAAAGTTGGTCCGTCCTCTAAATATTTTGAAGAGCATACGGCGAGCCTTAAAGATTATAAAAATAGTAAGCGAAGATGGAGATATACTTCCCCAGCTTCTGCTGAAACAGATATTACGAATATAATGGACACCCTCGCCTGGCGAAAAGGGACAGGCTCGAGCATTTGGCAAACAAATGATTTCATCGTATCCGCTGACCAATTGTTAATCAGTTGGGCAGACAAAGCGTTTTCAGGTGTACCTATTGTCGTTCTTCCAAGTGTGTGGCTTTCAATTATTTTGCGTTTTACTGGCCGAACAGATGATGACTATAAGTCATTTTGTCTATTTCTAACCCAACGCCAACACATCGTAGATAGAAATTCCATCGACCCTATTCAGCTATTAAGGAATATTAACTCCAAAACGAATCAAACTGAAATAAAAGAACAAATTATTGTTGAAATAACCCAAAACAAGGCGCAATATACTTTTGAAACTGCCGAGGATTATGATGCAAACACAGATCGCGCTTTTGATAAGGTTTTGGAGGAAGTTTACGGAAAAACTGCACAACAGATTAATGAGATGCGGGATGAAATGCGACAACAGCTATCGGATTTGGCAAGTAATTCACAAGCGCAAATCGAGGAGCGTGCACGAATAAGTGCAGAAGCAGAGCGAGAAAGAACATTGGTTACTCTATCGAAGAAACAGGCAGCGGATAAGGTAGGCAAGTTCAGAAAAATGAGAGGTTTTGGTTGGATACTATATCTTTTGGCAGGAATTGTACTCATGGCCGGGATTTGCATTTATATATTCGAGATATTCCCCGTGTATCCATGGCTATTAAGCGTTCTCCCCCAAAAACTACAGTCTGCAGAAATATTTTCAACTGTTTGGACATTTATATCTGGCGGGATCTTCCTGATTTTTACCGCACTCAACAAGTTAATCTCTTTTCTTGGAAGTGAAGATAGAGAAAACGATTTGTATGAGCGGTTTTACAAGCAAAACAAATCTACAATTTCCTAAAGAAATGCAGGGACCGCTAACAATGGGGTCCCTGCATTTCAACTTTACCCAACTCTCTCGAACGGTATCACCTTGCACCGGCTCTCCTCCGGCGGATCAGGCGGCTCCGGTTCCGGTTTTGCCGTGGCCGTTTCCATGAAGCCGCCGATCTTCTCCGCTGCACCTCTCTGCATATCGTTGGTGATATGCGTATAGGTGTCGAGGGTGAACCCAGCGCTGTAATGACCCAGCATACTGGAGAGGGTCTTTACATCCACGCCGCTGGAGAGGGCCATGGTTGCGAAAGTATGGCGCAGATCGTGGAAGCGAACATACTCCTCAATGCCCGCCTTCGCCAGCAATTTCCGGTTGATCCTGGACACCGTGTCCGGGCTCCAGTAGCCGCCGGTGCGGGGCGACGGGAACAGGATGGGGCTGTCCGGGTGCTGTTCATGCTCCCGCACCAGCAAGGCCACCGCCTGCTGGGACAGTGCCACCTTGCGGACGGAGTTCTTGGTTTTCGGCTCCGTCACCACCAGTTCCCCGTCGATGCGGGTGACCTGCTTACTTACCGATAGTATCCTGTCTTTCACATTCAGGTCGTCCCACCGGAGTGCCAGCAGTTCCCCTCGCCGCAGGCCGCTGGACAGTTCCAGGAAGAACATGGGCAGGACGCCGTACTTCTCCGCCTCGCTGAGATATACCCCCAGCTTCTCCGGCGGGATGATGGTCATCTCCTTTTTCTCCTTGGGCGGAATGCGGCAGTTGTCACAGGGGTTATACGGAATGATCCGCTCCTTGACCGCCTGCTTCAGTGCCGAGGACAGCACCATGTGGATGCGCCGCACTGTGCTTCCAGATAGGGCCGTGTCGGTCTTTTTCTCGAACCGCTGCACCCGTCCGCTGGTCTTGGAATCGTTGTACATCTTCTGGATCTGGATGGCGGTGAGCCGTTTGAGCTTTACTCCTCCGATGGCCGGTACGATGTGGTTTTCGATCATGTTCTCATAGGTCTTTGCGGTGTTGGGGCGGATCACAGGCTTGCTGTAGGTTTCAAACCACAGCCTGCACCACTCCGCTACCGTGTAGTCCTCGTTGTGGTTCACCGGGATGCCCCGGTTGTCCCGGATGGCTTTCGCCAGCTTTTCCTTGCATTCGGCCTGCGTCCTGGCGGACACGCTTTTCTGGATGGCCCGGCCGGTATTGGGATCGATGCCCTGTGTGTATCGGCCCTCCCAGCGGCCGTTGGGCTTTCTGCGGATGCTGCCCTCACCGTTTGCTCGTTTCTTTGCCATCGTTTATCCCTCCTTACGATTCGCTAAGCGCCTCGCTTCACTCGATTGCTCGCATACATCGCGCCTGCGGGTGCTTATGGCAACACAAACAAATACCACAGAATCTTTGAAATAGCCACTAAAATATTTCCGTCTTTTTGACCGCCTGCTCGTCGATCCACGCCATGAACTTATCACGGGGGACGATGATCCGGCTGCCCAGGGTGATGGTGGGGAAATCCTGCCGGTGGGCCACCTCATAGGCGTGGGCCAACCCGATGCCCAGCACATCGGCCACATCCTGCACGGTCAGCATCAGGGGCAGCTCGTTGAACGAGTTGTACTTGGATCGTTTCATCGGATTCCTTTCTACCCTTCTCGTGGAAGGGATTTTATTCTTTGTTTTGCGGCGCAATTTCTGGAGGGGTTCACATCCCGCCCATGACTATGCTGCCCTGGTTCTGCTCCTCCTCGTGGTCATCCGGCTTGTGGCCCATAGCGATTTTCTTTTCCTGAATTTTTCTCCGGAGCTTGCAATCGACATGGAGGCCGGCGCTGGATTGGGGCAGGGAGCGATCCTCAAAGATTCGGCTCATGTGGTAGAGCAGGTGGGTGGCCGCCAGCATGACGGAGGGTGGACGGAGACTGTTCTGGTGCTCCAGGAAGAACTGCGCGTACTGGTTCCCCTGGGCAGCGGAGCGGCTGAACCACACCATTGCCTGGGCCTGATCCTGAGTCACTCCCTGCCCGGTCAGATACAGCTTGCCCAGCATATACTGGGCGTACTGGTTGCCCGCCTCTGCCGACCGGGTGAACCACTCCGCCGCTTTGGTGGTATCTTTGGTCACCACCTCGCCGGTCAGATATTCTTTGCCCAGCCGGTAGGCGGCGAAGCGGTTTCCGTTCTCTGCCGCTTCCTTCAACCAGCGGATGCCCTCGTCCGGGTCCCGCACCTCCCAATCGTCAGAGAGAAACAGCTTACCAAGGGCGTACTGTGCCTCCGGCAGCCCCTGTTTCGCCGCTTGGGTAAGCCAGTGCTTTGCCTTCTGGCTGTCCGGGATCAGCAGAGGGCCATCCCGATAGAGCTGCCCTATCAGGTATTGGGCGTGGGCGTCCCCCCTCCCGGAAAGTGATTCCAATTCCGCTGCCGCTCTGTCCCGGTCTGCCAGTGGGAGAGTGTCGTCCCGGATGATTTGACGCAGTTCCCAGCAATCATAGGATTCACCTCGCACCTGCTCCGGTTCGTCATGGTCGCTCAGGTCAGCGTCCTCGAAGGTGATCTCCCCCAGCCGGATGCGCTCTGCCTCTTGGATGACAGCGTTCTTGATCTGCCTGAACTCTTTCTCCTGGGACAGTTTTTTCTTCTCTCTGGGCTTATCGTGGTAGTAGCTCTCCACCTCACTTTGGAGGGCGCACCACTGGTCGTAGCACTCATGGACTACCGGCAACTCCTCCAGCCTATCCACCACCTCGTCCACGGTTTTCTTCACCGGCTTGGGCAGGTAGCCGTAGGACTTCTTGCCTTTGACCGTTTCCAATTGTGCAGAGAGCGTCTGCATCAATTCTTCCATCTCCGGGTGGTTGCAGATGTTCCGCGCCATCTCCTGAATAAGTTTTCGGATTGCATGACGTGCCTCCCGCATCAGATTGTCCCGTGACTGGGATTTTTGTTCGTAGGTGTGAAGCATCTCCTGGCGGAAGATCTGGTTGGTCAGCGTGGACTTGATCTTGCGGATACCCTCTCTGGTAAGATAGGCCTCCCTCGGCTCCGTCGACCACGCCATCATGTGGACGTGGGGGTGTTTTCCTTCATCGTGGAAGGCGGCGTACCAGCGGAAGTGATTGGGCGGGATATTCATCGCGGCGGCGATGTCGTTGCGATTGGCGCGGAGTAAATTCATCCACGCACTGGCATTGTCGTAGCCAAGTCTGGCGGCATCCTCCCGTTTCAGGGAGAGGATGTGCGTCCACACGTTGCCGGTATACTGATCCAACTCCAGCATGGCTTTCTCCAAATCCACAGCATCTTCATCACCAAAGAGTCCGTGGTCACCCAGCCGTTCCGCGCGAGGCCGAGTGGCGATGTACTTCATGTAGCCGTCTGACTGCTGGACTTGCGCCCAATTTTCCTCCAGCACCCTGGTGATGAATACCGAGGCGTTGGCCTTGGTGGGCTTGGTTTTGTAGTCAGAATACTCGTCCAGTTCTTTGGACAAAGGGAAATCCTTCACCAATTTTCTGACCAACTGCTCCTGCTTTCTGGTAGGAGGACGGTCATCCGGGAGCAGTTCCACACGCTCCCGCGTCCCAATGTACCGCAGGTAGCCGCTGACAGAGTTTCCGCCGTCACACTTCAGGTAGGGACTTTTCAGGATCAGTCTTGCCACTCATCGCCCTCCTCCCAGGCGCCCCGCACCCGCTGATTCAGCGAGACGCGGCCATTGGTTTTCTTCACGTTCTTCACACTCTCCGCCCGCCGACGGCGGAGATCCTCGTCGCTGAACTGATAGGCGTCGGCGAGGATACCGGCCACCATGTCCTGCTCCACCGCCTGCCGGAAGGCCAGGGAGGACAGCCGCTCCTCCAACTGCCCAAGCCGTCCGTCCAGGTAGGACTTGATAGACGTTGGCAGGAAAAGCCCGGAATTGTTGGCGCTAAGATAGTCCAGGTAGAAGTCCACCGCCCGCTCAATGAAGGCGGTCATGCTCCGGCTTCCGTCCTCCTGAAACCGGCGCTCCAGAATGGCTTTCTTTTCCGGGGTGAGATAGAAGGCGAATCTCTCTTTTTTGCCCATAAACTGCTCCTTTCCGGGGCATGACCCCTATTTTTTCGTTATGGCAGTAGGAGTTCGGGGATCATGACCACAAACGTGATCCCCGCTGCCGGTTTTTGACCCCACTTTTGATACACCACAAAACCCCGTAACTGCCCGCACTGCGGGCAGATGTGACCGGCCGGAGGCGCCACCGGCGACCCCGGTCTTTATCCTGCTTTTTCTTTCGTCCTTGAGATTTTCTCCGAAAGCGGGCCAAATCGGGCCTCCAACCCCAGGTCGGCACTGGGACTCGCTTCCGCTCCAAAAGGCGTACACAGGGCGTACTGGGGGCTTTCACGGGCTAATTCTGCGAGGCGTTCCGCCGCCCTCTGGCGGGCGGTGTCCTCCTCCAGCTGCTGGAACTGCCGCTCGTAGAACAATTCGATTGCCGCCTGGATCGGACGGATGGTGTAGAGCAGATTCCCGTTGAGGGGTCTGCCATCTTTGCTCCGCACCATCGTCGGCTCGGTGCGGATGAGACCTTTCTCCTCCAGGCTGCGCACATACTTGCTCACGGTGTTCTCGCTCATACCCAGCGCCTTGCCGATGGTCTTGTAACTGGGGTAGCACTGGTAGGTTTCTCTGTCCTCGATGCTCAGCAGATAGCAGTAGATGGAGATCTCCGGGTAACTGAGACCGATGTGAAATACTTCATTGGGGATCTTAAAATAGTTTTTGTTGGGATCTCGTTTGGGCCACTGTTGAAACTTCATATAGCACCTCCCTTATGCTCCTCCGCCCACCGGATAAACTTTTCTTTCGGCACCAACATGCGGCTGCCCACACGCAGTACCGGGAAGTCCGGTTCGTGCATCAGTTCATACCCACTGGACGGCGACACGCCCAGAACCCTTGCCTCGTCGTAGTTCTTGTAGACAGATTCTTTCATTTCAGATTCTCCTTTGCAAAAAAGTAAGGACATCAGCGGCGGTACTGATGTCCTTCTGCTTGTATTGTGTCGGAGATTTTGATAGACTGAGAAAAAGGTGTGACCATTTATTTTTCAGGTGGGACAATTTTAAGGGGGGTGGAGTTCGTATGTATGGAGAGATCGTATTTTACACCCACGGCAGCACGATTGAGTACGGCGGCGAAATCTTTCCGGCCGGTGAATTAACTGCTGACATATTGAACTTTGCTCCCGAGGACTATCCCCCCATCCAGCGTCTTTTGGATCGCATGAAGGACTTGGCCAAACAGTATGAGGACACATTGGATCGAGGCGTGTGGTGGGAGCTGAACAACCAGTTTATCGAACTGCGCAGTCAGTTGATGCGGTATCGGGTATTTCAGATTTTACTGAAGGAGGATGACCAGTTTCTCAACGAAACCCAACAGTACACGGAGAGTTACTCCTTTTTTACCGACGAGGAAATGGATGAGCAGGAGTGCTCCAAGGATCGGTGGTTGGAAATGTACCAGCAGAAGGAAGAGGAGGGCTGGACGCCTCCTTTTCTCCTCATAGTGGATGGCAGCCGTGAGGACAAGTGGCGGTACTACAACCTGCAGATGGCCCACTACCGGCGATACATCGACGATGTTATTGTCTTCAATCCTACCATCCATAACTTTATCAACTTCCTTCTCTCCAAATTGAAACGGAACTCCCCTGAGGAGTACGCCGCCGCACTGTATCAGTTTTATAACGATGAGCGTCTGGTGGAGAAACTGATCGTGAATCCCACCAGCCTGGAGCGACCCTTCTATCAGAAATACGATCCCTGCGTGGTGAGTTATCTGCCCAGAGAACTGCCCGACGGAACCTTTGCCATCGCGCAGGAGCACACAACGGACAGTTTGCAGATGCTGCTGAAGGCCGACTTCATGACAGCGCTGAACGCCGGACATAACATTCGCCGCTGCATTGTCTGTAAAAAATACTTCCTGGTTCGCAGCGGTGTCCATGCCCTCTACTGTGAGGGACGCTGCCCGTTGGATGAGCGGTTCACCTGCCGGCAGTTTGGCAGTTATGAGATTCAGAAGGAATTGGCGCATGATGTGCCGAAGATCAAGGCCAAGATCACCGCCTTTAACCGTATCCGAAAGGACTATCAGCGTGGGATCATCACGGAGGAGGAGATGCGGCGGCTGAAGAATGCCGTGCGGGACAGGCTGTTTGACGCACTGAGCAGCCCCGACATCTCCAATGAAGATTTTGAGAGATCCATATCCTCGCAGCATCTTTATCCTATTTGTAGAGTGACTCGTCAGGCCAATCCCCGAGGTCGTCCCCGCAAAGTGAAGGACGGTGACGACATATGACCAACGAGGAACTGTTGGAGCGTATCACCAACGGTGAAGAGGCGGCTCTGACCAAAATGTGTCTTGCAAACACAGGCTTGGTTAAGGATCGTGCCCGACTGATTGCCAGCCAGTATCACTGCCTGCGGCAAACCAAATACGGCGGCCTGAGCGATTACGCAAAAGAAACACTCTCCGAATTGGAGAGCGTAGGAAAACTGGCACTGGTGGAGTGCGTTCGGACCGGCAACTATGATGCTGAGAAGGGCCGGTTCACGACTTATGTCACTCCGTTTCTGGATGGAGCCATGCGGCGGCATCTGGAACGCAGCATGGGGACGCTTGCGCTGGACCGGGACAGTATGGGTCTGGTGCGAAAGGCACAGCGCCTTTATTATCAGGAGGGAAAAGAACCCAGTGATGTTTGTGCGTCCCTTGGCATTCCTTTCCGTGCTGCCGCCAGAGCGATTGTCTATCCCACCCATTTCTTCTCTGTTTATGATCTGCAAAGCCCAGATGATGACGGTGATATTTTTGAGCAGATAGTGTCAACTCGACTATCTGGATCTGCAGAAGACGCGGTGATCCGCATGGTGACTATGGAATGCCTGCGGGAAGAGTTTTTGCGGCTTTCCAAAAAAGAGCAGGACATTCTGGGGCGCTATTTCGGTGTATACGGCTTCCCTAAGGCGGACCTGCAGGAGATCGCTATGCGGAATTTGCTGAAGGAGTCCGGTGTGGAAAAAGCGAAAGATCAGGCACTAAAACACCTGCGGGATCGGTGCTGGGATAGTTTTGCCTGGAAACTCCGTCGAGCCAGGCAGATGGTGGCCCAGGCGGAACCGATATCATCCGACTTCGTCCCGCATTCTGCATGGTGGGAGGAAAAATAATACCCTTACTTCTTCAGCCGAGAATATTTGCATGTGACAGTTTTGACACAATTTTTTGATGATGTCCGAGTTGCCTTTCTACTTATATTGGGAAATTATATCCTATGACATACACTTGACAGAAAAACGGAGCGTCTGCTTTGTCGCAGGCGCTCCGTTTGAGGTTGGATTATTTACTTTTGTGCTGGTTTCCGTAGTCGGCATGTTCCCTCCGCCTCGTCCCGATCTTTCAGCAGACGAGCCAGGGCAGGGAAGAATTTCTTTTGCTGATAGTCCCCGCTGCCACAGTTCATTTGATGGGTATCCGCGTACTTGCGGATGGACGGGCCGTTTACGAATCGGTCCACGGAAGCCTTCTTCCATCAGCCGCTCAACTGCTTCCCCGGAGATTTTCGTATTAACCAGTCGCTTATACTTGGCTTTCTGTTCACTATAGCAGTCAAGAATTCGGATGTAACGCAAGATTGAAGAAGCATAGAAAAGATATTATACTTATTGAAAGATAATCCAGGTTCTTGACCTTAACACACATGCAGTATGTTGTTGGCTGTGTCAATTGTAAAAGAAAAGATGATAGCGCCTGACATGCCTTCATTAAGAATGTGCATTACTATACAAAACGGGGTAAAGGAGAAAGAATAATGAGAACGGAACTCATATATCTCTGGATTAATAAAGACAAAAATGGGTGTTTTCAGCAAGAAGGATTCAATTTTTCACCCGAGTGCTCCGTATCGTATTCGCCGGAAACAAAGGAATTGAAAATAGAAAAGCGTGCTACAATCAATGTCTTTCGGAATGATAACATCGCAAATGTGACCGCTATCATCGGCGAAAATGGCACAGGAAAGACCACTCTGTTGGAATTCATAACAGGTCTTTCCTGCTTGCCCCTCACTGAAGAAAACCGAAAAAAATATCAGCATTTTAATGACGAGCAAAATGAACTCCGTACATTTATTGCTGTTTATTTGGAACCAGACAATGCTGAATTTCATGTGATCAATATTACACCCGATAGAATTCATCTGCATGATCGCATTACTTCTCATAGCAAGGTAATAGAACCTTATAGGGCCGAAAATTTTCGACAAGATTATATTGGCCACATTTCTCACATATATTTATCAAATAGTACATATGACAGGCAAAACCAGAATTTACGAAATGGTGGAACTGTGAGCTATATTATGCTTACAGACGCAACCCTATCGACATTTTCTTATGATTTCTATCGGGAGAAATATGGCTTTCCCGCAATTGGGCTAATCCCTGACACACCGTTTAGTGCATTGGAAGATCTATTGGCTTCACAGGAAAACAGTCAAAGCATGCAGATGTTTTTTGATCTGTTATTCTATATTTATCTGGGTAACAGCGGAAGAAAGTTTCAAGGGAAACGGTTGGATAGCATATCGTTTACTATTAAAAACCTATTAAGCAAACTACCTGCTCCAAAAACGATATCTCCAAGTAATTATAAAGCGAAATATTTTGAAGAAGAAAGACTAACCAAAGTATACAGAAAATATCAAACAGTCGCTGCTCAGATAGGAAGAACCACGATATGGAGCAGTATTATTTGCAATCTGATTTTCGAGCTGTTATTCGTATTTGAAGATTTTTCTCTCGAAGTTATGTCAGAGGATTACCTGACCGCCGATGCAATATTTGTTCAATGTAAGAAATTTGTTGGTAAATTGCATGAGGGAGATGAAAAGACATATTATAAAGATGCGATTAAAGAAATTTCCATATTTAAAAAAGCCTTAGCGCACGCCAAATATACAGACAATACGCTTCCCCAAGATGATGCCGCTAAGGAGGTTTTTGCTCAAGTTTATGTTTCAAAATTTGAGCCGCTCATTGACCATATAAAAAACGGGCACTCCTTCCTGCTCAAATATTTAGATATCCGGAATGTGGGAATGTCATCCGGAGAACGAGCAGAACTAAATTTTATGTCAAGAATGTATCTTGCTCCTAAGCTGCATGAATTCTTTTCAAAACCACAGTTCTTATTGCAGGAAAATATTCTGCTACTTATTGATGAAGTCGACCTTTACTTACATCCAGAATGGCAAAGGCAAATACTGAATGATCTCTTAAATGCCATAAAAGAAGCGTTCCCAAAGAATTATGTCCAAGTCATTATAACAAGCCATTCGCCCATTATTCTTTCTGATATTCCAAGAGGAAATTCGATTTTTCTTCAGTGCCAAGATGGAAAAATTGTTCAAGAAAAGCATGAAATTCAAACTTTTGGAGCGAATATTTACTCCCTTTACAAAGACGCCTTCTTTATCAAAGATGGTTTGGCAATGGGCAGTTTTGCAAGAGAAACAATCAACTCTTGGATTGAAGAAATCAAAACAGGTAAGCAAAATGCTGATGATATCGACAAGATTCTTGAATTGATCGGTGAACCCGTTATCCGTAAGCGACTTGAGCGAATGGCTCAAATGGATAGACCTGGTTTGGCAGAGAAAACAATGGAGCCAGATGAGCGACAGCGCATACTTGAATTCCTCAGAATGCAAAAAGCCGCCATTCAACAACAAATTGACACACTGGAGGCTCAGAGAAATGATTAGGCTGCCGGAGATCAGCGAAGAGAAAGCAACGCAGTTTTACAAAGATACTCGTCGCCAAATGCATGAACTTCTTATTAGCAACAGGGCTAATCCGCAGTTTCGCAAAATAATTTGTTACTGTAGTGAGAATGGGAAGTTGAATGATGGAAAAATCAAAAAATTACTTATTGGAGACTTTGCTATACTAACCAAGGCTATTGATCAAATCGGTATAATCGATGACTGTAGCGTAAAAAAACAGTTTGAAAGAATATATACAAACTTTTGCAACAGAAAATTTGGAAGAACTTGGGCTGAAATGGTAGGGGTTACAGTCTGCCCTTATTGTAACCGGAGCTATATATTTGTTTCCAGCAAAAAAGGGACAAGACCTCAGTATGACCATTTTTTCCCAAAATCAAAGTATCCATATCTTGCATTGTCGATGTACAATTTGATCCCCTGCTGTGCTGTGTGTAATGGGCTAAAACACGATGATGATACGGTGGAGAACCCAATCATTTATCCTTATCAGGACTCTTATGGAGTTCAAGCGGAATTTGTGGAAAACGGGGTTGATGCGGATAACATTGCATCATGGCTTGGAGCAGCCCCGAAATATGAAATAAAAATCCGATATAAGGATAAAATTAACCCAGACCTCAAGAAAAGAATTGAGCAAGCGGTTAAAATATTCAGATTAGAAGATCTATATAGCAAACATAGCGATTATGTAAGAGATATTTTAAGGACAGCATACATTTATCATGATGATTACTTTACAGGCTTGGTCACACAGTATCCTGATTTATTTCACAGCAAGGAAGAGGCAAAGGATTTTGTATTCTTCAACTATTTAGAAGAAAAAGACTGGGGAAAAAGAGTTTTAGCAAAGTTGACACATGATCTTGCACAGAAAATAAGCAAATGATTGGTTATGCATAGATAAGGCTATTTTTGTTTCCAGTCCCCCAATTTTTGAGCCGTGGGCGGCCAGCTAAAAACGGCCCGAAATACTCAAAAAAGGTTTCAGGTTCTTGTTTGCATTCACAAAGTCAAGGCTCCGAATCCTCCATCTCGACCACAAAAGGTCGTGAAATCATAGATTTCACGACCTTTTGCAACTTTTAAGAGATATCTGTGGGCCTGTAGTTCGAGCGTTTTAGCGCAAAATGAAACAATGTGCTTCTGCGCAGAATTATACTCTTTTTCTTTCACGAATTAAATCTGCGATTTCGTCAGCAATCTCTTCTACTGTAAAGTCCGTGGTGCTGCGAGCCAATTTATCGGCAAGCGAAGGGCTATAGTTAATGACTTCTCGCTTCGTTATGTTATGCCAAACAGGAAGCATAGTTTGCTCACCATTTACTGCACGGGTAATGAGCCCGTCAAGTTCATAGTTAGTCCAACCCTTGCTGATAAAATCTCGCGAAATCACAATGACTCCAAAATTACTGTTAGCAATACCTTTGTCAATTTTTCTGCGCAGGCTGTCGCCAATTCTTAATTCAAATTCATCATACCATACCGAAAGGCCATTATTTCTAAGCGCTTCAGCAAGCGGTCTGGCAACAGCATCCTTGTCTTCTGATGCATGGGAAATGAAAACATCATACTCTTTTTCATAGGTATCATCAAAGAGAAAGGATTCAACTTCATCTTCATAACTGTTACCGAGATACAACGAAGGAACCGCTGTCAGGGGCTGTATGGAGGATGAGCGGAGTTTGCTTTGGTATGATTTCACTTTGCGTTCAACGCTTTTTAGTTCGCTTATGGCACGATTTGCCTCTCGTTGAAATTGACTATTGGCGGTTTTCAACTTTCTGATTTGGCTATTGATTTGGGACATATTTGGTTTTTTAAAAGTGGCCATATAGATTCACCTCATTTCAATCTTTCACACAGCGGCAGCAGCTGTTCCAGTTTTTCAACAATGCGTTTTTGTTCGGCGAGAGGTGGCAATGGAATTAATGTATTCTTAATTATATCTTGCGAAATATTTTTCATTGATTCTGAAGTTCCTGTAGCTGCTGCACTAAATTGATTTCTAACCATTGGAGTTCGTAGTGCCCACAAAACATAATAGGAATACAGCATTTTAGAAAAATGCAGTCTCAATACCTTATCAGATAACATCAACCGTTTGCTAATTTGGTCTACAATGACACAGCCACCTACCAAAGCTGCCGTATTTGCACGGCAAATTAAAAAATCATTTTCGTGAATCGCATATTCATCTACCCATAAATCATTTGAATAGCATGTCTTACTTTCATTTTCTTTAAATTGTCCCCATGTCACAGCACTGACTTTAATGATCCCACATTTATCATTTGTCGGTGGTATTTCATCACATTTAAAGCTTTTGCCTGTATCAATGTAATGAAGCAACGATCCGACTCTCACCCACTTCCAACTCTCTGGGATATCAAAGGGCTTTTCATCCTCGGTGATTTCGGGCAGCGGCTTTTCTTTTTTGATTTTCTTCTCTGCAATCAGCTGCTGCTTTTCCTTCTGAATCTGGGCAAAGAGTTCCTCTGCGGTACCTTCTCCGGGGCGCTGTTCCACCAGTTTGCCCTGGATGGCGTACTGCAAGAGGGATTTTTTCATATCCTCCGGGAAGCGGCTGTTAAACTGCTCCAGCGTGCTCCACGCTTGCTCGTAACGGTCAATATAGGGCAGCAGTTCCTCGATTTTAGCAACAATCCGCTTTTGCTCAGCAAGGGGTGGGAGGGGAAAACAACACATAGAGAGGTAATCTTTGTGTATTCTCTGCTGTCCTGCTGTTCCAGTAAAAGATTTCACTCCATTTTCAATAAAATAGGCAGACTTAAAAAACCATAACAAAAAATCTCGTGACAATAAATCATTTACAACCCGAACAATGGATAGTTCAGTTGTACCTGCACCACAGCCGTTTTTCAGATTGCGAAAAACGACGGATTTTCTATTTTGGAAACAAGGCGTTATTTTGGCAATGCCAATATCTCCATCCGCAAAATGAGTGAATCCTTTTTTGATGTCACCCCATTTTTTAATCTCAAAGGAATGGTTGTTACGATAACCATCATCCACCAATACCATAGGGATAAAAGAAACTTCAAGTTCATCCGATAAATCATTTTTCGGATTTAAGCAGACAATTTCCTGAACCCTCACCCATTTCCAACTCTCTGGAATGTCAAAGGGCTTTTCATCCTCGGTGATTTCAGGCAGCGGCTTTTCCTTTTTAATCTTCTTCTCAGCAATCAACCGCTTTTTTTCCTGCTGAATCTGTGCAAAAAGTTCCTCTGCGGTACCTTCCAGGGGAAGCTGCTCCACCAGCTTCCCCTGGATAGCCAGTTGTAAAATACTATTTTTCAGTTCCTGTGGGGTCATTTACAAATCCCTCTTTACAACGATGTTAAACTCAATTATCTTGCTCATTTGTTTTACAATAAGCAAAAGATTTAGCAAAATAACAACAAAAAGATAATATGCAACCGCAGATACTGCCGTCTTGATAATATTCATGCTTATAGGAATCCACGAATAATCTCCGCCACTCAAAACAATTATAATTAATCCGTATAGCAAAAGAAACACGCATAATATAGCATCAAACATGATCGCATTAATTGTTTCTCTAACTACTTTTTTCCCCTTCTCTCGCTGATTGGCATCCGTAACCGTTGAAAAATCATAATTACTTAAAATACTAAGTGAAGCCAGCAACATTGATAGAAATATTCCTAAAATCACACTAATTTCTGTATAAAACTGAGCTCCCGCTGTATACAGCAATGACAATCCTACGGCAAAGCACAGCGGTATTATACAGAATAAAATTTCGGAACCCCGAACTAAATGTTTGTGTGCTTTGATTATATCCTGCAAGTTGAAAAACGGCTCTTCTTTGCGCAAAAGAGAGAAGATCATAATTACGGACGATATTAGAACCAGAAGAAGACCACACAGCTTAATTCCACGCATAGCTATATATCACTCCTATTGCCCCAAACCATGTATTCCTTATACGCATCAGCAGTAGAAATCATGTAGCTAATAATTCTGTCGGGATTTCGGGTTTGAATTACTTCGCGTGGAATATCTTCTACAATACTTAACTTTTCCAGATTTCGTAAGCGTACAGTGCGTTTTTTATCGCCCAGCTTAAACTGGATTGAGATATCGTCGTAGTCATCACTTTCTGGAATTTCAATCAATCCCGTTTCATCTGCTTTCCGAAACATTGTAAGCATTTTTAACTGCCATTCTGGAAGAAGTGTAGGATGAATGTAGACCTGTTCTTCCCGTCCCGTAGTGATAAGCATATTATCGGCACTATTTTGGGAAAGCCTGTTCCGAATTAAAGTTAGTTTATACAGGCTTCCTTGCTGAATCAATTTTTCAATGAAAGCAGAAACAGACACACTGCGAGTTTCAAAGGTTAAGTCAATCTCTGCAAAGAAGGCGCGCATTCGTTCTGTAGTTATAGTTTTCACGCCATAGCTACCGATACTTTGGAATACCAAGATTCCTTTTTTGATTTCTAATCCTCCTACATCAAGTGGAATATATACAACGCAAAGAAACTCTTTTACATCGGGTTCCTCCTCGTTGCGATGGTATTTAACCTCTTGTGTTACCTTATCTGTTATATCTCCCTCAATTCCATAACTTCCAGACTTAATGACAAATGACATTGCTCTAAAGGTAGCTTCTTGAGACTCTTGAATAGTTCCTTCTTTTATAGCGAAAACTTTCTTTTTTCTTTCGTCATCAGACAATGTAGCATTAGCCAGGCAAAAATGCCGAAACATTTCCATAGCATTCTCAAAGGTAGTGGAATTTTCCTCGTTATCCGTCTGATACTGATGGTTCAGCGAATATAGGTTTTCCTCACCTCTGGAGAACCGCTTTTTCATGTTAAAACTACATACAAGCATACCCTGATTTGTCATTTTATCTTCTACTCCTATTGTTTAGATAGAATTTCTGTAATATCAGCCAGCACTCGGTCGATCTCAGCATTCAGAGAAGCCCGCTGTTCCTCATACCGATGGATCAAATCCATGGGGGCCAGGATTTCTTCCTCCTCATGGGGATAGCCACACTGGTCCAGGTTATAGCCCAGTTCCTCGGTGAGCTGCTGGGCGGTGAACTTCTTCGCCTTGTCAAAGCCGTCCTCGGTGATCTCTTGCCGGTTGTTCCACCACTCCACCACCGGAGCAAAGTGATCCAGCAACATGGGCTTGGTTTTGGAGAAGTGCTTGTACCCCTCCGGCATATCCAGACGGTAGAACCAGGTTTCCTGGGTTGGGCCGGTGCGGTCGAAGAACAGAATGTTGGTGGTGATGGAGGTATACGGCGAGAATACGCTGCCAGGCATACGGATCACCGTGTGCAGATTGAACTCGGAGAGCAGCTTCTTCTTGATATTTACCTTGGCGTTATCGGTGCCGAAGAGGAACCCGTCCGGCAGGATCACTGCCGCCCGGCCATTCTCTTTCAGGCGGTACATAATGACCGACATGAAAAGGTCCGCCGTCTCACTGCTGGCCAGATCTGCGGGAAAGTGATTTTTTACCTCGGCCTTTTCGCTGCCGCCGTAGGGAGGGTTCATCAGCACCACATCGAACTGATCCCGCTGGGTGTAATCCAGCACATCCCGGAGCAGGGCATTGTCGTGGTACACCCTGGGCACATCCAAGCCATGGAGCAGCAGATTGGTGATGCAGAGCATATAGGGAAACTGCTTCTTCTCGATGCCGTAGATGGAACCGCCGTACTTTTTGGCGTCGGTGGTGCTCTTCACCTGCTTTTGCAGTTCTTTCAGCCAGCTGATGAGAAAACCGCCGGTACCGCAGGCAAAGTCGGCCATCTGCTCCCCGATCTGGGGGCGGATCATCTGGGCCATAAAGTCTGTGACCGCTCGTGGGGTATAGAACTCACCGGCAGAACCGGCGCTTTGCAGTTCCTTCAGAATGGTCTCGTAGATCTCACCGAAGGCGTGGCTCTCTTCATAGTCACTAAAATCCAACTCGTCAATCACATTCAGAACCTGCCGCAGCAGAACTCCATCCTTCATGTACTGATTGGCGTCAGCAAAGGTGGTCTGAACAATGGCCTTTCGGATGGGCGTGTCCGCATCCACCTTGATGCCTTCCACCAAAATTGTCCCATTGGAGTCCTTCACATCTTTTCCCTTAAGGACGGGAAAGAGGGTGTTATTGACAAAGTCCAGCAGGTTGTCGCCGGTCATGGCATTGCCGGATTTGTCGTCATGGGCCCAGTTAGCCCAGCGGCATGGTTCCGGGATGATGGACTGATAGTCCTCCTCATCCCACTCCCAGTCCTGTTCCTTGGCGTCATATACTTTCAAGAACAGCATCCAGGCAATCTGCTCAATGCGCTGGGCATCACCGTTGATGCCCGCATCATTGCGCATAATGTCCCGCAGCCGCTTTACAAATCCAGATAAGTTGCTCATTGTGGTGTTCCCTCTTTACCGTCCATAAGTTTCAAACATATATTGCGCCCGTTCCTCTGTGAACTTCCATTCCTCGGGAATACGGTCTATGGTGCCGCTGCCAGCCGCGCGCGGCCCCCATTTATGGTATTCATACAGAATGGTTTCACCCCGCCCTCCGGCAGAAGCATTCATCACTTCCGCAATCTCAGCGGGAGAGGCCAAATACATCCGCGGCATTTCGTTTTCTGCGGTTCCCTGAAATTGAACCAGACAGAAAATGGTCTTTTTGTGATGGCCGTCCAGCCACTTTTGGATCGCCTCATGATAGTCACAGCCTTTTTTATAGCTCTGGGTTAAACCCCATCCGCCGTCCTGGCTGCCTTTCACCGAGATTTTCAGCATTTTCTCTCCGGAGGCGGCAATCAGATCATACTCCGGCTGGTTGGCTCCATATTGAACGGACACATCGTATCGAAACCTCGCAAATTGTGCCGCAGCAAACGCCTCGGCCGCCACACCAACATGCCATGATGTCATTTTCTGCATTTATATGACCTCGTCCATATAGATTGCCTGCTCCAACTCCTGAACTGCCTTCAAATACCCCTGTTTGCCGCCAAAATATCCGGCTATCTTTGCTGGTTTTCCCAGTTTCAGGAACGGATCAAGCTTCAAAATCTCCGTTTTCTCGATCTCATAGATACCTGTGTTCATGTACTTGTCCAGCAGTGCTTCCAGCACCTCACGGGCAACGCCGCTGTACTTGCTGAAAAAGTCCCGCTTTTTGACATTGTTGGCCCGCTCCTTCCGGGTCAGAGGCTTTTTGTCAAAGGCCACATGACAGATGAAGTCAAAGTCATCCACATCGGCCATCCCCTGATCCGCTTTCAGCAGTTCCAAATCAATGCCCCGCTCCCGGAGCAGATCCCGAATCTGCTCCTTTTTTTCTTGGGCGCTCCACTGGCGGATGAAGTTGTCCAGAGACGCATACTCTCCACGGATATTCTCCTTGGTGTAGTCCACAACGCTCTCCTGTCGAAGAAGTTTCCCATTGGCGTCGTAGACGGAGACCGTCTTATGGATAATCTCCACCTTGCAGCCGTTGCGATCTACGATGGGCTTGGGACTTTGCGGCGGAGGGTCACCACCAGGGGGATCTCCTGCACCGTCAGGCGGAGTTGCCGGTTTCGTACCTCCTGTACCAAAGCCAGGGTCCATCTCAATGGGGCCGTCCCACTCCGGGTCGGCGAACAGCCGCGTTACATTGCGGAAATCCATCACAACAAAATGGGTCTTTCCATCTTGCTCCCGCAGGCGGGTGCCGCGCCCGATGATCTGCTTAAACTCAGTCATAGAGCCAATCATCTCATCCAGAACAATCAACTTGGTCATCTTACAGTCGGCCCCGGTAGAGAGCAATTTAGAAGTAGTTGCAATAACCGGATATTGGGCAGACACCGAGATAAAATAACTCAGTTTCTTTTTGCCATACTCATCGCTGCCGGTAATTCGCACCACATAATCAGGGTTCTGCTTGACCATGTCCGCATTCAAATTGACCAGCGCCACCCGCATCCGCTCAGCGGCATCTTCCGTTGCGCAGAACACAATCGTCTTGGCCATACGATCGGTGCTTTTCAGGTAGCGTGTGATTTCGGCAGCCACCTGCTGAATGCGGTCTTCGATGATAATGTTATAGTCGTAGTCGCTGTTGGTATAAATACGATCCGGGATCTCATTGCCGTAGATGTCCCGCTGTCCCCTTCGGGGACGCCAGCCATCGCCAATGTCCGTCATGACATTGATCACCTTGAAGGGCGCAAGAAATCCATCCTCAATGCCTTCCTTCAGGCTGTATGTATAGACCGGCTCCCCGAAATAGTGCAGATTGGAAATATACTTGGTTTCCTTGGGGGTGGCCGTCATACCGATCTGGGTTGCGGACTGGAAATATTCCAGAATCCTGCGCCAGCGGCTTTCCTCCTTAGCCGAGCCTCTGTGACACTCATCCACAATAATCAGATCAAAGAAATCCGGCTGGAACAGTTCACTGAAATGCTCCTTATCGTCATCCCCTACAAGCTGCTGATACAGAGAGAAATACACCTCGTGGGAGGTAATGGTACTCGGATCATCCTTCGCCACATTGATTTTGTGAATCGTCTTTTCCAATGGAGCAAAGTCCTGCAGGATGGATTGATCCACCAAAATATTGCGATCTGCCAGATAGAGGACCTTTCGCTTCATTCCGCTTTTCAGCAAACGGTAGACAATTTGAAATGCGGTATAGGTTTTTCCAGTACCGGTGGCCATGACCAGCAGCAACCGCTGCTGGCCGCGGGCGATGGCATCTATTGTACGGTTGATGGCGATCCGCTGGTAATACCGGGGCGGATAGGTATTCTGGCTGGTATAGTACGGCTGGTCGATCGCAATTTCCTGGGCGTTTGTCAGGCCGGATTCTTTTTTATAGCGTGTAATGAGCTCCGCTTCTGTAGGAAATTCGTTAAGGCCAAACTCACGCTCTTTCCCCGTAAGAAAATCATGCTCGGCAAACCCGTCTCCGTTGGAGCTGAACGCAAACGGCAGATCCAGCATTTTGGCATACTCCATCGCTTGCTGAAGGCCATGAGAAATACTGTGGTTGTTGTCTTTCGCCTCAATCACCGCAATGGGGTTGTTGGCGCTCAGATATAGCAGATAATCAGCCCTTTTCGGCTTTTCACGGAAGACAAAGTTCCCCTTGAGGTTGATCTTGCCGTCGGTGATCTGTGTCTCCATGGTGATCTTCCCGATGCTCCACTTGGAGGTCACAGCGGGCGTGATGTACTGGAGCTTAATATCCTCCTCTGTCATGCTTTTCTTGGGTAAAACAGGACTCATCCCTGGGACCTCCTTTTCTGTAAATCGCTCTCTGGAATAATCTCCAGAATATCATCTACTGTACAATTCAGCACCGTACATATCTTTACGAGAACATCGACACGAACATCCTCATTCCGTCCGAGGCGGGCCATGGCATTGGTAGTAATGTTCGCTTCCTTGCAAAGCTGCGTCTTGTTCAGTCCTCTGTCAATCAAGAGTTTCCAAAGTTTGTTATAACAGACAGCCATATTCCGCCTCCACTTGACTGAAAAACTCATAAACTCACTTTATTTCAGTATAACAGAAAGCAAAATTTCTTCAAGGAATTCTTGAAAATATCAAGAAGACTCTTATTCGATAGACTGGCAGATATAAAAACATCCGCCGCAGAAAGAAATCTCTGCGACGGATGTTTGGTTCGGCAAGTTCAGGCTGCTAAATACGATTTTCCCGCTGATTCGTGGTTTCCAGCAATGAATCACATCTCGACCAATCTATGTTTTAGTTCATCCTCAAAGGCTCGCACCTTTTCTATGCACAAGTCCAATTTTTCAAAAATCTCCTCTTTATCAACGGACTCACTGATGCACACGCTCTCCGTGCGGAAAATCGTCCACCACTTCCATCCGTCCTTTCTGGGGCGGACAATGGGCAAGGTGCTGACACGGTCGCAGGTTTCCAAAAAGTCCTCCGTTGCGTTCTTTGAACTAAGGGCCAGTTGAATATGTATCTTGTCTCCCGTCCGGTTGACGATTTCGTAGAAGTAATGGTTCTCCGTGCCCCAGCCACTGGGAGCACCGGGAAGGTCCGGAAAGATTTCCGACATCTTATCCGTTGTAAAGCGGGTCAGGGTACGGTTGCACTTCGCCAGATTTTCCTTTACTTCCGGCCGGCTTACAGTCCACTCCCGTAGGATACCGGCAATCTCAGAAAGGCGCTGCTCCAGTTCATCCTCATTCTGCAAATATGGGAGGACCGCATTGCAGATGGCGTCGCTCCACTCCGCATGGAACTTTGCCATGCGGGGCCAGTCCCCCTCATCTGCAATACTCACATCTTTCAGCTCGTAAGAAATCCAGGACGCCTTATACTGGTCGGCCCGTACCCAATTCAGGGAGATTCCCAGTTCTTCCTCGATCTCGACCTTATGGCTGTACAGCAGACCAAAGGAACTCTTATTCCATGCGGCATCGCTGCTTCCCAAATAGAAGTCGATCCGTGCTCCGTCATAATTGGCGATACACTGAACCGAGCATCCACTGATGCCAAAGAATCCGGCCACGGTATTGGATGTGCCAGGGCTGACATTGCTGAAACTGCCCCGGTGCATATGCTGCTTCTGAATGAGTGGCAGGGCATAAGTCCAGTACCGCCTGCGAAGTTCAAACCGGCTGGCCTCCGCCATTTTTTCGCTGTCCGGATCTTTCAGATAAAACACCAACTCCATGGGGTCTACATCATAAAGGGCAAACAGCCGCCGCAGGATCGACAGTTTCAGCGCTGTGCTGGTGTTCTTCTCGAAATAAACCGTGTTGTCAATTTGCAGCGCACTGCGCAGCTCACTTCCGGTACCTGAGACATACCCCGCAAGGTCCGTCGCCTGGTCCGTGCTGCACGCCAAAGCTGAAAGGACAGACTTATCTTTCTGGTGCAGGAACTTCACCACATGTTCAAACATGTCTGTCCAACTGGCTGCGGGCTGCTCCATATTCAGCAGGCTGTATTTCACGATCTCCCGGCCGGTGAGATCCACATCCTCATCATCCAGAGTGCAGGAATCAAACTCCTTTTCCGCCGGCTTGAAGTCCGTCTGCGGGCAGGGCCAGATCTGGAGAGCCCGGGCAACCATCTCGCTGCTTCGTTCTTCCAGCTCCGGCAGGCCCCAGGCCTCCTTCTGGCCGATCTTCTGGTTCATCCGCAAACCGCTGTCTTTATACCCCTTCTTCTCGTCCCGCTTTTCCTGGAAACTCTTATTGCTGAGATTGGGGTTGTAACCGGTCAGGGTCAGGTTGGCCAGGCGGTGCAGCCATGTCGCATGGATCTCCGATGCATTGGGTCCCAGTTCCTCTGTCCAGGCCGGCGTCAGGTGCTGAGGCATGATGTGCTCAATGCTGTACTCATTGTTGTCTAAATGGGCGTAGACATCCTTGGTCTCCACGGTACCAAAGTTCTCAAACCGTTCAAACAGATACGCTTTGTATTTGCCCCGCATCAAATAGACCTGCTTAACCGCCAGGGCATCGGAAAATTCCCGGTCATCCGGGAAGCGCCCGCTCTCCCGCTTGGCCCGCAGAGCATAGATGCATTTGTCTACATAGTTATCGGCAGTATTGTCATAGCGCAGGATCTCCTTATTCAGCGTCAAGAACACCTTGTTCAACGCATTGGTGGGAACTTCACAGATGTTCCGCCGGAAGAGGTAGTTCTCCGTGATCTCGAAAACATCCCGCACCGTTTCTACGGAGAGTTTGCCATCCTGGTTCAGCCGCAACGCCTCCATCAGGAAGGGGCGGGTCACTGTGATCTCCAGGCGGGCCATGCGGTACAGGCAGTTATCCAGCCGTTTCTCCCCCAGCCCGCTTTTACAAGTCAGAAGCTTTTCAAAGAGCCGTGCATACTTCAAAAGATCCTCCAGCAGTGCCTCAATGGGCAGCTGAATCCCCTCCACATATCGCTTGAACGCCTGGTAGATCGTGTTGACATTGGGAGTCATCTGCTGTTTGATACTGAGGTAGTCCCGAACAAAAGCGCTGACATCATTCCGGGTGCATTTCTCAATTTTCTCCCAGTACTCGGTGTAGTATTTGCTCTGCTCTTTGGGCGGAAGGCCCATGAGGATGTAATTGCGGATCTTATCCCCTTCCGCCAGAGCCAGGCCGGTGGAGTTCAGGCTTTCAAAGATCAACTGGGCATTGTCGTCCGGTTCCAGCGTAATGCTGATGATCTCCAGTTTGCCAATGGCGGCATACATCTCATCAACGGCAACCTCTTCCTTCAGCAGAATATCCCGGAAAAACAAATAGTTGAGGGTCAGGTTGGAGGTGCGGTCATAGTCCTCCTCCGGACCGAACAATCTGGCAAGGGCCTCCCGGTCACTCTTGACGGGACAAAGCTTGATCTTGTCGTCCTCGCCGGCCCAGGGTGCAATGAGAAAGCGGTGGCTGATCTGCTCATCCAGCCGTGCCTCCCGGGATGTCAGTTTTCCCTTTGCGATCAGATTGCTGATAGCCAGGAGCAACAGCGAGACGGTGGTCAGGCGCTGCTGTCCGTCTATGATGTGATACTCAATTTTGCTCCCGTTGGGGACTACCGATGAGACAATGCTCCCGAAGAAATGGCTGGATCGGCCAGCCTGTATGACCTTCTTGAGGTCCTCATAGAGTTGGCGGCAGTTCTCCTGTCTCCAGTCATACTTCCGCTGATAGACCGGGATCACATACCGTTTGTCCGCACCTTCCATGAATGAGGTCATCCTCGTCTCTGAACCCTTCATGAAATATCACCCTCTTTCTGCTGACAGGTATTTCGTTGTAAAATTTCATTTAGAAGTATAGCATATCATCAGAAAAGTATCTACCAGCACATCCTCAGATTTCATTCTATTCCAAAGCGGTGAGGTTATCATTTGCTTTTCATCACTCACTATTTCAAAAACGAGCGACAAAGTTGTTCTCTCCAGAAAATAAAAAGGCAGTACCAATTTTGTAATAACCCGCATTGATGTGCGTCATATAGGCAGAAAGCGAGGTGGTGCGGATGGATTTTGATCAGCTGTACAAGGAGCAGTTCCCCGTGGTGTACCGCTATCTGACAGGACTCTGCGGAAACCAGGCGCTGGCAGAGGAATTGGCCCAGGAGACCTTCTGTCGTGCCATTGAACACAGCGCCTCTTTTCAAGGAAAATGTCGGCTGTCCGTATGGCTGTGCCAAATTGGAAAGAACTGTTGGCTCTCCTACTTGAGAAAGGCAAAACGGCAGGCCGGAGATGAGGCTCTGGAACAGATGACCTCCCCTCAGAATGTAGAAGAGGATCTGCTCATCCAGGAAAATGCCCGACAAATCCATCAGCGGCTCCATGCTCTGCCAGAGCCATATCGGGAGGTGTTTACCCTGCGGGTCTTTGCGGAACTGCCCTATACGCAGATCGGCGAATTGTTCGGCAAATCTGAAAACTGGGCAAGAGTGACTTATTATCGTGCGAAACAGAAAATCAAGGAGGGGTTATGATGAAATGTGAAATCATCCGTGACCTGCTGCCCCTGTACTGCGACGGGCTGTGTAGTGAGGCCAGCAAACAGGAGATCGAAGCCCATGTGGAACAATGCGAGGCGTGCCACGCCTGTTTGGCGGAAATGAAGGAGGAGGCTCCCGTCCCCTCTCTCTCTCAGGAGTCGGAAACGGAAGCCCGTGTTCTTCAGGGAGTGAAAAAGAAGTTTTCCCGTGGGTGCCGGCGGGCGGTCCTGATCGCCGTGGCGGTCATGCTGATTTTTTCCATTGTTTTGGCGGGTGCGGCCGATGTTCCGCAGCCGGTATCCTATACGGACGGTCTGGTGACGGCAGAGCTTGCGGTGGATGAGGTGATCGACCTCTACTATCACGGCGGGAGCTACGATTCTTTCCACGGCTTCAGCCGGGAGGTGGACGGACGGAATGCTGTTTTCCTCTATTTTGACCGTACCCTTCGCTCGGATGTGATGCCGGATCGTGAGGGACATTTGTGCATCGGCAACGGTCTGCTGACCGACTTTGAGACAGCTACCTATCAAGTAGATCGGCAGGTGGATGCGGTCTACTATTTGGTGGGAGATTATCTGGAACTCCCCGGTCTGGCGCAGGCCGAATTTGAGCAGGCCGTGGCGGATGCGATCCTTCTGTGGGAACGCTGAACCAAGCCTACAAGCAGAATGCCTGGGCAGCTTTTCGAGGGCTGCCCAGGCTGATTTTATATTTCATCTTCCCATACACAACGAGCGCCCGTTCTCCTGGTCCTATAGGAGAATGAGCGCTCGTTTTCGTCATTTTGCAGTTCTATTGAGAGCCTCCACGCCAGTTCAAATCCGGCAATAAAACTGTCCAGGGATGTCTGTTCTATGATTAAGTCCTGGGTGTCGATAATACGCAGCACCAGCTTACGCTCCGGCTTTGCCAGCGCCTCGATCAATGCTTTGTTGCACTCCTCCACTTCATTCTCCTGTTCATCAAGCTCCGGGCGGACATAAAAGTAATCATACAGTTCTTTGAGCAGTTTGTTTTCCATCGTCATCATCTCCTTGTGACCCAAACATATACCACACCTTCCGCAGAATATCCATCAGAATTTCAGAAGATTGTCCAGAATATTTGCCGCTTCCCTAAGATCTTCCGTGGATGCTTCATTGGGCTTGCTTTCGCTTTTTGCGGCAATATGGGCCAGGTATGGGGCATAGTTCTGCTGCGTCATTGCGGTCCTGAAGTGGCCCAGCATCTGAGAGACCTCTTTCGTGTCCATTCCGTTTTGCAGCGATAGGACGGCGCAGGTGTGCCGGAGATCAGCGAATCGAATGTGATCCAGCCCGGCCTCTTGGATGATCTCATTGTGCAGCCGGCGCACCATCTGGGGTGAGTAGGGCCTCTGGGTGGCCGGGTGCATGAACATGAGAGGACTTCCTGGGTGTTTGGCGTGTTCCAGGCGCAGGAGTTCAACCGCTTCCGGGGTCAGGCTGACGATTCTGGTGCCACCTTCGTACTCCACCAGTTCCCGCCGTTCCACCGAGCGTTTCTCAGTGATGGTCAGCGTCCGCTCCTTTGCGTCCAGGTCGCTCCACTTCAGGGCAATCAGTTCTCCCTGCCGAAGTCCCGCTGTCAGCGCCAGCAGGAACATGGGGAGGTAGCCCAGCCGTTCCGCCGCGTCCAGATAGTCCTCCACCTCTGTCGGTGTCAGAACATTGGCGCTGACCTTCTTGGGCCTGGGGTAGTGAAACGCCCGGGCAGGATTTTCCGCTATTAAGCCATCCCGCATCGCCTGGTCCAGGCATTGCTGGAGAAGCCGGTGGATGTGCCGCATGGTATGTTCCCCCAACCCCGGATATTCGGGGCTTTCCGGGCGATGACCGCCAAAGTGTTTTCGCTCTTCCAGGAAATCTCCCACCTGCTCTACGGTCAATTCAGAGAGCGGGATCTCACCAAGCCCGGGGAGGATGTGGTTTTTGAAGATGTAGCCATGAGCTGCGTATGTGGTCGGACGGCTCTGGTTCTTGTCATAGACCTCCTGCCAGCGGAGGATATAGTCTTTCAGCGTCATATCCCCACCTCCATGCACTGACGCTGCAGGTTCCGGAAGGCCACCCACGGAAGCCCTGCTTGTTTTAGAATACGCTTGTGCAGATAGTAAAACTCGTGGAGCTGATACGGAGATCCGGTCTTGGAGTTGAGGAACACATAGAAGCCGGTTTCCGGTATCCGTTCCAGCAGATGCTCCGCTCTGCTGTTAAGGGTCAGTAGCCGCTGTCCCTTGAGAATGTACCGGCAGCGGATATGAAAATCGGCCCACGACAAGGTGATGAGTTCACATTGCCGCAGGCCGCTGGAGAGTCCTGTGTAGATGAGGGGGAGTGCACCCAACTCTTCCGCCGCGTTCAGGTACCGTTGGAGCTGTCCCAGGCGTAAGGGAGCTGTTTTATATTCTGCAGCTTGTGGCTCCTGGCAGAGCCGTACCGGGTTGTATGGAATGTGCTGATCACGGGCCGCTTCATCCATACAGCGCCGCAGGAGCAGATGGACGCACCAGACGCTTCGGGTGCTGAGTCCCTGGCTCCGCAGGCTGTCATAGAAGCTGGTGACGGTTCCTTCTGACAGCTCCGCCAGCGGGATGCCCCCGATTCCGGGGAGGATGTGGCGGTAGATCAGGTTGCGGTATCCGCCCACGGTGCTGCTGCTCCATCTGGCCTGATTCTCACAGAACCAGCGGTCGCACCACTGGCCTACCGTGTAATTGTTTTCGTTCTGCATATCGTTGCCTCCTTTTGGCAAACGAACAATACCACAGAAAGAAGGAAATAGCCACCACTTTATCGCCCAGCGTATGCCTCTGTTGTCTTTGTTGCAGCGGCATGGTAGAATGAAATAACTTTGGGGAGGCAGCCATTGATTTGTGTGGAAACGTGCTGTGCTCAGGCTGCTGGCGGCAAGGGCTTTATTCTTTGTTTATGCGGCGCAATTCCTGCGCCGCTCCTCTGTGGTAATTTGCCCTGCCATTGCCCCTCAAACCGGGCGGAACATCTTTTAATACACAGAATCCAATCCCACACAAATCCCAAAAGACGAAAGGGTTTCTTGAAACAAGCAGGGCCAAAGAGTTCTAAAGAGGAATTGCCGAAGCAGCGGAAAGCGCCAAAGAGGGCGGTAGAGTGCCGGCTGAAGGTTCAGACACACATTTGGGACTGCATTCCCAGACATTCGAACCCCACACGCCGGACCAAACACTGCCAAACAGAGCGAAAGAGCATCAAACACCAGCAAAAAGCATCGGTTTTTCTCTACCCTTTTTCTCCATTTTTTGCAATCCCAAACACGGAAATATTCCAAACACGGAAATATTCCAAACACGCCCTCTACATAGAAACATCTTCCATGACAAGCTGTCCGCATTCTGTATTGCCGGAAAGAGATAGAACTTGCCTGTCATATCCGGTTTTTGAACCGAAGTACATCTGTATCTTTTCTACCAAAAGCAAGAAAATCCACACCGCCATACCACTTGTTTAGATGCAAAATGACTTGGTCGGCGTTTTTGATCCCCGAGGCATTTCCATCGTTGCTGACGCCAATATACAGCGTGCCGTCTTTTGTATTAGCAAAGGCAATGACTTCTTTGCAGATATCTCCCACGGCCTCTGCATAGGTACAATACCCCAAACCTGAACATGAAAAAGAGCCCTTCTGGACAGGCGGCAGCGGATGCCGTACCTGGTTAAGAAGGGCTTTTTGACCATATATTTGATCACAGACAGCGTCGGAGCACACGGATACTGCGGTGACAGCTATAATTTCATTGCTGCGAGTGTAAGGAGAAGCCCCAACTGTTCCTGCTGTGTCTTCTGGGTCAGTTTTCTGTCCAAAATAGACCTGCCTATTTTGGAGGATTTGCCGCTTGACGGAACTTCAAAAACCAATATAATATTTTTAGAATCATTCTAAATTTGTGTTGGGTGCTATGACGAAGTATGGAAAGAAAATTTTAGAGATTGTGAGTTCCTCTCACAGTCATATGACGGCTGAGGAAATTTTTTACGTGCTTCGTCGAACCTATCCCTCGGTTGTGCTGGCCTCTGTATACAACAACCTCAATCGGCTGTGGGAGGATGGCCTGATCCGCAAGGTGTCGGTAGAGGGAATGCCGGACCGGTACGACCGGATCCAGCGCCACGACCATCTGGTGTGCAAAAGCTGCGGCAAACTGCTGGACATTGACCTGGGAGATCTGACCGCGCAGCTGGAGCAAAAGGCGGGGATCTCTATTTTGTCCTATGATCTGAAATTGACGTATCTATGTGAGGACTGCAGAAAGAAAATTGGAAAGAAAGGAATGTGAGGAAACTGAACCATTTGCCTTTATCGATTCGTGTCCCCATCGAGAATGATAATCCAAGTATTGTTCGTTGGGAAGAAAAGTGTATTCGCTGTGGTATGTGCAAAGAGGCCTGTACCAACCTGATGGGGGTACACGGCACTTACACGCTGGAACAAACCGGAGGAAAGGCTATCTGCATCTACTGTGGTCAGTGTGCCAATGTCTGCCCAGTGGACAGCATCACCGAGCGGGATGAAACCTCCCAGGTGCAAAAGGCCATTGCCGACCCAGACAAGGTGGTGGTGGTCAGCACGTCCCCCGCCGTCCGTGCCTCGCTTGGCGAAGAGTTCGGTCTGGAGCCCGGCGCCTTTGTGGAGGGAAAAATGGTGGCTTTACTCCGGGCTCTGGGGGTAGACTATGTGCTGGACACCAACTTTGCCGCAGACCTGACCATTGTGGAGGAGGCCAGCGAGCTGATCCGCCGCATTACGGAACAGGATCGGCCTCTGCCCCAGTTTACCAGCTGCTGTCCCGGCTGGGTGCATTTCGCTGAGATTTATTTCCCCGAACTGCTGCCGCACCTGTCCACTGCCAAAAGCCCCATCGGGATGCAGGGGCCTACGGTGAAGACCTACTTTGCCCAAAAGATGGGGCTGGACCCCGGGCAGATCGTCCATGTGGCTCTGACCCCCTGCACCGCCAAAAAGTTTGAAATCCGGCGGGAGGAGCTGCACGCCGCCGCTGACTACCACGGTGTGGAGGGAATACGGGACACCGACCAAGTCATCACCACGAGGGAGCTGGCCCGGTGGGCCAAGGCTATGGAAATTGACTGGGACGCCCTGGAGGATTCTGCCTACGATTCCCTGATGGGCAAGGCCTCCGGTGCGGGCGTCATCTTCGGCAACACCGGTGGGGTAATGGAGGCCGCTTTGCGCACAGCCTATGAGTATCTCTCCGGTCAGCGCGCTCCGGAGTCTTTGCTTCACCTCAGCCCGGTTCGGGGCTATGATGGGGTGCGGGAGGCCCAGGTGGAAATTGGGGAGCTGACGCTGCAAGTGGCCGTGGTTTACGGCACCGCCAATGCCCGCGCCTTCCTCCGGCGAATGGAGGAAAGCGGAAAACAGTACCATTTTGTGGAGGTCATGGCCTGCCCCGGCGGCTGCATTGGCGGCGGCGGACAGCCAAAGAATCTCATGAAAAATGCCGACGAGGTCCGCAAGAGCCGCATTGCCGCGCTCTATCAGCGGGACGGCGCCATGACCCTTCGTACCAGCCATGAAAATCCTGAAATCAAAGAGGTCTACGAAGCCTTCTACGGACAGCCCCTCAGCCCGCTGGCCGAACAGATGCTTCACACCACCTACCAGGATCGAAACGAACTGATCCATCAGAAGGGAGGAGATTCTGTGAAAAAATGGGTCTGTGGAATCTGCGGTTACATCTATGATGAGGCAAAGGAGGGCACTGTCTTTGAAACACTGCCGGAGAGCTGGGTGTGTCCCCTGTGCGGTGCCGACAAGAGCGCTTTCGCCCCCCAGCAGTCCTCCGTTGAGACCAAAACACAGCCAGCCCCCATCCATCAGATGGACGAGATGAGACAGCTGTCCGCCGGGGAGTTGTCTGCCGTCTGCTCCAACCTGGCTCGGGGCTGTGAAAAGCAGTATAAAGAGCGGGAGGCCGCCCTGTTCCGGGAGATTGCGGACTATCTGTCCGCTGCCCAGTCTCCGGTGGCCGATCCCAGCCTGGACAAGCTGTTGGAGCTGATCCGGCAGGATCTCAGTGAGGGCTATCCCGGGTTGAATGGCGCAGCCGTGGCCGCCGGTGACCGGGGAACCCAGCGGATCTGTGTCTGGGGAGAAAAGGTCACCCGGATGCTGGAGTCTCTGCTGAACCGCTACCAAAAGGATGGGGAGGCCTTTTTGAAAGACACCCAAGTGTGGGTCTGCACGGTCTGCGGATTTATCTATGTGGGTGACAGTGCTCCCCAGCTCTGCCCGGTCTGCAAGGTGCCGGCATGGAAATTTGAAAAAATAGAAGGGAGAGGCTAAACCATGAAGCAAGTTGCAGTACGGAATCTGCGGTTATGCACCAAGGACTGTCTGTGCCTGTATGTATGTCCTACCGGCGCAACCGACACGGAGAACAGCATCATTGATGTGGACAAATGTCTGGGCTGCGGCATATGTGCTGATGCCTGTCCCAGCGGCGCCATCTCCATGGTCCCTACGGAATATCCGCCCCAGCAGAAGAAAGCTCAGAATGTGGTGACTGAAGCCAACCATATGGCCGGAAATAAGGCAGATCAGGAGAACATTGCCCGGCAGCTGGCGGAGCAGACAGACAAGGATGGTCTGTACCGTCTGATGAAAGCCGCGGAAAAATCCGTCCGCCTGGTCAATGAGGACCTGCTCCGGGAGGCCGGGTATATGCTTCCTCAGAGCGCTAACGCCCATCAGCTGCTGCAGAATTTTGTGGACGCGCCGCCCGCCTCCGATTTCCCTGTGGAGGCAGCAAAAGAACTGTTGGAACGCATTCCTTGTAATGAACCCATATCAGAAGGAGAAAAAAAGAGTATGAAGAAGTGGAAATGTAAAGTCTGCGGCTATATTCACGAAGGCGACAGCGCCCCGGAGTTCTGCCCCGTCTGCAAGCAGCCCGCCTCCGCCTTTGAACTGATCGAGGAAGCTCCCGTCAAGAGTACGAACAAGTACGCCGGCACCCAGACCGAGAAGAATCTGGAAGCGGCCTTTGCCGGAGAGTCCCAGGCCCGGAACAAGTACACCTATTTCTCCTCCGTGGCTCAGAACGAGGGCTATGAGCAGATTGCAGAGCTGTTCCTGAAGACCGCCGAGAACGAGAAGGCCCATGCAAAGCTGTGGTTTGAGGAGCTGCATGGTGTGGGAAGCACTGCCGAGAACCTGCTCCACGCCGCTGAGGGTGAAAACTACGAGTGGACCGATATGTACGACGGCTTTGCCAAAACCGCCGAAGAGGAGGGGTTCCCGGAGCTTGCCGCCAAGTTCCGTTTGGTAGCCGCCATCGAGAAGCGCCACGAGGAGCGCTATCGTGCCCTGCTGCACAATGTGGAGACGGCTCAGGTCTTTGAAAAGAGCGAGGTCAAGGTGTGGGAGTGCCGCAACTGCGGTCACATTGTAGTGGGCACTGCCGCCCCGGAGGTGTGTCCCACCTGCCTGTACTCCAAGAGCTTCTTTGAAATTCACAGTGACAACTATTGATTCCATAGAACATTGGGAATGCTGCGGGATCAAAGTTAAATGTACGCCGTGACACGTTCAGTCCCTGCTGGCATCTGAACGAGGCCTGACAAGGCAAGTGGTATGCCTTCGAGGCGGCATATGCTTTCGTCAACGATCTCTTCTCTCAAAAGTGAGAAACAAGGGCCTTTGATTATCTGCGGATTTTCAAAGGCCCTTATCTTTGATATAGCAACACAAAATGGTTTCAGCAGTTTGTCTTAGACTTAACTGATGTTTTTCAAACCCCTTTTCACGAAAAATACGACTGTTTGTTATACCAATATATTTGTGAATTAATAAAGAATATTGGTTTTGACAAAATCACATATAATTCATCTCGTGTTCAGCAATCTTTTGGGAGTGGAGAAGGAACTAATTTTACAATCTTTCATTATACCGGTAAATGCTATCCCGTCTCATCTGAGTTATACTACATATCAAATATAAAGGTTGAACATCAAAAGGCTCCATCATGACATAACAATGGTGACAATATGAAGCTTCCATTTAAGAACCATCCCTTTCAGGTGGGGGCACAGGCAATGTGAAAATGTACATTTAAAAATCAGGGGGCGGAAGCTGTTCGCCTCCGCCCCTAATTACTCCAGAGATATTTTTAAGGTTTTCCCCAAACTGTCTGCCATTTTCTGCAGAAAGGCCAGAGAAGGGTTGTAGGTTCCGCTTTCAAACCGGGAAATATTGGCCTGCGCTGTCCCCATTTTCTCTGCCAGTTGTTTTTGGGTCATGCCGATGGCTCTGCGGCTCTCAATTTCAGCACGAATGATCTCGTATTGAGGCGCCAGCGCATCGTACTCCTCTTTGACTTCGGGGCGCTCAGCAAATACCTTTGCCTTATACTCCTTAAAGTCCATATGATGCGGCCTCCTTTTTGTGTTGGGCATATTTATTGTGTCCGGCTTTGATAATCCTCCATCGCTTCTTTGCAATCGCAATTTCAGCCGGCGGTGTTTTTTGGGGTTTCTTCGTAAAGCCGTGAAGCAGTACCAGCTTATTCCCATCCCAGATGAAATAGAAGATACGATAGATGTTGCTGGAAAATTTCGAGCGCAGCTCCCAAATCGGCTCATCAATATGTTTTGTATAGGGCTCATGTAAGTCGGGAGCATATTACGCCAGAAGCTCAATATCCCGGATCACCTTTGCCAAGTCTTTAGAGGGTAGGCTATCCAGAAACTCCTGTACCACCTCTTTGCCTGATCGCGTGCAATAAAGCTCTACATCCATTGAATCACCACCTAACTTGATCTACACAGAGTATATCATATAGGATATACCGAGTCGATATCATATATGATATGTTAAGGTGATAATATGAAACTCTAATTCAAACACCAGCCCTTTCAGGCGGAGGTCTGTGATGTATTTATGAAATCACAAAAAATGAACGAGTTTTTGCATCCTCATACATATTTTCTATTTTAAGGACAATGTATCACACGCCAGGGTTTTATTCTTTGCTTATGCGGCGCAGTTTCTGCGCCTCTGTCCTGAGGTGATCTGCCCTATCATCGCCCTCTCAAACCGAGCGGAACATCTTTTAATATACAGAATCCAATCCCACACCTATCCCAAAAGGAGAAAGTTTTCCTTGAAACAAGCAGGGCAAAAGAGTGTCAAAGAGGACCTGCCGGAGCAGAGGAAAGCGCCAAAGAGGGCGGTAGAGTGCCAGTTGAAGGTTCAGACACACATTTGGGAGCTGGAGGCCGCGAGTTCGAGTCTCGCCACTCGGACCAAAAGCCATCTGAAATCGACTGATTTCAGATGGCTTTTTGCTTATTCTCCGTCTGCTGCGCCGCAGGCTCAGAACTCCAGCGTGGCGAAGTAGTCCTCGGGGGTCTCCGCGCGGCGTATGAGCCTGCCGGTGCCGTCGCTTTGCAGCAGTACCTCGGCGCTGCGCAGGCGGCCGTTGTAGTTGTAGCCCATCGCGCGCCCGTGCGCGCCCGTGTCGTGGATGACCAGCGTGTCGCCTATCTCCACCTCCGGCAGCATCCGGTCTACGGCGAACTTGTCGTTGTTCTCGCACAGCGAGCCGGTGACGTCGTAGCGGTGGTCGCACTCGGCGTTTTCCTTGCCCGCCACGGTTATGTGGTGGTACGCGCCGTACATGGCCGGGCGCATGAGGTCGCAGGCGGAGGCGTCCACGCCGACGTAGTCCTTGTATATGTGCTTCATGTGCAGCACCTTGGTCACCAGGCAGCCGTAGGGAGCCAGCATGAAGCGACCCATCTCGGTGTATATCTTCACGTCGCCCATGCCCGCCGGGATCAGGATGTCCTCAAAGCGGCGGCGCACCCCCTCGCCTATAGCCGCGATGTCGGGCATAGGCTCGCCCGGGCGGTATGGTATGCCCACGCCTCCGGAGAGGTTGATGAACGCCACGTGCGCGCCCGTCTCGCGGTGCAGCTCTACGGCCAGGCGGAAGAGCTGCGCGGAAAGCTCCGGATAGTACGCCTCGCTGGTGGTGTTCGAGGCCAGGAAGGCGTGTATGCCTATGTGCTTCACCCCGCGCCGGGTCAGCATGCGGAAGGCCTCGGTTATCTGCTCGCGCGTCATGCCGTACTTGGCCTCGCCGGGGTTGTCCATTATGCGGTTGGCTATGGCGAATTTTCCGCCCGGGTTGTAGCGGCAGCACATCGTCTCCGGGTATTCGCCCACGCACTCGTCGTAGAACGGGATGTGGCTGATGTCGTCAAAGTTGATTATCGCGCCCAGCCTGTGCGCAAGGCGGAACTCCTCGGCGGGAGTGTCGTTGGACGAGAACATGATGCTCTCGCCCGTGATGCCCAGCTTCTCGCAGAGCATCAGCTCGGTGAGGCTGGAGCAGTCCATGCCGCAGCCCTCCGCGCGCAGGAGCTGCATTATAGCGGGCGTGGGCGTGGCCTTGACGGCGAAGTACTCGCGATAGCCCGCGTTCCAGGCAAAAGCCGCGTTGACACGGCGGGCGTTTTCGACGATTCCGCGCTCGTCATAGAGGTGGAAGGGAGTGGGATATTCGCGGCAGAGCGTGTCCAGCTGCTCCGCGGTGACGAAAGGCTGCTTGTAATTCCTCATATTTATGCCCCCAATGTCAGGATTTTGGCGGTTGTTTGCCGCAAAATAATTATAATATAATCAAAAAGCGAAGTCAAAACACATTCAGCGAAAAAATACTTTGATTCGTGCTGGAAAAAATGTATAATGTGTAGTAAGAAGCGGAGGGGGCGAACAGCCCCGCCGGCCACAGGAGGTTCACTTATGGATAAGGATAGAATCGAGCTCGCAGAGAAATACGTAACCGATGACGACATCTGGCTGTTCAACACCGGCAGCGCGCAGAGAGCGTATGACGCCTTCGCATGCAAGTATCTCCCCGAAGCCGATTTGACGCGCTTTGCCGTCTGGGCGCCGAACGCGCGCGAGGTCAGCGTAGTCGGCGACTTCAACGGCTGGGACGGCGCCGCCGCGCCGATGGCCAAGCTCAACGGAGGGGTGTGGTGCGCTTTTCTCCCCGGAGTGAAGCAGGGAGACATATATAAGTTCCGCGTCGTCGGAGAGGACGGCTCCGTGGTGCTCAAGGCCGACCCCTTTGCCCTGCACGCCGAGACCGGTCCCGCCACGGGCAGTAAGGTCTGGAGCATAGACGGCTTTGAGTGGACAGACGGCGAGTACATGTCCCGCCGCCGCGGCTATGACGCCATACACTCCCCCATGAACATATACGAGGTGCACCTCGGCTCCTGGCGCAAGCGCGAGGACGAGACCTTCCCCAACTACCGCGACGTGGCGGATCAGCTGGCGGACTACTGTCACAAGATGCGCTTCACCCACGTGGAGATAATGCCCGTCACGGAGTACCCCTTCGAGGGCTCCTGGGGCTATCAGGTCACGGGCTACTTCGCCCCCACCAGCCGCTACGGCACCCCGCAGGACTTCATGTACTTCGTGGACAAGCTCCACAGCGAGGGCATAGGCGTCATAATGGACTACGTCCCCGCGCACTTCCCGCGCGACGAGCACGGGCTCAGGCTCTTTGACGGCACCCCCTGCTATGAGTGCAGCGAGCGGCGCATGGCAGAGCACCCGGACTGGGGCACGATGATCTTCGACTACGCCAAGCCCCAGGTGCAGAGCTTCCTCATCAGCTCGGCGATGTTCTTCTTTGACAAGTACCACATAGACGGCATCCGCGTCGACGCCGTGAGCAGTATGCTCTATCTCGACTACGGCCGGCGCGGCGGCGAGTGGACGCCCAACAAGGACGGCGGCAACATAAACTACGGCGCGGTGGATTTCCTGCGCAAGCTCAACTCCACCATACTCACGGCCTACCCCGGCGCTGTCAGCATCGCCGAGGAGAGCACGGCCTATCCGCTTGTCTCCCGCCCGCCCGACGTCGGCGGCCTGGGCTTCACCTTCAAGTGGGACATGGGCTTCATGCACGACACGCTCGACTACATGGCCATGGACCCCTACTTCCGCAGCAAGAACCACAGCCGCATAACCTTCTCGATGATGTACGCCTTCTCCGAGAACTTCATCCTCGCCTTCTCGCACGACGAGGTCGTGCACGGCAAGGCCAGCATGGTGAACAAGATGTGGGGCGACTACGAGACCAAGTTCGCCTCGCTGCGCGCGCTCTACGGCTATCAGTTTGCCCACCCGGGCAAGAAGCTGATGTTCATGGGCGGCGAGTTTGCGCAGTTCATAGAGTGGAACTACAAGCAGCAGCTCGACTGGAACCTGCTTGAGTACCCGATGCACGACTCGATGCGCCGCTACGTCCGCGACCTCGGCCGCATATATGAGAGCACGCCCTGCCTCTGGCGCATAGACGACAGCTGGGACGGCTTCCAGTGGCTGAACGTCGACGACTGCGACCGCAGCAGCGTGGCCTTCATGCGCATGTCGCGCGGCTCCTACATAGTCTGCGCGCTGAACTTCACGCCCGTGCGCTACGACGGCTTCACCATCGGACTGCCCAAGCCGGGCGTGCTGCGCGAGCTCATAAACTCCGACGACCCCAAGTACGGCGGCTCCGGCGTGCTCAACGAGCCCGAGATACGCTCGCACAAGCGCGGCTTCCTCGACTTCCAGTATTCCGCGGAGATAACGCTCCCGCCCATGAGCTGCGTGTATTTCCGCTTCACCCCCAGCAAGCCCGCCGCAAAGCACAAGGCCGGCGCGGCCAAAAAAGCCCCGGCACGCAAAAGCGCCAAAAAGTAAGCTAAACTCTGTCCGGCTCCGCCCCGGCCTCAGTCCCCGGGGACGGAGCCCACACGAAAGGATGGTATACAATGAAACGTGAATTCCAGCAGGCTCTGGCCGACAAAGGCCGCGACCGTCTGCCGACCGTACTGCTCGTGAGCGCCGAGTGCGCTCCCATATCCAAGACCGGCGGCCTCGCCGACGTTGTCGGAACCCTGCCCAAGAGTCTCGCGGCGCTCGGCATAGACGCGCGCGTGATAACCCCCTATCACCGCTGCGTGAAGGACAGGTACCGCGACCAGGTCGAGCACATGTTCAGTTTCTCGGTCGACCTCGGCTGGCGCAGCCAGTACGTGGGCATAGAGCGGCTTGTGGTCGACGGCGTGACCATCTACCTCGTCGACAACGAGTACTACTTCGGCGACCGCATCTACCGCGGCGGCGTGCCCGAGGGCGAGCAGTACGCCTTCTTCACGCGCGCCGTGCTCGACGCCATACCCAACCTGGGCTTCTTCCCCGACATCCTGCACTGCAACGACTGGCACACCGCCATGATCCCCATGCTGCTGCGCACGCAGTACGGCTACTACGTCCACGGCAGGATGAAGACCCTGCTCACCATCCACAACATCGCCTATCAGGGCAAGTTCGGCTTTGAGTTCTTCCGCGACCTGCTGCGCGTCGAGGACAGGTACTTCACGCCCGAGTTCATGGAGCTCAACGGCTGCGGCGCCTTCCTGAAGGCCGGCTGCGTCTTCGCCGACCGGCTGAGCACCGTTAGCCCCAGCTACGCCGACGAGATCTGCACCCCGTACTTCGGCGAGGGTCTGGAGGGCATACTCTCCGCCCGCCGCCACCAGCTCAGCGGCATCATAAACGGCATCGACACCAAGACCTTCAACCCCTTCTCCGACCCGCTCATCACCAAGCGCTTCGACAAGGGTCACCTCAAGGGCAAGCAGACCTGCAAGGAGTCGCTGATGTTCGACATGGGTCTGCACGCCGACCCGCACACCCCGCTCATAGCAATGGTCACGCGCATGACCCCGCAGAAGGGCTTCGACCTCATAGAGCGCGTGCTCGACGAGATGATGTACTTCGACATCTGCTTCCTGCTGCTGGGCAGCGGCGCGCGCAAGTACGAGAGCTTCATGCGCGAGGCGGAGAACCGCCACAAGGGACGCATCTGCTCCTACATCGGCTACAACGAGGAGCTGAGCCACCGCGTCTACGCCGGCGCGGACATGCTGCTCATGCCCAGCCGCTTTGAGCCCTGCGGTCTCTCCCAGATGATAGCCATGCGCTACGGCACCCTGCCCATCGTGCGCGAGACCGGCGGCCTCAAGGACACGGTCAAGCCCTACAACCAGTACACCGGCGAGGGCAACGGCTTCTCCTTCGCCAACTACAACGCCCACGAGATGAAGGCCACCGTCGAGATGGCGGTAAACGTGTACCGCAACCAGCCCGACGCCTGGGCAAAGCTCATGCGCAACGCCATGAGCGAGGACTTCAGCTTCGCCCGCAGCGCGGAGGACTATGCCCGTCTGTACATAGACATGCTGTAAGGCGGTGTCTATGGGGGAAAAGAGAAAGACAACCGTGTACTTCGGCGGCGAGGCGCACGAGCAGTGGACGGAGCGCGGTCTGGAGGTAAGCTACTCCGGCCGCACCCCCGCCGTGGCCGTCTTTGACGGCGACACACTCACCGCCGAGGCTCCAGAACCCGGCCGCGCCGGGGATGTCAAGGCCGGCTACAACGAGCTCGCCCGCTGGCAGGAGCTGGCCGCGAGGCTGAATAACGGCTCCGTCTCCCCGCTCTCCAGCGCGTATTTCCGCGCCTCGGCCGAGATCTCGCTCGCCCTCGCCGATGACGCCCCGGACTGGCGCACGACAGATGAGCGCTACTCCCGCACCCTGAGCGGCGGCGCGGAGAGCATCGCGATAGTGGAGCTTCTGCGCGTCCTGCTGGACGAAAAGCGCGCCGCCTGGGACGAGGCCGTGGACACGGTCTCCCGCTGCTTTGAGCTGCGCATCCCGGAGGTCCGCCCCGGCGCGCCCGTCCCGCTCGCTGCCGTGCGCGCGCTTCAGCCGCGCGACGCCGAGCTCATAGGCGTGCTGAACGAAAAGCTGTGCTCCCGGCTGTGGGACGCCTGGCCCGGCGACTGGCTGCGCATAGGCGAGAGCGCCATCGTGCGCGACGACGAGGCCGACCTGACCATGCTGGCCGCGGCAATGTGCCTGCGGATATACTGTACGAAGGAGGAGCTGGCAGGTTCGCTGCGCGCGCTGTACACACTCGACCCGGCCAGGTTTACGGAGCTATGATAGTTTCTGAGCTTACCCCTTTCATCACGCACGACCCGGCGCGGGAACGTTTCCACTCTCCGCTTGGGGCTGTGTGCACGCTCGCGCCCGTGCGCCTCGCCTTCTCCGACGGCCGCGCCGCCGTCAAGTCGGCCGAGCTGGTGCTCTCCGGCGACGACGGCTTTGAGGAGCGCTACGAGATGTCGCCCGAGGGCGGCGACTGGGTCGTTACCATCTCCGCGCCGGAGCAGCCCGCCGCGCTGTGGTACAGCTTCCGGCTGAAGCTCGACTCGGGCGAGCTATGGCTCTGCGCGGCCTACGGCGGCCGCTTCGGCCAGCTCATGAGCACCCGCGGCGACGGTTTCCGCTTCACGGTGTACGAGCGCGGGTTTGAAACGCCCGAGTGGTTCCGGCGCAGCGTCATGTATCAGATATTCCCCGACCGCTTCGCGCGCGACGGCTCGGACACCGCAAAGCGCGGCGTCGAAAAGCACATAGCGATGGGTCGGCAGGTCAAGTTCCACGAGAGCTGGGACGAGAGCGTGGACTGGCAGCCCAACAGCTCCGAGGGCTTCTACTTCCCGTTGGACTTCTTCGGCGGGACGTTCAGGGGCATCGAGGAGAACCTCGACTACATAAAGAGCCTCGGCGTGGGCGTAATCTACCTCAACCCGATAGTCGAGGCGCGCAGCAACCACCGCTACGACGCGGCGGACTACCTCCAGCCCGACCCGATCCTCGGCTCGCTCGAGGACTTTGAGCGCCTGTGCGCAGCGGCGTCGGAGCGCGGCATACACATAATGCTCGACGGCGTCTTCTCCCACACGGGCGCGGACAGCATCTACTTCAACCGCGACAACCACTACCGCAGCGACGGCGCCTACAACGCGGGCAGCCGCTCGCCGTACTACTCCTGGTACGACTTCCGCCGCTGGCCGGCCGAGTACCGCTGCTGGTGGAACTTCCCCGACCTGCCGGAGGTCAACGAGCACGACCCGCTCTGGCAGAAGATGATAATAACCGACGAGGACAGCGTGGTAAAGACCTGGCTGCGCCGCGGCGCCGCCGGCTGGCGGCTGGACGTGGCCGACGAACTGCCCGACGACGTGCTGGCCATGATACGCGAGAGCGCGAAGGCCGAGCGGGACGACGCCGTCATACTCGGCGAGGTCTGGGAGGATGCCATCACCAAGTTCAGCTACGGCTCGCGGCGCAAGTACGCGCTGGGCGGGGCGCTGGACACGGTCATGAACTACCCGTTCCGCAGCGCGGTGCTGGACTTCTTCTGCTTCCGCTCCGACGCCTGGGCGCTCAAGGGCGCGCTGCTGACGCAGCGGCTGAGCTACCCCCTGCCCATGTACTACGCGCTTATGAACCTGCTCAGCTCCCACGACGTGGAGCGCGCGCGCACCGCCCTGGCCACCCGCCTGGACGCCCGCAGCCTCTCGCGCGAGCAGCAGGCCAGGTTCATCGTCAGCGACAGCCAGGACGCGCGCGGCGCGGCGATGCAGAAGCTCGCGGCGCTGGTGCAGTTCACCGTCCCCGGCGTGCCCAGCGTCTACTACGGCGACGAGACGGGCATGAACGGCATGCTCGACCCCTTCAACCGCGCCCCCTTCGCCGAGGGCGGGCGGCCGCTGGTGGAGTGGTATCAGACGCTCGGCCGCCTGCACGAGGGCATAGACGCGCTCAAGTGCGGCTCGGTGGCCGTGTTCTCCCCGCACGCGGACGTACTGGCGATACTACGCTGCGTCACCGGCGGACGCGACTGCTTCGGCTCCCCGGCGGAGGACGGCGTGTACCTCGCCGTGGTAAACCGCGCAGGCGAGCGGCGCGACGTGGTCTGCGACCTCTGGCTGGACAACGCCGGGCTCACGAACGACGAGCTCGACTCGCTGCGCGCGCTGAACCTCACGCGCGCGGAGTGCCTCCTGTGCTCCGACACGCTGAGCGTGGAAAACGGGCTTATAAAGCTGAGCCTCGATCCGGAGAGCGCTCACCTCTACCGCCTGACTTGAACAATAAGCAACGGCGCAGCCCTCGGACTGCGCCGTTGAAACTGTCAAAAAAGGCCGTCGACGACCTTTTTTGACAATAAAGTCCCCCGGCCGCGAGCGGCCGATGGAGACCGGCACTGCGCTCTGCGCCTCGGTTGTCCGCCAAAGGCGGACAATTCGACGCTCGCTTCGCGAGAAGTATTTTCGGCGACGTACACGCCGCCGCCGAAAATGATCCCAGTCCCTTTCGCGCCCATAGGGCGCGAAACTCTGCGAGGCTTTTTTGATAAGCTGAGCGGCGCAGCCCTCGGACTGCGCCGTTTTTTACTCATCGGACTGAATTTCACACAGGAGGACGCACCATGACAGACATAACCCCTGACGCGCGGCAAATGACGGCTCTGCTCGGAGAACAGCTGTACGGAGTCTGGAACAGCCTGTGCGCCCTGATAGAAGAACGCTACGACATGGAGCGAACGTGGAACAGCGGCGGCAAGGCCTGGGTCTACGAGTACAAGTACCGCCGGGGCGGCAAAACGCTCTGCGCGCTGTACGCCCGCGAAAACTGCCTGGGCTTCATGGTCATCCTGGGCAGGGACGAGCGTGCAAAGTTTGAAAGCGACCGGGCAAACTACTCCGAGGAAGTCCAAAGGGTCTACGACGAGGCCACGACCTACCACGACGGGAAGTGGATAATGTTCGAGCCCCGTGACGTCTCTCTGTTCGGCGACTTCATGAAGCTGCTGAAAATCAAGCGAAAACCGAACCGAAAATAGCTGCGAGCAGCGCCCGCGGCCGGATAATCCGGCCGCGGGCGCTGTTAATTACTTATTCTCGGCTTCGCGCTCGATCATGCGCTCCAGATGTCCGGCCAGCGAGCCTATCCCCGCGGCGGAAAACGTGCTGTACAGCGGGCTTGAAGCGTTGTCCCAGGGTGTCTCCAGCGAGCGCATCACCCGCGCGAGCAGCTCGGCGTACTCCTCGCTCCGCCCCAATGCCTCCGCCAGGGACAGCCGCACGGTGAGTCCCATCCACTCGGGCAGCTCCGCCGCCGAGCTGACCGCCTCGGCCGTGGCGGCGATGCTCTCCGCGTCCGCCTCCCGCCCGTCCTTGAGCGCGTACTCAAAGAGGTGCTGCATGGCGGTCACGGCCCCGGATATGCCCTCGAGCACCCGGCTCTGCCACAGCGGCAGTGCCTCGTCCGCGCGCCCCTGGGCGGTGTACAGCAGCGCCAGCTGCTCCGTGCGGTCTACGATGTTCTTAGGCAGCGTGTTCACGAGCGCTTCCGCCCGCTCCAGGTCGCCGCTTGCGCGGCAGCGATTTATCACCATCCCCAGCGCCTGCAGCCTGACGTCCGGGTCGTCGCTCTCCGCCAGCCGCTCGTACCAGGCGTCGAGCTTGGCTCGGTAGCTGTCGCCGTCCTCAACGGCGTACAGGTAGAGCGCGCCGTCCAGGTAGAAGGCCGCGGACAGCAGCAGCCTGTCGCAGCTGGGGTACTCGCGCAGCTTGGCCTCCACGCGCTCAAAGGCGGCGGCATATCCGGCGGATTTCGCCGTCTCGTCCACCGAGTTCATGAACTCCGCTATCTGAGCGTCGCTCAGCTCCTCGCTGAAGTCCAGCAGGGTGTTCAGGTCCACCCCCAACAGCCGCGCCAAGCCCGGCAGCAGCGTAATATCCGGCAGGCTGGCGCCCCGCTCCCACTTGTTGAAGGCGGATGCGCTCACGCCCAGGCGGTGGGCGGCCTGCTCCTGGGTCAAGCCCAGCTCCCTGCGCTTGCAGCGTATTATCTCGTTTATCTTCACCGGCTATCGCCCCCATGCCGCTATGATACCACAGCCCCCGCATCGCAGCAACGGCGCCGCGCTCAAGCCCACCGCCGCAAAACCTGAGCGCCGCTCACTCCCGGCCGTGCACGGCGCCCCACAGCGCCAGCTCGCACGCGGCCTTGTTGATGTCGTCGGGCAGGGGCTGCGCTCCCGGCGCCAGGCCGGGGTCTTTTACTATGCGCTCCAGGCTCAGCAGCTGCAGGGCGTAGCCCAGCTCCATTATCTCTATGGGGTTGCCGGCGCCGGAGGCCAGATTCAGCGGATTGGCTCTTTGCAGCAGATAGATGCGCTTTCCGCCGACGGAATACCTCTCCACGCCTTCCTGCATCGACTCCCTGCTCTCGGCGATTTCGCCCAGGCGCGCGGTGTCTATCTCCATGTTGTAGTGCCCGGCGTTGCAGAGCACCGCTCCGTCGCGCAGCTGCCGCAGCTCCCTCTCGCCTATCACGTTGAAGCGGCCCGTGACCGTGCAGACCACGTCCGCCTGGGGCAGCAGTTCTTCGAGGCGGCCGACGATGTGGCCTTCAAGCTTCGCTTTTAGCAGGCGCAGCGGATCCGTGTCGTATACCATCGTGACCGCGCCCAGCGCGCGGAAGCGCTGTGCGATGCCAGTCCCGCACCAGCCGTAACCTATGATGAACACGCGCTTGCCGCCTATGAGCATACTGGTCGCGCGCATGAAGCCGTCCACGACAGACTGGCCGACGCCGACCTCGTTCTCCACCAGTCTCTTTACGGGCGAGTCGTCTATTACCAGCACGGGGAAATCCGGGCATATCCCCTCACGGTCGAGTATAAGCCTGCCGGAGCGCGTCTCCTCAATGGCTCCGAGCGGACTCCAGCGTCCGCGCTGCCGCCAGAACTGCTGCATGAGCGCCGCGCCGTTGTCCATCAGGAGGTCAAACGGCTCGGCCATAGCCTCGGCGACGCTGCGCTGCAAGTCCTCCAGCGTGTCGTTTTGCCGCGCCAGCACGGTCACCTCGGGCAGCGAGGCCAGATAGGCCGCCGTATCCGGCTTTGTGGAGCCGAGATTGCCGACAAAAACTATGCCCTCCGCCCCGCCTGCCAGCAGCGCCTCAGTGCGCACCGCAGCCTTGGGCTCGCAGTGCATACAGACCAGAAGGCGCTTCCCGGCAAACGGCCGCTCGCGCTCATAGCGCTCCCGGAAGGCGCGTACAACATCCATCTTATCGCGGTACCATTTGATTCTTTCAGCCCCGGCTCCGGCCAGAGACGGGTCGTCGATTCTAGATTCAAGCACAGCTGTCACCTGCATTTCGTTGTAGTTCCGGTATCTCGCCTGAGTATACCACGGCTGGCATAATAAAAACAGGACATATGTCTACGTTTGGAGGTGCATCACTTGCGCGAGCTTGACGGCGCCGGCCTGGAGGGATACATCGCGCACATCGGCGCGGAGGGCTTCTTCACCCCCGAGGGCAAGCTTGCCGTCATAGCCGAAGCGAGGCCGCCGCATCTGCCGGGCGACATAGAGTACATGCAAAACCGTCCTGTGCTCCACGACGTGTACGCCAAGGGCGCGGTGAGGCTCATATCCGTGCCGGTGTACGCGTTTGGCGGGGAAATGGAGAGCCTGAATTTCTACCGCCTGGTGTGCAACAGCCTCATGCGCAAGCTCTACAACACCTCCTCGGCCTACTCCAGGGCGCTGCTCTACCCTGCGAAGAACCGCCTGGCCGCGTATCTGCCGGAGAATTCCGCGGATGGCAAGTATATGAGGGGGCGCGCCGTAGCGGGGCTGCCGGGCGTCACGCCGCGGCATCTGAGCCGGCTGCCGGGGGATTTCAGGCGCTCCGGCGTATTGAAGCCCTGCGGCGCGAAGACGTACGAGCTGTGCGATGTCGATCGCCTGACGGCGCTGGCAGCTGAAATGTATTAGCGCACAAGCGCCCGCCGGCCGTCACGCCGGAAAGAGCGAAACGCCTCCCCTGCGGGGAGGCGTTTCGCTCTGTCAGCGGGAGACTGCTCGCTTTATGTTCAGTAGCAGCAGAACCAGGCCGACGCCGAGCAGGATGTGGCCTATACCGGCCACGCCGGATATGGCGGCGCTCATGCCGGATGACAGCGGCGTGGACAGCACCTGGGTCACGCCGCGCACCAGGAACATCACGGCCGTGAGGTTAAGTCCCACGTGGTAGACGGCGAGTATTTTGCCGGTCTTGCCGTCGGAGAAGGCGAAGGTCTTCTCCAGCAGCAGGAGCAGCAGGAACACCACCGTGCCCAGAACGAAGTAATGGGTATGTACTACGGACAGGGCGGTCTGGCCGGTGAATCCGTTGAACTTGGTGAATTCCCGGTAGAACACGCCTCCGGCCATCGCCAGAACGGCGTAGAGCAGTGCGGTATTTATGTAGCGCTTCATGTTGTTCTTCTCCCCTATAGTGTATTGTAATTGACTGCATCCGTCAGTTTCCGGCTTCGTTCGCGCGTCCGGAGCCGAAAACCGCCGAGCAGAAACTGCGCCCGAACAGCAGTCCGGAGAGCAGCAGCGCGGCTCCGAGCCCCGTGTAGAACACGGCGATGAACGCCTCCGGAGCCAGTCCGCTGCGGCGCAGGCCGATACCGCCGCCCATCATGACCGCCATGATCACAAAGGACTTCACGTCGAAGAACTTCAGGAAAAACTGCCGCTCCTCCCGGTAAGCGGCTATCCTGGCGCTGTGCTTTTTCACCAGCCTGCCGAAGATAAAGAGCTGAAATACCGTGAACACCAGCGCCGACAGCAGTATGTTCATAGCGCTCAGACGCCCTGGATAGGCGGCAGCTCCGATGCGAAGTATGTTGAAGCCCGCCGCTCCCCACACCAGGCAGGCGAGCAGCAGCAGAGTGTTGCGTTTGACTCTCATTGTCCTCCTCCAAAGCCTTGGACACCGTTCACATTCGGCGGCAGGAAGCCTCGCTCCGCCGCGCAGGGCGTCAATACAGCGTGCGCCGGACTATCTCGAGCACGGCGCCGGGGTCGTAGTCCTGCCGCAGCATCGCGGAGAGCATGAGTGAAAACAGCACGCCGGCAAAGGCGTCCGCCGTCAGCTCCTCCGTGAACGCGCCCTCGCGGACGTTTGGGTCGCGCCGGAGGACGAGCGCAAGCCCGTCGAGGATGTGTCTCCAGGTCTGCTGCATCGTCTCCCTGCCGCCGGGGCGGTCTTCACGCATGAAGCTCAGAGAGTGCAGCCTGAAAAATCCGGGGTACTGCTCGCAGCCGCGCTCCATCCGGCCGTACATCCAGACGATGCAGGACTGTATGTCCCTGAACCCGCCGCCGTCGCCGCCGCGGTGGAAGATCTCGCGCCATACGCTCTCGACGGCCGCGCCGACCAGCTCCGCCTTGGAGTCGAAGTAGTTGTAGATGGAGCCGACCGAGACTCCGCAGGCCGCAGCCACCGAGCGTATGCTCACCGCCGGCAGCCCCTCGCGGCTTATTATCTCCCGGCTCGCCGCCAGGATGTCATCTTTGGATGTAACCGTATTATTCATTCGCCAAGGCTCCTCAAAATGAACGTTGTTCATTATACAGACGTCCCCCGTCCTTGTCAAGGCGGGCGCTGCATTTGCGCGTCTGACGGTTGATTTTTTCCAGTATGACTATATACTACCAGATGTGGCACGCGCACGGCCGGCCAGTCCGGAGCGCGGCGGAGAAATTTTCAAGGTAACTTATGCACAACTTTGTATTTTCCCTTGACAATCTCGATCATAGTTTGTACAATTTATTAGCGACTACGATTCAGAAACAACTCGAACCGCCGGCACGCCGCCGGATAAAGCGCACGCAGCGCCTGCAAAGCAGGCCGTTTTTACAGAATTTGCGCAGAAATACAGACAAATATCTAAATGGAGATGAAGTCTAATGCAGCTCGTAAAAACTGAAGACGCGGTCGGGATGGTACTGTGTCACGACATTACGCAGATAATAAAGGGCGTCACCAAGGACGCCGTGTTCCGTAAGGGTCATATAATCCAGCCTGAGGACATACCCGTACTGCTCAGCGTGGGCAAGGACAACATCTACGTCTGGGAAAACGACGACAGCATGCTCCACGAGGACGAGGCCGCCGAGATCCTGCGCGACATGTGCATGAACGACGGCATGAGCGCCTCGAAGCCCAAGGAGGGCAAGATAGAGCTGACCGCCGAGCGCGACGGGCTGTTCCTCGTCGACCGCGAGAGGCTGCGCGCCGTGAACTCCTTCGGCCGCATGATGATAGCCACCCGCCCCGGCGGCGTGGCCGTCAAGGCCGGAGACAAGCTCTGCGGCACGCGCATCATCCCGCTCGTAATTGAAAAGGAGGCCATGGCTCAGGCGAAAGCCGTCGCCGGCGACGCGCCCCTGCTGCGCCTCGCGGAGATAAAGCCCAAGCGCTTCGGGCTTGTCACCACCGGCAACGAGGTCTACTACGGGCGCATCGAGGACACGTTCACGCCCGTGATCGTCGAGAAGCTGGCGCAGTTCGGCTGCGAAATGGCCGCGCACGAGGTCTCGAACGACGACCACGAGAAGATCACCGGCATCATAAACAAGATGCTCGCCGACGGCGTGGACATGGTGCTGTGCACCGGCGGCATGAGCGTCGACCCCGACGACAAGACGCCGCTGGCCATAAAGAACACCGGCGCAAACATCGTGAGCTACGGCGCTCCCGTGCTGCCCGGAGCCATGTTCCTGCTGGCCTACACCGACGACGGGCGTCCCATCTGCGGCCTGCCCGGCTGCGTCATGTACGCCAAGCGCACCATATTCGACATCGTATTGCCCTACCTGCTCGCCGACGAGCCGGTGACGGCGGACATGCTCGCAGGACTGGGCAACGGCGGCCTGTGCCTCAACTGCAATGTTTGCCACTTCCCCAACTGCGGCTTCGGCAGGTGGCAGTGATGGGCTTTACTCACATCGACTGTCACGGCAACGCGCTCATGGTAGACGTGGGCGCGAAGGACGTCACGTCCCGCCGCGCCGTGGCCGAGGGGCGCATACGCATGTCCCGCGAGTGCTTCGAGCTTGTTAAGGCCGGACGGATGAAAAAGCGCGACGTGCTCGGCGTGGCTCAGGTCGCCGGCATCATGGCCGCGAAGAAGACCGCGGAGCTCATCCCTCTGTGCCACACGCTGCTGCTGACCGGCGTGAAGGTCGAGCTGGAGCTGCTGGACGGGGAAAGCGCGGTTCGCGCCGTGTGCTCCGTCAAGTGCGACGGCAAGACCGGCGTCGAGATGGAGGCGCTCACCGGCGCGAGCGTCGCGCTGCTGACCGTCTACGACATGTGCAAGGCCGTCGACCGCTCCATGGAAATCCTGAGCGTCCACCTCGTGGAAAAGCACGGAGGCAAGAGCGGAGACTTCTACTACGGTGACGAGAAATGACCGACCAATTCGGACGTAATATAAATTATCTGCGCCTCTCCATAACCGACCGCTGCAACCTCAGGTGCCGCTACTGTATGCCTGACGGCTGCGACATGGTCGAGCACGGGGACATTTTGAGCTATGAGGAGTTCCTGCGCCTTGCGCGGCTCTTTGCCACGCTCGGCGTGGAGCATGTGCGCGTGACGGGCGGGGAGCCGCTCGTGCGCCTCGGCGCCGCCGGGTTCGTGGCGGAGCTCAAGCGCATCCCCGGCGTGAAAAAGGTGTCGGTGACCACAAACGGCACGCTGCTGCCCCGCTATGGCCGCGAGCTGGCGGACGCGGGTCTGGACAGCGTCAACGTCAGCCTTGACACTACCGACCCCGAGCTTGAGCGCGGCATCACAGGCAGCTCCGGCGTCGTGGATTCCGTTCTGGAGGGCATCGAGCTGATGCGTTCGCTCGGCGTGCCCGTCAAGCTCAACGCGGTGCTGCTGGGCGAGACGGCCGGGACGATTACCGACCTGGCCCGCTTTGCCGCGCACGGTGTGCCCGTGCGCTTCATAGAGCTCATGCCGATGGGCGTGGGGAAGAACGAAACCGGGCTGAACCCCGACAAGGCTCTTGAGATCCTCAGGGCGGTCTGGCCGGATTTGCACCCTGTGGACGCGCGCATAGGCTCCGGCCCCGCGCACTACTATGCGAGCGGGCGGCTCGCCGCGCCCATAGGCATGATAGACGCCGTATCCCACCGCTTCTGCGCGAGCTGCAACCGCGTGAGGGTGACCAGCCGGGGCTGGCTCAAGCCCTGCCTCTGCTTCGACGAGGGCGCGGACCTGCGCGAGCTGCTGCGCGGCGGCGCGAGCGACGCGCAGCTGCTCGAGACCATACGCCTCACCATATATAACAAGCCGAGACAGCACTGCTTCGACACGCCGAAGGAGATGACGGAGTGCCGCCTCATGTCACAGATTGGAGGATGATCATATGGGTACCGTACTCGCAGTATGTACCAGCGCCGAAAAGGGCGTACAAAAGCGTGATGTTCACAGCGCTCACTTTACTCCCGAGTGGGGCATAGACGGCGACGCGCACGCCGGGAAATGGCACCGCCAGGTCAGCCTGCTCAGCGCCGACAAGATAGAGGCCTTCCGCGCCAGGGGTGCGCAGGTGGTCTACGGCGACTTCGGCGAAAACCTGGTCGTCAGCGGCTTCGACTTCCGCAGCCTCCCCGTGGGCACTCTGCTGCGCTGCGGCGAGGTGCTGCTCGAAATGACGCAGATAGGCAAGGAGTGCCACAGCCACTGCGCAATTTACAAGACCATGGGCGACTGCATCATGCCTCGCGAGGGCGTGTTTGCGCGTGTGCTCGAGGGCGGCACAATAACCGTCGGCGACGAGATGAGCATAGTCGAGCGCACCTCCCCGAGGCCGTATCAGGCGGCGGTGATCACTCTCTCCGACAAGGGCGCCGCCGGCGAGCGCGAGGACAAGTCCGGTCCCGCGATAGTCGAGGAGCTCGAGAGCCGCGGCTACGAGGTCGTGGAAAAGCTCCTGCTCGCGGACGGCACAGGTCCGCTCAAAGCGCAGCTCATAAGGCTCTGCGACCAGCGCCAGCTCGACCTCATCCTAACCACCGGCGGCACGGGCTTCACGCCCCGCGACCAGACGCCGGAGGCCACGCTCGCCGTCGCGGACAGGACAGCGCCGGGCATCGCCGAGGCCATACGCGCCGGAAGCATGAGGTACACCAGGCGCGCCATGTTCTCGCGCGGAGTGTCCGTTATACGCGGCAAGACGCTCATTATAAACCTCCCGGGCAGCCCGAAGGCCGTGCGCGAGAGCCTGGAGGTCTTCCTCGACGACCTCCCCCACGCGCTGGACATGCTGCGCAACACAGTCCACGACTGCGCCAGGTGACCGGCAGACGCACTTTTTCCAGGCAACAACGTGTAAAGTCACGTTTTGCATACACATACTTTTTGCGAACAGCAAGGAGGAAGGAAAGAAAATGAAAAAGTCAAGAAAACTGCTCGCCCTGCTTATGGCTCTGGCAATGGTATTTGCCCTCGCCGCCTGCGGCACCGCTGCGAGCGACCCCACCGAAGCCCCCGCTTCCGAGGCGCCGACGGCGGCTCCCAGCGAGGAGCCCGCAGGCGATCCCGTCGAGCTGGTAGTGTTCGCCGCCGCCTCCATGGAGGAGACGCTGACCGAGATCCAGTCCCTCTACGCCGAGGTGGCTCCTAACGTCACGCTGGTGTTCACCTTCGACTCCTCCGGCACGCTCAAGACCCAGATCCAGGAGGGCGCCGACTGCGACCTGTTCATAAGCGCGGGTCAGAAGCAGATGGATCAGCTCGACATCACCGCCGACGCGAGCGTCAACACCGAGGGTCTCGACTTCGTGCTCGAGAGCAGCCGCATAGACCTGCTCGAGAACCGCGTCACCCTCTGCGTGCCCGACGGCAATCCCAAGGGCATCACCGGCTTTGACAACCTCGCTGAGCTGCTCTCCGCGGGCGACGTGTTCATGTGCATGGGCAACAGCGACGTCCCTGTCGGCCAGTACACCCAGCTCATACTCCAGTACTACGACCTCGACGAGACCACCCTCGCCAACAACGGCCTTATCACCTACGGCACCAACGTCAAGGAGGTCGCCACCCAGATCAAGGAAGGCAGCGTCGACTGCGGCGTCATCTACTGCACCGACGCCTACAGCGAGGACCTTGAGATAGTCGACTACGCCACCGCCGAGATGTGCGGCCAGGTCATCTATCCCGCCGCCGTGCTCAAGACCTCCGAGAACCAGGAGGCCGCCCAGGCGTTCCTCGATTACCTCACCGGTGACGAGGCCATAGCCGTGTTCGAGAGCGTCGGCTTCGCCCCCGTGGCCTGAAACTGACAGCATAGCAAAAACAAAGCCGGGGGCATATGCCCCCGGCAAAGACAATGTAAGGAGGTGAGCTGATGGACTGGTATCCGCTTTGGAACTCGCTTCGCATCGCGGCCGTAAGCAGTGTGATCGTGTTCTTCCTGGGCATCTTCTTCGCCTACTACGTCGCGAAGCTGCCGCGAGTGCTCAAGGGCGTGCTGGACGTCATCCTCACTCTGCCGCTGGTGCTGCCGCCCACGGTCGTAGGCTATTTTCTGCTGCTCATATTCGGCGTGAACCGCCCGCTCGGCCAGCTGCTGGGCACGATGGGCATACGCTTTGTCATGACCTGGTACGGCGGCATCGTCACGGCCTCTGTAGTGGCCTTCCCGCTCATGTACCGCACCGCGCGCGGCGCGTTTGAGAGCTTTGACAGCACTCTGGCCTACTCCGGGCAGACGCTCGGCCTTTCAAACACCTTTATATTCTGGCGCATACGTATGCCGTACTGCCGCCAGGGCATATTGGCCGGAGCCGTCCTGGCCTTCGCCCGCGCGCTGGGCGAATACGGCGCGACGAGTATGCTGATAGGCTATACCCCCGGGCGCACGGCCACCATCTCAACCTCCGTGTACCAGTACTGGCGCACGGGAGACGACCGGAGCGCCATGATATGGGTGCTCATCAACCTTGCCATCTCTGCCGTGGTGCTGCTGTCCGTCAACCTGCTTGAGAAAAAGCAGAAGGGAGGCGGCGCGCGATGAGCCTCTACGTCGATATAAAAAAGGATTTGGGCGGCTTCAGGCTCTCCGTGAAGTTGGAGGCCAAAGACGGCGTGATGGGCATACTCGGACCTTCCGGCTGCGGAAAGAGCATGACTCTCCGCTGCATCGCCGGTGTGGAGCGCCCGGACGAGGGCAGGATAGTCCTCGACGGCGTGACGCTGTTCGACAACGAGCAGCGCATAAACCTCAAGCCGCAGCAGCGCAGGGTGGGCTACCTCTTTCAGAACTACGCCCTCTTTCCCAACATGACCGTGCGGCAGAACATCCTCTGCGGCGCGAAGTGGGAAAAGGACAAGGCCAAGCGCGAGGAGCTGCTCGCGCGATATATAGAGCTAATGCAGCTCTCCGGGCTTGAAGGACACTATCCGGCGCAGCTCTCCGGCGGCCAGCAGCAGCGCGTGGCGCTCGCGCGCATACTTGTGAACCAGCCCAAGCTGCTGATGCTCGACGAGCCATTTTCCGCGCTGGATACGCATCTGCGCGAAAAGCTGCTGGTGGAGATGAAAGGCATATTGGAGCGCTTCGGCGGCGTCTCAATCGCCGTGACGCACAGCCGAGACGAGGCCTACGACCTCTGCGACACGATAGCGCTCATGGAAGACGGGCGGATACACACGCTCAAGCCTACCAAGGAGCTGTTTGCCGACCCGGGAACCAAGGCCGGCGCGTCCATGACCGGATGCAAGAACTTCTCCCGCGCCAGAAAGATCGGCGAGTACGAGGTCGAAGCCCTCGACTGGGGCGTTGGCTTCACGACGGCGAAGCCCGTGCGCGACGACGTCGCCTATATAGGTATACGCGCACACTATTTCAGCCCCAACACAAAGCAGAACAGCCATCCCGTAAAGCTCCTCGGCAAGATAGAGGAGCCGTTTGAGGACATCATACGCTTCAGATACGCGGCTCAGCCCGAGGGCTCGCCGGATTTGTGGTGGAGGCTTCCAAAACAGTTCCGTCCACAGAATGTCACGGAGGGCTATGCCCTCGGCACGTCCGGCGCGAACGTTCTGTTGCTCTATGAGCCGGATAACAAGGAATAAGAAAGGTGAACAGAAAATGAAACTCAGCGCACGCAATCAGTTCAAGGGAACCATCGTTGACATCCAGGAAGGAGCCGTCAACGGCATCGTCAAGATTGACATCGGCGGCGGCAACGTCGTCTCCTCCACCATCTCCATGAACGCCATCAAGGAGCTGGGTCTGGCCGTCGGCAAGGAAGCCTACGCGGTCATAAAGGCCACCAGCGTCATGATCGGCATCGACGAATAAGCCTGGCGGCGGCTTTTTTGGCAAAGCTGCGAAGTCACAGCTGTGACTTCGCAGCTTTGCTTTATATACGCGCGCCTTTTCATGCCGGCGGCGCAGCGCGCCGCCCGGCTGCGCTTTTTCTGATGAGCCTTTCATGTACGAAAACCATGCACGCGAGCGCGGCCAGGAGGTACAGCGGCAGGAGAGATGCGCTTATATGGTTCGCTATCAGGCCGAACAGCGGGGGCATGACGCATGTTCCGACGCTCGCCGACGCCATCTGGACGCCTATCAGCGACTGCGAATGCGCCGCTCCGAAGCGCTCAGGCGTGGCGTGTATCATCGACGGGTAGACAGGCGCGCAGCCCAGCCCGACAAGCAGCAGCCCCGGCACAGCCGCGCCCTCGGCCGGGAGAAGCATCGCCGCCGCGCCCAGCAATATGAGCGCCTGGCCGAGACGCACCATCCCGGTGTCGCTGAGCCTCATGGTCAGGAAGCCGCTCAGCGCCCTGCCAATCGTTATGCCTATAAAGAACATGCCGGCCAGCGAGGCCGCCCTTTCTTCGGCCATGCCCCAGCGCAGCACAAGATAGCTGCCCGCCCAAAGCCCGGCGGTCTGCTCAACTGCGCAGTAGCAGAAAAACGCCGCCATAGTCTCCTTCGCCCCTCTCACGCGGACAGTTTCCCGCAGGGACAGGGCCTCCGCGCCGTCGCCGTCCGCCTCCGGGAGAGCGGCGCCGCGTTTTTTCCACAAGGGCAGGCTTATCAGCAATACGGCGGTGAGCGCCGCCTGGAACAGGGCTATGTACCGGTAGCCGGCGCTCCAGCCCATTCCGCCGGACAGGGCGAAGCCCATCACATAGGGTCCGACGGAGGCTCCCAGCCCCCACATGCAGTGCAGCCAGCTCATGTGCCTGCTCGCGTAGTGCAGGGCGACATAGTTGTTGAGCGAGGCGTCCACGCTCCCTGCGCCCAGCCCGTAGGGTATAGCCCAGAGGCAAAGCGCCGCGTAAGAGCGGCTGACCGAAAACCCGAACAGCGCCACCGCCGTCGTCAGCACGCTCAGCGCCGTGAGCGCCCCGGTTCCGAGGCGCCTCGTCAGCCTGTCGCATTGCAGGCTGGAGAATATGGTTCCCGCCGATATGATGGCGGATATCGCGCCTGCGTACGACACCGGCACGCCAAGCTCCCCGTACATCGAAGGCCACGCAGAGCCAAGCAGCGAATCCGGAAGTCCCAGACTGATGAAGGCCAGATATATAATCGCCAGCAGAAGATGCGTCATAAGTATTCCTCCATTTTCTAGCGTCATAAGAATAGCGCCAAATCGCTCTTGATTCAATCTGCATCCGGCCATATAATATAACAAAACCGCCAATTGCGAGAAAGGGTGATCGCACATGCCGCTGCGGGAGTGCGGATTGAATCTAAACCGCGTGTCCATGGAGCTTCAGCCGCACGGGAGCGCGGAGTTCCCCTGCGCGGGGTATTCCTCCAGCCATACGGACAGACCCGAGGACGCCATCCCCTGGCACTGGCACGAGGAAATGGAGCTTGTATATATAGCGCGCGGACGCATGGATGTAAAGACTCCGGGAAAGTCCTTAACGCTTGGACAGGGGGAGCTTGCGGCCATAAACTCAAACACCCTGCACTTTGCCTCGGCCGCCCCGGAGTGCGAGCTGCATTCGCTGGTCTTCAGCCCGGCGCTCATAACCGGCGGAGGGCAGAGCGTCTTCGCCCGGAAGTATATCCAGCCCCTCATATCCTCGGCCTTTCCCGGCTATAAGTTCAGCGGCGAGGACGCGCGGCAGGCCGCAGTGTGGTTCAGCGCCGCCTTTGACGCGCTGGCGCAAGACAGCCCGGGCTTTGAGTTTATCGTGCGCGAGAGTCTCTCCCGTATATGCCTGCTGCTTTACGAGCGTCTGGCTCCGAAGCCGAGCGACCCGGCAGGAGCCGCCGGCAGGGACGGGCTGCGGATGAGAAAAATGCTCGACTACATACACGGCAGCTTTAACGGTAACGTCTCAGTCTCGGACATAGCCGCCGCCGCGAGCATAAGCGAGCGTGAATGTATACGCTGCTTCCACAAGTCGCTCGGCGTCTCGCCCATACAGTACCTCATTAAATACAGGGTCATGCAGGGTGCAAAAATGCTGCTCGAGGAGCCCTCAAGCAGCATTTCCGAAACCGCCGCGTACTGCGGCTTCGACAGTCCCAGCAACTTCTCCAAAATGTTCAGGCGCTTTTACGGACGCACGCCGAGAGAATACAGGAGCTCGGCGCAGCCGGATCAAGGATAATACATTATCATGTGCAGCACACAGCTCGAGCCGCCGGTGTTGGCGTAGCTGTGCTCTGTATCTGCCGTAAAGCGCAGGCTCTCGCCGCGGCAAACCTCGGCGCTGTGCCCGGAGGCGTCCACCTGCAGCGAGCCTTCAAAGACGGTTATGAACTCCGTCGTCCCCCTCGGGTGCGCCTCGCTCGTCCAGCGGCTGCCCGGCTCCAGCTCCAGCATGTAAACGGCAAAGCGGCGACCCTCGCCGTCCGGGAATATGGAATAGTTGCGCGCCCTCCCCCCGTCTTCCAGGATGGGCTGCACATCCCCTGGCCGCACCACCGTGAAGTCCCGGCTCGGCCTGGCAATCAGCTCGTCGAAAGGCACCTGCATCCCGTTGGATATTTTCCAGAGCGTCGACAGCGTCGGATTGCCCTCGCCGCGCTCTATGCGCGCGAGCATGCTCTTGCTCACACCGCTGACCTGAGCAAGCTCGTCCAGGCTCAGCTTCATCGAAGCGCGCAGCCTGCGTATATTGCCCGCGACTATGCCGTTCATGTAATCCACGTCCTCAGCCCCTTGACATTATAGTAAACATTTTGTATCATTATAATGCACAATCGTTTTTAACATTATATCGCAAATCGCTCGGAAAAGAAAGGGGTACGGCATGGAATTCGACTTCAACGAACGTGTTGACCGCTCAAAGACCATATCCATCAAGTGGTCGCCTGAGCAGCTGGAAAAGATGTACGGCGAGAGGGACATTATCCCCATGGGCATAGCCGACATGGATTTGAAAACCGCCCCCTGCGTTTCGGAGGCGATTTGCAGGCGGGCGGCGCACGAGACCTACGGCTACGGCTATGCGTCCGGGGAGTTCCTCTCCTCCTGCGCCGAATGGCAGCGCCGCCGCCACGGCTGGGCGGTCGAGCCTGAATGGATCACCTACACCCCCGGCGTCAACATGGCGCTGGTGTGCGCGGTGGAAATGTATACGCAGCCCGGAGACAGCGTCATAATCCAGACGCCGGTCTACTATCCCTACTTTGACTATGTGCGCGGAACCGGCAGGCATATCGCCTCCAACCCGCTTATCAACCGCGGCGGGCGGTACGAGATGGACTTCGGCGCGCTTGAGGCTCTTGCCCGCAGACCCGATGTCAAGCTCATGCTCCTATGCAGCCCCCACAACCCGGTCGGCCGCGTCTGGAGCCGTGAGGAGCTTGAGCGCGTGGGCAGGATATGTATGGACAACGGCGTGATGCTCGCAGTGGACGAGATACACTCCGACCTCGTCTACCCGCCGAACAGGCACATCCCCTTCGCATCGATAAGCGAGGAATTCGCTCACAGCTGTATTGTCTGCACCTCTCCGTCCAAGACCTTCAACCTGGCCGGGCTGCTGGTGTCGGACATTATCATACCGGACGGAAAAATACGCGAGGCGTTCCGGGCAAAGATGGCTCCCTACTACCTCTGGCCGGGCAACTTCGGCGCCGCGGCGCAGATCGCCGCGTATACGCAGGGCGAGGCCTGGCTGGACGCGCTTCTCGGCTTTCTTGACAGCAACGCCAGGTACGTAGAAGACTTCATAGCCGGGCACATGCCCTCTGTGCGCTACGGGAGGCCGGAGGGCACATACCTGGCCTGGCTGGACTTCCGCGCTCTGGGCATGGATGCCGGCGAGCTGTGGAGCTTCATGCTCCACGAGGCCAAAGTGGCGACGGACAACGGCGCCATGTTCGGCACAGGCGATGAGGGCGTTGGCTTCCAGCGCCTGAACTTCGCCTGTCCGAGGGCGCAGCTGGAGGCGGCCATGGGGCGCATATATGCGGCGCTGAGCCGCCGTGGAATGTGCTGACATCGCCGATACTGCGCAAAGCCTCTCCGCCGTCGGGCGGAGAGGCTTTTTTGTGCATCAGTTGATTTCCACGAGGGATATCCATAGTCCGGGGTTGTAGTTTTCAATCGTGCCCTCGGGGCAGGAGAAGGCGAGCGCGACGGTGCCGTTGTCGCGGACACGGACGGCGTAGTAGACGTCGCGTCCGTCGCGGACGAACTGCGTGCAGTAGTTGCCGTAATCGTCGTAGTCGAACACCTGGCCCTCGCCGACGTCGGCCTGCGGGCCGCTGCGCTGGGAGAACTCCTCGACCGTCTCCGGCAGGGAGACCCCGGCGACTTCGTAGGCGTCCATACCCATGATACCCAGGTGCAGGTTGGCATCGCCGATATTTACGCCGCACTGGGTGGTGGGCAGCGGGTCGGTCTGTTCCTCGTAATAGGTCTCGCCGCCCTCGGGGAGATAGACTACGGCGGCGTCCTCAAGCTCGTAGGCCGTGAGGCCCGCGCGCGGATCCTCGGTGGCCTCCGTGCCGCTCTCGCCGCCGCAGGCCGCGAGGGCGAAAATCATGCAGAGCGCCAGTGCAAGGGATGCAAGCTTTTTCATTTGTTATTTCCTCCTCAGTCTTTGAGCTCGGTCAGTGAGAACCAGAGGCCCGGATTGTAGTTTTCGATAGTCCCCTCGGGGCAGTAGAAGTTGAAGCCGTAGGCCCACTCGCTGCCGATATCTATGACGTAGTAGATGTCGTTGCCGTCGGAGCTGTACTGGACAAACATGTTGCCGTAGTCGTCATAGGCGTACTCCGTATCGGCGGGCTTGTTGCCCTGGGGGCCGCTGCGCTGGGAATATTCCTCGACGCTCTCGGGGAAGGTCACGCCCGCGGCGGCGTAGCTCTCCGGGCCGTTGCAGCCGCAGTAGACGGTGAAGTCCTCGAACTCGATCTGACCGGCCCAGCCGCCGGGCAGGGGGTCGTCAGTCTCCCAGCTGCTGGCCTCGCCGCCCTCTGGGAGATAGAACGTGCCGATGCCCTCGAGCTCATACGCTACCAGCTCGCCGGTGAGCGTGTCGCGCAGCGTGACGTCGCTGTCCTTGAGCGTGCAGCTGAGTGCGTTATAGGAGATCACGGCCACGTCGCCGCGCAGGAAGCTAGCGGTGGACGCGCCGTACTCGCCCTCCGTGAGGCCTATTTCGTCGCTGAGCTCCCAGGCGGAGGCCCACTCAAAGTCGGAGCCGCTCTCATAGCCGAGCGCGCGGAGCACGAAGGTGATGTACTGCGCGGCGGTCACGGAGGCGTCGGAGCCGAAGGCCGTCTCGCCCGTGCCGTCCGTGAGCCCCTTGCTATAGGCGTAGCCAACATACGGTTCAGCCCATTCGGGGACGTCGGTGAAGGGCGTGTCCCAGTCGCCGGCGAGGGCGGCGTCCTCCCCGCCGAGCAGGCGCACGAGCATGGTCACGGCCTCGGCGCGCGTAGGGGCGCGGTCAAGGTCAAAAACGGGCGTGCCGTCGGCGTCCTCTGCCGTGCCCTGGAACAGCCCCAGCTCGTAGAGAGCGTTGGCGGCCTCGTTTGCCTCGTCGCTCGCGGCCGACGCAAACGGGGTGAGCGTCAGCATCAGGCAGAGGACAAGTGCGAATACAAAGCTTCTTTTCATGTCGGATTACTCCTTTCTGTTTTGGGAATACGCTGAAAGGAGTATAGCACACCGGTATGCGCTCCCCGTCCAACTTTGTTCCTGAGCCGGAACAAAGTTGGACGTCCCCGGCGTTCGCATGTGATAAAGTGAGGTCGTGCCGCGGCTCAATGGCGCGCCGCAGCGCTTGTCACGGCATATGACTTACTGTATACTGAAGCCGTAGGCTAGGGTCTGGCGAAACGGGGGTGAAGCGCGGTGAATAAGGAGCAGAAAGACGGCAGCTGGAATTCCGGCGAATTCTGCCCGTACTGCATGGGCCGCGTCCGCCCCGGCGAGCCCTGCCCCGCCTGCGGCCTGACGCAGAGCTCATACACGCCGGCTCCGCACCATCTGCCGCCGGGAACCGTGCTGATGGATCGCTACCTGATCGGCCGCGCCCTCGGTGAGGGCGGCTTCGGCATAACCTATATAGGCCGCGACCTGCGCCTCGAGGTGAAGGTCGCGATAAAGGAATACTTCCCCTCCGGCCTCGCGGCTCGGGATGCCGCCGCGTCTATGGACGTGCACGCCTGCATGGGCAGGGGCAATCCCGGCTATGAGCAGGGGCTGAGCCGCTTCCTCTGCGAGGCCAGGACGATGGCGCGCATGGAAAAGCAGCCGCAGATAGTGATGGTGCGCGACTACTTTGAGGCCAACAATACGGCGTACATAGTCATGGAGTACGTCGAGGGGACCAACTTCATAGACCTCGCCGCCCGGCGGGGCGGCAGGATACCGGCCTCGGAGCTTTTCCCTCTGATAGAGCCGCTGTTCACCGCGCTCAGCGCCATGCACAAGGCCGGGCTGATCCACCGCGATATAAGCCCAGACAACCTTATGCTGGAGCAGGGCTCGGTGCGCCTGCTGGACTTCGGCTGCGCGCGGGAGTCGTCCCGGGGTACGGACAGCACCATGGCCGTGGCACTCAAGCAGGGCTACGCCCCGATAGAGCAGTACCAGTGCATGGGACAGGGTCCCTGGACGGACGTCTACGCCCTCTCGGCCACTATATATTTCTGCCTGACCGGCCGTGTGCCGCCCAAGTCTCTGGACAGGCTGCTCTCCGACGAGCTGGCTGCGCCGATGGCGCTCGGAGTTGACATAACTCCGGAACAGCAGCGCGCCCTGCTCAGGGGCATGGAGATAAACCCCGAAAAGCGCTGCCAGACGGTTGACGAGCTGTACTCGGGGCTGTATTGCACCGAGGACGCATCCGCGGGCGTGGACGCCGGCTCCCGGGAGGGGGAAAGCGCGGCAGACGCGCAAGCGCCGGCCGCAAAGCGGCGTGTGTCCGGCCGGATAGCGGCTTTGCTGTGCGCGCTTGCCTTTATCGCCGCGCTGGCGCTCCTGATACCCGGGCAGCACAAAGCGGGAACCTCACAGCCGCAGGAGCTCGCAAGCTTCAAGCGCGACGAGCTGTTTGAGGACGCCGTCACGGTGAGCAGCGAAACTGAGCTGGCCTTCGCCCTCGCGGACAGCACCGTCGCGGCGGTGATACTTGAAGGCTCCGGCGCGGACGTTGGGCTGCCCGGGACGGTCACGGAGCTGGACAAGCCCCTGCTGATAAGCGAGGGCGCGCGTCTCGTCATGCCGGGGGCGCTTATACTGCGCGAAGGCGGCGTGCTGTGGACGGCCGGCGAGTTGGCGGACGACGGCACGATCGTCGCCGCCGGCGGCTCGCTGGTGACGGTGGACGGCGCCTCGCTGAACGCCTCCGTGTACCTGCTCTCCGGCGGCGGCCTTTTGCAGGATGGCGGGAGCGTAAACGGCGAGGTGCGCGATATGCGGCTCGCCGGTGGCGAAGCGGTGACCGTCTCCACCTTCGACGATCTCAAGGCCGCGAGCGGCGACGCCGGGGCGCTCGCAATCGTTGTCGAAGGCAGCATAGCGCTGAGCGAGACGCTAACTTTTGAGCGGCCGCTCGTGGTGAGCGAGGGTGCGAGCCTCTCGGCCGCATCCGGCGCGGAGATACAGATGAACGGCGCCCCGCTCGTAAACTACGGCAGCGTAGACGCCGGGATCCGGTGCTGCGGCGAGGGCTCGCTGCTGCTCAACTGCGGCTCCATCGAGGCCGCCGGAGAGCTCTGGGTGGAGAACGCGGACGAGGATGACGCCGCGTGGACGCTGATGAACTTCGGCGAGCTGAGCCTCACTGCGTACAGCGCGGCGTGGTGCGATATCCTGAACTTCGGCACGCTGGACGTCGGCACAGCGGAGGGCAGCGGCGATCAGACCCTGTTCGGCTTCGGCGAGCGCAGCTTTCTCAATTTCGGCTCCGTCCGGCTGGACGAGGGAGCCGCTTTCCAAATGGGAGGTACGCTGCGCAACATGGGCGGCATAAGCGTCTCTGGCGACATGGACTTGACCGGCCGCGTTGTCAGCCGCGGCGCGATAGAGGTGCTCTCCGGCGGGGAGCTATGCAACAGCGGCCTGCTGGACATGTACGACGGCAGCTCGCTCGAAATAGCTGCGGACGGAGAGTTCGACACGACCGAGGGGATATTCCTGTACCGCAATCACTACGCCGTGGTGGACGGCGACATAGACGGCACGGCTTGGTGTGTGGACTTCACGCCCATAGACGTCGGGGCGGCGCAGGCTTATGCCTCCACCGAGGCCGAGCTGCTCGCCGCCATGGACGAGGGCGGCGCAGAGGCGGTGGTAGTCGAGGGAGATCTGAGCCTGACGCGGCCGCTGACCGTCACAAAGCCGCTCTACGTGTCCGGACACCTCGCCCTGCCCGAGGGCGCGCAGCTCACGGTGGACGGGACGATATTCTGCGTCAACGGCGAGCTGACCTGCGACAGCGTCGCGGTGCAAAACGGCGCGATGGCGGAGTTCATCTGCGCCTGGCGCGGCACGGACGGCGCGGCGAGCCTGAGCGTGAGCGGCGGCTCCTGGGTCTACACCCGCGACGGCGATCTGGAGCTTGAGAGCATAGAGCTCGCCGGCGCCTCCATGCTGGTTTACGACAGCATACAAAGCGCCCTGCTCAGCTCCGTCACCGTCTCGGACAGCAGCTATCTGGCCATAGCGGGCACGGGAGTGACGGACGCCGCGTTGGACATCCGTGCCTCCGGAGCGCACATCATCCAGCTCAGCGCGCTGCAGGCCGGGAGCATCGCGCTCAGCGGCTCGGTCTACAGCCAGGCCGGCAGCCTCTCTCTCGGCGGGGGCAGCGTGCTATCTATAGACGCAGGCTCCTTTTTCCGCAGTGAGGGCGCGATGCTGGAGATAGCGCAGGGCGCGTCCGTTCTCAACTGCGGCAGCTTTACGGCCGGCGGCTTTTCGGACATGCGTGGAGTTTGGGTGCACGGCACGTTTACAAACAGCGGGGAGCTGTACATAGGCCAGCCCGTGCACGTTTTGGGTCTCCTTGACAACCTCGGCCGAATCTACTCCGATTTCGACGAGGAAAGGGCGATAGTCCTCGGCCCCGACGGCATGGTCGCGGGCGGCGCGGATGTGCTGCCCCGGAGCTGAAACGAAAATTGCCCCGTACGGAGCTTCGTCCGTGCGGGGCAGGTTATTAGCTCACATGTCCGCGAACAGGTGGTCTATCACCTGGCTCATGCGCTCGCTCATGGACTCGTCGCCGCCGGCGGTCAGCGCGTACATGATGAGCCAGTCCGTGGCATTGCGCGGGTCGAGCGTGGGCATGCCGCAGTCGATGAGGATGGCGTTGAGCACCCACCAGTGCTGCCTGAGCCGCTCGCCTATGCTCAGGTAGTCCTCGTCCAGCTCGCTGTACTCCCCGTCGACCACGTTCTCGGTTATGACATAGAGCAGAAGCAGGAGCTTGCGCGGGACGTCCTCCCGTTGAGCACGGATGTTCTTGAGCGACGTGGCGTTCGGCCAGTTGCGCTTGAGCAGCTTCTGCGTCACCGAGTACCTGCCCCGGGCGCGGCCGGACGGCATACGCAGAGTGAGGTATTTCTTCATCACCGTGTCCAGCGAATAGTCCTCCTCCGGATCCCCGTCCCAGCCCGACTCAGGGCGTCTGAGCAAACCCAGGTACTTCTCAAAATACCTGTATGCACGCAGGTGCAGCCGGCCGAACAGGCCGATATTCCGGAGATATGCCTCGCGCAGCTCCTCGCTGGTGCGGGCGGACATGAGCGCGTTCCTGAGCTCGAAGGTTATGTGTACGTTCCCCTGCTCCTCCCAACACCCGGCGTAGCGCTCCGCCGCCGGAAGCGCGGCATAGAACTCGCGCGCCTCGGCGTAGCTGCGGCCGCTGCGCAGGAACCATGCGTAGATCACGTCCATCGCCTCGCGGTAGTGTATGCCGTATCCGGTGCACTGGCCGAGCAGATGGCTGACGTCGCCCTCGTTCAGCCCCAGCGCAAAGCCGAGCTTGAATACGTCCTCCCTGTGTCCGGGACGGCTCCTGCCGTCGAGCCAGCCGCCCACCTTCTTCGCCACGGCATCGGGTGAGCTTTCAGGCTCAAAGGCCAGGAAGGCGTCGGTTAGGCGCCGGACGATGTCCGGGAAGGGGTAAACCTCCCTCAGCGACTCGGCGAACGTCCGCAGCTGGATCCGGCCGTCGCGCAGATACTCCGACGCCATCTCGGGCGTCATAGCCCCGGAACTTATCCGCTCGTACTCGGCGGCGGCACGTTCCGTAAGATGTATCTCCACAACTGCACCTCCAGCCTGAAACTACTGCTATTATAGCAGATTTTTCTCAGACCTCAAGCGCTTTTGCCCGCAGGCGCCTCACATGAAGTATATCACGTAGATCGCCGCGCCGGTCACGGCCAGGGAGATGAGGTTCACCAGTCCGCCCATGCGCAGGTAGTCCATGAAGCGGTAGCCGGGCACGCCGATCATGGTCATGGGCGTCACGCTTATAGGCGTGGCGAGCGCGACCTTGATGCCGGACGCGGCGGAGAGCACAAGTGGCGTCGCGTCGCAGTTCATCCCCTGCGCCACGGCCAGGGTTATGGGTATCAGCACCGCGACGGAGGCGTTGTCGCTCATAAAGTTGCTGAGCAGGGAGCCTATCACAAAGAGCGCGATGCAGATCACGAACGGCGAGCCGTCCCCGAACAGGCCGATGACGGTGTTGGCGATTATAGCGCCCGCGCCGGAGGCGTCCATGCCCTTGGAGAAGCCTATTGCCCCCGCGGCTATGATGATTACCTGCCAGCTTATGCTTGCAAACGCCTCGCGCTCGGACACGCAGCGCGTGAGCACCAGGACGCAGGCGCCTATCAGCGCCGCAAAGCCCGTGTCCGCCCCGCAGACAAGCAGCACGACCACGGCGAGGGTAACAGCCAGAGTCAGCCAGGTCTTCCAGATCGGGACGCCGCTCAGCGCGTCCTCGCTCAGCTCCTGCTCGGGCGCGGGCGGTATCTCCTCGAAGTCGAACCAGCGTGATTGCAGCTTGTGTCCGGCGAGGATATAGAACACTATCACCACCAGGAGAGCCGGGAGGTTTACGGCCGTCGGCTCAAACAGACCCAGCTGCCTGAACCCCGCCTCGCTGAGCAGCGCTCCGGCCGTGACCATGCTGGTGGCGCTGATGGTGGTCAGGTTGTTGCCCAGCACGGAGGCCACGCCCAGGGGGAAATATGTCTGCTTGCGCGTTATCCGCCCGCCCGAGCGGACGACCAGGCTGTCGATCACCGGCATAAGTATCGCAACGGTCAGTGAGCCGTTGAGGAACACGCTTATGAAAGACGCCACGACGAGTATGACGGCTATCAGCAGCTTTTCGTTGGAGCCTACGAAACGGTAGAGCACACGGCTTATTCTCCCCGCCAGCCCGGTAGTGAACCAGGCGCGGCCTATTATCATCATGCCGGCCATGAGGAAAATCGCCGAGTTTGCAAAGCCGGAATATGCCTCGGAAAACGTGATTATCCCGGTCGCCGCCATGGCCAGCATCGCCAATATCGTGGTAACCGCCAGAGGCACTGCGGGTATGCAGTAAAGCACCAGCGTCACAGCCAGTATTATCAATGCCAATGTGCTCTGTTCCATAGTCCCCTCCTGCGTTAATCAGAAAACTAACTATCGTCCCCTTTGAGCAGGCAGGCCAATGGCCTGCCTGCCCTTTATGCAGCCGCTCAGATATTGCGGGCTATCTCGTAAGCACCGGAGACGCAGGTGCGGATGTTGCCGACCTGGAGACCGTCGCCGGTGGTGAACACCTGGATGCCGCTGCCGGCCAGCTCGCTTGTCACGTCCGCCCTCGGGCGCAGGCCGATGGCCATCACGACGGTGTCGGCCTCGAGCGTCTGCTCGCTGCCGTCGGCCATGGACTTTATCACGGCGCCTTCGTCGTTCACAGCGGCTATGGCATGGCCGGTCATGACCTTGACGTTGAAGTGGTCGAGCAGGTCGAGCAGCATGTCGTGCACGGCGTGAGGCACCGCCGGGCCGGAGCTCATGACCTTGTCCAGCGCCTCGACCAGCGTGACGTCGCAGTGCTCGTAGGCCGCGAGGTCGTAGGCCAGCTCGCAGCCGGTCATGCCGCCGCCGACCACGACGACCTTCCTGCCAGGCTTGACGTTCTTCATCAGCACGTCGTAGCAGCCCGCGGTCTTGCGGTGGTCAATGCCGGGGATCTTCGGCATGAAGTGCGTGGAGCCGACGGCGAGGATGACGGTGTCGGGGCGCAGAGCCTTGATCTTCTCCGCATCCATGGGGCTGTTGAGGTGGACGGGCACGCCGAGGATGTTCAGCTCGTTCTGATACCAGCGGTTCAGCGCGGCGATGCCGTCCTTGAACGGGTGACTGCCGGCCTCGATGAGGTGGCCGCCCAGCGCGCCGCCGGCCTCGTAAAGCTCCACGTCGTGGCCGCGCAGGAAACATGTGCGCGCGGCTTCCATGCCGGACACACCGCCGCCTACTACGACGACCTTCTTCTTTTCAACGGCCTTGGTGATGCCATAGTTGAACTCGTGCATCGCGGCGGGGTTCACGCTGCACAGAGGCACTCCGCCGGCGAGGTTGCTCTCGATGCAGTTGGTGCAGGAGATGCAGGGACGGATGCGGTCTTCGCGGCCCATATACACCTTCTCGGGGTAGTGCGAATCCACCAGGGAGGCGCGGGCGAGGGTCACGCCGTCGATGCTGCCGTCGGCGATGGCGCGCTCGCACATCTCGGGGTTGTCCATCTTGCCGGCGACGAACACGGGGATGTTCACGGCCTGCTTTATCTGGCGGGCAAACTCGATGTTGTAGCCCTTGGGCATGTAGTACGGGCCGACGCAGTAGTAGAAGGTGTCGTAGGTGCCGGTGTTGACGTTGAGCATGTCGATGCCGTAGCTTTCAAACTTCTTGGCTATCTCGACGGCCTCCTCGATGGTGCGGCCGACCTCGCCCTCGCCGGTAAGGGTGCTCTTGCGGTAGCCGGCCATGAAGGTCTTCATGCTCATGCGGATGGACACGGGGAAGTCCTTGCCGCATGCGGCCTTGATGCCCTGGATGATCTTGCGGTGAACGGTGAGCCTGCCGTCGAGGTCGCCGCCGTACTCGTCGGTGCGGTGGTTGGTGTAGGCCATGGCGAACTGGTCGAGCAGATAGCCCCAGTGCATACCGTGGATCTCGACGCCGTCATAGCCCCAGCCCTTGGCGAGCTTGGCGAGCTTTATCATGTCGGCTATCTTGGTCTCTATCTCCTCCTTGGTCAAAACCTCGGTGAGCTTGTCCGGCTCCTTGTACTTGGGGATGGCAGAGCAGCTCTTGCCGTCGCGCATACGCCCCGGACCCATGGAGATCTGCAGGAACATCCTTCCGCCGTAGTCGTGCACGCGCTCGAGCACGGTGCGCGCGCCGTAGCCGAAGAATCCGGGATGGGAGGCCGGGTTGGGGTTGCCGTTGGCCGGGTCAAAGGGGTCGACGGTGAGGTTGGCCACGTTGGAGCCGGTGACGATGAGGCCGAAGCCGCCGCGAGCCATCTCGACCCAGTAGTCTATGCCGTTCTCGCTGTACGCGCCCATGTTGTTGTAGATGAAATGACGTCCGCCCATGGGACCCACGGCGTAGCGGTTCTTCACCGTTATGGAGCCTATCTTCAGCGGGGAAAAGAGTTTCTCGTACTTGCCCATTGTTATTCCTCCTAGCTTTTTGTCGGGAATTTGTTTATAATATAACAGGATTCGCTTGATAAGGCCAACAGATGTTTTTCATCGTTTCAATCAAAAAAATTTAACACGGCAAAAGCCAGAAAACGGAGGCCGGGAATGACATTACAGCAGCTCATATATTTCAAGGAAGTGGCGGACACCCTGCACTTCACAAAGGCGGCGCAGAACCTCTACATAACTCAGTCGGCGCTGAGCTACGCCATCAGCGTGCTGGAGCGGGAGCTGGGTCAGCCCCTCTTTGTGCGCGAAAGCGGCAAGAGCATAAGCCTGACCACCTTCGGCAGCGCCCTCCTGCCTCTGGTCAACAAAGCCATTGAGGACTTCGGCGAGATAGAGGACGCAGTCCGGCGTCTGCGCAACCCGCTCAGCGGCGAGGTGAATGTGGCGTACTCGTTCATAAACGGCAGCGGGTTTGTGCCTGAAATGTTCGGCTCATTCCGCACTCTGGAGGCTTTTTCGGACATCAAGATAAATTTCAGCATCAATTACCAGCGCGTGCACTTTGAGACCGCCTGCGTGCGCGGGGAGCAGGATCTGGTCTTTTCCAGCGCCGAGCAGACGGACGGACTTGAATCCGTACTGTTTGCCAGGCAGCATCTGTGCGCCGTTATGCCGGCAACTCACGCCCTCGCCGACAAGCAGAGCGTGACCATAGTGGAGCTGGCGGACGAGCAGCTCATAGGCTACAACCAGTACGACAACCAGGACAACTGGATACGCGACATGTACCGCGCCCACGGGCTCAAGCCGAATTTCACCGAGTATTGCAGCGACTGGCTCGACCAGCTCTCCCAGGTGGCGCTCGGCAACGGCATAGCCATAATGGCGCGCACGGCCATCAGCCCGGACTTTCTGCGCTTTGTCCCCATCGACGACGAGATGTGCCTGCGCGGCATCTATCTCATGTGGTCGGCTACGCGCAAGCTCTCCCCCGCGGTTGAGTACGTGCGCGACTGCTGCCTGAACTTCTACTCCGAACCGCCGGTGGTCTGACGCTCATTGAGGTTTTGAATGGCGTCAATCAGTTTTTCATGTTAGATTGACGCGCGCAAGTGTGTTATCTTTATGTCAAATGGGCGGCCGGCCGGCGCCCGAGACGCGCTGTAAGCGCAATGGAGGTAACGCACATGATACATGATTTTCAGCTCTGGTGGAACACAGAGGTTGTGTTCGGCGACGGCGCTGCCGAAAAGCTGGGCGCGCTGATAAAGAGAGACGGAGCCACCAAGGTTATGGTGCACTACGGCTCCGGCGAATACCTGCACAGCACGGGCGTGCTGGAAACCGTCCGCAAAAGCCTGGAGGACGCGGGACTTGAGTACATAGAGCTGGGCGGCGTAGTGCCCAATCCCAGGATAAGCCTCGTCCGCGAGGGCATAGAGCTGGCTCGCCGCGAGGGCGTGGACTACATGGTGGCCATCGGCGGCGGCTCCGCCATCGACTCCGCCAAGTGCATCGCCGTCGGCGTGTTCTATGACGGCGACATCTGGGACGTGTGCAGCCGCGACGTCAGCCTCGCCGGGAAGATGAAGACCCTGCCCGTCGCCAGCGTGGTGACCATGCCCGCGACCGGCAGCGAGATGGGGCTTGCGTCCATCATCCGCAACGAGGACAAGCTCATGAAGAGCCCCTTCTCAGACAGGGTCATGCGCCCGCACTTTGCCTTCCTCGACCCCAAGTACACGCTGACCATACCGCGCTATCTGATGGTCAACGGCATATGCGACATCATGAGCCACCACTGCGACCGGTATATGACCGACGACGCACACTTCGGCTACTTCGACAACCTGCTCGAGTCGGCGATGCACTATCTGCACTCCGACCTGGCGCCCAAGCTGCTTGACCCCGAGCAGGACAGCGTGGTCGAGCGCGGCGAGCTCATGGCCATAGCCAATATGGGCGTGGACGAGTGGATAGCCTGGGGACGCCACAAGGAGATGGTCACGCACGCCATTGCGCACCAGATCGGCGCGCTGTTCGACGTAATACACGGCTCCACCCTCACCATAGTCTACTGCGCATGGCTGCCCTACGTGTACAAGGACAACCTGCCGCGCGTGAAACGCTGGGCAGAAAAGGTTTGGGACGTGCCCGCGGACTTCGGCACAGACGAGGAGATCGCCCTCGAGGGCATACGCCGCCTGCGCGAGTGGTTTGTCTCCCTCGGTATGCCCGTGAAGCTGTCCGACCTCGACATCCGCCCGACGGACGAGCAGATAGAGCGCATGGCCGACCAAGTGCTGATGGTGAACAAGAAGCCCTGCAACGGCTCCGTGAAGAAGCTGTACAAGGAAGACCTGATACAAATTTATAAGAACGCCCTTTGAGTCGGGCTGACATAGAAAGAGGGAGAAAAATGGAAGGTTCTCTGAAGGTTTCCAAGTCGCGGCCATGGCTCATATGCGTGCTGTGCTGCCTTATATTCCTGTTTTCAAACGGCGCGGTGTCCAGCTCGTTCAGTACGACGCTCATGTACATACGCGACGAGTTTGCGCTCAGCGAGGCGCAGGCCTCCATGGTCACGAGTATGCGCTCGCTCACGGCCAGCTTCTGCCTGGCGATACTTCTGTTCGGCTACAGCAAGCTGAGCGTCAAGGCCGTCATAATCGTGGCTCTCGGCGCCGCCGTCGCCGGATTCCTCGTCTTCGCCTATGCCGCCAGCTACCCCATGCTGCTTGTGGGCAGCCTGCTGCTGGGCATTTGCTACGGCTTTGCAGGCGTGGGCGTGATAACGCCCGTAGTCCGCAGCTGGTTCGTGAAGCACCGCGCCCTCGCGCTGGGGCTTGTGACGGCCTCTACGGGCTTTGCAAACGTCATATTCCCGCAGATAATCCGCCTGCTGGTCAACGGCGCGTCTCTGCGCGTCAACTTCATCGTCACCGCTATAATGTTCGCCGCGATAGCCGTGGTGACCATCATATTCCTCAAGGACGACCCCATCAAGGCCGGCTACTACCCCCTCGGCGGCGAAACGCTCACCGAGACCGCCTCCGACGGCGGCGCGCAAAAAGAGTACGTGGAGAGCAGCGAGTACGCTCCCGACTGGCGCTGCCACGCGCTGATGTTCGTATTCATCTTCTGCGTCAGCGGCTTCAACTACTCGGCGTGGAGCAACTTCACCCTGCTCTTTACCGGCGCCGGCTGGGCGCGTGACACCGTCACCTACTTCATGAGCATCTGCGGCTTCCTTCTCATGGTCACCAAGTCCGGCTACGGAGCCATCAGCGACAAGTTCTCCGTGCGCAAGAGCGGCTGGGTGTTCTTCCTCGCCTGCTTCATAGCCATGGTCATGTGCGGCCTGTTCTCCGGCGTGCAGAACCTCGCCGTCATGGGCGTCATCTTCGTCATCTACTGCATAGGCGGCATCTTCTCCGGCGTGAGCCTGGGCATCTATGCCATGGAGTTCTCCAACGCGAAGAACACCAAGTACCTCTCCGCCGTGTACGTGCTGGTGTTCAACATCTGCAACCTGGTCACCGGCAATATCGTCGGCGCCATCGCCGAGGCCTACGGCGACTACCGCCCGGCCTATCTCGTGCTCGCCGGTTTCGTCGTGGTCGGCTTCATCTGCGTCAACCTGGCGTATAAGATCTCCATGAACAACCGCAAAAAGCTGGACGCGGCGGCCAAAGAGGCAGCCAGGCAATAAGGCCGTCCTCTGCAGCAGCCGTTATGAGAAGGCTCAAACCTTCGTACATATTCGCGGCGGCGTATCTGACAGCGCACGTCGCGGTACTGGCCGCGCTGGCGCTTACCGTCTGGAGGGAGCTGCTCCCGGCGGTGGGCACATATAACGGGACGATTCTGCTCGGCGCCGTCTGGCTGTTTTCGTCCAACCTCTGGCTCGCCGCCGCGCGGCGGCCGGAGGAGCGCCGCTCCGGCGCGGACGCACTCAATGAAATTCTGGATTGGCTGCTGCTCGCGCTCTCTGCTGTGCTCTTTGCCGAGCTGCTGGATGAGCGCGCTGGGACTGCCTGCTTCGCAGTGCAGGGGTGGTCTCTCACCGTCGTCATAATCTATCTGGACTGGGCGCTTTGCGGCGCGGCGCTGTACCTGCGGCGCAGGCTGTCCCGGACGTACAACTCTGAATAAAACGCAGGAAGCGCCCTCCGCGACGGAGGGCGCTTTGTATTCTTTGACAAAAGGCTGTGCTCGGGGTATATTAGTGATATTGATGACAAAGGGGGAACCGTCGATGACCATACAGCAGCTCATCTACTTCCGCGAGGTGGCCAACACGCTGCACTTCACCAAGGCGTCGCAGAAGCTGTACGTCACTACCAGCGCGCTGAGCTACGCCATAAGCACGCTGGAGCGCGAGCTGGGCGTGCCGCTCTTTATACGCGAGACCGGCAAGCAGGTCAGGCTGACGCGCTACGGCCGGGCGCTGCTGCCTCTGTCCGAAAAAGCCATCGCCTGCTTCGACGAGATAGAGGCCGAAATCCACTCCCTGCGCAACCCCATGAGCGGCGTGGTGAACGTCGTCTACTCGTATATAAACGGCAACCGCTTCATACCCCGCATGTTCAGCGCCTTCAACGCCGCCAACGAGTACCCGGAGATAAGCCTGAACTTCGAGGTGAACCACGCGCGCTTCCATTTTGAGCCGGACGTTGTCGGCGGCAAATTCGACCTCGCCTTCTCATGCACTCCCGCTACCGAGGGGCTGGAGGTGGTACCGTTTGCACGGCAGGAGCTGTTCTGTATGCTGCCGGCCGATCACCCCCTGGCCGCGCGCGCGAGCGTCACCATTGAAGACCTGGCCAACGAGTCTATAGTGGCCTACGACCAGGGACGCAACCTGGACAGGTGCGTGCTGGAGATGTTCGCAAGCCGCGGCGTGGTGCCGAACATAATCGAGTACACGGACGAGTGGGCATCCCTCTTTTCGCTTGTGGCGCTGGGCAAGGGCGCCGCCATCTTCCCGCTCATGCCCTTTGACGCCACGCTGGTCACGCCGGTGCCCATAGACCACCCGATGCACATCCGCGACGTGTACATGATGTGGCCGTCCGACCGCAAGCTCCCCGCATACGTCGAGTACGTGCGCGACTTCTGTCTCAACTTTTACGAAACGCCGCCGCTCGTGTGAGCGGTGGCAGAGCAAAAAAGCCTCCCTCGCGGGAGGCTTTTTTATTTCGCGCTGCTCAGCTTTTGCAGGGCTTCTTCCTTTGTGGCGGTGAAGAAGCAGCTGTCGCCGTTATTTGACTCGTAGATGAAATCGTGCAGAGGCTTGCTTGTATAGTGCGAGAAATCGCCGAAAATGGCGATTTTCACGCGATAATTGCACAGCTTTTGCAGTATTTCCCCCGCGATTCCAGTACTGAGCACGAAGAACTCCCCACACACCTGCTTCTTGGATATCGCGAACCTGTCCGCGCCAGCCGCGTACTTCACCGACATGGCCAGCTCCAGCGCCGACTGCGCGTCCGTTATGAGCTTTCCCTCCCCGGATACCACCGCGACCGGCGTGCCGTTTACTGTCACAGGCTCTATCTCCATTCTCAGCCCTCCTTACTCGTATTGCCGCAAATATTAGCACATGTACGAGCGCAGGTCAAGCTTCATCTCAACAGCGCCAGACTGCCGGTGAGCTTGTTTACAAGTTTTTTCGCGCCGATGAGGGCAAGGCCGTAGTATATCAGCGCGCTCTCGGGCGCTGCGGACAGCTTTTCCCGGTACTCGTCATATGTCTTGCAGCCCTGGGCGAGGTCAGAGAAGTCAACCGCCGTAACAGCCGCGAACTCCAGGGTGTACAACCTCTCGCGCAGCGAGCGTATAGCCTCCGGCGCAGCACGCAGAACCGGCACAGGGAACTCTATTATACCCAGGTGCCGGTTCCCATCGCCATCATATACGTCCCCGCCCACCACTTCGCCCCGCTCACGTCCCAGCGTGATGCCCAGGATAGCAACCGTGTTGGCCACCAGTCCGAGCGGCAGGTTCTCATCGATGACCGTGACGCATTTCTCATTTTCCATACTGATCGCCGTCCTTGCAGAAGATCTCACGGTAGGCTCCCGGCGAAAGGCCAATCAGGCGTCCGAAGCAGTTCGTCAGGTGGCTCTGGTCGGCAAAGCCGCAGAGATCAGCCACGTCCGCCGGGGCAACGCCGTTTTCACCGGGGCAGAGGCGCGGTGCAGGGCGGATTTGCTCATACCCACTTCTCGGCAAATGTCGTCAAGCGCGACGTGCTGCGCAAAATTGAGCTCTATGTACTCCCTCGCCCGCTCCACCTCGGACGCGCCGCCGGGCAAATCCCGCTCGCCGCAGGCGCAGGACAGCACGTTCGGAGCAAAACGCGGCGCTCGCCCGAGTCGGGCGAGCATGACCTCGCACGGTATGTTCAGCGCGCGGTATTGCAGTGTGACGCCTAACTGTGTGCAGGCGTGGCCGTCTCCAGGATTGAACACCATCACGTCTCCGGCGGAAACTTCGTACTCGCGTCCCATGCACACCAGGCGCCGCCTCCCGCGCTCTATCAGCCCGATAACGTAGTACTCGTGCACATGGTTGGGAAACTCCTGCACAACTCCGTCAAAGCTACAGGCCTCAATATTCAGCTCCCTGTCATATACGGCTGAACGCACTCCGGGTCTCATATCACGCCTCCTTGGACTGCGTTATTTTATCACATTTCGCCGCTCGCGGCTTGTAAGATATCGTCAAGCGTGAAAAACGCCGCTCCGCGGCCTTTTTTCAAACCGTCTCATTGCAAAGCCCTGCAAAATGTAATATCCTCTTGGTCAGGGAGGTGCGGACATGGCAAACGAGGATAAAAAGGATTTCAACGCCATGCTGGCTCAGGCAAAGGACATGCCGCGAATTCAGATAGTCACGGACGCGGCCACGATAGAAAAATACGGCGGGACGCGCATGTACTTCGCGCCGCCGCTTGCCTATGACGAACTAATGCGGCTCATCCCCTTCGGACGGCTCACCACGGTCGGAGCCATCAGGGACTGCCTCGCGCACAGGGGCGGCGCGGATTTCACCGACCCGATAACTGCGGGCATTTTCGTGTCCATCGCTGCCTGGGCGAGCTTTCAGCGCACAGACGACGAGACGCCCTACTGGCGCACGCTCAAGGCCGGGGGCGAGCTGAACGCCAAATACCCCGGCGGCGTGGAAGCTCAGCGGCTGCGTCTTGAGGCCGAAGGCCACACGGTCATACAACGCGGGCGGAAGAATATACGCTTCTACGTAAAGGACTACGAAAAGTCCATGCAGCCGCTGAGTTAACGGCGGCAAAAAAGAAAAGGACGCCGGGGCACCGGCGTCCTTTTTCTTGTTTGTAAATTGCTCAGAAGTATACGAACCATATCATTGCGCAGGTGACGACCATGCAGATCAGGTTTACAAGTCCGCCCATGCGCAGGTAGTCCACAAAGCGGTAGCCCGGGACGGCGACCATGGTCATCGGCGTAACGCAGATGGGCGTTGCGAGGCCGACCTTGACGCCGGAGCAGATGGCCAGGAAAATCGGCGTGGGGTTGATGCCCAGGGCCTCGGATATGGCGGCGCCTATGGGCAGGAGTATGGCCACGGAGGCATTGTCGCTCATGACATCGGAGATGATGGAGCCAACAAAGAAGAGAATTATGCACATACCGATGCCGCTCTCGCCGAAGGGGCCGGCAATGTCGATGAAGAAGTTGGCGATGATGGCACCTGCGCCGGACTCAGACATACCGCTGGATATGCCGAGGGAACCGGCGATAACAATGATGGTGCTCCAGCTTACGCTCTGCATTGCATTCTTCTCGGAGATACAGCCGGTGAGGATGACGACGACTGCACCGGCAAGGCAAACGGGGCCGTAAGGTACGCCGGCAATCATACATCCTACGACGGCGAGGAAATCGAGGACGACGACTATCTGCTTCCAGACAGGATACTGCTTTGTGTCAGTGGTGTCTTCATTGCTGACGGCTACGGGGACTTCGTCGAACTGGTACCAACGCTCTTGAAGCTTCTGGCCTACGAGGGCATAGAAGATGAATACCACTATGATGGCGGGGAGGTTGACGCCGAGGGGTGCGAAGATGCTCATAGTGCCATAACCCATCTCCTCGAGCATGGCCACGGCAGTAAGCATGCTGGTGGCGCTGATGGTGAGCACATTGTTGCCTATGACTGAGCCAATGCCGAGGGGCATATAAGTCTGCTTGCGGCTTATCGCCCCACCACTCTTGAGGACAATGGCGTCGATAATTGGCATCATGATGGACACGGTGATAGCGCCGTTTATGAAAACAGAGAGCACCGTGGATACGACCAGGACGAGCATGATGCAAAGCCGCTCGTTCTTGCCGATGTTGACTCGGGTGACAAGGTTGCCGACTCTTTGAGCGAGGCCAGTAGTGACCATGGCCTGGCCGATAATCATCATGCCGGCGTTAAGAAAGACGACGTTGTTGGCAAATCCGCTGGTGGCGCTTGCAAAGTCGACGACGCCGAAGAGAACCATCGCCAAAATAGCAAGAATGGTCGTCACAGACAGCGGCATTTTGGGGATGGCATAGAGTATCAGCGTCGCAACCAGTATGATAATCGCTATGGTACTTGATTCCATTTCCTACCTCTCTTTCTTCTTGACGGCTTTACTTGATGTATCTCGCCAGCGCGCGGCGGTAGATTCCCTTTATGTCCTCAAGCCCTATGGGCTCGGGGTTGCGGGACAGGCGGTCGGGGTTTGCGCAGAACTGCTCCGCCCAGGCGCCTATCTCCTCCCCGGTGACGCTTATGTCCACGTCGCGGGAGAGTATCTCGTTTATGTAGTCGGCCATTTCGTCCGTGCTTGAGAAGCCGCAGAGCTTCACGACCGGCTCGACTATGCTCTGGTCTTTGAAGCCGCGCAGCCACTCGCCCAGGGTCATGGAGCAGGACAGGCCGTGGTTCACGCCCTTGTGGTGGCTCAGCGGATAGCCCAGGCCGTGCGGCAGGCAGGTGCCGGCCTGCATGAATGCCTGTCCCATGACGTTGGAGGTGAGGAGCATCTTCTCGTAGTCCTCGTCGGTCAGGCAGTCGTTGAGCATGTTGTCCTTGTACTCGGCGAACATCTGCATACCCACGGCGGCGATGGCGCGGTTGAGCGGATTGCTCTTGACGTTTATATACGTCTCCACGCCGTGAGCCAGGGCGTCCATAGCGCCGGTGTGGATGAGGAACTTGGGCGATTCACGGATGTACCTGGCGTCCAGGAAGGCCACGGTGCAGTAGAGCTTGTGTCTGGCCGTGTCCTTGTTGTCCATGTCGCAGCGCGTGAGCACGGCTCCGCCCGTGACTTCGCTCCCCGTACCGGCCGTCGTCGGTATGCCGACCAGCGGGAGCTGCAGCTCCTGATACACGTGCTCGTAGAAGGGCGCGCCGGAAAACAGTACGTCGTAGACGTCCACGTCCTCGCTCTGCGTGAGCAGGTAGTCCACCACCTTGGCGGTGTCCAGCGCGGAGCCGCCGCCGATGCCTATGATGAAATCCGGCTTGAACTTGCGCGCCTCTGCGGCTATCGCGGCGCAGGACTCGACGGGCGGGTTGTCCTCGGTCTTGTCGTTCACGGCATATGGTATGCCCAGCTCGTCGAGCACGGCGGTCACGTCCTCAAGCGCGTAGTTGCGGCAGCCGTCCAGGAACTCGTCCGTGACGATGAACGCGCGCTTGCCGTAAGTTGCAAAGAGCTGCTTGTTGTCCCTGACCACGTTCTCACCGAAGTAAACGGGTGTGGCCACGTAATGTCTGAACGCTTTCATGTGCTCCCCTCCTCGCGGCTCAATCTACGATATATGCGGCGAGCGCGCGCTTGTAGATGCCAACCACGTCCTCGTAGGTCAGGGTGCCGGGGTGGCGCGCAAGGCGGTGCTTGAGCTTGACGAAGTCGGCCGCCCAGGCCTCGCACTCGGCGTTGGTGACGGTCATGTGCACGTCGCGGTTGGTCATCACACGCACGTAGTCGGCAAAGGCGTCCACGCTGTCAAAGCCGCAGGCCTCGAGGATGGGCTTGACCAACTCGGGGTCGACGCAGCGGAGGTACTCGCCCTCGGTGATGGAGCAGGCCAGGCCGTGGTTGAGCCCCTTGTGGTGGGAGAGGTAGTAGCCCATGCCGTGGGGGATAAGCGTGCCCGCCTGGTAGAAGGCGATGCCCATGATGCAGGAGTGCAGCATTATGACGTCATAGTCGTCGTCGGTCAGCTCGCCGCTGAGCAGATGATCCTTGACCTGGCGGAACAGTCCGAAGCCTATCTGCGCCACGGCGCGGTTGAGGTAGTTGCTCTTGACGTTGAGGCTGGTCTCGATGCCGTGGCTGAGGGCGTCCATCGCGCCGGTGTCTATCACGAACTGCGGCGCGGTCTTGAGGTACTTCGGGTCGAGCAGAGCCGCGGCGGCGAAGACCATGATCTGCGGAGTGTCCTTGGTGTCGGTGTCCTGGCGGGTAAGCACGTAGAACCCGGTCACCTCGCTGCCGGAGCCGGCCGTGGTGGGCACGCAGATAACGGGCTTGCAGTCATAGGGGCGGCGCCAGGGGTCGGCCGCATCGCCGGGGTTCTTGAAGAAGAAGTCATAGGCGTCTATGTCCTCCGGCTGTGTCAGCAGCACGCTGACGGCCTTGGCGGTGTCCATGGAGGAGCCGCCGCCGATGCCGGCGAAGAACTCAGCACCGAATTCGCGCGCCTCGCGCGCCATCTCCACGCAGGACTCGACCGTCGGGTTCTCCACGACGTCCTCGTTGACCATATACTCGATGCCCTTGTCCTTGCAGACGCTGATGAAGTCGTTCAGCGCGGCGTTCTCGCAGCCCGCGGGGAAGCGCGTGGTGGTGATATAGCAGCGCTTGCCGTAGGAGGCGATGAGGTCGGCATTGTTCTTTACCGTTTCGTGTCCAAAGTACACGGGCGCAGGGGAGTGAAACTTGAAGTCCTTGATCATTTTGCAAACCTCCTGGATTATGTTATAAAATCTTTGTCATTGTTTTGACTGTAACAATCATAATTCAGGGGGCATGAAATGTAAAATCTCGAATTTTCAACGCGGCGTTAAGAAAATATCAAAACAGGCGGCAAAACCTTGCCGCCTGTTTCAAACGTCTTTCAACATCAAAAAGCCCGCAGCCGGGGGCTGCGGGCTTTTTTAGTATTCGAATTAGTATTCGAAGTCGTGGGCTTTTTGGAGCACCATGTCTTTGACCTTTAGGAGGCGGACCTTGGTGGAGTTTTCGTTCTCGGCGAGCTTCATGGAGATGTAGTGTATGTTCTCCTCCAGCTCGGGGATCATGACGTACTCCAGGGCGTTGACGCGCCGGCGGGTCTTTTCTATCTCCTCGGCCAGCAGCTGCATGGTCTTTTCGACCTGCGCCAGCTCGAGCATGTCCTCGAACACGCGCGCCAGCTTCTCCAGCGCGTCGTCCAGCTCGCCGCTGGTCTGCGCAAAGCCGTAGGGGTAGATCTCGCTCGGGTCGTTGTTCTTGGTGCGGAAGGTGTACTCAGGGACGCTGACGCTCATGACGTTCTTGAACTTCATGTCCAGCTCGACGCTCTGCCGCGGGTACAGCAGGGACTGCTCGAGCATCTCGGGCGACATGATGGCGCTCGCCACCGTCAGGGAGGCAAATGCCCCGGTCATGCCCTCCTCGACCTTCTGTCTCAGCTCCTTGTTCTTTCTGACGACGTCCATGAACTGGCGCATCAGCTCGTCGCGCTTGTCTTTGAGCAGCTTGTGCCCGCGCCGGGCGGTGGTGAGCCGCCCCTTGAGCTGATTGAGCACCATTCTTGTCGCGGCTACAGCGGTCTTAGGCATTACATCACCGCCTTATTCGCCGTCTTTGGGAAGGTACTTCTCGATGTACTCGGGCTTTATACGCTTCAGCTCGCGCTTGGGCAGTATCTTCAGCAGCTCCCAGCCGAGGTTCAGCGTCTCCTCAATGGTGCGGTTAGTCTCGTTGCCCTGGTTGACGTAGCGCTGCTCGAACTCGTCGGCGAACTTGGCGTACAGCTTGTCGTCGTCGGAGAGCGCGGCCTCGCCGAGTATGGTCATCAGCTCCTTGGCGTCCTTGCCGCGGGCGTAGGCGGCAAAGAGCTGGTTCATGGTGCCGGAGTGATCCTCGCGGGTCTTGCCCTCGCCGATGCCCTTGTCCTTGAGTCGGCTCAGGCTGGGCAGGACGTCGACCGGCGGGACTATGCCCTTGCGGTGCAGCTCGCGGCTGAGTATGATCTGACCCTCGGTGATGTAGCCGGTGAGGTCGGGGATCGGGTGGGTCTTGTCGTCCTCGGGCATGGTCAGGATGGGTATCATCGTGATGGAGCCCTTCTTGCCTATGCGGCGGCCGGCGCGTTCGTACATCTGAGCCAGGTCGGTGTACAGATAGCCGGGGTAGCCGCGGCGGCCGGGGACTTCCTTCTTCGCCGCGGATATCTCACGCAGAGCCTCGGCGTAGTTGGTGATGTCGGTAAGGATGACCAGGACGTGCATGTCCTTCTCGAAGGCCAGGTACTCGGCCGCGGTCAGCGCCATGCGCGGGGTGGAGATGCGCTCGACAGCGGGGTCGTTGGCCAGGTTGGAGAAGACGACGGTGCGGTCTATGGCGCCGGTGCGGCGGAACTCCTGGATGAAGTACTCGCTCTCCTCAAAGGTGATGCCTATGGCGGCGAACACGACGGCGAAGCTCTCATCCGCGCCCAGGACTCGCGCCTGGCGGGCTATCTGGGCGGCCAGCGCGGCGTGCGGCAGGCCGGAGCAGGAGAATATGGGCAGCTTCTGGCCGCGGACCAGGGTGTTCAGGCCGTCTATCGTGGAGACGCCGGTCTGTATGAACTCGGCGGGGTAGGCGCGCGCGGCGGGGTTCATCGGCAGGCCGTTTATGTCGCGGTGAGCCTCGGCGAGTATCGCCGGGCCGCCGTCGATCGGCTCGCCCATGCCGTTGAAGACGCGGCCGAGCATGTCCTCGCTCACGCCCAGCTCCAGCGGGTGGCCGAGGAAGCGCACCTTGGTCTGGGCGAGGTTGATGCCCTGCGCGCTCTCGAACAGCTGGACAACGGCCTTGTCGCCGTCGACCTCGAGTACCTTGCAGCGGCGCACTTCGCCGTTGGGCAGCTCCAGCTCGCCGAGCTCGTCATACGTGACGCCCTCGACCTGCTTGACCACCATCAGGGGGCTGGCGACCTCTTTTATGGTCTTATACTCGCGTATCATTCTTCCTCACCCCTCTCGGCAATTTCGGCGACCTCCGCCTTCATCTCCTCGATGATGGCGTCGTAGGTCTTGTCAACGTCGTCGGGCGGCACCATCTTGGCGCGGCCTATCTTCTCACGCGACGGGATGTCGAACAGCGCGTTGACGTCCGCGCCCTGCGGCAGAGCCGCGCGGCAGACCTCGTCGTAGCGGAGCACCATGTCCAGCAGCCTGAACTGCTTGTAGTAGGACGAGTAGGCGTCCTCGTCGACGAAGGCGTTCTGCTGCAGGAAGTCCTCGCGTATCATCTTGGCGGTCTCGAGCGTGAGACGGTCGGCCGGGGACAGGGAGTCCTGTCCGACCAGGCGGACTATCTCCTGCAGCTCGGCCTCCTCCTGGAGGACGTGCATGGCCTTGTCGCGGTTGGCCATGAACTTATCGCCGAACTGCTCGTTGTACCAGGCGCGGAAGTTGTCCACGTACAGGCTGTACGAGGTCAGCCAGTTGATGGCCGGGAAGTGGCGCGCGTAGGCCAGCGAGGAGTCGAGGCCCCAGAAGACCTTGACTATGCGCATCGTGGCCTGGGAGACGGGCTCGGAGGTGTCGCCGCCCGGAGGCGAGACGGCGCCGATGGCGGTGACGGAGCCGCGGCGTCCGTCGGCGCCAAGGCAGTCGACCACGCCGGCGCGCTCGTAGAACTGGGCGAGGCGGCTTGCGAGGTAGGCGGGGTAGCCCTCCTCGCCGGGCATCTCCTCGAGTCGGCCGGACATCTCACGCAGAGCCTCTGCCCAGCGGGAGGTCGAGTCGGCGAGGACGGCCACGTCGTAGCCCATGTCGCGGAAATACTCGGCTATGGTTATGCCGGTGTATATGCTGGCCTCACGCGCGGCCACGGGCATATCGGAGGTGTTCGCGATAAGCACCGTGCGCTTCATCAGCGGCTCGCCGTTGCGCGGGTCGGTCAGCTCGGGGAACTCCATAAGGACGTCGGTCATCTCGTTGCCGCGCTCTCCGCAGCCTATGTAGACGACTATGTCGACGTCGGACCACTTTGCCAGCTGGTGCTGCACGACCGTCTTACCCGAGCCGAAGGGGCCGGGGACTGCGGCGGTGCCGCCCTTGGCTATGGGGAACATGGTGTCTATGACACGCTGGCCGCTGTTCATCGGGCGGCTGGGCGTGTGCTTCTGCGCATAGGGGCGCGGGATACGCACCGGCCAGCGCTGTATCATGGTCAGCTCGTGCGTCTCGCCCTTGTAGTCTTCCACGACGGCGACGACGTGCTCAACGGTGAAGTCGCCGCTCTCGACGCTCTTTACCGTGCCGCTCAGTCCGGGGGGCACCATTATCTTGTGCAGCACTGCCGGCGTCTCCTGGACGGTGCCTATGACGTCGCCGCCGGAGACGTGCTCGCCCACCTGGGCGACCGCATCAAAGTGCCAAACGCGCTCACGGTTCAGCGCGGGCACCTGCACGCCGCGGGCTATGCACTCGCCGGTCAGCTCCCTTATCTCGGGCAGCGGACGCTGGATGCCGTCGTAGATGTTCTCCAGCATACCGGGGCCGAGCTCGACGGACAGCGGCAGGCCGGTGGTCTCGACCACGGCGCCGGGTCCCAGGCCGGAGGTCTCCTCGTAGACCTGGATGGACGCGCTGTCGCCCGTCATATTCAATATTTCGCCTATGAGCCGCTGCTCGCCCACACGGACGACGTCCGACACGTTGGCGTCGGCCAGTCCCCCGGCGACGACCAGCGGGCCCGATACTTTCGTTACAATTCCGCTCATCTGCAAACCCTCTTTACAAAATATCTGTCCCAACGGCTTTCTCGACAGCGGCGCGCAGCGCGCTCTGGCCGAGCCCCAGGGGTCCTTCCCTGCCTGGGATCAGGATAATCGCGGGACTTGGGACGTCCTTGTACCGCGCGATCTCGTGTTCGAGGTAACCGGCGAGGTTCTCCTCTACGTAAATTATCGCGTACTGACCGTCGTTCTCGCGCGTCACGTGGCGGAAGGCCTCGCGAGCCTCCTCCTGATTGCCCGCGGCGAAAACGTCCAGTCCCAGAGCCTTGAAGCCCATCACGGTGTCGGCTCCGCCTATAACAGCTATTTTAAGCATTGATATCACGCAGCCTTTCCCGTATGACCTCGGGGTCTATGCCGCCGAGCCTGCCGGTTAGTATCATCCGCGCGGCGGTGATCTCGCTCTCCAAAAGCGCGAGGTACTCGGCCACCGGCTCGACGCCGAACGGAATCATCTTCGCCCCGGCGAGATACGCGCTGACGGCGTTGTCGCACTCCAGCTCGAACGCGGTCATCATTCCGCCCTTCATGGCCTGCGCGCCAAGCGAGGCCGCCTTCTCAAGGCTTGTGGCGTTGAAGGCCGACGCGAGGCTCTCCCCGCTCTCAGCGGCCTTTGCCAGAACCTCGGCGTCAACGCTGCCCCCCGGCGACATGGCCTGGAGCATGAATGCGCGATCCTTGCCCATGCGCACGGTGCGCACGGCGGCGCGCAGGTTTGCGCTGTCTATCAGCACCTGCACGTATCCGGCCAGGAATTTGCTGCCCGCAGCTCCGGCCAGCGCTCCCAGCTCGGCGAAGTACCGCCTGTCCAGCTCAAAGTCCGCAAGCTGAGGGTTGCCGGTGCGGTTGAGTATCTCCACGGCTTCGGTGTACGCCTCCGCCATGTCCGCCGGCAGGGAGCTCAAGCCCCCCTCCTCGCCGGTGTACTCGGCGAGCTTGTCAGCCGCTACGCGGCCGCAGCCGGACAGAATGTGCGACGCATCCGCGCCGACGGCGCGGGCTTTGACCAGCGTTTTGAGATTGTGATAGTCGTATTTGACCCTGAATATGTCCACGACCTCGCTGTGCGGCGCCATGTTCGCCATCTCGGCGAACACCTCCGCGCGGCGGCGGGAGAGCGCCTCGTCCACGCCGGAGGCGGAACACGCGCTCATATCCTCATAGCCGCAGTCACACAGCAGCTTGGCCGCTTCCTGGTAGCTGGGCGCGGAGAGCATACGGTCCATCCGCTCCCTTGTGAGCATACCGGCCTCCCTCGCCCTGATCATGGACGAGAGCATCAGGTATTCGGTATCCTTTACTTTTTTAGCCAAGACCTTACCTCCCTGCCCGTAAAGTTCCGCCGATGTCTTCAGCTCTCAAAGAGCACGTCGGCAACTCGCGCGGCCAGCTCGTCCCGCGTCAGGTCGAGCAGGGTGTCCACGGTGCAGTTGACCTCGATGTCGCCCTGCTTGAGCATCAGCCCTCCGGCCATATCGCGGGTGGCGTCCGAAAGAGTGAGCAGCCCGGGCATACCCTTTGCGGCGAGCAGCTCGTTTGCGGCCTTGACGGCCTTGGCGCCGACGCTCTTGCGGTCACGCTCGCAGAAGATGACCTCCTCCTGACCGGTTATGGCGGCCTCGGCGGCCTCGCGGGCGAGGAAAGCTACGTAGTCGCGCTCAGGCAGCTCGGCTATCTTGTCCTTGGCCAGGTCGAACGCACGGGAGACAGCCTCCTGCTTCATGTTCAGCACGCTCTTTTTGGCCTCGAGCCGGGCGGTACGGTCCATGCGCTGCACGCGCTGCTCCGTATCCTTGACGCCCTCGCGCACGAGGCGCCAGTACTCGTCCTGCGCGCGCTTTTCGTTCTCGGCGCGGACTGCTGCGCAGCGCTCGTCGCTCTCCCGCTTGACGTCGCGGCACTCGGCCTCGGCGTCCGCGATTATGCGCGATGTGATTTTGTCTATACCCTTCATGGCACTCGACCTCCTGGCTCAGACTCAACCGATGTTGAGGATCATGAGCATGGAAGCGAGCAGGGAGAGTATGGCGTAGAACTCGACGGTAATGCAGAGCACCATGCCCTTGGACCAGTCGTCAGGCTTCTTGGCGAGCAGGTTGATACTGGCCGCGGCGACCTTGCCCTGTGCGATAGCGGACAGCCAGCCGCCGAGAGCCATCGGGATGCAGGCCACAAAATAACGGAGGCCTTCAGTGACGGTCAGATCCATGATGGTGCCGTCGAGCAGACCCATCTGGAAGCTGGCGAAGAACCAGACGACCAGGCCGTACAGACCCTGGGTGCCGGGTATGACCTGCAGTATCATGACCTTACCGAACTTGCTGGGGTCTTCACACAGGAGGCCTGCGCCCGCCTCGCCGGCTATGCCGGTACCGATAGCGGAGCCAACGCCGCTGAGTGCCGCCGCCAGACCCGCGCCGAGCAGGCCGAGAGCCATTCCGCCAAACTGTTCTAACATTTTGTTTTCCTCCTCTTATTTGTCAGTGTTGGTGACAGTTACGTACTGAGTATTGATTTCCAGGGGTCTGAACGGCTTGCCGCCGTCCTCGTAGAACTTGCCGAAGTACTCCAGGCACTGGAGTCGCAGGTCGTGGACGAAGCAGCCGAGCAGGTTGAGCGCGAAGTTGAGCGCGTTGCCCACTATGGATATAAGCAGGAACACGAAGATGTTGCCGGCTATCGCGCCGATGGTGTTGAACACCTGGGCTATAACGCTGCCGGCGAGCATCAGCGCCATCAGACGCGAGTAGCTGAGTATGTCGCCGAAGTATCCGGTCACGCCGTTATATATGGCGCCTATGAAGCCGGAGATGATGCCGAAGCCCTTCTTGCCCTTGGCCGAGCCGATAAAGAGCATCACGACGCCTATCGCCAGCACAACGGGCACGCCGCCTATGTTGCCGACGCCCAGCGCCAGGCAGGCTATGCCGGCGAAGATCACCCACCAGGTGCCCTCCTCGAACACTGCGGAGAATATCTCGCCGCGCCGCACCTTTATCGTTACGCTGACTATCATGCCGGTGATTATCTGGACGAAGCCCAGGCACATCGCGCCGATGAGTATCATGATAGTGTCGTTGAGCGGCGTGAACAGGGCGGGCAGCCCCTCCCAGGTGGTGTCCGGGTTGATTATGCGCGCTATCTGCAGCGGCGCGTCGGAGAACAGGCCGCCCGTTATCGCGCCCCAGATAGTGGTGGATATCCCGCACCAGAGCATCAGCTCGAAGAAATTGCGCATACCCTTTCTCGGCTTTGCCTTGGCCAGGACCACCGCGGCGGCAGCTATCATCAGCACGCCGTAGCCCATGTCCGCCAGCATGATGCCGTAGAAAAGTATGAAGAACGGAGCCATGAGCGGGTTCGGATCCACGTTGTTGTAGGCCGGGAGCGAGTACATCTCCGTGACCATATTCAAAGCGCGGGTGAGGCGATTGTTCTTGAGCTTCACGGGCACCTCGGGATACTCGTCCTCGGACGGGTCTTCCGTCTCCCAGGCGCAGTCGTACTTGCCCAGGGTGCGCGCCAGCTCCTCCTCGCTGTCTGCGGGCAGCCAGCCCTGCAGCAGCGTCGTGCTCTCCGTGCCCATGAGCTTCTCCTCGGCCTCGGCTCTCGCTATCTTGGTCGACAGCGTGTCCGCGCGCAGCTTGAGCTCGTCGCGGTAGGAAGCGCACTGGGCTATCTCGCCGGTCAGGCGCTGCTTCTGCTCGCCCAGGCCGCGTATCTTCAGCTCGGCCTTGGCCGTCTCCTCCCTGGCCGTGCCGGGGAAGTCGCCCGGGCTCATCAGGTTGAAGCCGTAGGGGCGGAGCGTGTCCAGGGCTGTCTCATAGACATCCCTGTGGCAGATGAGAGCCAGATAGTTCAGGCTCTTGTCGGCGGAGATGCGGAACAGCTGCGACTCCGGCGCGGCCGCGCCGAGCGCCGTATCCACCTCCGTCAGGTCTGCCGTTGCCGGCAGACTTGCCGTGGCAAACACGGTGGACGCCGTGCCCTTGAAGTTCAGAGGCACATCCAACGGCAGCCACGGAGCCAGAGAAGCCATCACCGCCTCCAGCCTGGCCGTCTCGCTGGTGCAGCGGCGTATGTCTTCTTCCTTGCCTATGACCTTCTCGGCCAGAGCCACGTCGGCGGCAAGCGGCTGTTCGTCAAGCACTACATCGCGCCGGGCCTCAGGCAGCGGCTTCAGCAGCCCGCCCTTCGCCGGCGCATACTTGTCCATAAGCTTCAGCGCGTCCGTAATCGCCGCCAGATCCGCCCGGTCCGAGCTCAGCTCCCCGCTTGAACATCGCGTGAGAGATTCGAACTCCCCGCCCTCAAGCTCGCTGGGCTCGCTGACCTCGACGCAGCCCAGGAGCAGCAAGTCCCTCAGCAGAGCCTTGCGATCCGAGGCCATGACGGCCAGACGCAGCTTTTTCATCTTTACGATTGCCATATCAGCCGTTCACTACCCTTTCCACAATGAGCGCCGCGGCCTTGTCCATGCGCGCGTCGGCCCGCGCGCGCATCGCGGCCTTCCTGTTCTCCGTGTCCGAAGCCAGAGCAACCGCGTCCTGCTTCGCCTTTTCATCCGATTTGGCCCGCAGTTCTCTCACCTCTGACTCGGCTTTCTTGCGCGCGGCCTCCATGGTGAGCTTCCCCTCCTCGACTGCCGCCGCCTCTGCGGCCTTGGCCGCCGCCAGCGCTTCGGCCTTCATCTGTCTGGCCTTCTCCTCAGCCGCGCTTATCGCTGTGATCGCTTCAAAGGACATTGATACACCTCCTGCCGAAAACGACGGAACGAGAGAAATTATCCAGCTTCCGCCAATAAAACTGTATCCTAATCATATCAAAAAACTTCAAAATACGCAAGCGTCTTTGTGCATTGTTTGCAATGAAATGGGTACAATCTGTGTCACAATCAATACGTGATATTTTTGTCAATCTGTACGAATATCCGCTCTCACACCGCGACAAGAAAAAAATGTCTTGATATGTCCGGCGAAAAATATTATAATGACATGCTAACTATGGCTTCAAGGAGGGTGCTCCATGGCAGATAAGACCCGCAAGCGCCTAGGCGACCGCAAGGAAGGCCGCCGGCTTCGCACGATTTCCCCGATCATAGGCTTCACGCCGTACATAATGCGCGACCGCAGCGACGCGTGCAATTCTTTTGAGGGCAGCGTGGACATCACCGAGACCGACCGCTGGCTGCGCGAGCAGCGCCGCGCCGGCTGGAAGGGGCTCGGCATGCTGCACATGTTCATCGCCGCGTACATACGCGTCGTGTCGCACATGCCCGGGCTTAACCGCTTCGTCGCCGGGCAGCGCGTCTACGCGCGCAACGACATAACCGTCAACATGATGGTCAAGCGCAGCGTGGACCTCGAGAGCGAGGAGACCGTCGCCAAGGTCGTCTTCGAGCCGACTGACACGGTCTACGACGTCTACCGCAAGATGAACGAGGCCGTCGAGGAGATACGCTCCTCGGACGACAGCGGCACCGAGTCCGTGGCCAGGGCGCTGCTCAGGCTGCCGCGCCTGCTGCTCAAGTTCGCCGTCTGGGTGATGCGCGTGCTCGACTACTTCGACCTGCTGCCCTCCTCCCTGCTGGGCGTGAGCCCCTTCCACGGCTCCATGATAATCACCGACCTCGGCTCGCTGGGCATACCGCCGATCTACCACCACATATACAATTTCGGCAACCTGCCCGTGTTTCTCGCCTTCGGCGCCAAGCGCTCCGAGAGCGGCATAAACGCCGAGGGGCAGATCGTCCACCGCAAGTTCGTCGATTACAAGATAGTCTGCGACGAGCGCATATGCGACGGCACCTATTACGCCAGCGCGTTCAAGTACCTGCGCTACTACCTCAAGAACCCCGACGAGCTGACCCGCCCGCCCGAGAGCGTCATCGAGGACATATATTGATGCAGCGCGCAAAAGCCCCGGTCTCCTGACCGGGTCTTTTGCTTGTCAAAAAACCTCGTAGAGTTTCGCGCCCCATGGGCGCGAAAGGGACTGGAATCATTTTCGGCGGCGGCGTGTACGTCGCCGAAAATACTTCGGGTTCCCGATGAGTGCGAATCGCACTCATCGGGAGAGGAGGAGCAGCGGAATGACTGAGCTCTCGGCTTTAGCCG
>UQQF01000001.1 GCA_900543085.1 uncultured Eubacteriales bacterium | reverse complement strand
TGCGAAATCACCTCAAATACACCCTACTATATCTGAATTTGCCGAGTGGGAATAAGAATTTAATATACCTTACATCCCTGAAATGCCTGTACTTACAGGCATTTCGGGGATTTTGCTATTTTTAGCGGCTACAGATTGGCTACACTTTGCTAGGTTCTGTAGCCATCAGCCTGCGGTGAATATGCCGTCGAGCTGTTGGGCTACTTCTGCCTGTTTGTTGGGGTAGAGATGGCTGTAGGTTTCCATTGTAGTCTGGACGCGCTCATGGCCGAGCCGCTCGGCTATGAGCAGCGGGGAACAGCCCATTTCCACAAGCAGGCTCGCGTGGCTGTGACGAATGTCGTGTACGCGGATGCGCTTGACGCCGCTGGCCTTGCAGGCGTATTCCATCTCGCGATACAGGAAACTTTTCGTGTACGGGAACAGCCGGTCAGTCGGTTGAAGCCCATAGCACTTGCATATATACTCCCTGAGACAGTCGCTAAGAACGGAGGGTATGGTCACTGTGCGTCTGCTCTTTTCGGTCTTTGGCGTTGAGATTACGTCCTCTTTGCCGAGCCGCTGGTAGCTCTTGTTTATGATGATGGTGGATTTTTCAAAGTCTATGTCGGCAGGAGTCAGCGCCAGTAGCTCTCCTTCGCGCATTCCCGTGTAGTACAGGGTCATAAACGCGGCGTAGGAAGCGGGGCGCTCTTTGAGCGCGGCGATGAACTGAGAAAATTCGTCCTTTGTCCAGAACAACATTTCATCGGCATTTTTCTTGCCCATGCTCCCGGCCTTGTGACAGGGGTTTTCTTTCAGGCCGTAGTATTTTACCGCATAGTTGAAAATCGCTGTGAGCTGATTATTGATGCAACGCAGATAGGTCTGGGAGTATGGTTTCCCGTTCCCATCGCGATGGCTGCTCAGGCCATTTTGCCAACGGCGTATGTCTGTGGGCTTTATTTCATTGAGAGGTATCTTGCCGAAGAAAGGCGTTATCTTCAAATCTATGAGCCACTTCTTGCCTGCGACGGTCGAGGGTTTGAGCCGCTTTTCCATGTCGCGTTTGTACAGCTCAATGAAATCCCTGAACGTCGCCTGTCCAATCCTTGACGCGGAGCTGAGCCATCCACTTGTCTGTTTTACCGTCCTTTGTTACTGACATGAATCGCTCCTTTCTCCCACGTCACGGTCTGTATTCAATTCGCTTATTTACTCAGCAGATTACGCAACGCTGCCATTTCATCCCCGGAGAGGGCATTTGCTTCTTCGGATGCTTCATCGGACGGACGCCCCATGGGATCAGAATTTTTGCTCCCGACAGGCTCAATGCGCTCAAACGAGCAGTAGGATATGGTCTGGTCTTTCCAGTTGGCGTAGTCCTTATCTGTGATTTTGCCCGCCGCGAGTTTTTCGCGTTGGTCTTGCCACTGTTCAAGCAGAAGGCACAGCACGGCATTATGCCTGGCCTCCGTACCCGTGCCGCTGAAAGAGACGGAGCATCTCCAGTCCCTATCCTTTGGCGGCTTTTCAGAGCCTGGCCCGGCATGAAGGTAGGCGCATCAGGCTGACCGGCGCTGTTGTAGTCGCGGAATCGGAAAGCGCGACGCTTGCGACGGTTGCAACGATAGCCTGAGTACTGCCAATTTAACCGTCGCAACCGTTGCAACCGTCGCGGAGGATAAAATAAGCGCCTGCAAGGGCGCGCGGCCGAAAGAATGGCCCGACCTCTTGGTCGGGCCGTCTTGAGTTTTATAGGGTTTGGGATGAAATCCCAACAAGGTGTTTTTCGCGAGTGGCTAGCCACTCGCCCCACTTGCGAGGTTTTATTGCTCTACTATTACCCATGAGAGCGGCGGGATCTTATGACCGGAATAATTATACTCGGTTTCTGCTGAATTGATAGCTACTATCAGCTTATCACTTGGCAATTTTCGCTCAAACACGAGCACGCGTTCACCCGGCTCGGCGCGGAGAAAGCGCAGCTCGCCGTGACGAAGCGCGGGGTGATTTCGTCGCAGGGCTATCGCATCGCGGTAAAACTCCAGCAGCTCCGCGTCTCCGCTCTGCCAGGGCATGGCGCGCCGGAAATCCAATTCGTCTATGCCGGAGACGCCAAGCTCATCGCCATAGAATACGCAGGGCATACCCGGAAAGCAGCACATGAACATAACTGCCAGCTTTAAGCGCCGTACATCGCCGCCGCATAGATTAAGGAAGCGACTGACATCGTGGCTGTCAAGCAGGTTCAGTTGTGCCGCGGCAATCTGACGTTTATAGCGCATGAGCATATCCGAGCAACGCCCGGCGAAGGTGCGCGCGTCAATGTTGCCCTCGGCGAAAAAGTGCCGGCAGTGATTGCGGAAGTCGTAGTTCATAGTGGAATCGAGCATATCTCCGCTTAGCCAATGCCTTGCGCTGCCCCAAACTTCGCCTATGAGCAGCGCGTCGCTCTTGGCGGATTTGCAGCGCCGGCGAAACTCCCTCCAGAATCCGTCGTTCGGCTCGTCTGCTACGTCGAGACGCCATCCGTCTGTGTCAAATTCGCGCAGCCAGTGCTCACCGACGGCGCAGAGGTAGTCGCGTACTTCTGGGTTTGACGTATCAAGCTTGGGCATAAGCCGTTCATAACAGAAGCATTCATAATTTGGCCGTTCACCTGCTTCGGGGTATGCAACGGGAAACTGCAGACGGTAAAACCAGCTTGCGTAGCGGCTGCGCTCCTGCCTTTCGAGCACGTCGCGGAAGGCAAAAAACTGTGCGCCGCAGTGGTTGAACACGCCGTCAAGTATGACGCGTATCCCGCGTGCGTGGCACTTGTCCACAAGAGCGCGGAAATCCTCGTCCGTACCTAAGCAGGGGTCAATGTGCAGGTAGTCTATCGTGTCGTACTTGTGATACTGCCCGGCGGCAAAGATGGGATTCAGATAGATACAGTTGGCCCCGAGAGCGGATATGTAATCGAGATTTTCGCGTATGCCGTTTATCGTGCCGCCGAGACGCGAGCGGGAAAGAGCGCCGCTGGTATGTTTTTCGGTACCACTTCCGGCAATCGCGCGCCGGGAACTTGCAAAGCTGTCGGGGAAAATATTGTACACCACGGCATCCGACACCCAATCAGGGACGCGGGCGATATCCGCGCGGTGGTTGAATGGGAACTTGAAGTATTCAGCGCGCTCTGCACTTGGCTGAGTGAAAAATACCTCACCGGAGTAATACAGCGTCTCGTCGCCCGTGAGCTCAAAGTAGTAATAGAGTCGGTGAAAAGTGCCGCGCAGCTCGGTCTCCCACCAGTCGCAGTTTTCACCGTGATACTTGAGCGCCATTTCCGCATGAAATACAGGCACAGGTGTCTCCGGACTTGAAGTGTCGCCGTACCAGAGCGTGCAGCGCTCGATGTCACCGGGGGCGCTGCGCAGCCGGAATACTGTGGTGTCCTCGTTCAGGCCAAAGGCGTATTCGCTCATTGGCCGGTGAAATATCGCTTCCTTTTTCATGTTTATCCTTTCACGCCGCCGGCGGTGAGACCGGAGACCATGTATTTTTGTATCTTGAAGAAAATCAGCAGCAGCGGTATCGACGCGAGTATGCTTGCCGCCGTGAACAGCGGCCAAGAGCGGGTGTAGTCGTTGCTTTGCAGCTGATAAAGCCCCGCCGAGAGCGAATAGTAATCGCTGTCCAGCAGGAAGGTAGTCGCAAACAGGTACTCGTTCCAGACGGTTATGAGCACCATGACGCAGGTAACGACGATGGCCGGTTTCGCAAGCGGCAGGACGATACGCCATATCATCTGCGCGTCGTTTGCACCGTCTATCTTTGACGCCTCCTCTATTTCGACCGGTATGGAATCGAAGTATCCCTTCATGTTCCAGACGGCAAAGACACACATGCTCCCCGCGTATATGAGCATCAGCCCTATGTGGGAATTCAGCAGCCCGGCAAGACGCAGTATGCGGTAATAGGCAAAGAGCGAGAGCACCTGCGGGAAGGCGTTGAGTACGAGTAAAGCCATGAGCAGAGGCCGGCGTCCTTTGAATCTCCAGCGAGAGCAGGCGTACGCCGCCGTCACGGCGCAGAGCATGGCTATGGCGACTGTACCCACGCTAAGCAGCAGCGAATTTTTGAGCCATAGCAAAAATGGCTCGTCAAAAAGGATGGCGCGGTAATTTTCCAGCGAGGGGTTCTCTGGAAGAAACGAAAAATCCCCGGAGAGCGAGCTGCCCGGCCCGGAGAAGGACACGTTTACCGCGTAGTATATCGGTATCAGCGTGACCAGGCACAGGAGAATGAAGGCCAGATTGAGGGCTATATACCCTATGCGCTCTTTAGTTTTACGTTTCATGCTCAGTCCTCCCTCAGGCTTCGGTTGGTGGCCAGCGAGAAGATGATTATAATCACGAAGAGCAGCATGCTCACTGCGCTGGACAGGCCGTAATTGTTCGAGACGAAGGCGTTCTGGTGGACGTAGGTTATCACTGTGTTAAGCGTCGCGCCGGTCATGTAGCCGCGCTGCTGCGTGAGCAGATAGATGATATCGAACTGTTTAAAAGTTATGAACGTCGTCATAACGGCGGCAGGGGCTATTACGGGCCGTATACTTGGAATTGTTATTCTCCAGGTGCGTGTCCAGAATCCTGCGCCGTCGAGCGTGGCGCTCTCATACAAGCTGCGGTCAACGCTCTGCAGAGCTCCGTCGATCGTGGAAATCATAAACGGCAGCGCCATCCAGAGATTGAGCACGAGACAGGACACAAAGGCTATGCCGTTGGTAGCGAGGAAGTCCACCTTTTCAAATCCCAACGCCGTGATCCACTTGTTGAGCAGACCAAGTTCGGTGTTGAACATTCCTACGCGCCAAAGCAGGATGGAAATATACGCCGGCATCGCCCAGGGCACCATCAGTAGCGTCTTGTAAAATCGGCTGAGCTTCAGCTTGGGTGCGTTGAGCCCCAGGGCTATGAGAAAGCCCAGCGCAAGCTGTATGACCATGTTGAGCACGGTCCAGAGCAGCGTCGTACCAAGAGCGGACAGAAATCCTGAGTCAAACTTGAAAAGCGCACGGGCATAGTTGCCCAGCCCTATCACCTCGTAGTCCTGCCAGTGATAGAGGTTCATATTGGTAAGTGAAATGTACCCGGTGTAGATGATAGGAAAGACGATGATGATGAGTATGAGCAGCACCGCCGGTACGCACCAGCACCAGGGTTTCAATTTGCGTCTAAGGCTCATGGCAAGGCCTCCAAAAATGGGGCGGCGAAGCCGCCGCCCCTTAATTCATCCATTCTCACTGCATATCCGCTATGGCCTGAAGAGCCGCGGCCTGAGCTTCCTCGGCAGCAGACGCCGCGTCCTGGCCGTTTTTGTTGACAGCGGCAAGCATGCTGTCAACCGGACCCCACATAACGTTCATCTCTGCAGCGTTAGGCATGGGCTGGGCGGTATCTGCCGTGCGCTCAATCGCCGCTATTATCTCGTCGGCGGCAACGTCCGGGTAATCATAAGAGAGCGAGTTCGCCGGGGCGCATCCGCCGGCCTTCGCGAGGGCGACGCCCACCTCGGGCGAAGCGAGAGCCTCAAGAGCCAACGCAATCGCGTCACCCTTCGTCTCCGCGGCTACTTTCATGACGCCGATGCCCTGGACGCCGGAGAAGGGGGCCATCGGCTCTCCGTTGGGAAGAGTCATGTCGGAGAGCGACGCCACACCGAGGTCAATGCCAGCGGCACGAATCCCGGCGACGAGCCAAGGTCCGCCGATTATGGCCTGAGCCTTGCCCTCATTGAAGAGGGTCGTGACAGTGTTGTAATCTCCGTCGGCTTCCAGGTCGGCGAATTTCTTGTTGTACTCCACAGCCTCGATGGTTTTGGGGTCGTTGAGTCCCGGGTTGCCATCATCGTCAAGTATGTACCCGCCGAAACCGTTTATAAAGGGCGAGACGTTATACGAAGTCGAGTGCTGGTTGACGACTGCATAAGTTCCGGCGGCGGTATCTGTGTTGGCTACCATGTACTCATATAGCTCCTCGGTCGTCGCGGGTATGTCGCCCTGCCAGAGGTCCTTGTTGTAGAGGAAGAGCAGAGTCTCGAAGTACACGGGGAGCAGGTACTGAGTGCCGTCTATCTGACCGGCTTCAACGGTCAGCGGCAGGTCGTCGGCAAGTACGCTCTCGTCAATGAGGTTAGTGAGCGGTTCGAGAATGTCCATCGCCACAAATGTGCCGAGGCTGTCATGCGCCCACAGGTACATGTCGGGGCCGTTGGCCGCGTCGCCGCCGTAGAGCTTGAGCTGGTCGGAAAGGCCGGTGCGCTTTTCAAAGGTAAGCGTCACACCCGTCCCCTCGAGCTTCGCGTTTGCGGCGTCGGCCATCGCCTGCATGAGGGCTTCGTCGTTGTCGTGCCAGACTGTAAGCTCTACGGGTTCAGCCGGCGTTTCCGACTCCGGCGCTTCCGATGCGGGCGCGGCGCTCTCACCGCTGGGTTCGTTTGAGGTTCCGCAGGCTGCGAGCAGTGTCATAAGCATCAGGGCGCTGAGCAGTATGGCAAGGAATTTCTTCATTTTTTCATCCTCCGTTCTAATCAATATAGTAAAACGTTTTACTTAATAATGCTTGATATAAGTGAAAAACTTGTACAATACGCACCTCTTGATTTGAAGTATAACTACAATATTTGTGTAAGTCAATAGAAATTGCGATATTTCTCTTGATTTATTTATGAAAACGTTATACTATAATGCTGTGGAGGGATGAAAATGCCAGTTACCATTAAAGACGTCGCCCGCGAAGCCGGGGTCAGTATTTCCACCGTCAGCAGGGTAATAAACGACATGCCCGGTATATCCGAGGCGACAACGCTGAGGGTAAAGGAAATAATGCGGCGGCTTGAGTATGCCCCAAACAGCCGCGCTGCTGGGCTTGCCAGGAAAAGCGCGCGCTGCATCGCTTTTTTGGCCAAGCTCGAAGAGTTTGAGCCATACACCAATCCGCACCTTTTTGACATCATGTGCGGGGTTCAGGAGGCACTGAGCAAAAAAGGGTACAGCCTGATGCTGCTGGACGCGACGATTACGGATGTGGAGCAGATAATGCTGTCGCGAGCCGCAGATGGGCTCATAGTCCACGGCGGCGCGCTGACAAAGCCAATCCATCAGCTCCTTGTCACCCGGAAATTCCCCCACATAGTGATAGGCCACCCGAGCGACACGCGCATAAACTGGGTTGATACGGACAACGCCCTCGGAGGGCGTATCGCGGTCGAGCACCTCTCAGGGTGCGGCTGCCGTGACGTGGCTTTCATAGGCGCGCTGGAGACGGATGACATATCCAATGAGCGTCTTGCGGGCTTCCGTGCCGCTGCGGAGGAGAATGGCTGCGAATATCGCGAGAGCTGGATAAAGCACACGGACGGCACGCTGCAATCTGGGCGCGCCGCCGCTTTTGAGCTGCTGACGGCTCCGGACAGGCCGGATGCCGTGGTGTGCAGCAGCAACCTGCTCGCCTTTGCCTTCGCCGAGGCGGCACATGAGCTCGGAGTGAGTATCCCTGACGGCGTGCAGCTTATAACCTTTGACCGTTACCCGTACAGCCCGCTCATTGTGCCCGAACCGACTCTGGTGCAGATAGACGTGCGCGACATGGGTCGCGTGGCTGCAAAGCAGCTTTTGCAGGAACTGAAAAAGCCCGAGCTGCGAGTTCAGAGTTTTACCACCCTGCCGAGCCTGATTGTAGGAAAAAGCACCCACCTGATTTGACGTCGGCGCGCAAGGGCGCACTTCTATACATAGTTACCATGTATGTGCGTATAACATCCCGGATGCCTGAGCATCCGGGATGTTTTGCGTTGCTGAGGCTCCGGAAAAGTGAGATTGTTTTGTTCAGAATTAGGGGAATAAAAAGGCGGCGTTATTATTTAGTAAAAGTTTAGTAAAATATATTGACTTCATGTCGAGGCCTGTTATAATAGCCATAGAAGCGAAAAGCAAGGGGGGATTTGATGGCAACCATAAAGGATGTTGCTCAAGCGGCGCAGGTTTCGGCGGCGGCGGTTTCCAGGGTGCTCAACAAGGACGAGAACATCTCCGTCAGTCCCGAAGTAAGAGTACGCATTTTTCAGGCTGCGCACGCGCTCGGCTATGTCTCGCCGAGGCAGCGCAAAGCAGCTGAGCATAAGACGCACCTTGTAATAGGCGTTGCTGACTGGCGTATCGTGAGGCCGGACAGGCAGAATGTCAGGCTTTCGTCTCTGTCATGCCTGGTGCAGATGATGACTGACAAATACGACATCGCCTTTACCCGCCTGGATTTCGGCCAGCCTCAAAAAGTGGATGGCGTTATAGCGCTGGGTGTGTTCAGTCCCGAAGAGATTGATTTTCTGCGCTCGCTGTCATTTGCCATAGTGTTCGTGAATTCCGACCAGCAGAGTTACGAGTTCGACCAGGTGCAAGTAGACTTCAAGCGCGGTCATGAGCAGATTGTTGAATATTTGCTGGACAAAAAGCGCTACAGAAATCTTGGCTATATCGGTGGAATATACGAAGGTTCCAACTGGCGTATCGGCGTGAACCGACTTGAGGGACTCAAGAGCATACTGAAAAGCCGCAACTCTTATGACGAGCGACTTTTCCACGTCGGCGAGATAAGCCGAGAGAGCGGCTACGCCCTTGCAAAGAGCGCGGCAGAGAATAACACCTTGGCCGAAGCCGTGCTGCTCGGCAGCGACGAGGTCGCTGAGGGTGCGTTTGAGGCATTTCGTGAGCTGGGCATACGCGTGCCTAAGGACACCGCCGTTATAATCTACCACGACATACAGACGCTGGAGAGCACATGGCCCACCGGAACATGCCTTGAGATGTATCCGGACTACGTTTGGGAGAGTGCGCTGGATTTGTTATTCAGCCGTATAAGCCAGAGACGCAGCCAGGCCGTCACCGTGATGGTGCCGCCAAATTTGAAGATAGGCGACACGGCTTAAATATTTATGGTTGCAAGAGGTATGCCTCTTACAATAGATTGCTCAAAGATGTATAATTCAAGGAGGAACGACATGAAAAAGACACTTGTGCTCCTGCTGATTGCAGCACTGTGTGTAGGACTGCTCGCCGGCTGCGGTACAGATACTCCGTCTGCCACTCCCACTGACGACGGCGCAGCCGTCAGCGGCGAACCCGCTGCGAACACAACCATCGACACCCTGCGCGTCGCCTTCGTCCCGTCCAGGGAGCCCGAGGAGATAATAACCGCCACCGAGCCGCTCAAGCAGCTGCTCACCGACGAGCTTGCCAAGCTCGGCTATGACGTCAAGGAAGTCGACATCACCGTTGGTACCAGCTATGAGGCTGTCGGCGAGGCGCTCTCCGCAGGTACCGCCGACGTTGGCCTGATCCCCGGCGGCACCTACGTTCTCTACGATGACGGCTGCGATGTTATTCTGACCGCCACCCGTGACGGCCTGTCCATCGACTCCGACAGCGCCAAGGACTGGAACGACAACGCCCCCACAGAGCCCACCACCGAGCAGGTTACCAGCTACCGTGCGCTTATGATTGCAGGCCCCTCCGCGAAGGGTCAGGAACTCGCTGCCAAGATAAACGCCGGTGAGGAGCTCACCTGGGACGATGTAAACAGCGCCAACTGGTCTGTCGCCAACTCCTCTTCCCCTGCGGGCTATATCTATCCGTCCCTCTGGCTGCAGGAGAATTTCGGCAAGAACATAACCGACCTTGACCACGTTGTGCAGTCCGACTCCTATGGCAGCGCCTTTGCCCGCCTTGCCTCCGGCCAGGTCGACATCCTCTGCACCTACGCCGACGCCCGCCGCGACTATGAGGACGAGTGGACTGGTGAGTACGGCATGACCAACAGCATCTGGGACGACACCGCCGTTGTCGGCGTCACTCCTGCCATCTACAACGACACCATCAGCGTCAGCAAGACCTCCCCGATAATGACCGACGACTTCAAGGAGGCGCTGACCCAGGCCTTCATCAACATCGGCAACACCGAGGAGGGCAAGGAAGTCATTGCCATCTACAGCCACAACGGCTACCTGCCTGCCCAGAGTTCCGACTACGACTCCGAGCGTGCGGCTCAGGAGATGATTCAGTCTCTCAACAGCGCCGCCTGAGAAAAACACAACACCATTATTCTCCGTTTGAGGGAGGAAGGCCTCGGCCCTCCTCCCTTATTTAGAGCGAGAGGGGAAGACATGATAAAATTTGAGAATGTAAGCAAGCGCTATCCAAACGGCTTTGAGGCGCTCAAAAATATAAACCTTACTATAGAGCAGGGCGAGTTCGTCGCCATCATCGGCCTGTCCGGCGCGGGCAAGAGTACGCTTATCCGCACAATAAACCGCATGCACGACATCACTGAAGGGACGCTCACCGTCGACGGCACGGACGTAATGACGCTGCACGGAAAGAGCTTGCGTGCTTTCCGCCGGTGCATCGGCATGATATTCCAGTCGTTCAACCTCATTACGCGCACGACAGTTATCAAGAATGTGTTGACGGCCTTTGTACCCGACATGCCCTGGTGGCGCGCGACATTTGGAATCTTCACAAAGGACGAGAAACTCAAGGCCCTCGACTCGCTCGACAAGGTCGGTATACTCGACAAGGCTTTTGTGCGCGCTGATCAGCTCTCCGGAGGTCAGCAGCAGCGCGTGGCGCTTGCCCGTACGCTTGCGCAAAACCCGCAGATAATACTCGCCGACGAGCCGGTCGCCTCGCTGGACCCCGTGACGGCCAAGCAGGTCATGGACGACTTCAAGCGCATAAACCGCGACATGAACATAACCGTGCTCATAAACATCCACCATGTGGAGCTTGCGCTGCAATATGCCAGCCGTGTCGTCGGTATACGCGCGGGCGAGATAGTCTACGACGGAACGGTGGAGAATGTGACGCAGCAGGTGCTCGACTCCATTTACCAGGGCGGCGAGGAGAGTGAGTCATGAAGCTCTATGACAAAGTCTTCCCTCCGAAAACGATAACACTTGCAAACGGCAAGCAGATTAAAAAGCCCCGCTCACGCATGCCGCTTGTCGTGCTGGTTCTGCTGGCGATGACGGTAATCTCCGTGCGCGTCACAGGCTTTAACATGACGGTGCTTGTGACGAGGATACGCGAGTTTTTTGTCATCCTTGATGAGATGATTCCACCGGAGTGGAGTTATATGCCGCAGATTTGGCAGCCGCTCTTTGACACAATTAAGATGTCGCTGCTCGGATCTTTCATAGGTTCCGTACTGGTGGTGCCCTTCGCCATGCTGGCGAGCACGAACATAATCCACAACAAGATTGTTGTCAGCGCTGTGCGGCTGCTGCTGAGCATAATCCGCACTCTGCCAACGCTGGTGTCCGCGCTCATAGCGACCTATGTATTCGGCCTCGGAACTCTCGCGGGTACGACGGCCATAGCCGTTTTCACCTTCGCTTACATCGGCAAGATACTCTACGAGGAGATAGAGACGGTGGATATGGGTCCCTTTGAAGCCATGGAGGCCATGGGTGCGACCAAGACCCGCGCATTCATAAGCGCCATAGTGCCGCAGGTGCTGCCCTCGTACCTCTCCAACTGCCTGTTCTGTTTCGAGGGCAATGTGCGTTATGCCTCCATACTCGGCTACGTCGGCGCAGGCGGCCTCGGCATCATCCTCAACGAGAAGATAGGCTGGCGCGAGTACGCGAGCGTCGGCATGATACTTCTGGCGCTGTTCGTCACGGTGTTCATAATCGAGACGATAAGCCGTGCGGCCAGGAAACGTCTGGTTTGATGGGAGGCGCAGAGTATGAACGAACGCATAGCAAAGGCCTATGAGGCGCGGCCTAAGCGCTGGATATTCGAGCTGGCCGTCGCCTTCGTGGTCATTGCGCTGCTCGTCTGGAGCGGAACGGCCGTGGAGACGGCAGGTACGACGCAGAGCGGCGCAGTAATAGCATGGAATATACTCAAGGGCATCTTTCACCCGGACACGGATTTGCTCTTCAATTTCACGACACAGGGCGTACCGTACCTGCTGCTGGAGACAATATGCATAGCTTTCCTCGGCACGGTCGTGGGCGCGATAATTTCCATCCCTCTGGCCTTCATCTCGGCCTCAAACCTCACGCCGAAGCCGGTGGCCTTCATTGGGCGCATAGCCATCATGGCCATACGTACCGTCCCTGCCTTCGTATATGGACTCATGTTTATCCGCGTGACCGGCCCCGGTGCTTTTGCAGGACTGCTCACCATGTCGCTGTGCTCTGTCGGTATGGTAAGTAAGATGTATATCGAGGCCATTGAGGACTTGGATGTGCACGTGCTCGAGTCACTTGACGCCGCGGGCTGTACCACCTGGCAGAAGATACGCTATGGCATACTGCCGCAGCTCATGCCGAACTTTGCCTCCACGGCCATATACCGCTTTGATATAAATCTGCGCGACGCCACGGTGCTGGGTCTCGTGGGCGCGGGCGGCATAGGCGCGCCGCTAATCTTCGCTATGAACGCCTACCGCTGGGAGGAGGCGGGGGCTATCCTCGCAGGGCTCATTGTGCTGGTGCTGATTATCGAATGGATTTCCACCAAAATCCGAGTCAAACTGGCGAGGGGTTGACCATGCCTAAGGAATTTACAATTTACTACACCTCGGACACGCACGGGCACATTTTCCCCGTGAACTATGCGGCGAATCTTCCCGAGGCAAGTGGCTTGCTGAACCTCGCAAGTGAAATCCGAAAGGACGGCAACACACTCGTTCTCGACGGCGGCGACTCCCTCCAGGGTACGCCACTGACGCAGTACTACCTTGAAAACCGCAGCAAGTGGCCGGTACACCCGGTCGCAGCGGCGTTCAACGCGCTGGGATTGGACTGCTTCACACTAGGCAACCACGACTTTAACTTCGGATACGAGGCACTCCGCGACTTCATTGACGCCATGGACGCCGAGTGCCTGTGTACAAACCTGACCGATTTGGGCGGCGAACTGAACGTGAGGCCCTGGACGGTGCGCACGCTTGCAAACGGGCTGCGTGTCGGCATAACGGGCGCTGTAACGGACTTTGTGAACGTCTGGGAGCAGCCCTGCAACATGGAAAAGCTGCGCATAACCGACGCCTTCGACGCCGTGGCAAGGGCGTATGAATACCTGAAAAACCGCTGCGACGTGACGGTATGCATTTACCACGGCGGCTTCGAGGAGGATTTGGACACAGGGAAAGTCCTCTCTAACAGCGGTGAGAATGTCGCGTGCAAGATAGCGCGAGAGCTTGAATACGATATACTGCTCACCGGACACCAGCACATGCAGGTGGAGGGCGTAGAGCTCAGCGGCACCTACGCTGTTCAGCCGCCTGCAAACGCGCCGGCCTGCATAAAGATTGGCGCCGCCGTCTCGGATGGTTTGACGCGCTGCTCATCTACAGTGCTCCCGGCGGGTGAGAAGTGCGCTGCGGAGCCGTACAACACGCTCCTGCCACTCGAGCGTGAAGTTCAGCGCTGGCTCGACAGCCCGGTGGGCGAGCTCAGCGAGAGCATAGCGCCAGAGGGGAAGCTCGACGCCGCGCTGTACGGCAGCCGCGTCGCCGACCTTTTCAATCTGGTGCAGCTCGACGCCACAGGCGCTGACTTTTCCTGCACCAGCCTTGGAAACGAGCCAATCGGCCTTGCCTCGCCGGTGACAATGCGCAGTATAACGGCGGCGTACCTGTTTGCCAACACACTCGTGGTGCTCGAGGTGACAGAGGAGGTCATACGCGCAGCACTCGAGCGCTGCGCGGAGTATTTTACGCTTGAAAACGGAGTCCCGCGCGTATCTGACATGTTCCTGCGTCCCAAAATAGAGCACTACAATTATGATTTTTACGCCGGTATCTCCTATATTTTCGATTTGCGCCGGCCTGTCGGCGACCGCGTGGTTTCGCTCACGCTGCCAGATGGCTCGCCGCTTGGAGCGCACAAATACCGCCTGGTTACAAGCAATTATCGTGCGACAGGTACCGGCGGCTATGATGTGCTTAGAAATTGCCGTGTGCTTTGGCGCGGTGGAACAGAAATGCCAGACCTGACAGCGAGGTATCTCCGCAGTCACAGCCCTCTTTATATCTCCAAGCATGGTGAAATGCATGTGCTGTGGTGAGGAGGACTTGACGTATGGCAGAAAATATGTTTTGATTAAATGCACATTAGCTTTTTTATCCGAGAGAAGGTGAGCCATGGAGCGGTTTGAACTGGCGGTTAAAGCAATCACAAGGGCTGGGGCTGCTCTGCGTGCGAGCCGGGTGAAGAACGGTGACGTACAATTCAAGACCGGATACAAGGATTTGGTTACATACTGGGACAAATACACTGAGCAGTTGCTTCGTGATGAAATCCTGACCGCTTTCCCAAACGACGTTATAGTCGGAGAAGAGTACCCGCCTTCGGGTATAGGTAAACTGACATGGTATATCGACCCGATAGACGGTACGACTAATTTCGTGAATCAGCACCGAAACTATGCTGTTTCTATAGGTTGCTGGGACGGAGACAAACCTGTATTTGGCTTGGTACTCGATGTAGAGCGCGAGGCGATGTATTGGGCAAAAACCAATGAGGGAGCGTGGTGTAACAACACGCGGCTGCATGTGACGCAGCGAACGGATTTGCACGACATGCTGCTGACGACGCCTGGCGTACAGTATACGTTTTTAGATCAAAACGATTGGCGTGAGCAGCTTATAAAACTCGCAAGGACGGTGCGCGGAGTGCGCTGCCTTGGCTCTGTCGCGCTGGAACTGTGCGAAGTGGCGTCCGGTGAGGCCGATTTGTTCGTTACGCTGCGTTCTTCACCATGGGATCACAACGCGGCTAGGATAATACTTTCCGAAGCCGGCGGCGCTATATGTACTGTGACCGGCGCTTCGTTGTCGATAAACGAAAAAAGCACCGTATTGGCTGCAAACTCTGTGGAGAATCTAAATGAGGTTCTTAGATTGCTGAAAGATTGAGTGTAATTTGACGATTGACACCGCCATAAGCACTGGCCATGTTTCTAAACTGCATAGGATACCAAACCGAGCTACCAGTGCAGACCATAGCGCGGCTCACCTAACGGCACGCACAGACAATTGCTCGCACAAAACGGCTTTTACGCCGAGCTGTATAACAGCCAATTCGACAGGGCGTCGTAATTTAATAAGAGCAGCCGCAGAATTAAGGTTCTGCGGTTGCTCTCGCTTTGATGTGCCTGTGCTATTACGCCGATAAACAGCCTGTGCGCCGGCGAGTATTTTGACGCATAATCATGGCGTCAAACCTTGAAGAGCGGACTCAGGCGTGTATAACACTTCATTTAATCAGAGTCCGGCGTGTGTTCATTTGGGGCAAGCCGGAGGTATCCCTCCAGCGTTCCATCTAGCACCATCCTCGCGTACTCGAGCGGCGCGTTGTAAATAAGCCAGTCCATCTCAGTGCGCATGGGCAGCGTGGTATCAAAGCTGTCCTCAACGCCTGGACAGTAGATATTTATGCCGCCGCCATCGGCATAGCGCAGCTCAACGCAGGCGGTGTCAATGTTAAATTCGCAGGATATGAGTTTGCTCATGGTACTTACTCCTTTACAGTAGTTTCGGCTGGTTTTGAGGTGACTTAGAGTGGCTACACTTTGGCTACAAAAATTCCGTGGACGCCGTGTATAAGGCAGATGAGGTGGATTAAATGTGCAAAAAGCGAATTGAGAGTGCGTATATTCACGATGAATACTGCGCCGTGACTTGAGTGGGAATAATCTCAGCGCCGCTGAAACCTCTGTAATTACGCCGTTTCCGGAGCCTTAGCCGGCTCTGCGGCAACGGTTTTCGTTGTTACAAAAATAAAGATCTGACTGATTTAAGAAAGTCAGGTATTATTCAGAAAGCCCTTGGCTGTGGGTGATAAACTCATGGCCAGGGGCTTTTTGCCGCTCGGTACTCATTGACCCCCGGGCGGCTTTAAGGGGAGTTAAAATTTTTTCGATTTAAGGTGAGAGTTTTTCGGCGCCCGTGTACCTAAGCTTATAGGAACATGCCGGGCAGCTGTGGCAATGCCGGGGGTACCGGCCTGGCTCAGCGGCGCCTGCTCGGCAGCCGCGACAAGCGGCGGAGATAAGGCGCAAACCCAAACTAAGGAGGAATAGGAAGGATGAAAAAGAGGCTGTTTGCAATATTATTAGCTTTATGTCTTGTGGTATCGTTGATGCCAACAAGAGCAATGGCATATGTGGGCGGTATGCATTATCTCGACCTTTCCGCAGACACCTATGCCGACAACGACTTCATATATCTCGAGAACAGCTCCCTGCGCTTCATGATCGAGCGCGACTACGGCCACGGCATGCTGCTGTGGACCAGCGACGAGGTCGTCGGCTGGGGACAGGGCGTACAGGAGATGCGCTTTACCATCCAGTACCCCGACCAGGATGAGCGCGAGATGAACGTCACCAGGCTGGAGCAGAGATATGGCCAGGGTACGATCTGGCTCATATACCACTTCGGCAACGACCACTACAAGACGCCGGGCGACGTGGAAATCACCTACGAAGCCGAAATTACGCTTGTTCCGCTGGATTCCGGCGCGGCCACAGGTATTACCGGGCAATATATCGACTATAATGCCGACGGCAAAAACAACTGGGGCGTGCTGATAAAGGGCGAGTTCGAGTACGACAGCGACAGCGTCAGGTTCAACACCTTTGAGGAGCTGGGTCTTCGAGGCGCCACGGCGAGGGTGTATACCACTTATGAGGGATTCCCCAACATGGGGCACGAGGCCTATCAGTACGAGCCCGCCCCCGTCTCCGTCATGCTCAGCAGCTATACTTACGACGACAACTACTACAGCGACGGCAAGATCCACACCGCTACCAACATAAGCCGGGGGCTGGGTATGACCAGCACCCACATCGACGACAGCGGCTACGGAGGGATTACGGAGATTTACACCTCTGGCTACTCCTGGGCCAGCCCGTTTATCGCCACCTCGAATTTCTATCACAAAAACACCGGTTATGCCGATCTGGGCGAATACAGCGAGAAGAATCCCGAAGGAATAGCGGGCTACCCGGACAGGAATGCGAACCTCGGCGTCGACGACCAGATTTACGACACTAGGGACAAGACAGGCCGCAGCCTGAACCTGCCCAGTTACGTTTCCTACTCCCCCGGGGACACCTCCGGCGAGTGCGTGGTCACCACCGTGTCCGAGGCGATCGGGCTGGGATACGAGTTATATGGAGGCGTGGTCAACGACAGCGACATGGCCTCCCTGCTGTACGGCTACCGCAACCTCGTCGACACCAGCACTACCAACACGCCGCCAAGCGACCGCGACGATGTGAACGTCTCCGCCGATGCCGACCGCCTGGCCATCTGGTATGAGGGGGAGAACGTGAGGGTGGAGCCCGTACTGGGCGAGAGCGATGTCCCCTCGAACGCCGTGGCAGTGTTCCGCGGTACGTTTGAGGAGACAGATGACGGCGCGGGCTACAGATTCATGAACGGCGTGGCGGCTCTGAGCCCCACGGTGACGGCGGCGTGGACAGGCTATGAGGGAAGCGACTGGTCGCTGATCGTGAACAAGAACGGCACGATCAGCGTGGGCGAGTACGTCAGCCTCAATGCTCCAAGCTTCAAGTTCTACCAGGCCAGGGACAGAAACGTCGAAGGCAAACAATTGAAGCTGGAAGTCACCAAAGACGGAATCAAAATGACCATGGCGCCCGACAACAACTCCGCCGTGCCTTACGTGGACATCCCCAACGCCACGGTGAAGCTGGAAAGCGGCATAATCAAGCGGGACGGCGGCCTGGAGTTCAGCGGCAAGCTGGGGTTCAACAACTTTTTCACCAACAGCGACCTTGACCTGAAGCGCCTGGCCTACGGCTACAGCGGCAGCCAGTTCACTATTTTCGGCGTGGAGGCCACGGGCGATATCCAGAAGACCGAACTGGCGGGGCTTGAGCTTGGGAGCGTCAGCGGCGATATCAACACCTTTAACGGCAACAACACCTTCAACTTCAACGCCGAGCTCGACGTGTTCAGCCTGTTCAAGGCGCAGGCGGAGCTGAATTTCAGCCGCATGGATAACGGCGAGCTTATGCCCGACGACATCTATTTCAATATAGACTCCAAGGTCGGCATACCCATAACGCCTCCGGCGCCGCTGGCCAAGCTCAAGGGCGGCGGGGCAGGTATCTACAACCTTGCGACCACCATCAACGGCGACTGGTTCGCCATCCCGCCCATCCTGCTGCGCGGCACGGTGAGCACGGAAATCATCAACCTCCTCACCGGCACCGCCAACGCCACCCTCGGCCCCAGCCAGATCGAACTGGTGGGCAGCGACATAAAGATCAAGGCGCTCGGTAACATGAAGGTCATCGAGGAGGCCGGGGTCGGCGTATACCTGGGCGCCCAGACCATCGACGGTTACACCGGCGGAAGCTTCAACGGCGAGGTCTGGCTGAGAGCCGGACTGCCCTCCGTAGGCATGAACTTCATCAAGATGGACAATGCGCTTAGCCTGGGCGTCTTTGGCGGCGTGAACAGCAGCGGTACACAGGCTCTGCTGCGCGTCACCGGCAACGCCAAGAGCGACGTGGAGATTCAGTTCCCGGACAGCTGGCCGGTCATCGGCGGCTGGAACCTGCTGGGCGCTGAGCTGAACGCCGCTGCGGGTGCGCAGACGGTGATGCCGTTTACAGGCAGCGTTGGAAGCATCTTTGAAGAGTCGTTTAACAACCTAGACATCTATCTCGGCGTGGCCGCCACGGCCTCCCTGCTGGGCAGTGAGGGCCGCGTGTGGGTGCTTTTGCCCGACGTTGTCAATGACAGCAGGGAGGGTGTCAACTGGGGCTATGACTACAAGCTCGCCGGAGAGCTGCCCGAGTGGAGCTGGGAGGGCATCGTGCCGTACAGCGCCACCAGCTCGAACGGCGGCGAGGCGCCTGCGCTCCTGAGCGACCCAGCCCCCGCCAATCCGGCTGCGACAGATGTTACAGTCAGCGGCGTGACCGGTGAGCAGAGCGGCTATATCGTGCTGACCTTTGACGAGAGCGTCACCGAGGAGCAGCTCAAGAGCGGCCTGAAAGTCATCAAGAATGACGACAGCGAAGTCAGCCTCGTATGGCCCGAGTGGAAGACCGACGATGACGGCGATCAGGCCATCGAAAACGGCGATGAAATGACCGTTGCCAGCCGCATCGGTACAAATAAGACGAGCAACGAAAAAGAGCGCGTGGTCATGGTTTACGTGGGCGTGGGCGACGCAGCGAACGGCACATACACCGTGAACCTTCCTGACGGCGTTGCGCAAGTCAACGGAAGCTATGACGCCACGGTTTCCCCGCTCGACAAGCTGAGCAGCTCTATTTCGGCCAGTATCAGCAGTCAAAACGGCACCGGCACGATTACAAGCGGCGTCGTGAACCCCGAGCAGGACGCCACGTACATTGTGCGCACCTATCTGGGTGAGGAAATCGGCGGCGCAGACTATCTCCTGGACGAGAGGACAGTGACGGACGCTGACCTCAGCGACGGCGAGCTGGGCTTCACAATCGATGTTACGCTGAACGGCGCCGCAGCTCCCAGCGGCACTTACTATCCGACTATCTTCCTGATGAGGCAAGAGACTGTGATCGGCGAAGATGGAACGGAGCAGAAAGTCCTTGTGGCCATAGACAGTAAAGGTGTTAGTGGCACCACGTTTACGTACACCAACTCCAACGCCCCCGCCGCCCCCGGCAGCGTCACCCTCACCGCCATCGGCAACGAGAACATGACTGCCAGCTGGAGCGGTGTCAGCGGCGCGGACGGCTACCGAATCACCATCTACAATGCGGACGGAACGGACACCGGCCTCGGCTACGAGTACGACGCAGAGCAGTTTGAAAGCAGCAGCGAGAACCACATCTCCGGCCTGAAAGCAGAGGGCAACACCTACTCCATCGACATGGCCATGACCGTGGGCGGTGCAAGCAGCGAGGAAGGCGCGGCCGTGACGCTGCAAGCCGGGAAAGATTACATCGTCGGCGTATCGGCGTACAAGAGCGCAGAAATCACGACCGGCGGCGAGACCCAGACCGCGAAGTACTACGGCTCCGAGACACAGTCCGCCAAGGCGTATCTGCCGGAGTACAAGGGGCTGGAGCTGTCGATTATGTACGACCGTTACCCGCTCACTGCCAACGACGACGGCATGTATACACATTCCATCAGAGAGATTGACAATGGCAAATTGTTAGAGATTGATGTGATTAACCCAGTGTCCAACGGTGATTATCAGTTTACTGTCAGCCGAACAGATACCGGAGTTGTAATCCACAGTTCCAATAGTAGCAGTTTTTCGTCAGTTGACTTCCACGGGTTAGTTGATTTTGTAGGAGCTCTGCCGCTGAAGATAGAAGCAAAGGTCACATACACGGAAAACGGAGTGACGGTTACTGATACAACGGTCAAGTACCTGACTATCCTCCTGGATGATGTACCGCCTATCATTACGCTCGACCAGGACGTGTTCCTGGCCGACGCAAACGGCAATGTGACCGTCACCGGCGTCACCGAACCGGGGGCTGGCATAGTGACTATTTCAAGCAACGATGCCTCTTTCGAAGATGCAAAGGCAGACGAAAACGGACGCTTCACAATAACGACTAATATAAAAACCGGATGTGCGATTATTGTGACGGCATACGACTACGCGAGCAACAAGGGCACGGATACCGGCTTCGTCGCCCCGCAGCCCGAAGCGCCAGACCTCCCCGATACGCCTGACCCCGACCCGGGCGTCCCGTCAACCCCCACGGAGCCGGATGGACCCGAGGACGACGGACTGCCCTTCACGGACGTGAAAACCAGAGACTGGTTCTACGACAACGTGGTGTACGTCTACGAAAACGGCCTGATGGACGGTGTGAGCGACACGCTGTTCGACCCGGACGGCACCGTCACGCGCGGAATGATAGTCACTATTCTGCACCGCCTTGAGGGCGAGCCGGAGAGCGACTTCAAGCTCCCCTTCGACGATGTGAAGGAGGGTCAGTGGTACGCCGAGGCAGTCCGCTGGGCGGCCGGAGAGGGCATAGTCAACGGCGTGAGCGAGACGGAATTTGCCCCGAACGCGGCCGTGACGCGCGAGCAGCTCGCGGCGATACTCCACCGTTACGCGCAGCACAAGGGTTACGACGTGAGCATAGGCGAGAGCACGAATATACTCAGCTACAGCGACTTCGCGTCGATCAGCGAGTACGCGATAAGCGCGATGCAGTGGGTCTGCGGCGAGGGCATAATCACCGGCGTGACCGAGTCCACGCTCGAACCCCAGGGCACGGCCACCCGCGCCCAGTCCGCCGCCATGCTGATGCGCTTCATAGAGAACGCAAGCAAATAAAAGGGCGACAGCCCGGAGAAAAATCAAGCAGGTCTGAGAACCGTTCTCAGACCTGCTTTTATTACAGGTGTCTAGTCTTATGCTTTAATGGTTCTGAAAGGGTCTGTAAGAATATAAGATGCGGCCATATTGACCGTTTTACTCCCTGAGTTCAGCGATTTAGTGAAATAAATACACGCCGGTGCGCGCTGGAATCTGTGTCGCATACCTCGGCGCGACGTACAGCGTCAAACCCGACCTACGAATACCTCCGCACCGGCGAGGTCATCGGCAGGTGCATGACGCTCGGCAGTTGACAAAGGCGGCGCACGCGGGAAAGCAAAGAGCTGCCCGGGGTTTCCCGGGCAGCTCTCGTGTTATTGGGTCTTACTTCACGTTCTCCACGAACCGCATGAGCATCGCGGCGCACTGGGCGCGGGTGGCGGTGCCCTGCGGGGCGAGGGTGGAGTCGGTCACGCCGGTGATAATCCCGTGCTCGACCGCCCAGGCCATTGCCGTGGCCGCATAGTCGCTGACGCTATCGGCGTCGGTGAACGCGCTCAGTGAGTAGTCGCTCGCAGGCTCGCCGGCGTAGCGCCAGAGCATCGTCGCAAGCTGCTCGCGCGTGACGTAGCCGTCGGCGTTCTCGCCGTCGGAAACGCCGCTGGCCATCGCCCACTCGCGCGCGGTCTCGACCCAGTTTGCGCCGGTGACGGTCTCGCCGTCGATGCGGGCGAGTATCGCCCACACCATCGCGCGGGTCATGTTCGCGTTCGGCTCGAAGGTCGTCGCGGAGGTGCCGTCCATCAGGCCGTTCGAGTACACATACGCAACGTAATCATATAACCAGTCGCCGCTCTTGACGTCAACAAACGGGAAGGTCGCGGGGACGAACACGGCGGAGACGGTGACGCTCTTGTCGGGCATGCGGAAGGTGTTGCCGGTGATCTTTTCGCCGTCAACGGTGATGTAGGCCAGCTCGTAGCCCTCATCCGGCGTCGCGGTGACGGTGATGAGCGTCCCGGCGCTGCCGTTCGACGGGTTGACGCGGATAGTGCCGTTCGCCGGCTGCGTCACAGCGATGCTGTTCGGGTCGGGGATGTTTATCTCACGCCACACGGCGGTGAAGGTCGTGTCGGCGGTGACGGTAACGCTCTCGCCCGCCTCATACGTCTTGCTGCCGTCGCTCCAGCCGACAAAGTAGTAGCCGGACTTGCTCGGCGCGGCGGGGAGCTTGAAAGTGTCACCGTCGACCACCTGCTCTATAGTATCAGCTGTGCCGTTGTCGTAAACGACGGTGACGGTGAACAGCTGCTTCCACGCGGCCGTAAATGTCGTGTCGGCGGTGATGGTCACGCTGTCGCCGGGGTCATACGTCTTATTGCCGTCGCTCCAACCGACAAAGTAGTAGCCGGACTTGCTCGGCGCGGCGGGGAGCTTGAAGACGGGTTCGTTGGGGTCAACGTAGCTCACCACGCCGTCCACGGTGACGACGTAGAGGGTCTTGGTGGTGAGAACCGTGTCCGCTTCCACGGTGTATGGCAGCTCGACCATTTCGCCGTCCAGGTAGTAGCCTATGCCTTCCACTCCCGAGAAGCTGTCGCCTTTGTTGAGGTAGCTGACGGTGCTGTCTACGGTGAGCTTCACTACCTCTTCGTGCGTGCTGTCGAGGACGGGGTAATCGTCCTCATCCAAAGTCTGCCGCCACGGGCCGTTCTCCTGATTGCTGTTCAGCAGCCAGGCCACCTCGCCGGAGGCGAATTGGGCTTCGGTTTTTTCCGTGGCCGTGCCGCTGCCGGTGCCGATGCCGCTGCTAGCCTTGCCTGTGAGCCAGTAGCAGTTCGTTATCGTGCCGTCGGTGTTCCGCCCGCACACGCCGCCGGCGTAGTTGGTACCGGTACCGGTGAGGGTCACGCTGCCTGTATTGTAGCAGTTTATTGTCGCACCGTCAGAGTTCCGCCCGCACACGCCGCCGGCGTAGAAATTGCCGTTACCAGTATTTTCACCGTTCACGGCACCTGTATTGTAGCAGTTCCTTATTGCGCTGCCTCTGTAGTTATACCCGCACACGCCTCCGACGCATGTATTTGATCCTACGCTGGTCACGGTGCCGGAGTTGTAGCTGTTCATTATCATGCCGCTGCTAGCCGCGCATACGCCGCCGGTGTAATACGAGCCTTTTACGGTGCCGGTGTTGTAGCAGTTCGTTATCGTGCCTCCGTTGTACCCACACACGCCGCCGGTTCTGCCGGTCCTCTCGCTGTTGCTTATATAGCTGTCAGCGACCTTGACGTTCTGCACCCGGCCATTGCTGCCGACGTAGCCGAACAGGCCGGCATAGTCGCCGTCGTCGTTGTAATACAGTCCGCTGATGGTGTGACCGTCTCCGTCGAAGGTGCCGGTGTATTCTGTATAATCGTAGGGCCTAATCTCTTTCCCGCAGATGGGCGTCCACCGGGTGAAAGTCTTATCGGTTATCAAATTGCCGTTCTCATCCAGCACGTCCGAGTTTATGGTGATGTTATCCGTCAGCACGGCGTGGGCGTCATAGTCGCCTTCGTTCACCGTCTGCGCGAACCAGTAGAGCTGACCGGCGTTGCCGATCTGGTAGACGCCGCCGTCAAGCGTCGCGGGTTGATATGCGCCGCAGGTACAAAAGCCGTTGCTTCCTTCCGAGTAGGTGTGATTTCCGTTATCGTAGGTGTTGCCATTATAATGCACCTTAGGTTTGCCGTCATCCAGGACGGGGAAAGCGTCCTTCTTGTCGCCCAAATTCTGCCGCCAGGGGCCATTCATCTGCTCCTCGCCGTTCAGCAGCCAGGCCACCTCGCCGGAGGTGAATTGGTCATTGGTTTTGGGTTCAACGTTTGTAACTGTACCGTTGTTGATACCCCAGCCGTTTAGGCCTGAGACTTCGCGCCAGTAGCAGTTCGTTATCGTGCTTCTGTTGTCATTGCAACCGCACACGCCGCCGACATTGTCATTGTTGCCGCCGCCACTGACATTTCCCATGTTGTAGCAGTTCGTTATCGTACCGAAATAGTTGTGCCCGCACACTCCGCCGGCAGAATTGCCGCTAACTTTGCCTATGTTATAGCAGTTCTCTATCGTGGCGAAATAGTTGTACCCGCTCACGCCGCCGACGTATAACGTGCCGGTACCGTTGCCGGTGCCGGTCACGTCACCGGTGTTGTAGCAGTTCGTTATCGTGCCGTCGTTCCTACCGCACACGCCGCCGACGTTTTCGCTGGTGCCGGTTATGGTACCGCTGTTGTAGCAGTTCGTTATCGTGCCGTCGTTCCTACCGCACACGCCGCCGACGTTTTCGCTGGTGCCGGTTATGGTACCGCTGTTGTAGCAGTTCGTTATCGTGCCGGCATTCCTCCCGCACACCCCGCCGACTACGCTGATGCCGGTCACACTGCCGGTGTTGTAACAGTCAATTATCGAACCGCTGCTGATTCCGCACACGCCGCCGACATAGCTCATCCTAAATGTGCTTGTCACGCTGCCGTCGAAGCTGCAGTTCGTTATCGTGCCGCCATAGTTGTACCCACACACGCCGCCGACGTAGACGGTATCATTTATATAGCTATCATCGACTTTAACGTTCTTCACCTGACCGCCGTTGCCAACGTAACCAAACAAGCCGCAATAGCCGTTGGTGTCGCTATAATACAGTCCGCTGATGGTGTGATCGTCTCCGTCAAAGGTGCCGGTGTAGGCTTTTTCGTAGTCGGTGCCAATGGGCGTCCATTCGCGGAAGGTGCCGCTGTTGAGTTTGCCGTTCTCGTTCAGCACGTTCTCGTTGATGGTGATGTCAGCCGTCAGCACGGCGCTTATGCCTGTGCTGCCACTGTTCACCTGCTGTGCGAACCAGTAGAGCTGTCCGGCGTTGCTGATCTGGTAGACGCCGTTCTGCTGCGTCGCAGGCTCGTATGAACCATCATTTCCAAATCCATTTTGATCGTACTCCGCCGCCGACGCTCCCACGCACAGCGCGCCCAGGCACAGGGCTATCGCAAATACCAACACTAACAGTTTTTTCATACGCTCTTCCTCCTGTCGAGTGGGCCAATGGGTCATTCGCATTGCTGCGCAATGCGAAAACGGTGTACACCGTTTGATCACTTTATTTTACACTATCCCCGGCGGCAGTGCAAGAAATAACATCCAGTCTATCCAAAAAGTAAAGCCCACAGCGTTTGAGACGCTGTGGGCTTTGTTTGTGTTGGGGTTTACAGTTCCGCAAACCGCATGAGCATCGCGGCGCACTGTGCGCGGGTGGCGGTGCCCTAAGGTTCGAGGGTGGAGTCGGTTACGCCGGTGATGATGCCATTCTCGACCGCCCAGCGCATAGCTGGCTCGACCCAGGCGCTGACAGAATCGGCGTCGGTGTAAGCGCCAGTCGCCTTGACCCATCCGCCGTAAATGGTGACCGTACCCGCTTCGCCATTTACATTGCCAATAGCCGCACTCCCGCCACCGGCCGCCGTGATGTTCCCTCCGCAGATGGTAATGTTACCGGCTGCTTGGGATTGTTCGCTGCCTATGGCTGCCCTCTCCCAACCAGCATTTGCTGTCAGTTTGCCCATGCCCTCCCCGGCGGACTGAGCGTAGATGGTCAGGCTGTTGTCGCCGGTGACGGTGACGCGCTGACCGATGGTCACGTCGCCGTATACGACGTACCAGCCTGCGTTCCATGTTGTGTCGCTCTCCGTCACCTCCGTGGCGCTGTCGCAGGTCCGCGTCGTGCCGTTCGCGTCTATGTAACTCACACTTGCACTCGCGCTCGCCGTAACAAGAGTTGCCGCTATCATCAGGGCGAAGCACAGTGCGAGAGACAATATCCAACCCAATTTCTTTTTCATATGTTCCTCCTTGGGACTGCTGCCAGGAGCCGGGGGGCTGACCGGCGAAAACTGCTTACAATTATTTAAGCCCGGCTCCGGACGGCTTGCGCCGCGCAGCAGACGCGGGGAATATTTTTATCCGCTACAAAGCCTATCCGTATGGAGAAACTCCATACGGAAAAGGGCTAGCCCTTTTCGGCTGCAATTGTGGATAAATACGTAATTATTATACCGCTGCTCAGCGAGTTACGCAGCAAAAACATGAAAAAAGTTCAATTTCAACGATGTGGAGCAAAAAACGCAGCCCCGGAGACTGTCTCTCCGAGCCTGCGGTTTTGTAAGCCCGTAACGCTCACGTTTCAATCGCGATTCCGCGCTCGCGCAGGTGCAGCGGCCTGACCGCTCCGCCGCCGAGGACGGCGTCCACCGTCTGGCGGAAGCGCTCAAGCTCCCCGCCCGGGACAAGCGCCAGCAGCGACCCGGCGAAGCCCCCGCCGTGCACGCGCACGGCTCCGCGCCCCGCGAGGGCGTGCTCGCACACGGCCTGCGCGACGAGCAGCGGTTGGGCGCGCGTCTCGCCCGCCACGCTCAGGTTCTGCAAATACATCCCGGACGAGCGTCCGGACTCGCGTATCAGCTCCAGCAGCCGCGCAATGTCGCGCCCACGTATCGCGTCCGCAGCCTCCTGTGCGCGCCGGTTTTCCGCCGCGAAGTGCATCGCTCGCAGCGCCGCGCGGTCGCCGTGCTCCGCGCGTATGGCGCCAAGCTCAGCAAACAGGTCGCGCTCCGGCACGTCGCGCAGGACTTCGCGGCCGAAGTGACCGGCGACGGCGCGCATCTCGGCAGCTATGGCGGCGTACTCCGCCGTCAGATTCTCGTGCCCCGCGCCGGAGTCCACCAGGCAGAGCGTGTAGCCGAAGGCGTCCAGATCCAGCGTCAGCCGCTCCAGCCTGGGCGATGGCGCTTACGCTGGTTCTGCTCTGCGGACTGTTCCTGCTGGGCGTTTCGGAGGGCAGGCCGCGCTGGAAGGAGCTGCTGCTGATATTCGCCGCGGCCGAGCTGACGGTCTATCCGCTGGCCGTGGGCTTCGGGACGTATTTCTTCCCCGCCGCGCTGCTTGGCGTTCTCGCCTGGCGCGGCTGGGCGCTGCTGTGCGTGCTGGCGCTGGCGGCGTATCTGGCGCTGCACCGCTCGCGCGGGTTCTGGCTGGCGTGGGCGCTGATGGCCGGGTGCAGCCTTGCAGCGCTGCTGGCCTGCTGGGGCGTGTCGGCGCTGGCCGGCGGCTACCTCGCGCGGTTCATGTCCATGCTGCTGCAGGAGATAGGCTCCGGGTATTATGAGAACCTCGTGTACTGGCTGACTTCGTGCCTGGTTCTGGCCTGCACCGTGCTCTCCGCCTGGGAGCTGGTGCGGTATATAGCCGCCGCGCGCAGCGAGGCGCGGGCGATGGCGCTGAAAAACCAGCTCATGATGGACAACTACCGCGCCATAGAGTCCAGACTGCGCGAGAACGCCGCGCGTCAGCATGAGTTCAACCACCGCCTTGCGGCCATGGACGCCATGCTCCGGCGGCGCGATTTGGAGGGGCTGGAGCGCAGCCTTTCGTCGTGGCGCTCCGACGGCGCGGGCGCGGATCGCCTGCGCTACACCGGGAATGCGGCCGTCAACGCCATAATGCAGGACGCCGCCGTGCGCGCCGAGGCCGCGGGAGTGGCCTTCCGCGCGTCCGCGCAGGTGCCGCCGGAGCTCCCGCTGCCCGAGGAGGACGTCTGCACGCTGCTGATGAATATGCTCGACAACGCCGTGGAGGGCGCCTCCCTCGCGCAGGGCGAGGGCGAGCGGTATATACGTTTCCACGTGAAGGCCGCCGGCGGCTTCATGGCCGTGCTGTGCGAGAACACCTTTGACGGGCGAGTGGACACGGACGCGCGAGGCGCGCCGCGTACCCGCAAGTCAGGGGACGAGCCGCACGGCTTCGGTCTGACCCAGATGAGGGCGGTGGCCGAAAAATACGGCAGCATCCTGGACGTGAGCTGGACGGACACTCTCTTTACCGTACAGACCGCGCTCAAGCTGCCGGAGAAAAAATGATTCCAGGGGGTCGCACAGACCCCCTGGAATTCATATCCGGTTCAGATACCGCACCAGCGCGCCCTGGAACGGGCGGTAGAACGTCCGGCTGACGGGCAGCGCCGTGCCGTTGCGCAGATGCAGCTCCGTGCGGCCCACGACCTCCACCTCGCCCAGATTGACCAGATAGCTCTTGTGGCAGCGGGAGAACATCCATGACGGCACCAGCTTTTCCAGCTCCGTCAGCGCCAGCGTGCACTGCCGCTCGCCGCTGTTCATCCTGATCACGGTGCCGTGGTCGCGGCTCTCGGCGTAGAGTATATCCCCGGGCGCAAGCGACACTGTCTTGCCGCCCTGCCTGAAAACCACGGGCTGCGGCTCCCTGGCCTCGAGCGCCAGGCGCATCGCGCCCTCCAGCTCCTCGCGGCCGACGGGCTTGAGCAGATAGTGCAGCGGGTGCGCGCTGTAGCCCGAGAGGGCGTATTCAGCGCTCCCGGTGATGAAGATGACGCGGTTGCGCACGCCCGTGTCGTAGAGCCACTGCGCCAGCTCCAGCCCGCTTGTGCCTTCCATCTGTATGTCCAGCAGATAGAGGTCAAAGGCGTCCGCCCCGCCGGCAAGCTCTGCGCGCAGCTCGTCGGCGGAAGAAAACCAGCTCAATTGCGCGCCGGTGCCCAGTGAGCTCAGAACCTCCAGGCAGTCTGCGGATATCTGCGCCCTGACGTCCGCTTCGTCCCCACAGACCGCGACGCGGTAAAGTGCCATTAGGATGCCCCCTTGGGATACGTGCTTTCTCTATTTTATCAGATTCCGGCCGGATTGTCCATGCGGGAGGGAAGCCGCCTTTCGAGTTGATATGTTCACATTTGGCTGCTATAATCCGGGCAAGTCCGGCGCCTGCCCGTACTGCCGGCAGCCGGCCTGCCTGAACTTATATGGAGGTCGACACATGAAAATCATAAAAACGGACGGCGTTTACAGCCTTGCGAGGGTGGAGAACTGCACCGGCTGGTACTGGTGCAGCGACTACGCCTGCGGCGACCTGTACGAGGCTGAGGAGCTGTTCCGGGGCGGACACCCCGTGCGGCAAAACCGCCTCGTATTCGTCAAGTACCCGGAGGGCAGGGTCGTGGAGCCGGTAAAAGCGTCCGAGGGACAGTACTTCGGCGCGCCCGTTTTTTACGACGGAAAGCTCCGCATACTTATGGTGGACTTCCCGGGCGCGGTTATCCGGCTGCTGGCCTATGACGACGAGTCCGGCCGGACGTCGCAGTTCGCGCAGCTGCCACTGGGAGAAGTGAGCGACTGCTACAATCTCATGCTCAAACGCAGTCCGCTGATGCTCACCCGGCATGGCGCGGACGACCTGTTCCAGGTGCTCTGGCCTGAAAGGGCGGAGTTCCGTGTCGGAGCGGCGGAGGCGTTTGAAGGCCGCGAGGGCGACCGGCTGTACTTCTGCCGCTGGGTCGAAGACCCGGAGTACCGCGAAGAAATGGTCGTGCGCAGCTTCCCCGCCGGGGAGGTGCTCGAGGTGCTTCCCGGAACCATGTGGGAGATGCCCGACGGCCAGAAATGGATCTTACAATAGCAAGGAACGCCCATCCCCGAGCCGGAGCACGGCTCGGGGATGTGCGTTTTCCGCCGGGTCTGAGCGCTGCGCGGGGAGAGCGAGCCTCAGACCCGTTCCTTTATTTCCGCGCCGTCGTGCGTTATGCTCGCGGTGTAGCGTTTGCCGTGGTGCCGGAAGCGCAGCTCGAGCGAGCGCCAGCCGTCCGGCAGGTGCGGCTCAAGCGCCGGCGCGCCCTGCCTGAGACGCAGCCCGGCAAAGCCGAACACCACGGTCTGCCAGGTCTCCCCGAGGCAGGCAAGGTGCAGCCCCTCCTTGCCCGTGTTGGACATCACGTCGCGCAGGTCCAGCCACAGCGCTTTGGCGAAGTACCTGGACGCGTCCTCCGTCAGGCCGTTTTGCGCCGCGAACAGCGCGTGCGTGGCGAAGCTGAGCGTGGAGTCGTGGATGCACAGCGGCTCGAAGTCCTCCCACGCGGCCTGCTTTTCGCTGTCCGTGAACAGCTCCGGCAGGCGCGTCATGAGCAGCAGCACGTCCGCCTGCTTTATGACCCTGAGCCTTTGCAGCGCGTCGAAGCACACGCGCGAGTAGGCCGCGGAGTCGTCCGGTTTTATCTGCGCCACGTCCACGGGCTGCAGCAGGTGGAAGGTGTCGTCCTGGCGCCAGCGCCCGGTCTTGCCGTCGCGCGGGAGCTTTATCCCGGCGGAGAGCGCGCGCCACTGCCCGACCTCTCCGGCGCTGAGCGCAAGGCGCGCGTACTGCTCCGGGGCCAGGCGTGAGAGCGTGTCGGCGGCTGCCGAGGCCAGGGCGATGTTGTGCCGCACCATGCAGTTGGTGTACAGGTTGTTGCTGGTTATGCCGCAGTATTCGTCCGGCCCCTTGCAGAACAGCAGGTTCACGCCGCCGTCCGGCGCGGGGGAGTACCGACTCGGCCAGAAGCGGGCGGTCTCCACCAGCATCTCGGCTCCGCCGCCAAGGAAGAAGTCCGTGTCGCCGGTCCAGTCCAGATATTGCCCGGCGGCGTAGGCTATGTCGGCGGTGACGTGCACCTCGCTGCACCCTATGTCCCAGCTCTCGCACTGCTCGCTGCCGTCCAGCGAGACCATCCACGGATAGCGCGCGCCGGAGCCGTTCATCCTGGCGGCGTGCTCGCGCGCGGCGGGGAGCGTCCTCACGCGGAAGTTCAGCAGACTGCGCGCGGCCTCGGGGTCGGTGAGCGTGTAAAAGGGCAGGAGGAACATCTCGGTGTCCCAGAAGCAGCAGCCCTTGTAGCGCGTGTGCGTCAGCCCGCGCGCGCCGATGCTGACCGTGCCGTCGCGCGCCGGACAGTTGGCCAGGAGCTGGTATATGACGTACCGCATGGCGCTCTGTGCGCCGTCGTCGCCGTCTATGACGAGGTCGCAGTCCTCCCGGCGCCGTTCGAGCGCGGCCCGCGCGCTGTCCAGCGCTGAGGCGTAGCCGGTGGAGTCCGGCAGGGGAGAGGCGAGCCTCGGGTCGGCGTCGCGGCTGGTGGCGACGCTGCACACCGACTCCACCGCGAGCGAGCGGCCGGTGAAGCGGAGCGTTTTACCGTCCGCAACGCCCCCGACGGTCGAACGGAAGCTCATGCGGTAGCCGAGCTTCAAGCCCGTGTGGCGCGTCTCATAGGCGGCTTCGATGGTCTGTGCGGAGCTGCTGAATCCGGTCTCGCGGAACATCCTCACGACTTCGGTGTTCTCCTTGACCTGGTCGTCGGGGATGGGGCAGTTGCTCACGCGTGTGTCTATGCCGAGCGTCAGCGCGGCGGGGCAGTCGCCCTCGACCGTGAAGCGCTGGAACACCTGACCGGGGCTGTCCATGGGGAAGACGCGCCGCTCCGTCACCCTGGCCTGGTGAGAGCCGGCCTCCACCGTGTACTCAAAGCGCAGCTCCCCGGTGCGAAGATCCAAAGTGCGCGCGACGGGGGAGCAAACCGCGGCGCCCACACCGTCCAGCTCCAGGTCACACCAGATGGGGCTGGGCAGCGCGACGAAGTCGGTTATGGGCGAGCCGCCGCTGATGCGGTCGAAGATGCCGGCGACGAAAAGTCCGGCGTCCAGCGGCCGCTCCTCACGGCGAAAGGCCATGCAGCCGCGCGCGCCCATCCGGCCGGAGCCGGTGAAGAACACGGACTCCAAAAATTGGTCACGCTCGGTTCCGGAGGCGGTGAGCGTCCATCCGTCGAGCTTTACGTCATTCCTCATAGTCAACGCCTCCCAGAGCGCGGCGCAGGGCGTGGCAGACAAAGCCGGCCGCGGTGGCAAAGTGCGCGCCGGTGGCGCACTCGCCCGTGTGCTCGTCTATGCTCTCGCACACTATTCCGTTGTCCATAAACGCCCGCCGCAGTATGTCCTCGGCGCGCGCCTCCTCGCCGGATAGCAGGCTGTTGGCTATGCTCGGCAGCCACGGGTGCGGCGCGTGCGCGCAGCCGATGTCCGCAAACTCGCATCCGGCAAAGCTGTACGCGTAGTCGCTCGAGCGTATCATGCGCGCCGTGTTGACGTATTCGGGGCAATCGCTTTCGCAAAATCCGAGGTAGGGCAGCAAAAGCAGCGAGCCGGGCGGCTCGTCATACACGTCGCTGCTGCCGTTCAGATCCGTGCTCCAGACGAAGTAGCGCCCCTGCGCGCCCTCGGCGGTGCAGTGTTCAAATATGGCCTCGCGTACCTTTTCCGCCTCGGCGGCCAGCGCGGCGAAGCGCTCCGGGTACAGCCGCGAAAGCGCCCTCAGCGCGCGCCAGACCAGCACGTTGTCGTAGGTCAGGTACGGGTACGTGCGCAGGTCGTCCGTGGGCATAAGGAAGGTCTCGTACAGCGCGACGGAAGCGTGGCGCTTGGTTTCCAGCGTGCGCAGTATGCGCTCCACGCCCTGCCTGACGCAGGGCAGCTCCGGCACGGAGCGGTCGCCGGAGGCGCTTACATAGCGCTCCAGCGCGAGTATGGGAGCCATCAGCTCGTCCAGCTCGAACCCCGGCTCGAGCACCGTGCCGTCTATGAAGCGCGAGTGCACGCCGATGTTCCGCCCCTGGCGGCCGAAGGCGTAGAGCAGCATTTCGCGCGCCAGGGCGAGGTCGGCGTCCACTGCCGACGGGAAGCTCCAGAACAGGCTGTCCCTGTCCCAATACGCCGCCGAGACGTAGTAGCGCGGGCTGCGGCTGGTGACCAGCACCAGCTCCTCGGTGTCTATGGTCAGGCCGGTGGAGTAGAAGATGCAGAAAAAGAGGTTCGTGTTGTACAGCGCGCGCAGCTGCGCGTCATCCGTGTGCCAGGAGCGGCTGCGCAGATAGCCGAGGGTCGCCTCCAGCTCGTGGCTCCAACCCTGCCGGAGCATCTCCTTTGCGCTGGTGGCGGCGGCGACTTCCTCGTAGCCGAGTCCCCAGTAGAAGCAGGCGGCTTCGCTCTTGCCCGGGGCGAGCGTTACGCGGCGCTCCAGAGCGTAGTCGACGGCTCCGCCGCGCTCGCTGTGCGAGGACACGGTGTCGAGGTCGCACATAGGCGCGAAGGCCAGGAACGGAAGGGCGCAGAAAAACTCAAACACGGGTCCCGAGTTCCAGAGGCTGTCCGTCACGCGCTTGGTTCCCAGGATCTCCTTGTCCTCGTTTACGCACAGCCATGCGGACGCCCACGTGCCCTCCAGCCCGTAGGCGGCATCCACGGGCGCGCCGGAGGCGTTTTCAACGCTCAGCCGGTATATGAACCCGCGCTCGCCCACGGGGGCAAGGATGGTTCCGCGCACATTCAGGTCTCCGGCGTGGGCGGTGAACTCCGGCACCCAGTATTCAAGCCGCTGCCAGACCATGTCCGTCAGCGGCAGGCTCGCCCCTCCGCTGCGCACAAACGGCGCCATCACAGGCGCCGAACCGTCGCCGCGGAACTCGACCAGCCCCTTCGCGCCCATGTGCAGGCAGGAAAAGCTCTCGATCGCCGCCGTCTCCTCGCGCAGAGTGGGGATGGAGACGTATTCGTTTCCGGTGGGGAAGTAAAGCTCTTTCATAGGTCGACCCCTCTAGTGAATTTAATCGATTAACGTAATTTAACAAATTTAACTTGTCAACATCATATCATAATTTTGCGTCTTGTCAATCGAAATTGTAAAAATCGCAAAAATATCTCTTGACAATTGGCGAACTGTTGGCTAATATTAAGTCAAGAAAGAGTTTAAGCGATTAAATTCACGAGGTGATTTTAGTGGCTGGTCAGCGAGTGACAATGAAAGACGTGGCGAAGGCCGCAGGAGTTACGACCGCAGCGGTCTCTTATGCGATAAGCGGCAAGCGCCCCATCTCCGACGAGACGCGCAAGCGCGTGGAGCAGGCCATAAAGGAGCTGGGATACGCGCCGAACATGGCGGCGAGGACTCTGTCCAGCGCCAGCCGGGACAGCAAGCTCATCGGCGTGGTCGTGCCCCAGACCGAGGGCGGCGGCGGGCTGATGTTCCAGAACCAGTTCTACTCCGAGATACTCGGCAGCATAGAGCTGTGCGCCAGGCAGAAGGGCTATCACGTGCTGATTTCCGCCACGGACGCCAATGAGAGCTATCTCATGCTGGCCAAGGAGCGCAACCTCGACGGCATCATCGTCATAGGCATGTACCCCGACGAGTTCTATCAGCAGATGAAAAAGAGCCAGATACCCATAGTGCTCATAGACAGCTACTGCAACGACCACTATTACCACAACGTGCGTATAGACGACGCCTACGGCAGCTATCTGGCCACGCGCTACGTGCTGGAAAACGGCCACAGGGACATAGCGTTCTTCTCCGGCCGCATCAAGGAAAACGGCGTCATGAAAAAGCGCCTGGCCGGATACCGCGACGCGCTGCTGGAGTACGGCGTGGAGTTTCGCGACGAGCTGGTGTTTGAAGGCGACATCGACTACAAGGACGGCATCGAGAGCGCAAACCGGCTGATGGATTCCCGCAACAGCGTCACGGCGGTGGTAGCGGCGGCAGACATACTGGCCATAGGCGCGGCCAAAGCCTTCTACGAGCGCGGCGTGCGCGTGCCGGACGACATCTCGCTCATGGGCTTTGACGACCTCGAGATATCGCAGTATCTCACTCCCGGCCTGACCACGGTGAAGCAGGAGATATCGCTCAAGGGCGAGAAGGCCGTGGAGCTGCTGATACGCAACATAAACGAGCCGGAGCTGACCAAGCAGGAGCTGATACTCCCCGTGTCCCTGGTGGAGCGCGGCAGCGTAAAGCGGGCTGTGCCCGCTGACAATGCGCGCACGTGAGTTTTTCGTATTTGCGGGTCAAACGCCCGCGACCAGAGCTATAAGTAGACAACGCGCGAGGCGGGCTGTGCCCGCTGACAATGCGCGCACGTGAGTTTTGCATATTTGCGGGTCAAACGCCCGCGACCAAACGGCTATAAGTAGACAACGCGCGAGTCTACAGAGCATATGAAATAACTTTCAAGGAGGAAATGAGAAATGAAAAAGAGGGCGCTTGCCATATTGGCGGCATGCCTTTCGCTGCTGATGGTTCTTTCCGCCTGCGGCGGAGGCGGCACCGATCCCACACCTGCCGGCACCGATCCCGCGACCAGCGGCGGCGACGTCGCATCCGAGCCCGTAACCATTACATACTGCAACTTCAACGCCTCCGGCGGCAACGAGGAGACGCTGCAGCGGATGTACGAGGCGTTCCACGAGGAATACCCCAACATCACGGTCGAGATTGAGACCATCGCAATGGACGATTACTTCACCCAGCTCCAGACCCGCATCGTCGGCGGTACCGCCCCCGACTGCTTCGAGATGAACATAGAGAACTTCGCCGCCTACGCCGGCATGGGCGCCCTCGCCCCGATAGAGGGCGTCGACCTCAGCGGCATGGACGAGACCGCGCTCTCCGCCTTCACCGTGGACGGCGTGCAGTACGGTCTGCCCGGCAACTTCTCCAACGTCGTGCTGGTCTACAACAAGGATCTCTTTGATCAGGCCAATCTCGAGTACCCGACCAGCGACTGGACTCAGGAGGACGTTCAGAAGGCCGCCGAGGCCATAAGCGCCCTGGGCGACGACATCTACGGCTACTACCAGCCGCTGACCTACAACGAGTTCTACAAGGCCTGCGCCCAGTTCGGCGGCAGCCTGCTGAACGAGGACAAGACCGAGTTCACCATCAACTCCCCCGAGAACGTGGCCGCGGCCCAGATGATGGCCGACCGCGTGCTTGTCACCAACGTCCAGCCCACCGCGGAGCAGATGGGCGGCATGGGCGACTGGGATCTCTTTATGAGCGGCCGCCTGGGCATGATCCCCACCGGCATCTGGGCGTTCAACACCTTTGCCGAGGGCTGCGACTTCGCCTGGGACATCGCCGTTGAGCCCGGCATGGAGCAGAAGGCCACGCACTTCTTCTCCAACGCCTGCGTCGTCAACGAGGCCAGCGAGAACAAGGAAGCGGCCATGACCTGGATAACCTGGCTCTGCTCCAGCCCCACCGCCGCCGAGATCCGCATCGAGGCCGGCTGGGATCTGCCCGCCATCAACGATGAGGAAGTGCTCTCCAGCTACCTCGACCTGACCCCGCCCGACAACCGCGAGGCCGTGTTCGAGTCCCTCGACTACCTGGTTGTCCCGCCGGTCATCGAGGACTATGCCCTCATGAGCGACATCATCGGCCAGCAGCTTGAGGCCGCGGCCGCCGGCACCGTCACCGTGCAGGAGGCGCTGGACGCCGCCCAGGCGCAGTGTGAGGCGCAGATCACGCCGGGATAAATTAACCGCCTTGGGGAGGGGGCAGCCCCTCCCCAAAACTCAATATTGAAACGGGGAGGAAGTGTACGGCCGTGCGCAAGAAAAAGCAAAAACCAATACGCGGGCAGGACGGGCTGTTGACAGCCTCGCCGTTTTTGCTGCCGAGCTTTATAGGTCTGGCAGTGTTTTCACTGCTGCCGATAGTGATCTCGTTTTTTCTGAGCCTGACCGACTGGAACGGTCTGGACAGGATAGCCGAGGCGGGCTTTTTTGCCGAGCACTTTGTGGGTCTTGACAACTACAAGGCCATCCTGGGCGGCGAGGAGTTCTGGCGGGTGCTGCTGAACACGCTGGTGTACATTGTCCTGTACATCCCGCTGATGCTGGTGTGCTCGCTCGCCGTGGCGTATCTGCTCTCGCGCGAGCGCAGGGGCGTGACGGCGTTCAGGATAATCTATTACATACCCGTGCTCACCAGCTGGGTCGCGGCCAGCATGATATGGAAAAGCATGCTCTCGCCTCAGTACGGCGCGGTGAACAACATCCTGGCCATATTCGGCATAGAGGGACCGGGCTGGCTGCTGGATGAAAACTGGGCCATGCCCGCCATAGTCCTGGTCTCCGTGTGGAAGGACATGGGCTTCTTCGGACTGATACTCCTGTCCGGCATGGTCGGGATAAACAAGAGCTACTACGAGGCCGCGTCGCTGGACGGGGCGGGCGCGTGGCAGCGCTTCTGGAAGATAACCCTCCCGCTGATGACCCCGGCAATATTCTACGTGCTCATCGTCAGCCTGATAAACGCCTTCCAGCTCTTTCCGCAGATCATGATTATGACCGACGGCGGGCCGAACGGGGCGACGCAGGTCATGGTCGAGCGCATATACAAATACGGCTTCAGGTATTACCGCATGGGCTACGCCGCGGCGTTCTCGTGGCTGCTGTTCATAATCATCATGCTCTGCACCTGGCTGCAGATGAAGGGACAGAAGAAGTGGGTGAACTATGATTCGTAAACGCCATTTGAGTACGACGGGGTACTACGTTGTCTCCATATTGCTCGCGGTCGTGTCGATGATACCCTTCCTGTGGATGATCTCCACGTCGCTCAAGAGCCGCGGCGCGCTGATGAGCATACCGATAGAGTGGATACCGGACGACCCGACGCTCAGCGCATACAGCGAGGTGTTCTCCCGCTTCCCGTTTTTGCAGACGATAGGCAACAGCCTATTTATCTCCGTCACCTTCACGCTCATCACGCTTGTGTCCGCGAGCATGGCGGCCTTTGCCTTCGCCAAGGTGCGCTTTAAGGGCAGCGGCGTGATACTGAAGCTGTACCTGGCCATGATGATGATCCCCACGCAGGTCACCATGATACCGCTGTTCGTGATAATGAACCGGCTCGGCCTGATCGACAGCTACGCCAGCGTGATCCTGCCCAGCATATTCAAGCCCTTCGCGGTGTTCATGCTGGTGCAGCAGATGCAGTCCATACCAAACGACTACCTCGACGCTGCGAGGGTGGACGGAGCGGGCATCTTCCACGTGTACGGGCGCATCGCCCTGCCGATGTGCGCCCCGACGCTGGCCACGCTGGCCGTCACCACGTTCATGGAGAGCTGGAACGACTACCTCTGGCCGCTGCTCATGCTGACCGACCGCAACAAGATGACGCTGCCCATCGCGCTCTCCACGCTCAACGGGCAGTACAACACCGAGTACAACGTGCTAATGGCAGGCAGCCTCATCTCCATGATACCGATAATAATCATCTACCTCTGCGCGCAGAAGCAGTTCAAAAACGGTCTTATGGCCGGAGGGATAAAGGGTTGACTATGGACCACTATACTTACAAACTGCCTTGCGAGGCTTTCACCGTCACCAGCTCAAACGGAGTCCCGGCGCATTTTACGTGCACCGGGACTTCGGACGGCATTGAGGTGCGCATAGCCCACGGATATGCCGGGGCGTTCGGCCTGGGCGAGCGCTACGACGCGCTGAACTATCTGGGGAAGACCGCCGTCAACGCCGTGGAGGAGAAGTTCTGCCGCCAGGGCGACAAGACCTACTGCCCCATGCCCTTCTTCTGGACGGATTCCGGGCTTGGCGTGTACGCCGAGACCGCCCGCGTGACGCGCTTTGAGTTCGGGCGCGGGTCGATAACGCTGCATCTGCCGGAGGGCTGTGCGCTGCACGTCTTCTCCGGCTCGCCGGAGGAGATTGTCGCGGCGTATATGCGCCTCACGGGCGAGCCTGTGCTGCCGCCGGACTGGGTCTTCGGGCCGTGGATATCCGCCAACCACTGGGACAGCCGCGAAAAGCTCGAGCGCGCCGTGGCGCAGGCGGAGGAGCACGGCTTCCCCGTGTCCGTGGCAGTCGTGGAGGCGTGGAGCGACGAGGCGACGTTCTATCGCTTCCGCAGCGACACCCTCTGGCCGGAACCGGCGGAGATGATAGAGCGCCTGCACGAGAAGGGCATACGGCTCATACTCTGGCAGATACCCGTGTACAAGCAGCTGGAGCCGCACGAAAAGCCGAACGCACAGCTCGAGCGCGACTGGGACGAGGCCGTGCGGCGTGGACTGTGCGTCAAGAACGCCGACGGAACTCCGTACCGTATCCCGGAGGGACACTGGTTCGCCGGCTCCCTGGTGCCGGACTTCACCAACCCGGAGACGGTGGAGAGCTGGTTCTCCCGGCGCGAATACCTCACCGGGCTGGGCGTGGACGGCTTCAAGACCGACGGCGGGGAGTTCATACTCAGCGACGGCGCGCGGTTCTTTGACGGCACTGACGGCGCGGAGGGGCGCAACCTCTATCCGCAGATGTACACGGGGGTGTACACCGAGCACTTGAAGCCCGGACAGGCGCTTTTCTCCCGCGCCGGGTATGTGGGAGCGCACACCACGCCCATACTCTGGGCGGGCGACCAGGTCTCCACGTTCGACGAGCTGCGCAGCCAGCTCAACGCCGGGCTGAGCGCGTCGGCGAGCGGCGTCATCTTTTGGGGCTTTGACATTGGCGGCTTCGCCGGGGAGCTTCCCTCGCCGGAGCTGTACCTGCGCGCGACCCAGCTCGCCTGTTTTGCCCCCATAATGCAGTGGCACTCGGAGCCGGACGGCGGGCAGTTCAAGCTGCTCCAGCCCGGCATGGAGGGGAACAACGAGCGCAGCCCCTGGAATATAGAGCGCGCGTTCGGCATGACCGGCTACAAGGAGCAGGTGCGCCGCTGGCACCTGCTGCGCATGGAGCTGCTGCCGTACATCCGCGCCGAAGCCGCAAAGTGTGTGGAGAGCTGCAGGCCGCTCATGCGTCCGATGGCCTACGCCTTCCCGGGGGACGCGCGGTGCGTCGGTATAGACGACGAATATATGTTCGGCGACGCGCTTCTGGTCGCCCCCGTGCTGAGCGAAGGCGTGTCCGAGCGCGAGGTCTACCTGCCCGGGGGCGAGTGGCGCGACTTCTACACCGGCGAGCGCCTGCCGGGCGGGCGCGCGTACACCCGCAACTGCGCAGACACGATACCGGTGTTTGTCCGCTCCGGATATTCCGTCATGAAAAATAAATAAAAAAACATCCCCCGCCCAGCTGTGGCTGGACGGGGGATCTGTGCGTTTTTAGACCAATACGCTCCCGGCGGACATACCCCAGACCATGCAGACTGCAATCTGCAAGACCATGATGATAAGCCCCCAAACAAGTATTTCCCGGGAGTTGCCCCAGCCGGAGGCGTACGCCACGGCGGCGGTGGGGCTTGCGGGGGCGGCATGCCTGAGACGGACGCCGGAATACTCAGCTCCTCGGTCGCGCACTCGGACTTCACGGGGATATACTCCCACGGACTCTCGCGCTTTGCAAACTATCTCAGGCGCTTTGCAAACGGCGCCATGAAGCCGGACGCGCCGGTCACAGTGGCCGCGGACAACGGCTCCACGGTCGTGTTCGACTGCCACAACGGCTGCGGTGTGGTCGATGTGGTTCACGCCTACGAGTTTTTGCGTGAGCGCGTCGCGGACTGCGGCATAGTCATCGGCACGGCGAGACGCTCCTCCAACATCGGCTGCGGCAGCTTCTACGCCCAGATGGCGGCGCGGGATAACCTGATAGCTCTTATCTGCTGCAACACAGTGCGTTGCGTCGCGCCCTTCGGCGGCGCGGACAGCCTGCTTGGCACCAACCCCATAATCGTCGCGGTGCCGGCGCTGGAGGAGCGGCCGCTGATACTGGACATCTCCACCACGGTCACGGCCATGGGCAAAATCCAGGCCGCCCGCCGCGAGGGCAGGGACATCCCCGCCGGCTGGGCGCTGGACGCCGACGGAAAGCCGACCACGGACTCGGCGGCGGCCAAAACCGTCCTGCCCATCGCGGGACCTAAGGGCTACGGCCTGGCCGTCATGATCGAGGCGCTTTCCGTACTGCTCTCCGGCGGAGGCTACGGCTCCGGCGTGGGCTTCCCGGACAGGGGCGAGCACGAGGACACGGGCTTTGCCGTGATACTCATAGACCCCGCGCGGTTCATGCCCGTGGAGCAGTTCAAGGCCAACGTGGACGCCTATGTGCGCTCCATCAAGTCCAGCCGCAAATCCGAGGGCGTGGAGGAGATCCTTCTCCCCGGCGAGCTGGAGATGCGCCGCTTCGACGCCACGATGAAGACCGGCTACGAGGTCACACCGGCGCTTGCCGCCGAGCTTTTGGGCTACGCCGTCGACCTCGGCCTGGCCGAGCGCGGCGCGACCTTCGAGCAGCTTGTGGCCAGCCTTTGATTAACAAGTTTACCTCTCTCTCATTTCGATTTTGCGTCAGTAAAGGAGACAGCGGGCACAAACGTGTCCGCTGTCTCTGACCTATTCTCGCTCACAGTGAGCTGATTTGCTCCTGCAGGTCGTTTATAAAGGCGCAGATGTGATACCCGTCGCAGACGGCGTGGTGCACCTGCACGGCAATCGGAAGCAGACAGCGCCCGGCCTCCTCGCTGTAACGCCCCAGCGTGAAGATGGGGATGAGGTACTTGAAGCCGGCGGTGTTCAGGTTGAAGCCGTCGAAGCCCGCCCAGGGTATCATGGACACGGTGAAGCTGTTCTCCGGAACGCCGGGCTTCGCCATGAACGCTGTGCAATTGCCGTAGCGCTTCAAGTCGGCGTTATACCGTCGGAGGAATTCGCCGTAGTCGGGCGCGTACTCCGTCCAGATGTTTGAAAACGTCTCCGTCTCGGGGTGAAAGACGGTGTAGCACGGCTCCATGCTCGAGTAGAGCACAAGCTCGCCCTCGCGCAGCGCCATGCGGAAGGGCTCGTGCGCGTTGACCGTCCGGGTCAGCAGGTAGAGCATCGTGGGATAGAGCTTCATCTGCCTGCGGCGCAGATTTGAAATATCCAGCTTCGTGGTCATGCTGTATGTGCAGGGCACGGCGCTCATGTAGTGCTCAAAGTGCTCCCGGCGCGGCCAGGCGCTCATATCTACAACGGTGTAATCCATGTGCCACCTCCGAACTGTCTAGCACAGTATAGCACAGCTTCGCACGCGTTTCCAGACGCGAAAAATCCCCGGCTCCCGTACAGACGGGAGCCGGGGGAGAAGCGTATACCCGCGCTCAGAGTTTTGGGAACCAGGCTCTGACAGTGCTCACGCCGCGCAGGGCGATCGCCAGCACCGTGCTGGCCGCTATGCCGAGCACGGACTGCACAGCGTTGGAGGGCACCCCGGCCAGCGCGCCGACAAGAGAACCCGCCAGCAGTGCGTCGTAGAGCCAGTAGCCCGTTATCATGACCAGCTCCGCCGCCACGCTCGCCAGCACCAGCGACCAGGTGCGCTTGCCGGTGGCGCGGTATATCCAGGCGGCCAGCAGCGCCATCGCAGCCTTTATGACCAGCGTCGCGGGCACATAGGCCGTGTAGCCGCTTATCAGGTCGGCCAGCGCGGGACCTATGGCTCCCGCCGCGGCGCCGTAGGCTCCGCCGAGCAGGTACGCTCCGAGCAGCACGACCGTGTCACCCAGGTTCATGTATCCGCCCGTCGGGCTGGGTATGCGTATCACCAGCGTCGCGACGCAGCTCAGCGCCGCCAGCAGCGCGGTCATGACCAGCGCGCGTGTCTGATAGCTCACGTTCTTTTCGTTTGTCATTGTCCTCACCTCTCAAGCGTGCTTGCATTTTACGCCAGTTGTGGTATTATTGAAATACTCACTTTTGACTTTTTTAATAATACCAGAGGTGCGATATGCTGACCTATGACCTCACGGAGCGCGGCGGCGCGCCGATATACGAATACCTGTACCGCTGCCTGCGCCGGGACATACTCTCCGGCGCGCTGGCGGTGGGCGAGCGGCTGCCAAGCAAGCGCGCCCTGGCCGAGCACCTGGGCGTGTCCGTCATAACTGTCGACGCGGCGTACAGCCAGCTGGTGTCCGAGGGCTGTGTGGAGGCGGTGCCGCGCCGGGGCTTTTACGTCTGCGCCCAGCCGCTGGCGCAGCGCGCGGCCGAGAGCGCGCCGGAGAGCGCGGGCGGCGCGCCGGAGCACGAGTGGCGGCTGGACTTGCGCTCGAACCGGATGGACGCATCGCTTTTCCCCGTCGGCGTGTGGGCGAAGCTCACCAGGCGCGTGCTGGCCGAAGACCCGGACGCCATGCTCTCGAGCGTGCCGCACGCGGGGCTGTACGAGCTGCGCGAGGCCATCGCCGCGTATCTGCGCGGGTACAAGGGCATGTCCGTCACGCCGGAGCAGGTGGTGGTGGGCGCGGGAGCCGAGTTTTTGTACCTGCTGCTGGCTCAGATCTTCCGCGGCGCGGCCATAGCCCTGGAAGACCCTGGCTACCCAAAGATACGCCAGGTCTACCGAGCCACCGGCTCGCCGTGCACGCCGGTCGGCCTGGACGCGCAGGGAGTGAGCCTTGCGGCGCTGCGAGAGAGCGGCGCGTCGGTGCTGCACATATCCCCGGCGCACCAGTACCCCACCGGGCTGGTCACGCCGCTGCCGAGGCGGCAGGAGCTGCTGCGCTGGGTCAGGGAGAGCGGCGGATACATCGTCGAGGACGACTATGACAGCGAGCTGGGCTTCACCCAGGTTCCGCTGCCCACGCTCTCGAGCATAGACCGCGCCGGGCGTGTCATATACATGAACACCTTTTCGCAGACCATATCCCCGGGTATGCGCGTGGGATACCTCGTCTTGCCCGAGCGCCTTCGCGGCGAGTGGGAGGAGCGGTTGGGCTTCTACTCCTGCGCCGTGCCCAGCCTGGAGCAGCACGTGCTGGCGAGGTTCATCTCCGAGGGCTACTACGAGCGGCACCTCGCCCGGCTGCGCAAAGCCTGCCGCGCCCGGCGCGCGGCCGTGCTGGACGCCTTCACCCACAGCGGTTTCGCCCGGCGCGTGAGCATATCCGAGCCGGGCGCCGGACTGCACTTTTTGATGCGCCTGGACACGTCCGTCCCGGACGGCGAGCTGCGCGGACGCGCCGCCGAAATTGGGCTGCGGCTGAGCTTCCTATCCGACTACGCCTTCGACCGCGCCACCGCCCGGCAGCACGTGCTGGTGGTCAACTACGCCGGCCTCTCCGGCGAGCGGCTCGGCGAGGCGGTGGAGATGCTCGCCGAAGTCCTCGCGTGAAATCCGGCGGTTTTCCGCGCTCCGGATAGTCAAAAGATTAATAAGTCCGGATACCATTGCAAAATTTACGTAAAGAGAATATAATCAAGTAACAACTCCTAAAAAGGGGATCCAGCATGCAGAAATACAACCACAATTACACGATGCTGTGCGACTTTTATGAGCTCACTATGGGCAACGGCTACTATGTGAGCGGCATGAAAGACACGATGACGTACTTTGACCTCTTTTACCGAACTGTTCCCGACCAGGGTGGCTTCGCCATCGCGGCGGGTCTGGAGCAGGCGGTGGACTATATCCGCGACCTGCACTTTGACGATGAGGACATAGCCTACCTCCGCTCGAGGGGCATCTTCGACGAGGGCTTCCTGGACTACCTGCGCAGCTTCAAGTTCACGGGCGATGTCTGGGCGGTGCCGGAGGGCACGCCCGTTTTCCCGCGCGAGCCTATCATGACCGTGCGCGCCCCAGCGATACAGGCGCAGCTGCTGGAGACCTTCCTGCTGCTCACCATCAACCACCAGAGCCTCATCGCCACAAAGGCCAACCGCATTGTGCGCGCGGCCGACGGCAGGACGGTGCTGGAGTTCGGCTCCCGCCGCGCCCAGGGCGCGGACGCGGCCATACTGGGCGCCCGCGCGGCCTATATAGGCGGCTGCGGCGGCACGGCCTGCGTGCTCAGCGACCAGATCTACGGCGTCCCCGCCGCGGGTACGATGGCTCACGCCTGGGTGCAGATGTTCCCCAGCCAGTACGAGGCGTTCAAGGCCTACTGCGAGATATACCCCACCAACGCCGTGCTGCTGGTGGACACCTATGACACGCTGCGCCGCGGCGTGCCCGACGCCATCCGCGCGTTCAACGAGGTGCTCAAGCCCAGGGGCATAACCAAGTGCGGCATCCGCCTGGACAGCGGCGACATGGCCTATCTCACCAAGCAGGCGCGCAAGATGCTCGACGAGGCCGGATGGACGGAGTGCACCATAACCTGCTCCAACAGCCTGGACGAGCACCTGATACGCGAGCTGCTGCGCCAGGGCGCGTGCATCGACTCCTTCGGCGTGGGCGAGCGGCTGATAACCAGCCGTACCAGCCCGGTCTTCGACGGCGTCTACAAGCTCGTCGCGGTCGAGGAGAACGGCGAGATAGTCCCGCGCATCAAGGTCAGCGAGAACGTGGGCAAGATAACCAACCCGCACTACAAGCGGCTCTACCGCTTCTACGGCCGGGACACCGGCATGGCCGAGGCCGACTACATCACCGTCTACGACGAGGTCGTGGACGACTCCAAGGATCTGGTGATACGCGACCCGGACGCCACCTGGAAGCAGAAGACCATGACCAACTTCCGCGCGCGCGAGCTGCAGGTGCCCGTGTTCAAAAACGGCGAGCTTGTCTACGACCTGCCCACTCTGCCGGAGATCCAGGCCTACTGCAAGCGCGAGGTGGCCACCCTCTGGCCGGAGGTGCTGCGCTTTGACTTCCCGCACAACTACTACGTCGACCTGTCCGACCGGCTGCTGGGCATAAAGACCGAGATGCTCGGCGCCGCGCACAACAGCTGATGGACGCCGCCAGCCGCCGCCGCGCGATAGCGGAGGCTCTGGCCGGGGCGAACGCGCCCGTCGCAGCCGGCGCGTTGGGCGAGCGCTTCGGCGTCAGCCGGCAGATCGTCGTGGGCGACATAGCGCTGCTCCGCGCCCAGGGCTTGGACATCGTCGCCACGCCGCGCGGCTATGTGCTCGGCTCCGGGCAGGAGTCCGGGCTGCGCCGCACGGTGGCGTGCGTGCACGACTTCGAGGGCATGGAGCGCGAGCTGAACATCATGGTGGACAACGGCTGCGTCGTGCTCGACGTGGTCATAGAGCACGCCGTCTACGGCCAGCTCACCGGCGAGCTGCACCTCAAGAACCGGCACGACGTGCAGGAGTTCATGCGCCGCTCGCGTGAAAACGGCGGCTCACCGCTCTCCACGCTGACGGGCGGCATACACATACACACTCTGCTCTGCCCCGACGAGGCGAGCTTTGAGCGCTGCACCGCCGCGCTGCGCGAGGCGGGACTGCTGCTGGAATGATATAAAAGGCTCCGCACGGACTTGCCCGTGCGGAGCCTTTTTGCGCTCACGCGTTGCCCGCTGCGGCGGGGAGTTCTGATGGGCGCAGGCGGACGGTGAACACGACGGCGCTGTCGCCGTCGTTGCGTATCTCGTAGCGCAGCGAGTGCAGCTCGAGGATGGTCTTGACCAGGTACAAGCCCAGGCCGGAGCCGCCGGTGGCCTTGCTGCGCGAGCGCTCTATGCGTGCGAAGGGGGTGAACAGCCGCTCCAGCTCGTCCTCGGGGATGGTCACGCCGGTGTTCCGCACGTCCAGCCGCTCGCTCGTGAGCGTGACGGACACCGACGCGCCGGGCGGGGAGTGGCGCACCGCGTTGCTGACGATGTTGTGCACCGCGCGCTCTAGCAGGGCGGCGGAGCCGGTGACCGTCACGCCGTCGGCCAGGCTGGCGCTGACGTCCGTGCCGCGCTCCTCCGCCAGGGGCAGGATGTCGGCGATGACCCCGCCGGAGAGCGCTGCCATGTCCACGGTCTCGGCCTTCCCGGCCAGACCGTCCATCTCAAGGCGCGTTATCTCAAGTATCTCGGCCACAAGCTTCTCCATGCGCTCAACCTCGGCGAGCGTCTCGGGCAGCACGGCGCGTGCGTCCTTGTAGCGGCCTATGCCCAGGAGCATGCTCTCGATCTGGCCTTTGACTATTGTGATGGGCGTCTTCAGCTCGTGCGAGGCGGCGGCGAAGAAGTCGCGGCGCTGCTCACCGAGGGCTTCCATCTGCTCCATGTCCGCCCTCAGGCGCCGGTTGGCGTCTGCGAGCGAGCTCATCGCCGCGTCCAGCTGCCGCGCCATCGTGTTCAGGCTGTCGGCCAGGACCGCCAGCTCGTCGGAGCCTCTGACGCTGCAAGTGCCGCTCAAGTCCAGCGCGGCCATGCTCTGCGCGCTGCGGCTGAGCTGCACCACGGGGCGCACCAGCACGCGCGAGCAGACCACGGCGCCCAGCGCGGCGATTATCAGGATCACTATGGCCAGCCAGGGCAGCAGCTCGGCAAAGGCCATCGTCAGCTCGTGCCCGGCGCTTATGCCTGCGGTGACCGAGAGCGTGTAGGTGCCCGGCCGGTCGGCCAGGCGCACCTCGAGCACGCTGGTGAGCTTGTCGCCGCCGGACAGCTCTGCGTCGGACAGACCTATCATAATGCTGCCGCCCCAGCCGCTGAGCGTGACGGAGGCGCGGTTCTCGGCGCAAAACTGCGCCAAGACCTCCGTCACGTCGGCGTAGTCGGTGACGGCGAGGGTGTCCACCAGCTCGTCGAGCTGCGAATTCACCCGGTCGCTGGCCACGAGGGTATAGCTCCTCGGCAGGGTGAGCGTGACCACGCCGAAGATCATCAGACCGAACAGCACCAGCAGCAGCGCGATGAAGATGAAGGTCTTGGCGCTCAGACTGTTGCGAACTCTCTTAACCAAGCCTGTATCCCACCCCTCGCACCGTCTCTATGATGCCTGCGCCGAGCTTGCGGCGCAGATTCATTATGTGTATGTTCACGGTCTTCTCGTCCCCGGCAAAGTCGTAGCCCCAGACGCTGCTAAGCAGATTGTCGCGGGTGAACACTCTGCCGGGGTTGCGCATGAACAGCTCCAACAGGGCGTATTCCGTGGGCGTGAGCGTGACGTCCTTCCCGTTCAGGCGCACATAGTGCCCGGCCGCGTCCAGCTCTACGTCCCCGCGCCTGAACACCTCTGCGCCCGGCGTGGAACGCGCCTCGCGCGAGCGGCGCAGCACCGCCTCCACGCGCATGAGCACCAGCTTGAGCGAGAAGGGCTTCGTGATATAGTCGTCGGCCTTCAGCTCGAAGGCCTTCACCTGGCTGCGCTCGTCGTCCAGAGCGGTGAGGATTATGACCGGCACGCTGCTCTCCCGGCGTATTATCTCGCAGACGCCGTAGCCGTCCAGGCCGGGCAGCATGAGGTCCAGCAGCACCAGCGAGTAGTCTCCGGCGCGGAACTTCTCCACGCCCTCCAGCCCGTCCGCGGCCTCGTCGACCTCGTACCCGGCGTCGCGCAGCAGCTCCGAAAGTATCTCGCGGATGGCCGCCTCGTCCTCAACTATCAACACGCGCTCTGCCAATGTTATCACCTCAGGCACAGTATAGCACACTTTTATTTAAATTGGGTTTAGTTTTTGGAAAAGCGAACGGCGCGCCGTATGGCGCGCCGTGGTGTGCTCATTCTCCGAAGTACGCGGCAATTTCCGTCATACGCTCGGACTGGCGCACGTGGAAGGGACAGCGGCCGTCGCAGTGGCCGCAGTGCAGGCAGCCGGAGGCCTTCTTGCCCAGGTGCATGTAGTGGTCGCGCGCCATCGCGTCGCCCGCGCGGGAGAGGTCGTAGTACTTGTTTATCAGCCCCACGTCCAGTCCGGCGGGGCAGGGCTGGCAGTGGTTGCAGTAGACGCACACACCCTCGGCCTCGGCGGGGGCGAAGGTGCCGATGACGGAGTAGTCGCGCTCGGCCTCGCTGGCGGTGAGGTAACCGAGCACGCCGCGCAGCTCCTCGCGGTTGGACACGCCGGGCAGCACGGTCAAAACCGCGGGCTTGTCCAGCGCGTACTGTATGCACTGCACGCCGGTGAGCGCGCGCCGGAACGGCGAGGTGCGCGCATCCAAGAGCTGTCCGGCGGCGAAGGGCTTCATGACCGAGATGCCCACGCCCTCGGCCTCGCAGCGGCGGTAAAGCTCCATTCGCCCGGCCACGGTGCCTATGCCGTACTCGCCCCGGACGTAGTCGTACGCGGGGTTTATCGAGAACATCAGCATGTCGAGGATGCCCAGGTCCAGCGCCGCGTGCGCCGTCTCCGGCGTGTGGGTGGACATGCCTATGTGCCGCACGACGCCATGGCGCTTCAGCGAGAGCAGGTAGTCGATGGTGCCGCCGTCCTTCGCCGAGGCGAGGTCGGAGTCCTCGTCTATGCAGTGTATGAAGCCGAAGTCGATGTAGTCGGTCTTGAGCCGGCTGAGCTGCCAGTCCACGCTGCGCTTTATCTCGTCCAAGTCAAGCGTCCAGCCGTACATGCCGCCCTCGGAGTCGTAGGTCGCGCCGAAGTGCACCTGGTAGCAGACCTTGCCGCGCTGCGAGCCGACGGCGCGGCCGAATGCGGCGAAGGGCACGGCGTCCGCCGCGGCCATGTCGAAGTAGTTCACGCCGTTTTCCAGCGCGAGCGCCACGGTGGCCTCCGTCTCTTTGGCGCCGGAAGCGCCCATGGAGCTGTTTCCGAGGCCTATTATGCTTATCATCTCGTCTCCTCGGGGGAGCTTGCGGTACTGCATCCTTTTTCCTCCTGCCGGCCGCGAAGCCGAGTTTTTCTGCACTGATGATAGCACCGCTGCGGCCAAATGGCAAATACCTGCAAAGCATGGCGAGATATAGGCAAAAGCTATTGTTCAGCCGCCGCAAGGTGCAAATATTGTTGACTACGCGCGCGGATGATTGTAAAATATAAGGTATGGATAAACTCAGGATACCCGGCGGGGCAAAGCTTGCCCACGCCTATATAGCCGCGTCTATGAACGCGGATACCCGCGCCGAGCTGGGCAGAACGCTGGCCGCGGCGATGCTCTGCGAGGACGACGCCGCGCCGCAGAAGCCCTGCGGCCATTGCCGCGCCTGCCGGAAGACGCTGCTCGGGATACACCCGGACGTCATAACCGTCGCTCCGGGGCTGGACAGCCAGGGGCGCAAGCGGCGCGAGATGACCGTCGACCAGGTGCGCGCCGTCGCGGCGACCGCCGCCGTAATGCCCAACGAGGGCAGGCGCAAGGCCTACGTCATAGAGGACGCGGACACGATGAACACCCAGGCGCAGAACGCACTGCTCAAGCTGCTGGAGGAGCCGCCGGAGAGCGCCGCGTTCATACTCGAGGCCGCCAACGCTTCGCTGCTGCTGCCCACGGTGCGCTCGCGCTGCGAGATGATCCGCGCCAACGCCGACGCCGAGGCGTCGCCGGAGGCCGAGTCCGACGCGCGGGAGCTGCTGGGCGCGCTCGCGTCCGGCTCGCGAGGGGAGCTGCTGCTCTGGTGCACGGCCAACGAGGGGATGGACTCGCGCCGCTGCGCGGCCATGTTCTCCGCCGCGCGCGAAAAGCTGGCGGACGTGCTCCTGGGCAAGTCGGAGTTTTCGCTTGAGCCGGGCTACGTCGCGTATCTCGACGCGCTGCTCGCGCGCTGCGGCGAGTATCTCCGGCAGAATGTCGGCGTGAAGGGCGTCCTGGGGCTCCTGGCCGTGGACGGCATACAGAAATGAGGAATAATATATGTACGAAGACAGCAACGTGACCGAGGTGGTCAGCGTAAAATTCAAAGGCCGTGGCAAGGCATACTACTTCGACGCCAACGGCATAACGGTAAAGCCCGGAGAGGACGTCATAGTCGAGACAAGCAAGGGCCTGGAGTACGCGCAGTGCGTGTACGGCAACCACTACGTCTCCAACGACAAGGTGGTGCCGCCGATACGCCCCGTAGTGCGCATCGCCACAGACAACGACCGCCGCGTGCAGGAGATCAACCACAAGCGCGAGAGCGAGGCGCTGGATATATGCCGCGAAAAGGTGGCCGAGCACGGGCTGGACATGAAGCTCGTGGACGTGGAGTGCAGCTTTGAGGGCAACAAGATAACCTTCTACTTCACCAGCGACGGCCGCGTGGACTTCCGCGAGCTGGTCAAGGACCTCGCCGGCGTGTTCCGCAGCCGCATAGAGCTGCGCCAGATAGGCGTGCGCGACGAGGCCAAGATGCTCGGCGGCATAGGCATGTGCGGACGTCCGCTCTGCTGCAATCAGTTCCTGACGGAGTTCCAGCCCGTCAGCACCAAGATGGCGAAGACCCAGGGGCTGTCGCTCAACCCGACCAAAATATCCGGCACCTGCGGCCGGCTCATGTGCTGCCTGCGCTATGAGGAGGAGGCCTATGAGTCCCTGGTGAAGGCCGTGCCCAAGAACGGCGCGTTCGTGGAGACTCCGGCCGGATACGGCACGGTGATACAGGTGAACCTGCTGCGCGGCACCGTCAAGGTCAAGCTGGACGGCGACGGCGAGGCGGTCATCAAGACCTACAACGGCGACGAGGTTGCCGCAGTGCCCGGCGGACGCCCGAAGAACGGCGAGACCCCGCCCCACGTGCTGGAGGTGCGCGAGCGCGAGCCGGAGGAGCCCGGGCAGGAGTCCGCGCCCGCCTACGACTACGCCGAGGAGACCGCAGAGCCGGCGGCGGAGGAGAGCGAGACCCGGGCGGGCAGCACGGCTCATGTCCGGCGCAAGAGCGGACAAAAGCGCGGCGGCCGCCGTGGAGAGCAAAAGCGCGATGAGAAGCCCGCTGCGAACAAGCCGCGCGAGAAGCGCGAGCGCGATGAAAAGGGCGACGACGAGCACCGCCGCGAGCGGCGCAGCAAGCAGCGCGACAGCCGCGCAAACCGCGGCGAGGAGCGCGAGAGCCGCGCCAGCCGGGGAGAGGAGCGTGAGAGCGCGGCTTCCAGGCCGCAGCAGCCGCAGCAGCACCGCCCGCGCCGGCGCGGCTCCCGAGGCGGCAAGCGCCGCAGCGGAGGAGCCGCAGAGCAAAAGCCCACAGAATAAAAACCGCCCCCTCCACCAGGCGGGGACATGAGGCTGTCACAAAAAGGCCGTCGACGGCCTTTCGTGACAGCCTTAGCGCCCGCATATGCGGGCGCTTTTTTGCTTCCTGAGGCGGGGAATCAAGCCTGCGTCCACTGCCGGCGCGACAGGCTGGCGTAGTGCAGGTACAGCATACCGAAGCGGTATATGTAGTTGGGCTTCCACGGCTTGGCCTTGCCGCAGTAGTGGAGGATGGCGGTGTTGTCCATGACCCAGCGCGCGTTCTGTTCGCCCGCGCTGCGGAGCATGTAGTTGTTGTAGTTGCGCGCGTCGTAGTTCCAGACCGCGTCGTTCAGCGGGAGTATGCGGTCTCCGTACATGGCGTTGAGCAAGTCCTGATCCGGCATGAACAGCTCGTGCCGGTGCTCGCGGACGAAGTCAAAAAGCTCTCCCGGACTTATCTCCTCCCGGCAGCGGCGCAGATCCATGAGCAGCACGCCGGAGTTGTAGTAGTCGTGGTCGGTTCCGAGGCGCAGGCGGTTCACGTTGTTGGCGAGCTCCGTCTTGCCCGTGTGCGCCGCGGCCGCGAACATGGCGAAGCGCATGTCCAGCTCCCAGAGCGGACGCAGGGGGTTTATGACCAGCGTGTCCGGGTCGAGGTAGAGCACGCGCGGGACGTCTTTTGGCAGCAGCTCGCCCGCGAGCAGGCGGTAGTACATCTCGCGCGGATACTGCTCGGTGACCGGCGCGCCGTCAAAGAGCGAGGCGTCGACCTCCACGCCGCTGAGGCTCCAGCCGCGCCGGGCGCTCCAGGCCGACAGAGCGTCAAGCTCGTCCGCCGGGAGGCCGGAGTGCATGACGTAAAGCTCAAAGCGCTCGCCGGGATTGTTTATATCAATGCTCGTCAGCAGCGTGCGCAGCTGGGGCAGATAGTTCGCGTCCAGCGCGAAAAGCAGGCGTATAGTGTCCACGTTTTACCTCCTTGTAAAGTTGCTGACGGCCATGACGATGCCGTCTATGCCCAGCAGTATCAGGTAGAAGCCCACCATGTACGCCAGGGTCAGGACGGAGAACAGCGGGGAGAAGCACATAACTATGCCGACGATCAACCCGAGGATGTTCAGGACGAGAGCCAGATAGTAGAACGCTCTGCCGGCCGCCAGACGGGTGAGTCCAAGATTCATGAGACGCGAGATGCAGTGGCATATGAACCATATCGGGAACAGCCAGCTCAGCGCCAATACGCCGGCCACCGGCTCGAGCAGGATCATCACGCCGGCGAGGATGCTTATTATGCCCGTGACCAGGGAGATAACGGGGCCGAAGCCGGTGCGCCGCTCCAGCCTGACGTAGACGACTATGTCCAATACGCCCATGACCACGGCGAGGATGCCGTATATGATAACGGCGCTCTCAAGCGCGGCTCCCGGGCTGGACAGTGTGTAAACGCCGAGCACCACCAGGAGTATGCTCACTATCAGCTCAATCACACCTAATCTTCTGCTCTTGTACATTGTTATTACCTCCGTGACTATATTTGTTCACAAAGCCATGATATAATAAAGTGTTATTTCACTAAGGGGAAAAGTCATGGCCATTGATACCAAGCAGATGATAACCGAGAAGCTCTTTGAGCTGCTCAGCCGCGAAAAATCCGAGAACGTGACCGTGAAACGGCTGGTCGAGGAGTGCGGCATAAGCCGCCAGACCTTCTACTACCACTTCAAGGACATAATCGACGTGATGGAGTGGGGCTGCCGGCAGGCGCTGAAGGACGACCTGGAGACAGGCCTGAAGGCTGAAAGCCCGAGGGAGGCGATAACGGTGTTCGTGACCAACACCGTCAACCGGCGCGCGGCTGTCAGCCATCTGCTGGCCAGCCCGCACGGGTCGGACTTTTTGCAGCTCATGCAGAAGACGGTCAAGACCTACCTGTGGGAGATGTTCGGGCGTATGTTCCCGAACTCCCGGCTGTCCGTTGCGGACACCGAGGCGGTGCTGGACTTTTTCACGGGAGGGATAACCGGGCTCATAATAGGCAACTACTCCAAACGCAACCTGGACACCGACGCCCTGGTGGATCAGATAGACCGCCTGCTCTCCGGCGAGATGCGCGCGGCTCTGCTCGGCAGGGAGTTCTCTGCCGGAGCGCAATAATATGATAGCGCGGCGATGCTGAAATTACCACTTACAGCTTTGCCGCAGTGTCCTGACAAAATACCGGAAGTGTACAAATTTTTTACACTTCCGGTATTTTGTCTATACATGCGTCCAATATTGTGAGTGGTGCTTTTTTCCCGCTGCTGCTACAATACGTGTCAGCAACAGAGAAAGGGATGGAAAGACATGGCCGATAATCTTGGGGCGTTCTCCCCGAAGCTCGACGAGCTCATGTCGGCGTACCGCTCCCTGGCCGAGCATGTCAGCGTGTGCCAGCGCGCCTCGCCCGAGCAGCTCGGCAGAGAGCTGGACGCGCTCAAGGCGGAGAGCGCCGGATATGAGCGCAGGCTCGAGGCGGGCACCCGGTCAAGGGCGCGGATGGCCGCGGGACTCTGCCGCGCGCAGCTGAGGTACGAGCGGGAGGTTCGCTCGCTGCTCGCAGACGGGCTGGACGGCGCAGGCAGGGAATCGCGCGCGGAGAGCATGACGCTGGCGGCCGAGTTCGCCATGGACTTTGCGGCGGCGGCGGTGCACAACGCTCTCGGAGCCGCAATAGCCGCGCTGCTGTTGCAGCAGGACGATAAAAACACAAAGCTAAGTGAGGACGAGTGAATGTTAAAACTGATAGGACGACTGCGCCGTAACGACATACTCATGGCGCTGCTCTGCTCGCTGCTGGTGCTCGGGCAGATCTACTTTGACCTGGAGCTGCCTGACTACATGAGCGACCTGACCGTGCTCATAGAGACGCCGGGCAGCACGATGGGAGATATACTGCACACCGGCCTGGAGATGCTCGGCTGCACGCTGGCCAGCGCGGTGCTGTGCGTCATCTGCGGCTATTTGACCGCAAAGGTTGCCGCAGGCTTCGCGCTGACGATACGCGAGCGGGTGTTCAACAAGATAGCCGACTTCGGCCAGCACGAGATGATGAGCTTCTCCGTGCCCAGCTTGATAAACCGCACGACCAACGACATCACGCAGGTGCAGATGGTGATCGCAATGGGTCTGCAGCTCATCATCAAGGCGCCGATAATGGCCGTGTGGGCAGTGCTCAAGATAATCGACAAGAGCTGGGAGCTGTCCGTGATCACGGCGGCCTTCGTCGTGGCGCTGCTGCTGGTGATGCTTGTGGTCATAATCCTGGTCGTGCCGCGCTTCAAGCGCGTGCAGCGGCTGACCGACCGGATAAACCTCGTCGCGCGCGAGAACCTGACCGGCATAAACGTCGTGCACGCATACAACGCCGAGGACTACCAGAACGAGAAGTTCGCGCGCGAGAACTCCGAGCTGATGCGCACCCAGCTTTTCAACCAGCGCACCTTTGCCTTCCTCATGCCCGTCGTCACGCTGGGCATGAACACGCTGGCCATGGTCATATACTGGGTGGGCGCCGCGCTGGTAAACGCCATCCCCGCGACGGACACGGCCGCGAGGATAGAGAGCTTCAGCAACATCGTTGTCTTCGGCACCTACGCGACGTATGTGGTCATGTCCATCATGATGCTGGTCATCATTATAATGCTCCTGCCTGCGGCGCAGGTCAGCGCGCAGCGCATAAACGAGGTGCTCGACGCCGGGAGCAGCATACACGAGGGCACGCAGACCGAGTCCGGCGAGACGGGCACCGTGGAGTTCCGCAACGTGTCCTTCCACTATCCCGACGGCGGCGAGGTGCTGGAGAACATCAGCTTCAAGGCCGGGCGCGGCGAGACAGTGGCCTTCATAGGCGCCACCGGCTCCGGCAAGAGCACCCTGGTCAGCCTCATAGCCCGCTTTTACGACGCGACGAGCGGCGAGGTGCTCGTCGACGGCGTGAACGTCAAGGACTACACCTTCGACGCGCTGTATGACCGCGTGGGCTATGTGACGCAGAAGGCGGTGCTTTTCTCCGGCGACATAAGGGGCAACGTCCTGTTCGGCGAGAGCCGCGGCGGCCGCTCGGACGAGGACGTGCGCCGCGCGCTGGAGCTGGCCAAGGCCGAGTTCGTAAGCGAGCTGCCGGAGGGTCTGGACGCCCCCGTGGCCGAGGGCGGCACGAACTACTCCGGCGGCCAGAAGCAGCGCCTGTCCATAGCCAGGGCGCTGGCCAGGCACGCGGAGATACTGATCTTCGACGACTCGTTCTCCGCGCTGGATTACCGCACGGACGCGGCGCTGCGCGCCGGACTGAGAGACGAGCTGGACGGCACGACCAAGATAATCGTCGCCCAGCGCATAGGCACCATACGCGGCGCAGACAAGATAATCGTCCTCGACGACGGCAAGGCCGTCGGTATGGGCACGCACGACGAGCTGATGAAGACCTGCCCCGTGTATCAGGAGATAGCCCGCTCGCAGCTCTCTCAGGCAGAGCTGGGCGCTTAAGGGAGAAGAATACAGATGAGCAAAACCGGAAAAAGAAGACACACCATCGCTGACATACTGCGCGAGCTGCTCAGCTACAACGGCAAGCTGAAGCTGCCCATGGCCGTCGCGCTGCTGTTTGCGGCCGCGGGCGCGGTGCTGACCATCATCGGCCCGAACATGCTCAGCGACATAACCAACCTCATAACCGAGTCGCTGTTTACGGGCATCGACATGGCGGCCATAGGCGGCATCTGTGCAAACCTGCTGACGATATACCTCATAAGCGCCATACTGACCTATGTGGAGCACTTTATCATGGCCACCGTAACGCTGGAGCTCTCGCGCGACCTGCGCCGCGACTTGTCCCGCAAGATAAACGTGGTGCCCATGAGCTACTTCAACAAGGCGTCCTACGGCGGAATACTCAGCCGCGTCACCAACGACGTCAGCACGCTACAGCAGGCGCTGTCCAACAGCCTGCCGTCCATCATAAGCTCGGCCGCGCAGTTCGCGGGCTGCCTCATAATGATGTTCGTCACCGAGTGGCGCATGGCGCTCTCCGCAGTGCTGGTGACGGTCGCGGGCTTCCTCATCATGGGCATAGCGATGCTGCGCTCGCAGAAATACTTCACGTCCAGGCAGAGGAACCTCAGCAAGCTCAACGGCTACGTGGAGGAGATGTACTCCGGGCACGACGTGGTGCGCATTTCCCGGGCAAACGACGGGATAAAGAGAAAGTTTGGCGAGATGAACGACGAGCTCTATGACTCCGACTGGCGCAGCCAGTTCCTGTCCGGCATCATGCAGCCGCTGATGACCGTGATCGGCAACCTCGGCTACGTCGCCGTGTGCGTGGTCGGCGCCGCGCTGGCCATGGATGGGCAGATAGAGTTCGGCGTCATCGTGGCGTTCATCATGTATGTGCGCCTGTTCACCTCCCCGCTGAGCACGCTGGCTCAGGGCATGACGCAGATGCAGACCGCGGCCGCCGCCGGCGGACACATCTTCGACTTCCTGCACGCCGAGGAGATGCCCGAGGAGCCGGGCAAGCTCTCCGCGCCTGAGCAGGTGAGGGGAGAGGTGGACTTCGAGCACGTGCGCTTCGCCTACCCTGACGACCCGGACAAGATAATAATCAAGGACTTCTCCGCCCACGTCGAACCCGGGCAGAAGGTGGCCATAGTGGGACCCACCGGCGCGGGCAAGACCACGCTGGTCAATTTGCTGATGCGCTTCTACGAGCTGAACTCCGGCACGATAAAGATAGACGGCGTACCGACCTGCGACATGAAGCGCGAGAGCGTGCACGACCTGTTCGGCATGGTGCTCCAGGACACCTGGCTGTTCGAGGGCACGGTGCGCGAGAACCTGGTGTACAACAAGACCGGCGTCACCGACGCGCAGCTGGAAAACGCCTGCCGCGCCTGCGGCATCTACCACTTCATAGAGACGCTGCCCAAGGGCTTCGACACGGTGCTGGACGAGTCCATCGCCATCTCCGCCGGACAGAAGCAGCTGCTGACCATCGCCAGAGCCATGATCCAGGATAGCCCCATGCTGATACTCGACGAGGCCACCAGCAGCGTCGACACCCGCACCGAGCTTATCACCCAGCGCGCCATGGACGCCCTGACGTCCAAGCGCACCAGCTTCGTTATCGCCCACCGCCTGAGCACCATAAGGAACGCCGACCTCATCCTCGTGCTCAAGGACGGCGACATAATAGAGCAGGGCACGCACGACGAGCTGATAGCAAAGGGCGGCTTCTACGCCGACCTCTACATGAGCCAGTTTGAAAAAACCGCCTGACAAAAGTTGTGGCCGGAGCGCAGATGCGCTCCGGCCGCTTTCATTTTCCCTTGCTCAACCGCCTCATGTGAGGCGTTAAGACAGCTTATTTTACTACGGCGCCGCGGAAGAAGACGTCCTTCACGCGCAGCTCGCCGTCGAGCACGACCACGTTTGCGGCCTTGCCGGGCTCGAGCGTGCCGTAACGCCCGGAGATGCCGAGCACCTCGGCGGGGTTGACGGCGGCGGCGCGCACGGCGTCGGACAGCGGTATGCCAAAGCTCACGGCCGTGCGCAGGCACTCCATGAGGTCGGTGGCGGAACCGGCTATAGTGCCGTCGGCGAGCGTCGCCAGCTTGCCGGTGACCTTGACGTCCTGGCCGCCGAGGGTGTAGTCGCCGTCGGGCATACCGGCAGCGCGCATGGTGTCGGATATAAGCACCACACGTTCGGCGCCAAAGAGCTTGAACACGGCGCGCACGACGGCGGGGTGTATATGCACGCCGTCGCAGATGAGCTCCACCCTGCACTCCGGAGAATCGAAGGCCGCGCCTACCACGCCGGGGGCGCGGTGGCTGAACGGCGGCATCGCGTTAAAGAGGTGCGTAGCCTCGCGGGCGCCGCGCTTATAGGCCTCGAGGGCGGTGTCGTAGTCCGCCGTCGTGTGGGCGACGGAGATGACCACCTCGTCGTGCAGCTCGTCAATGAACTTCATCGCGCCCGGCTCCTCCGGGGCGAGGGACACGAGCTTCACCAGGCCGCGTCCGGCCTCGGCCAGGCGGCGGTACATGGCGACGTCGGGCTTGTGCAGCCAGTCGCCGTTCTGCGCGCCCTTCTTGGCCATGGAGAGGAAGGGACCTTCCAGGTTTATGCCCACGAGCTCCGCGCCGGGCCTGTGCGCGTCGCGGTGGTCGGCGGCGACGGTGCAGACCTTGATGAGCTGCTCCTCAAGCAGCGTCATGCCCGCAGGGCAGATCTGCGTGACGCCGCGCGAAAGCTCGTACTTCGCCATGGTCTCAAGACCATCGGCGTCGGCGTCGGAGAAGTCCGCGCCCATGCAGCCGTGGAAGTGCAGGTCGGTCAGGCCGGGGATGACATAGCAGCCGGTCGCGTCGTAGACCTCGCCGCCGGTGCAGCCTTCCGATATGAGCTCGCCGTCAAAGCAGACGTCGCGGCTGACGAAGCCGCGCTCCGTGTCGAATACCTGTCCGCCGCTTATCCGCATATGCAGACACCAGCTTCCTTGAGCTTGCTGAGCGCGGCGCTGTCGGCCACCACGGTGACGTCGGGGTGGAGCTGCAGCACGCTGGCCGGAACCTCGCTGGTGACCGGGCCGGCGATGGCCTTGCAGAGGGCGTCGGCCTTCTCCTCGCCGCTGACGACCATGAGGATCTTGCGGGCGTTCATGATGTTCTTGATGCCCATGCTCAGCGCGTGGCGGGGAACCTCGTCACGGCTGGCGAAGAAGCGCTGGTTGGCGTCGATGGTGCGCTCGCTGAGCGTGACGACGTGGGTCTCCAGGCCGAAGTTGTCGCCCGGCTCGTTGAAGGCTATGTGGCCGTTGTGACCCATGCCGAGGAGCTGGAGGTCTATGCCGCCTAGGGAGCGTATAAGCTCGTTGTACGCGGCGCACTCGGCCTCGGGGTCGGCGGCCATGCCGTTGAGGACGTGGGTGTTCTCGCGCTTGATGTCGATGTGGTCAAACAGGTTGCTCTGCATGAAGTAGCGGTAGCTCTGCTCGTGCGTCGGAGCCAGGCCGAGGTACTCGTCCAGGTTAACGCTCTTGACCTCGGCAAAGCTCAGGTCGCCCTTCCTGTACCACTCCACCAGCTGGCTGTAGGCGCCGATGGGCGTGGAGCCGGTGGCCAGGCCGAGCACGCAGTCGGGCTTGATTATGACCTGGGCGGAGATGATGTTGGCCGCGCGGCGGCTCATTGCGTGCGCGTCCGCGCACTCGTAGATTCGCATGTGTTTGCCTCCTCAGCAGTATTTTGCAATCGCGTTGGCAATCATGGCCGCGCACTCGTCGGCGATGGCCTCGTCGGAGTCGACCATCGGGGCGAGCGGGAGCCGCACTCCGCCGCAGTCGGGTCCGCCCTGCCTGCGCAGTATGGCCTTTATAACGGCGTACATGTTGCCCTTCGCGGAGCACATCTTGTAGATTATCCGGCAGCACTCGTTCTGCACCTCGCGGCCAAGCTCCATGTTGCCGGCGAGATACAGCTCGCGTATCTTAATATACAGCTCCGGCATCGCGCCGTAGGTGCCGCCTATGCCGCCGATGGCTCCGGCGGCGAGGCCGGAGAGCAGCTGCTCGTCCGGGCCGTTGAAGACTATAGCGCCCTCGTCGTGGAACATCTGGATGTCCTGCACGGGCATGGAGGAGTTCTTCACGCCTATGACGCGCGGGTTCTTGAGCATGGTCTTGAGCAGCGGCATGGTCAGCGCCACGCCGGCGAGCTGCGGGATGTTGTATATGATGAAGTCCGTGTTCGGAGCTGCGTCGGAGATGTCGTTCCAATACTGTGCGATGGCGTACTCGGGCAGGTGGAAGTAGATGGGGGGTATGGCGGCGATGGCGTCGACGCCCAGGCTCTCGGCGTGCGCGGCCAGCTCGCGGCTGTCGGCGGTGTTGTTGCAGGCCACGTGGGCGATGATGGTCAGCTTGCCCTTGGCCACGGCCATGACGTTTTCCAGCACCAGCTTGCGCTCGGCGACGCTCTGGTATATGCACTCGCCGGAGGAGCCGCCTACATAGAGACCCTTGACGCCTTTGCCGATGAAATATTCGGTGAGAGCGCGGACGGCGGCGGCGTCAATTTCCCCATTTTTGTCATAGCAGGCGTAAAAGGCAGGGATTATGCCCTGAAACTTGCTAAAATCTCTCATAATTTCGTCTCCAAAATAAAGTTGGTTTCACCGGCGGAGATATTCCCCGCCGGTGTTCGGCGGCGCTCAGTCGTCTATGAGCACCTTGAAAACTGCCTTGGTGACGGTTTTTGCCCCGTCCACCTGAAGCTTTATGCGGTGTGCGTCGCCCGGGAAAACGACCATGAAGTCGCCGGGGCGCAGCTCGGTTGTGTACCAGGCGTCCCCGCTGTAGGCGTAGAAGTCGTTTTGCTCCTGCGCGTCCGTGAGCGTAAGCTCGTCCGGCCGGGTGACGTCCACGCGCTCGCTGCCCGAGAGCATGATATGTATGTCCAGGTAGCGGCGGTGCGCCTCGAAGAAGCCCTCCTCAAGCGGGATGGTCTCGTAGGTGAAGCGCGTGCAGTAGACCCTGTCGCCGTCGAGCGGCACGCGGACGTCGTCCTCAAGCGAGGAGAGGAACTCCGGCGTGATGTGCTCCAGCGCCAGGTCGAGGTTCCTGTGTATGCCCCGATAGCACAGGGCGTCTGCATTCTTCGCGTAAATCATAGTTTAACCCTTTACGGCGCCCATTGCAATACCCTGCGTGAAGTATTTCTGGAAGGCGATGAACACTATGATTATCGGCACGGAGGCCAGCGCGGCGCCGGCCATTATGAGGCCGAAGTTCGAGCTCATTTCGCCCTGCAGGTTTGCTATGGCCAGCGGCAGCGTCCACGTCTCGCGGTTGACGAGCATGACCAGCTGGAGGAAGTAGTCGTTCCAGGTGTTGACGAAGGTGAAGATCGCCAGCGCGCCGATGCCGGGCTTTATCATGGGGAAGACCACGCTGAAGAAGGTGCGCAGCTCGCCGGAGCCGTCGACACGCGCGGCCTCGAGTATCTCCGTCGGAACGGTCTCCGAGAACTGCTTCATCAGGAATACGCCGAACGGCCAGCCGACCGTGGGCAGGATGACCGCCCAGAGAGTATTGCGCAGGTGCATGTCGGCCAGCATCTGGCTCAGCGGGATGACTATGACCTGTTTGGGCAGAGCCATGGCGCAGATGATGATGGTGAACAGTATGCCCTGGCCGTAGAAGCGCTTCTTGCCCAGCGCGTAGCCGGCCAGAGAGGCGGTGATACAGGTGAGTATCATGGCCATCGCGGAGATGAAGATGATGTTGAACAGCCACAGGAAGGTCGGGTTTTCAAACAGCTCCTGGTAGTGCTCCATCGTCGGGGTGGTCGGGAACCATACGGGCTCGCGGGCGTTTATCTCTATGTCCGTCTTGAACGAGCCGGAGATGATCCAGTACAGCGGAAAGAGGAAGAACAGAACCACCACTATCAGCAGGATGACGGTTATGGTCTTGTACACCGGGTTGGTGCCTTCGAGATTGGGTCTTTTGTTCATGTTCCGGCCTCCCCTCAGTTATCCGTCTTGGCCAGCTTGAACTGGAGGGCGGAGAAGATGGCGATGATTATTGCGAGCACGACGCCGATGGCGCAGGCGTAGCCGAGGTCGTGCAGCCTGTAGGCGGTGTCGTACACCTGGTACATTATCGTCATTGTAGAGTCCGACGGCCCGCCGTGGGTCAACAGCTGTATCAGCGCGAAGCACTGGAAGGTGTTGATGGTGGTGATGACCAGCACGTACAGCGTGGTGGGCATGACCTGCGGCCACTTTATCTTCCAGAACACCTGGAGTTTGGTGGCGCCGTCCACCTCGGCGGCCTCGATAAGCGTCTGATCCACGTTGCCGAGCGCGGCGACGTAGAGGACTATCGGCTGGCCGATGGAGGTGGTGAACAAAATGAGGATGATGCACCAGAGCGCGGTGTTGGGATTGCCCAGCCAGTCAAAAGGCGTGGTTCCCAGCACCTGGTTGAGTATGCCGTTGTAGGGGTTGAGTATCCACTTCCAGACCACGGTGATGGCCACGGAGCCGGTGACGACCGGCAGGTAGAACACGCAGCGGAAAAAGCTGCGCGAGAAGGAGTGCATCTTGTATATGGATGCGCCCACCCACAGCGAAAACGCCGTAACGCAGGGCACTGCGACCACGACGAGTATAAGCGTGTTGATCACGGCGGCCTTGAAGGTGCCGTCCTGGAAAAGCTGTGTATAGTTGCCCAGCCCTTCAAAGCCCTTGATTCCGGCCAGGCCGTAGTCGAAAAGGCTGTAGTATACGCAGAGGAACATGGGGACAACGACGAAGGTGATGAAGAAAAGCAGGCTGGGAAGCAGGAACATGTACGCGCTGAAGGTCTCCCTGCGAGCCAGGACACGGCTCCTGCCGTGCTTGTCCATCTTTATCGCGGCCGCCCCGGTCTGACTGCCTTGATTGTTCATTAGATCCCCTCTTTATTGAAGATAAAGGGCTGTGCCCGCCCCCTCGCAGGGAGCGGGCACAGTAGTGCTTGATTCGCTTATGTGCTTGCGGTTCAGCCGATATTGGCGTTGGCCTCGGCGACATATTCGTCAGCGGCGGTCTGAACGTCGGCGCCGTTGAGCATGATGTCGGTGAGGAGCGGCCACCAGAGGGCGCGCTGCTCGGTCCAGCCGCCGGTCAGGTTGTAGTAGCGGCCGACGTAGTTGCCCATCAGGGAGAAGGGAGCGCGGATGTCGGCGTCCTCGGCGTCGGCGTAGATGTCGCCCCAGTCGGCGTGGACGGGGAAGAAGCCGGTGGTCTGAGCGGCGAGCACGCCGGTCTCAGGATCGTCGCAGACGAACTTGATGAAGGTCTTGGCGGCCTCGGCGCGGGCGTCGTCGCCGTTGTCGAACACGCAGAAGCCGTAGGGGCCGGCCATCTCCAGCTCGGGCGTGCCGTCGTCGGACGGGAAGGCCACGGCGTAGGGGGTGAACTGGGTCTGGGAGGCGTACTGGCCGTAGTTGGAGTAGTTCCAGCAGAAGGAGACGGCGCAGGTCTGGTTGGCGAAGGCCTGCAGCTCGTCGCTGGCCTGGAAGCTGGCGTTGGCGCTCAGGCTGCCGTCGGCCACCATGCTCTGGAGGAGCTCGAGGGCCTTGACGTTGTTGGCACTGTTGGCGTTGTAGCTGCTGCCGTCCTCAGTGACGAAGTAGTCGCTGTAGAGGTTGTTGACGAGGGCGCGGGTGCCCTGGTCGCCGCCCTGCGCGCCGCAGTAGATGATGCCGGGAGTGGCGACATTGACGGTGCCGGCAGCGGCAGCGTCACGGACGGCCGCCATGGCGGCTACGAAATCGTCGGTCGTCCAGGTGCGGGTCTCGTCGTCTATGTACTTGAGGGCGTCGGCGGCCTCAAACACCTCGTAGTTGATGGCCATGCAGTGGGTGGCGAGGCTCAGCGGGTACATGTAGTAGGTGCCGTCAAGCTGGCTGACGTTGCGGACGCCGTCGGCGATGTCGGCAGCGCCGTCGTCCCACAGGTCGCCCAGGTCAACGAGCAGACCCTCGCGGGCATAGGTGCCGATGAGGCGCTCGGGGCCTTCAAAGACGATGTCGGGAGCCTCGTGAGAGGTGATGGCGGTGGTCAGACGCTGGTCGCCGTCCTGGTAGTTGACGGGGTTGACCACGACTTCAATGTTCGGATACTCCTCATTGAAGGCCGCGATGATCTCGTCCCACGCAGCGGCGTCGGTGAAAGCGCCGATGTTGAACGGCCACATCTCGATGGTGACCTTTTCGCCGGACACGTCTCCGCCGCTGGTCTGGGTGTCGCTGGTGGTGGGAGTGTCCTCTCCGCCGCAGGCTGCCAGGGCGAATACCATGGCGAGGGCAAGCAGCATGGCAAGGAATTTCTTCATCTTCTTGTTTCCTCCTCAATTTTTTATAAATTTTTGCTTGTGCAAGCAAACGTCCTTGTATGAATACTACAATTTTGTGAGCCGTTTGTCAATATGAAATTAAAAAAATTTTCAGAAAATCGCAAACTTCTAAATTTTCTTCAAAAATACGCGCCCGGGCGGAGGCCACGGGCGCGTATTTCGGGCGTATTCGAGCTTACATATGCCGGTCGGAGAGCACCTCAGCGACGAGCTGCCGGGTTTCGGCGCATTTGACGGGGTCGCGGCGGCAGACCTCGTGAAAGAGCACGTCGGTCAGGTAGAGCTGAGCCACGCGCGCGGCCACGCTGCCCATTTGCAGCAGACCCTCGCGCGAGCCGCACTGGAGCACCACGTCGGCGTAGGCGGCTCCCGGAGATTTCGGGAAGCGGGTGATGAGTATTATCCTGGCGCTGCGCTCGCGGATGACCTTGAGGTTCTTGAGCAGCTCCTCGGTCGAGCCGGAGTAGGAGTAGTAGAGCACGGCATCCCGCTCGGTCAGATGCGCGGCCGCTATGGCCTGCAGGTGGGAGTCGGACACGGCGCGGAAGTGGGGCAGGCTGGTCGAAAACAGGTGCGCGCACTCCTGTGCGAGCAGCATGGAGCCGCCCTGACCCATGCACAGGACTTCCTCGGCGCTGCAAAGTATGTCGGCGGCCTTTGTCACGGCCTCCGGGCGCAGCAGCTCCAGGGTCTGAGCCATGGCGTCGCGGTCGGCCACATATAGCTTGCGTCCCAGCTCCTCTATGCTGTCCTCCGAGGTTATCTCGCTCTCGGGCGGGAGGGTTTCCACACGGCCTGCGACGGAGTTGGCCACTGCGAGCTTGAAGGCGTTGTAGCCCCGGCAGCCCAGGCGCTTGCAGAAGCGCGTGACCGTGGCCTCCGCCACGCCGGCCTCCTCGGCCAGCTCGGAGATGGACATGTACTGCGTCCTCTGCTGGTGATCCGCCACGTAGTCGGCCACACGCTTTTCGGCGCTGGTAAGCTGGTAGTATTCGCTGTTTATCTGTTCAAAGATGTTGGTATTCGCCATAGGCAGCAGTCACTTCGCGAGGATCTGGTCTATCATGGTGTCGCACATGATGAGCATACGGGGGAGATGGAAGGGGCCTTTGAAGGTGCTGCCCTTGCAGGCAGGCTCGGTGGGCTTGCCGTCGCGGCGCAGATAGCCGAACCAGTCGCCGAACTCGGGGTCGGAGAAGTGCTCCTTGCAGTAGTCGAGCGTGCGCTCGAACCAGGTGAGATACTTCTCATCGCCGGTGTCGCGGAAGATCATCAGGCTGGCTATGAGTATCTCGTCGTGCGGCCACCAGAGCTTCATGTCGTGCTCATAGGCCTCGGGCGGGCGGCCGAGGCAGTCGATGAAGTAGAGCAGGCCGCCGTATTCGCAGTCCCAGCCGGCGTTGATGGCCTGGTCAAAGATCCTGACCGCCGTCTCGTGCTGCTTCTTGTCGCCGCGCAGGTTGGCGTCCTCCATGAGGAACCAGGAGCACTCGATGTCGTGGCCGGGGTTGACGACCCTGCCCTCGGTGACATCGGCGCGGAACTCGCCATTCGGCCCCACGCTCTCCAGGGTGCAGCCCAGCTCGGGCTTGTAGTGGTAGCGGAAGATCTCGTCCACGCACTGGGCGGCGCGCTCGTTGTAAAGCTCCGCGCGCTCGGCGTCCACGCGGCGCAGGACGCTGGTGATGTTGAGGTAGATCATCGGGTCGGCCAGGGCGCGCCCGGTGCGAGTCTCGGGTATGGTCTTCGGACCGAGACCGGTGGGGTCGGCAATCAGGCCGTGGTTGAGCTGCCAGATAAGCTCGTAGGCCGCCCTGGCGCGCTCCAGGCACTCGGCGTCGCCGGTGACGCCGTAGTACTCGGCGTTGGCGATGGCGTAGAAGCCCTCGGAGAAGCAGTAGCGCCTCTGCCTGAGCGGTTTGCCGTCGGCGGTGACGGTGAAGTACATGCGGTTGCCGGCCGCGCGGTTGATGCAGTATTTCTCCATGAAATCCAGGCAGCTCCTGGAGGCCTCGAGCCACTCGTCGCGCACGCCGTAGACGTGGCAGAGATAGGCGAAGGTCCAGGCGCAGCGCCCCTGCATCCACACGCTCTTGTCCGTGGAGAAGACCTTGCCCTCGCGGTCAAGGCAGGTGTACACGCCGCCGTGCACAAGGTCCATGCCGTTGGTGAGCCAGAAGCGTATGCTCCGCTCCAGCTCCTCTTTTATCCATTTCTGATGGCACTTCAGTCGAGCTGACAATTCCATTTTCATCAGACCTTTCTTTGATTAGCGGCAAACACTGCCGCGTATGTCCATCATAAACGCACGATGTGCCCCCGTCAAGAGTATGTGTGAAAATAATTTTCAGAATACCTAAAATCTTCTTGACAGATTCAAAAAAGCTGATAGTCTATATATGCAGAAGCACTGTGTATTTCCAACAAAAAAGGAGGACACATAATTATGAATTACCTTGGCATAGAGGTTCCTGTGGCAAACACGCCGGAGCTTGACCCCGGCTTTATCCCTCTCGGAAAGTTTTTTGACGCTTTTCTCAAGGATGCTCGCCGGCCGCTGTCGCTGGCGGTTGAGCGCGCCGGGGGAGAGGTGGCCGTGTACAACACCTTTATACACGGCACTCCCGACATGGCCGAGGCCGACCGTTACTACGTCGACCGCCTGGTGAAGATGCTGCTCTGGATGAAGGGCGGCTTCAAGGTGTATGTCAGCGGCAGCGAGGCGATGTACGAGTCCGTCCGCGACGCATACCGCCCGGGCGGGACGCGCGAGTTTGACGCGGACTTCATGTCCAACGTGTACGAGCGCCCCTTCGAGGTCGTGCTCTGCGACGCTGTGCCCGCCGAGCACAGCAATCCGCAGGCGGTAGGCCGCCACATGGACGGCTGCCGTATAGGCTTCGACGCCGGCGGGAGCGACCGCAAGGTCAGCGCGGTCATAGACGGCGAGAGCGTCTTCTCCGAGGAGGTCGTGTGGTACCCCAAGGTCACCGAAGACCCGGACTATCACTATGAGGGCATAGTCTCCGCGCTCAAGGCCGCGGCGGAACACCTGCCGCGCGTGGACGCCGTGGGCGTCTCCAGTGCGGGCATCTATATAAATAACCGCACGATGGTCGCGTCGCTGTTCCTCAAGGTGCCGAAGGAGCTGTTTGACGAGAAGGTCAAGGACATATACATCCGCGCGATAACCGACACCTTCGGCGACGTGCCCTATGTCGTGGCCAATGACGGAGACGTCAGCGCCCTGGCCGGAGCCATGAGCCTGGGCGAGAACAACATCCTCGGCATCGCGATGGGCACCAGCGAGGCGGTCGGCTACGTGGACGAGAACGGCAACGTCACCGGCTGGCTCAACGAGCTGGCCTTTGCGCCCGTGGACGCCAATCCCGAGGCCATGGCCGACGAGTGGTCGGGCGACATCGGCTGCGGCGTCAAGTACTTCTCGCAGGACGGCGTCATCAAGCTCGCCCCGCGTGCGGGCATAGAGCTGGCCGAGGGCGACGCGCCCGCGCAGAAGCTCAAGGCCGTGCAGGCGCTCATGGAGGCCGGAGACAGCCGCGCCGAGGCCGTGTACCGCTCCATCGGCGTCTATCTGGGTCACACCCTGGCCTTCTACCACAGCTTCTACGGCCTAAAATACGTGCTGCTGCTCGGCCGCGTCATGTCCGGCAAGGGCGGCGACATCATCCTCGACACCTGCAAGGCCGTGCTCGCTGAGGAGTACCCTGAGGTTGCGGACAAGATAGTCCCCACGCTCCCGGACGAAAAGGCGCGCCGTGTCGGCCAGTCCGTCGCCGCCGCGTCTCTGCCGGAGTTGAGGTGAACTATAGACGAGTGTAGAAGGAGGCGGAGACCATGCGGGGTATCTTCAACCCGGAAAACGGCTTTTGGCGCGTGACGGGCAAAATCGTAGACGCTGCGCTCCTCAGCCTGTTCTGGATCGTGTGTTCTCTGCCTGTCTTCACTCTCGGACCGGCCACGGCCGCGCTGTACAAGACGTCGGTCAAATGCCTGCGCGGGGACGAAACCAAGAGCTGGAGCATGTTCTTTCTCACGTTCAAGGAGAACTTCAAGGTCGGGGCTTTGACCAGCCTCATCATGGCGGCAATAGCAGTGGCGCTGGTGTATCTGCACTCGCTTGCGTATAACGCCGCGGCTCAGGATACGTCCTGGACGGTGTTTTACTACTGCTATACATTTTTACTGCTGCTGCCGCTGGGCGCCGCGTGCTATGTATTCCCGGTGTTGTCGCGCTTTGAGATGGGCGTGGGCGCTCTGGTGACAAACTCGCTGAAGCTGGCGATTGCCCACCTGCCCAGCACCATAGCGATGGGCGCGTGGCTGTGGCTGATGCAGATGCTGTTTCTGCGCTGGCCTGTGACATTCCTCTTTCTCCCCGGACTCACCGCAGTTTTCCAGTCCCTGCTGCTGGAACGCATCTTCGCCACATATATGGGCTCCGATGCGGACGACCCGGAGTAGGACATACATTTATATCCCCATAAACCAACGCCCCGCGCCCCCCCAGCGCCGGGGCGTTTCAGCACGCTTGAGGGGATAAAATAAGGGCACAAGCAAAAAACTTGTGCCCTTATCGAAACTGGCGCGGCTCTAGCCGCTATATGGGAAGAGAGGAGAGAACTTAATTGCGGACGCTGTTGCGCATTACGCTGACCTTGTCGTACTCCTTATTGTAGTAGGCAAGGGCGTTGTCCATGGAGTATTTGGCGACGAGGTAGTCGCTGGTCTCGGAGTAGTAGCCGCTGTGCGGGGTGAGCAGGACGTTCTCGCGGCCGAGGAGCGGGCATTCGCTCAGGTCGGGATTCTCGCTCTCGAGCATGTCGAGCGCCGCGCCGCGCACATAGCCGTTGTCCAGTGCCCAGACGAGATCGTCATCGGAGATAAGCGCGCCGCGACCTTCGTTGACGATGATGGGGCGCTTCTTCATCTTGGAGAAGGCCTCCTTGTTGAACATGTGGTAGTTCTCGTCGGTGAGGTTCATATGTATGGAGATGACGTCGCTCTCGGCAAGCAGCGTGTCCAGGTCAACCAGCTTGACGCCCATCTTTTCGGCAATCTCGGGCGGCAGGTAGGGGTCATAGGCGATGACGGTCATGTCGAAGGCCTGAGCCTTGCGAGCCACGCTCTGACCGATGCGGCCAAGACCGGCGATGCCCATTACCTGCCCGGCAATGCGCTTCATGTGCTGATCCTTGGCTACAAGGTAGTCCCAGACGTGGTCTTCCTGCACACTCTTGTCGTACAGGCGGATGCTCCTCTGGAGGTTGAGCATGAGAGCCATGGCGTTTTCGGCCGTCTCCTGCGTGCAGTAGTCGAGGATGGAGCAGACGCCGATGCCTTTTTCAGTGGCGTAATCCATGTCCACTTCGTTGTAACCGGTGGACTGGAAGGATATGATGCGGCATTTCTCCAGAGCGTCTATCTCCTTTTTGCCGAAGTAGACGTAGCCGTTGACGATTATGTCCGCGTCGCGTATGGTCTCGTAAAACGCGCTGTTGTCTTCGCTGTGTTCGTCATAGACGGCGATGACCAGCTCGGCGCCTTCGGGGCAGCAGGACTTTTCGACGCTGATGTCGCGGTCTTTGGTGTAGGGAACCTCGGTGAGCACTATTTTCATGGTTTGCCTCCTAATTATATGATTGCGCCGCTCTCTCGCAGGTCGGCGATTTCGTCGTCGGAATAGCCCAGACCGTGGAATATTTCGTCTGTGTCAGCGCCCAGAACTCCGGCGGGGGTGTACGGCCTGGTGCCGAATTCGGAGAACTTGACAGGCGGGCACGGCATCATGACCTTGAGCCCGTCTTTGAACTCGACCTCCTCCACAAATCCGTTCGCTATGGCCTGCGGGTCGCTGCTGACGTCGCTCAGCCGGCGCATAAGCTCGCAGGACACGTTGTTTTCCTCGAGATAAGCTATCCACTCCGCGCTGGACTTGGTGAGGAAGATCTCATTGAGCTTGGTCACCACTTCGACCACTGCATCGGTGCGAGCAAGCTCCTCCAGGGATGCGCAGCGAGGGTCGTCGAGGATCTTGGGAATCCCAAAAAGATTTGCAAATTTGCCCAGCTCGCGCTGGTACTCGTTGTCGAAGACGCCGATATACTTTCCGTCTCCGCACTTGTAGAAGTGGCTGAACGGGTCACTGGGGCGGAGGGGGTCGCTCACACGGTCGCCGGCGAATTGCTTCTGGTGGGATACCACACCTATCGCGTTGCACCATATGCCGCTGGCCATGAGCGAGGTGCTCACGAAGGTGCCCAGCCCGGTCTGCTCCCTGCCCAAAACGGCCATGAGTATGCCGGAGAAGAACGCGCTGCTGGTGGCCATGTCGCCGAAGGCGTAGGTCGGCGTGAAGGGGAAGCTGCCGGGCGCCTGCCAATCGGCGAGCGGACCGTTGCGCAGCCAGAAGGCCGTGGAGTCGAAGCCGGGCTTGGCGGCGTCGGGACCCTTGGTACCAAAGCCGGAGAAGTGCGCGTAAATGAGCCGCGGCCAGCGCGCGTGCAGGGTGTCGTAGTCCAGACCCAGACGCGCCAGACTGGGCAGACGCACGTTGGTCAGGAATATGTCGGCGCCGTCGAGGAGCTTCAGCATGGCCTCCTTGCCGCCGGGGGACTTCAGGTCTATGCTGGTGAGCTTCTTGCCGGAGTTCTGGATGGCGAACAGGGGGTTCTTGTCCATCTCGCAGACGACCTGCTCCCACTCGCCGGCGTGGCGCATCTCGTCGCCGATTTTGGTCTCGACTTTGATGACATCTGCTCCGTAAGCACAGAGCATACGCCCTGCCGTCGGGGCGGCGACAACGGTCGCCAGTTCTACTACTTTCAGCCCGGCGAGGGGCATTTTAACTTCTGCCATGTATGCCTCACTTTCTGGGGTCCTGGACAAGCTTGAACACCTTGTCCGGTTCGCCGTTTATGTAATATACTGCGTTCTCGACGGAGATGCGCTCGCACGCCTCTATGGAGTCGTCGGAGTAGAACGCGCTGTGCGGGGTGACTATGCAGTCCTCGCGGCCTATGAACGGGCAAGTGGAGAGCTCGGGGCTCTCGCTGGTGAGGACGTCCAGGCCGACGGCCAGTATCTTTCCGGTGTTGAGCGCGTCCAGCATGGCGTCCTCGTCAACTTCCCCGCCGCGAGATACGTTCAGGAAAATGGGCTTGCGCTCCATTTTGGCGAACTTCTCTGCGTCAAAGTACAGCTCGCTGGTAGGGTTGAGATCCATGTGGCTGCTTATGACGTCAGAGTTCGCCAGCAGGTAGTCGATGTCCACGCGCTCGGCACCGACAGCCTCAAAGTCCTCGTCGGGCTTGAAGGGGTCGACGGCGATGACCCTCATGCCGAAGGGTTTGGCGCGCTTGGCGACCGCTTTGCCGATTTTGCCGAGACCTACGATACCGAGCGTCTGCCCCCAGACGCCCCTGATTCCGAGCGTCTCGAGCGAGGCGGTCTCCCAAATGTGCTCTCCGTTGACGCGGCGCTGGAGATAGGGTAGGCGCTTGCGCAGCGCAAGCATGAGCATTATCGTGTGATCCGCTACCTCGTTCGTGCAGTATTCGCCGATGGCGGAGACCGCTATGCCGCGGCTCTTTGCGTATTCGTGGGCGACGAAGTTCCAGCCGGTGGCCTGCACGGAGATTATCTTGCAGTTCTTCATGCGGTCGATGGCGGTTTCGTCTATGGGAGCAAAGCCGGTTATGACGGCGTCGCAGTCGGCGAGCTCGTTGTAATAGGCATCAAGATTGTTCTCGTCGTACACGGCGAAGCCGACCTCCGTGCCCTCGGGCATGTAGGAAAGCTCGGTGTCTATGTTGCGGTTCCTCGTTTCGGGAAATTCTGCGAATACGATCTTCATGTGCTCTCTCCTTGTTGTGAAATCAAAAGCTGAGTTTTACGTATCGGCCGTTTCTGTGTCCGCGCCGTCTTTGCCCCTCGCGGCGAAGAACAGCTCCGCCTTCTCCAGCTCTTCGGGCGTCTGCCTGTGGGTGAGACATACCGCGAAGTACAGCACGGCGGAGACGCCGAAGCTGGGCCATAGCGCGTCTATCTGGAATATGGCAATATCGCTGACGCTCCCTCCGATATACCACACGATGGCAATAATTGTCGCCGACACCATAGAGACAAAGGCACCGGACGCACAGGAGCGTTTCCAGAAGAAGGCTCCGACAGTCGGCAGAAACAGACCGGCCGAGTTGATAGTAAAGGTTATGAGCAAAATGTTCATTATGTCCTGATTGAACCAACCAAAGATGCCGCCGAGCGCGCCTATGAGCAGAGAGCTGACCAGTCCCAGACGCAGGAGCTGCTTTTCGCTGGCTTTAGGAATGAAGAAGCGCTGGATTATATCTTTGGTCAGACTGGCCGAGCCGGTGAGTACGGAGATATCAGCCGTAGACATTATGGCGCTGAGGACTCCTATAAGAATAAGACCCTTGAGTCCGTATGGGAAAAAGGTCACCACCAGTTCGGCGAGAATGTTGTTCGGCGACTGCGAGTCGGGCAGCAAAAGCTTTCCGGCCATGCCCAGATACGCGCCGGCGCCGGCAATTATCATGACGGCGATAGCTGCATAGATGGTGCCGAGCTTGGCGCTTTTGGCGTCCTTGGCCGCTATGCAGCGGGTGAAGCTGTCCATTGACGTGAAAAATGAGAGTATGGTGCTCAGCACCATGGCGATTATAGTCGGCCACCCCCACGCGCCCAGGTCAAAGTAGCCGGCCGGGAGGTCGGCGGTCAGGCTGAGGCCGTTGGAAGAAAGAGTTCCGCCTATCAGCGGGACGGCTATGACAACTACGCCCAGCACCAGGAGGAGCATCTGTACGATGTCAGTGTAAGTGACGGCAAGCAGGCCGCCGGTGGAGACGTAGCAGATTATGACCACGGCGGCAACCACGTAGCATACTCCGAGGTTCCAGCCGGTCAAAACATTCAATATTGAAGCACCGGCCACAAACTGCGCGGCGGTATAGCCAATCATGGCTAGGATGGTGGTGATGCTGCACATGACCCCGTTCTTGGAGTCGTAACGGCTGGCGATAAGCTCCGGGAAAGTGATGTTGTTCAGGACGCTGCTTATGCGTTTTATTGGCTTGGCCATTATCAGCGCAAAGATGATACATCCTCCGGCTATGGCCGTCACGTACCAGATAGCCGTTACGCCCATGCTGTATCCGTTGGAGGTGGTGCCGATTACGGCGCTGCCGCCTATCCAGCCTGCCATCCAGAGCGCGCCCAGCTTGAAGGAGCCCATAGTGCGTCCGCCTACGTAGTAGTCATCAACGCTCTTTTGCTTTTTCTGTGCGTATAGTCCCAAAAATACCATGCCTACAAAGTAGAGCACGATTATAGCTATATCTAATATGTTTAGCATGTCTTCCCCCGATCCAATCTGTCCGAGTTTCTCTCTCCAATCCGGGTCGCGCCCGTGCGGGCGCGACCCGACCCGGTAATCAGAGCTTGGCTCCGGCGTACAGGCAATCAGAATTCTTGGGGTTTATCTTGCCTTTGCGGGCGAAATACTCGGTAACCTGCTCCTCAAGCTCGTCCAGCTTGAAAAGTCCGGTGTGCGCGGCCACGGCTCCGAGCAGGACAAGGTTGGCACCCTTGGGATTTCCGCACTCGACGGCGATTTCGCTCATCGGTACGCGGACAACATTGATGTCCTCACGGCAAACGCGATCCTTGGGAACCAGCGAGTCGTTTATGAAAAGCCATCCTCCGGGCTTGATGCTGCTCTCGAACTTGTCAACAGCCGGGGCGTTGAGCGCGCAGACTATGTCCGGCGCCTTGGAATACGGGCTGGCAATGGCGCCGTCGCTGACCTTGATGGTGCAGTTGGCCGTGCCGCCGCGCATCTCGGAGCCGTAGGAGGGGTACCAGGTGACCTCGCGGCCGAGCATCATCGCCGAATGAGCTATGATAAGGCCGGTGGTCAGGACGCCCTGTCCGCCGAAACCGGCGCAGATGATTTCCGTCATTATTTGTCTCCTCCCTTGTCAATGAATTCTCCCAGCGGGAAGTACTTGGTCATTTCCTCATGCACGAACTGCTTGGCCTTGACAGGGGGCAGGTTGAGGTTGGTGGGGCAGGGGCTGAGCAGCTCCACGAGGGAGAAACCGTCGCAGTTGAGCTGATGCTCCATGGCCTTCTTTATATATCTCTTGGCCTTGGTCATGCCGCCGACTCCCACCAGCTCGGCGCGCGCGAGATATGCAATGTCCATGCCCTTGAGCAGTTCGACGCCGGAGATAGTCCCATAGCGGCTGGGGTCTTTGCCCTTGGGGGAGGTAGCGGTTTTTTCGCCGGGCAGGGTGGTCGGAGCCATCTGGCCGCCGGTCATGCCAAAGACGCTGTTATTGATAACTATCACGCATATGTTGTCGTTGCGCAGGGCGGAATGGATGGTTTCGGCCATGCCTATGGAGTACGCCGCGCCGTCGCCCATGTAAGCAAGCACGGGACAGTCGGGACGCACGTACTTGACGCCGGCAGCCGTGGGAATATCGCGGCCGTGGGCGGCCATTATGGTGTCAAAGTTCCAGTAGTCTATATTGAACGAGCAGCAGGCCACGTCCACGACGGTGACGAGCTTTTCAACTATTCCGAGTTCCTCGGCCACTTCGCCTACAAGACGGCTGGCGAGGCCGTGGCCGCAGCCGGGGCAGAAGCCCGCCGAGGAGAACACACATTCAGGTGCTTTCAGCTTCATTTATTTGCCCTCCTTTTCCAGCATGGCTCTGGCCTTTTCAACTATCACGTCGCTCTCGGGCAGACCGAAGAAGGTGCCGTAGAAATCCACCGGGCGCGAATCGCGTATGGCCAGACGCACGTCGTCGACCATCTGGCCGAGTATGTTTATCTCTACCGTCATAAACGCCTTGGCGTTTTTGCACTCGGCAAAAGCACGGTCAGGGAAGGGCCAGAGAGTTATCGGACGTATGAGACCCAGCTTGAAGCCCTGGGCTCTCGCCTCGTTGACCGCCTCCTTGGCGACGCGGGAGCTTATGCCGTAAGCCACGAGCACCACGTCGGCGTCGTCGGCCTTGTAGTTTTCCCAGCGCTGCTCGGAATCCATTGCTGCGTACTTGTCGCGCAGGTACTCGACATAGTCAGGGCGGGTGTAATAGGTGTTCTGAATCTTGCGCGGGGCGTCGCCGTGCTTGCAGCCGCGCACAGCCCAGTCGTAGGTGTTTATGTCGTGATCCTTCAGCTCCGGAAGGTTCACGCCCTCCGCCATCTGGCCGATCGCGGCGTCGGACGCGATAAGCACGGGGTGGCGATATTTCTCCGCAAGCTCAAAGGCGGTCTCCATCATGTCACAGTTCTCCTGGACGCTGGCTGGTGCGAGAACTATCGTGTGGTAGTCGCCGTGTCCGCCGCCGCGGGTGAGCTGCCAGTAGTCGCCCTGTCCCTGGGCGATGTCGCCCAGACCGGTGCCTATGCGCATGACGTCTATGATGACCGCGGGCAAGTCCGCCGCGACCAGGTAGGAGATGCCCTCCTGGTTGAGCGAGAACCCGGGGCCTGCGGAGCTGGTCAACGCCCTCGCGCCCGCAGCGGCGGCGCCGAGGAGCATGTTGATGCCCGCCAGCTCGCTCTCGGTCTGTACAAAGGTGCCCCCAACTTCGTCCATGCGCCAGGAGAGGTACTCAAGTATCTCCGTCTGAGGCGTGATGGGGTATCCGCTGTAGAAGCGGCAGCCGGCGCGAATTGCGGCCTCGGCCAGCGCCTCATTGCCTTTCATCAGTTCTTTTGCCATAATTTCACTCCCTTAAACCAGTATCTCAAATACGCTGTCCGGACACACCCGATAGCAGGAACCGCAGGCGATGCAAAGCTCGTCGTTTACCTGTATCGTGTCATAGCCCTTTTCGCTCATGTGACCCGTGAAGGATATTGCCTTCTTCGGACACTCATCCACGCAATAGCCGCAGCCCTTGCAGCGGGATATGTTAAGCTTGACCTTACTCATTGTTACCTCCTGTATATGTTCACGCCTTTTGGGCGCGTTTTGCTACTCTGCGCGAAATGACGAGGGCGATTATGGCCGCGACAACGCCGAGCGCCGCAGTACCTACGCCGAAGCCGATTATCATAGGATAGGCGTCGTTGCCGTAGGCGTCTATCCAGCCGCCGAAAAGCTGTCCGGTGAACATGTCTGGCAGATAGCCTATGAAGGTGGCGATCGCAACGGCTGTGGCGGATATTTTAGTGCTTATGCCAAGCTCGGCCTGCACGGAGAAATAGGTGCCCTTGCAAAGGAACATGGAAATGCCGACGAGAATCATCAGCAGTACGAGAATTGCGGAACTTGTTCCGGACGGGATAATGAGGAACAGGCCGAGGGTGACAAGGCAGGCAAACTGGCCGAGCATCTGCTCTTTTGATACGCTGTGGAAGGCTTTGTCTGCTATCCAGCCGCCCAGAGGCCCGCCGATAAGGCGGCAGCCGTAAGTGCGTATGGCGCCTATGACGCCGGCCGCTCCGGCGGTCATGCCAAGCACGCCGGTGCTGTAGGGAGTGAGATAGCTGGAAACTGCGGAGATGGTGACATAGCACCATACGAGTATGGACATTATCCAGGTGCCGGGGAGCTTGAACGCGGACAGGTAGTCCTTCATGGTGAACTTCTGCTTTTCATCTCCGCCGGTAGCCGCGTATGTGGCCTCCTTGGGCATGAATATGAGGACGAGGATGCCGGAAATCAGGCTCATGCCGCCCATGCAGGCGATTGCGCTCTTGAATCCGACGCTCAGGGCGGTGCTGCTGACTATGGCCATGATGCCAAGCATGGCAAGGCTTTGCAGCAGAGAAGCTACGCCGTTGAGAGCCTCAAAAATACCGTAAATCCGTCCCTGCTCCTCGTCGGTGCCGGTCATGCGGATGCCCTTCATTACCGCAGGCCAGAAGGCAAAGCCGCCGGTTATACCCATGCCGAGCCAGATGATGACGGCCATGGTGTAATTCGTATAGGTGAACATGAACAGAAAGCTGAGCGCAACCTGGCCGAAAATGGACGCCAGCAGGACGGGTTTGGGGTTGAACTTGTCGCCTATCCAGCCGCCGGGAAGATAGCTGATTGTACAGGCGATGGCGTAGTATGTTCTCAGCATACCGAGCTGCTCGTTCGTGACACCCATCGCCTCTATCATTTGGTCATAGAAGCTGGAGCTCATGTACGGCATAACGTACATGAAGCCGTAGGCTATGCCCAGGGCAAACAGAAGCATGAAACGCCTGAAGTTTTTGCTTTTCATATTTTTCCTCCTCATTTCGATTATGTCTCTCTCAAATTCTCGGATCAATTATTACGTTTTGTTCTCATTCCTCCTTTGCCCTCCAACTTTCTCATAGTACTTGAAAAACAACATTCTGCGTGTTATTCTGACAACAGAAGTTGAGAGACAATTGGTCAGGCCAATATTTCCTCAAAAAACAGCGGCCAACCAAGCTGCTCCAAATACAGATTGTTAATTAAACAGCAAATTGGTCAGGCCAATTTAATATGTTCATATGATAGCAAAATATCTTTTGTGTGTAAACTCTCTGAATGTAGAAATTCAAGGTTATAATTTATGCATAATGACAATTTGGCGAGGTGAGCATATTGGCAAAGGACGAGGGTCGCGCCAGCAGCGAGAAGATCATTGACCACGTAGAGAACGAAATAATACACGGTCGCCTGCGAAAAGGGGACAAGTTACCCACGGAGCGACGCATGGCGGAGGACATGGCGGTCAGCCGCGCGTCGGTGCGTGAAGCCATGAAGGCGTTGGAGGCCATGGGGGTTGTAAAGAGCATACAGGGCAGCGGAAATTATATTACCGACGACCCGGACTCCACGATAAACCGGCCTATGTGCACGCTCTTTGCCCTCAGTGACGGCACGTTGGATAATCTCATGCAGCTTCGCGCTCTGCTTGAAACCGAAGCCTGCAAGGACATAGTGAACTCGGCGACGGACGAGGAGATCAAAGCGCTCGAGCGGCTTATGCGCTATGATTATAGTGGAGGATATCAAGAGCAGGCCAAAAGCGACTCTGAGTTCCACATGGGCATGGTTCAGCTGAGCCGCAATACGCTGATACGCTATCTGTATACTACTATATTGCGGCTGATAGATGTCTGGCGTGAGAGGGTGCTGGAGACCACTGAGCAGCGCGGGGAGGCTTATCTCACTCAAAGCGACCACGAGGAGATAATAAATGCCCTGCGCGAGAGAAATCTGGACAGGGCGATAGCAGCCGTACGCTCACATATTTTCCTCAACAAGGACTACCGCGACGCCCTTGACAGACCGTATAGGACTCTTGTGTAACCCACTGTCCCGCAAGTAAGAACAAGCAATGGCACCACACCCGCAGTGCCATTGCTTGTTTGTTAATACCAATTATCCCCAAGTGTTCAACGCCGTCGCGAACGATACGAAGTCCGCTAGATAATAAAAACAAATCCGAAGCCAGTGGGCTTCGGATTTGGAAGGAGGCGCAAGGAAGCGAACGCAGTTTTCGGCAATAGCCTCTGGCTGTTGCCGGAAACGAAGTTGAGCGGACTTTGCGCCGACGTGGTGCATCTGGTATTCTGGTTGGTACATATAGCCAGAGTATCAGAGTATCATTTGGGGCAGGGTTACAGAATACCAAGCACCGTTTTGATGGCCTCGAAAATTTCACAGACATCAGCCCGCGTATTTCTAGCCAGTAAAAAGATTAGCATGAAATTGCAGCTGCGAAATTGCATCGTTAAAAGCACGGAGCTGCCTTTTGAACCCTCTACAGTGTCCATTTCAACAATTTGCTTCATGATGTTTTTCCATGTATCGCTCAAAGTCTTTGTAGGTACGCTCAACACGATAGCTTGGGATCGGCTTTTCGATGTGTTTTCGCACTTTCCTTGACTTATAGCGAACTTTTCGCGGCAAGTCGAGTGACCCTGATGAAAAAGCGCCTTGCTCAAGGTATTGGTAGATGGAGCGTCTCGAGCAGCCTATCTCATCTTCATGTGTTGCATAGATGTGGCTTAGCGGCTGCCCCTGCTTCAGAAGCGGGGATATGAGACGATCCAGATCGTCCAATTCAAGGGCTGTTTTGTTAATCCCCCTGCGGGATTCTGACAGCAATTCGTGGTAGCCTTTCTCGGCGATCTGTGCGCGGTAATAATACTTTGTGTCCTGTCTGCAGCTCCGAATTCCACAGCCATTGCAAACATATGGTGGAGAAGTAAGCCTTCTGCATACCGGAGCAGAATAATCTTCGCAGTAAGAATGGCAGTAGTGCGGTGTACATTTCCCGCACATCCTGTTGCGGTAACGCTGGTGACACATATGCTGCTTTGTACAAGTGCTTCGGTTTTCGCGCAACGCCGTCTTCCGTCCCGATTCCTTGGCGACCCTGTGCCGACGTATTTCCTTTGAAACTGTGGTCGGATCTTTTTCAATGAATAGGGCGATGTCCTTGAACTTCATACGGCGCTCTAATGCTTGCGCGATGTAGATTCGGTCTGAGAGCGTTAAATGGGAATGCGTATTTGCCATGGGTTCTCCTTCCTCCACGACGGACAACGCCCCTATTCTACCGGAACTTCGTGCAAAACTAAATGCCACTTTCCCATCTGCTCTGGAGTTAAACTTTGCATTTTACCTGAGTAAATATTATATGTTGTTATTCTGCTGTTATTATGCTATAATAATGCACAAAGGAGGCGACGCATATGCCGCTTATACGTCCCATTACGGATTTGCGCAACACTAACGAGATTTCGGACTTCTGCCACGCCAAGCGAGAGCCTGTCTTTATAACCAAAAACGGATATGGAGATTTGGTCGTTATGAGCATGGAAACCTATGAGGAAATGTTTGAAACCGCTAAGACCGACGCTGCCATCGCCGCGTCCGAAGCGGAGTACAGACGAACTGGTAAGCTCCACGACGTCAAAGAGACGTTCGACGAGTTGAGAGGTAAATACCTTGGATGAGAACGCAACCTATCATGTAGGGATGACGGACGAAGCCCGGCGCAACCTCGAAAATATTTTCAGATATGTTGCGAAGAATTTGCAGGAGCCGGGAACAGCGGCTTCCCTGATAGACGAACTTGAGGCGGGAATGCTCTCGCTGAGCAGTATGCCGCAGCGCTGTCCAGAGAGGCAGATCGGCATTTACGCGGGCAAGGGTTACCGCCAGCTGCTTGTAAAGAACTATACCATTATATTTAGAGTTGAGGAAGCGAGCCGGAAAGTAATCATACTGACGATTCGCTATTCACGTAGCAACTTCTAATGCTTAACCTAAACCGAGAGGCCAGCTTTCGCTGGCCTCTTTCATTTTGTCACGAAAAGGAGCAATGACTATTGAACACACAAACCCTAATCATAACCGAGAAGCCCTCCGTAGCCCGCGCGATTGCCGCCGCGCTGGGCGCTAATGTCCGCGGCGACGGCTGCATACATGGCAGCGACCTCATTGTTTCATGGTGCTATGGCCACCTTATTGAGCTGGCAACGCCTGCGACTTACGACGAAAAGCTCGGCAAGTGGCGGCGCGAGGATCTGCCTATCCTGCCGGAACAGTGGAAAACAACCGTCATGCGGGACAAGCGGGCGCAGTTTGAGATTCTGCGCGGCCTGATGCAGCGCTCTGATGTTGGCGAAGTGATCAATGCATGCGATGCTGGGCGCGAGGGCGAGCTCATATTCCGGCTGGTCTACGAGAAAGCGGGCTGCACTAAGTCCGTCAAGCGCCTGTGGCTCAGCTCTATGGAGCCCGACGAGATACGCAAAGCTTATGCAAATATGCGTCCGGGCGCGGAATACGACAACCTCTACGCCGCCGCGCTTTGCCGTGCGAAGGCAGATTGGCTCGTCGGCATGAATGCCACGCGGCTTATGTCGTTGGTGTACCACCGGATGCTCAACGTGGGGCGCGTGGTGTCACCGACGCTCGCGCTGCTCGTTGAGCGTGAGCGCGAGATTGAGGAATTCAAGCCCGAGACTTTCTACACCGTCGCTGTTAACTGCGGCGGTGTTTCGCTTTCTTCGGAGCGAATTAACGCGCGCGATGAAGCTGACGCGCTGGCCAGCGCTTGCAACGGCGAGGTGCGCATAACAAGGGTCGAGCGCCGAGAGAAGCGTGAAAACCCGCCTGCGCTCTACGACCTGACCACCCTCCAGCGAGAGGTCAACCGTGAGTTGGATTTTACGGCACAGCAGACTTTGGACTACCTCCAGTCGCTATATGAGAAGCGCCTTGTGACCTATCCGCGCACGGACAGCCGCTATCTCACCGATGGCATGGCGGCAACAGTGCCGGAGCTGGTGAGCATTGCTGCGAAGCTGCTGGGTACTGACGCGCCAACAAACGTGAACGCAGAGCAAGTCTGCGACAGCTCGCGCGTCACCGACCACCACGCGGTTGTACCCACGCCGAGCGCTACAAGCACCAATCTCGCCGCACTGCCAGAGGGCGAAGCAGCCGTGCTGCGGCTTGTCTGCCGCCAGCTCCTTTGCGCCGTATCCGGACCGTTTACCTATGCCGAAACCACAGTCGAAGCCGAGTGCGCCTGTCACACGTTCAAAGCTCGTGGTAAGGCCGTCATCGACCTCGGCTGGCACGCGTACAAGGGTGCACCTGAGTGGACAGCACTGCCCGAGCTTGCCGAGGGCGCTTCCCTAAACATAGATGCAGCAACGGTCAAAGAGGGTAAAACATCCCCGCTCGCCGTGTACACTGAGGACACGCTGCTCGCCGCTATGGAGCGCGCCGGCGCAAAGGATGTACCGGAGGCCGCCGAACTCCGCGGGCTCGGCACCCCCGCCACGCGCGCGGCGACCATTGAGAAGCTCGTCAACGGCGGCTTCGCCGAGCGAGTCAAAGGCAAGCTCGTACCTACAGATACCGGAGCGTCACTCGTGACCGTGCTGCCTGACGCCCTGCGTTCTCCGCTGCTCACTGCCGAGTGGGAGAGCTGTTTGAAGCAGATAGAGCGTGGCGAGCTGGATGCTGAAACGTTCCTCGCGGACATCGAGCACATGGTCAGCGGCCTCGTTGCGGACTACGCTCCCGTTGCCGAGGCGAGCATCCTGTTCCCGACCGGGCGTGAGGTTGTAGGCAAATGCCCGCGCTGCGGCGGCGTGGTCAGTGAGGCGAAAAGCGGCTACTTCTGCGAGGGTCTTGACTGCAAGTTCGGCCTGTGGCGGGATAACAAGTTCCTCGCCGCCAAGCGTATAAGCCTCACCCGTCCTCTTGCTGCCGAGCTGCTGGGCAAGGGGCGAGCTCACCTCGACGAGATTTATTCGCAGCGCATGGACAAATACTACCCCGGCGACCTCATACTGCACGACGATGGTGAAAGGCCGACGTATTATTTGAGCTCCCGGGGCGGGAAGAAGTAAAAGTGATTGCGGTAAATCATTATTTCTGGTAAAATACTTATACTAAGGAGCGTGATCCTCATGCCTGAGCTGTGCCGCTTTTACAACATAGTCATCAAGATGCTGTACAATGACGATTCGCAGCACCACAAGCCGCACTTCCACGTCTACTACAACGAGTACGAGGCGTCGGTCGGCATAGACGGAGAACTACTCGCTGGGAGCCTGCCGCTGAAACAGCTAAAACTTGTGCAGGCATGGGCAGTCATACACGAGGATGAACTGTACGCGGCGTGGAACAACGCCGTGCGCAGCAAGCCGTTCGGAAAGATTGAACCTTTGAAGTAAGGAGGGCCGATATGTACGTTGCTGATGGAATAGCATACGCCGGAGAGCGCGCGCCAGAGATAAAAGTCTGCGGCGTAAGGCCGTTGGCGGGGCATAAGCTGTGGCTCCGTTTTACCACTGGCGAGACCAAAGTCTTTAATTTCACGCCCCTGCTCAGAGAGGCGGCGTTCGCACCGCTGAGCGACGAGGATGTGTTCCGGGGTGTTTACATTGACTACGGCGTCACAGTGTGGAACGACGGAGACATAGACATCGCGCCTGAATATCTCTACGAGAACTCCGTCCCGGCAGAACAGACTGCATAATCGAATAGTGATACGACTTGGAGCAGCCTTCGGGCTGCTCCATTATTTTTGCACGAAGGGAGGAAAACCTACGCTAGACAAACTAACCAGCATCACTGCGCTTGGTAATGACGCGCTGTCCCGTGCGACAGACAACTATGCGGAGTGGACGGCGTTGCTTGCCACGATGTCCCGCAACTACAAATACGACTTCGCTGACCAGGTTCTTATCCACGCGCAGCGACCGGATGCTTCAGCGTGTGCAGAATACGACGTATTGACGGGGCGCATGGGCAGATGCGTTAGGCGCGGAGCTAGAGGTATTGCGCTCGTGGACTACAGCGGCGATGCGCCACGTCTGCGCTATGTTTTCGACGTGTCGGACACCGGCGCGCGCAGAGCTTCGCGCACGTTTGAGCCATGGCAGGTGAACAGTGAAAACACCAGCGCTGTCGCCTCTGCACTCGAGGCTTGTTTCAGCGTCGAGCCGCGCGTCAGCCTCGCCGAACAGCTTGAAGTCGTGGCGGCACAGCTCGCGGACGAATACTGGCTGGACAACAGCGGGGACATACTCGGCATCGTTGACGGATCGTTCCTGGAGGGGTACGATGAGTTCACGGTAGGCGTCAAGTTCCGCAACGCCGCCGTCGTGAGCCTGACGCACTCACTGCTGACGCGCTGCGGCTTCGAGCCTGAGAATTACCTGACGCCGGAAAACTTTGAGGATGTTTTCGAGTGGAACACGCCTGAGGCTGCGAGCGCTCTCGGTATGGCGGTAAGCAGTATCAACCAGACAGTTTTGCGCGAGATTGAAAGAAGCATCCGAAGCTACGAAAGGAGCCTGCATAATGACAGAAATAACCTACAGAACAGTGAACGACGTGCAAATCCCGAACCTGAGCCTGCCAGAGACGGAGCCAATAGGCCGGTACGGGAGGATGCGCCAGCGCTATCTCAAGGAGCACCGTCCGGTGCTGTGGAACCGGCTCATTCTGACGGGGACGCTGTACGAGCACCTGCACGAGATAGAGACAGCGGCGCAGAGCCGCATAGACCTTATGCTGCCGAAACTCGCGGAGGCGGCGGGCGCGACGGAGACACTAAAAGCCGCCGACCCAATGAAGTGGACGGGCCTCATGAACAACTGCAAAGAGCAAGCCGAAGAAGTAGTTCTGAACGAGTTAATCTACAACTGAACCTGTTTGAAGCGGAGGACGCACAAGCGCCCTCCGCTTTTTCATGCCTGCAGGAGGTCATTGACGCCGTACTCCGCGTGGGTGAGAACACGAGTTATCTGCGCGAGCGCGTGGCCGCGGAGTTTGAGAAGCAGCGTTCACTTGACGAGATAGCCGCGTTCCTGCCGACGGTTTATCGCGGTGGCGTTGGCGTCAGCGTGGACGGAGAGCACTACTCGGCGTGGATGAACACGGATGGGATACGCATAGCCCAAGGCAATGCGGCTCGCTATGAGCGCGACGTGCACCTTGTGACCTGGGGTGACGCCTCGCGGCGTATCGACGAGCTGCTCGACGCCGGGCAGTACGCGGGTGAGTGGGAGCTGGAGCGCAGCACCGCGACGGAGCGCGAACTGCTGGCACAGCAGATGGTTTACCTCTACCGCGACCTCGCGGATGGCCAGGACAGCAACTTTTTTCCCAGCTTTGACGGCATAAAAAGCGGCCTGTTTCCCGATGTTACAGAGCGCGTCGCAGCAAGGCTGTCCAACCATAAGCAGTGCGAAACGCTGCTTGGCGAATATCGGGACTTCCTCGCAGCATATAGAGCCGACCGCAGCGTTCTGCGCTTCAACTACCACAACACAAATGAGATACTCAACTCGCTCGAAAGCCAGTTGTTGCCGAGAGTTCAGTTTCACGCTGACACAGAGCTTTTGCCAAGTGCGCCGCAGTTCATAACCCAGGACGAGATAGATATCTGCGAAAACGGCTAAAGGGTAAGCGCCAGTAAGAGCATAACTTTTTACCGTGATGGCCAGCGCGCGATACGTCCCCACACACTCGACAATGGCTACTCCGAGGCCGAGCTGCGCGCGGTCATCAAGCGCAAAGGGGACACAATCCGCGCGGGAAGCATGAGCGCACTGGCCTGCTAGTAGACATTGAGGCAAAACTCACGGTGGGAAAAGATTCCGGCTACGTACAATAGGCGAACGTTTTCGACGTAAGCAGATAGCCAAATCGCGCAAAATCTTCGATGCGTACAAGGCATCGTGTTGTTCGCGCAGGTTCCGCGACGAGCACCGTGAGCTGCTCGTCCATCGCCACAACGTTGAGGTGTTCCTCTCTGGACGAGAGATGGGGCGATTCAAAGAAAGCGTTAGATAAAGTAAAGGTAATTGTAAAGCTGATGCGATTCGTATTTCTTCAATCAATCTGGTGGCTTTTATGTATCCTGCATACTAAAATCTCAAAATAGCAAAAAAATCTGTTGACTTTGCTCTTTAAAAGTGTTACTTTATAATTAGTAAACCGGTTGCATAATATAAAGCTAGTAGATTTCAATATTGTACAATAATAGGGCAAATAATTGTGCAATATGTAGATAAATATTGACAGATATTGTTTTATATACTCGATTAATTAAAGCAACCGTTTGCTTGGAGGTATATATGGCTGTAACTATAAGAGATGTAGCAAGGGCAGCTGGAGTGTCGGTTTCAACCGTTTCTCGTGTTTTGAATAACAAGGGCACAATTTCGGAGGAGACGAAGAAGCGCATCCATGAAGCTATGGAGGAGCTCAAATATGTACCGAATGACTTTGCCCGGAACTTTGCAAACGGCTCTCCTCGGGCAATAGCCCTCGTAATAGACGTTGCAGACGCGCGGTCGTATGCAAACAACTTCTTCAACAGTACAGTTTTTGGCATAGAGACAGCGGCGCATCGCAATGACTACAGCCTGATGGTTACGAACGGAGCGCCCAACGCCAGCGGAATATCCGGCGTTGAGCGGCTTATGCTCGGTAAGAAAGTGGATGGGGTGATTCTTCCCGTATCTCTTGTAGAGCCCGAGTTCCTTGCGAAGGTGGACGAACTGAAGTTTCCCTGTGTGATACTGGGTCGCTCGGACGAAACTGACTTTGAGATAAGTTGGGTAGACATGAACAATACCCAGGCCGGAGTGCTTGCTACGCGGCACTTAGTACAGCGCGGATATCGTCGTATAGCTTTCGTTTCAGAGTCTGGAAGTACGACCTTTGATGCAGATCGCGTGTCAGGATATTGCAGGGAGCTGGCTGCTAAGGGGTTGCCCGTCGTCAGTGAAATGATCATACACACAGGGGCGGGGATAGAAAACGCCATCGGAGTGGTAAGGAATTTGCTCACGAGCGAAAACCGGCCGGATGCTGTGCTGTGCAGCAGCGACATAATAGCGCTCGGTGCGGTGAGGGCTGCGAGGCAGGTTGGCCTTGGTGTGCCGGACGATCTCGGTGTGCTGAGCTTCGACAACACCGTAATAACAGATATAACTGAGCCGGGCATAACGAGCATGGATGTCGACACTTACGAACTGGGAGTGCAAACTGCTGAGATACTTATAAGCCAGATAGAAAACCCGGAGGCCAGCATACGCCAAGTGCTTCTGTCCACAAGGGTAGTGGAACGTGACTCCACAAAACGACGTTTGAAATAAGCCACAGAGCAAGGAGGGAAAGAGGAATGAACTTGTCCGCAGTACTCCATCGTCCGACACTGGAGTACATATACCCGCGTTCACGGCAGTCGCTGGAGGTCTCTCTGACTACAGCGCGGGGCGATATGGCAGCCGTGAACTTGCTGTTTTGGGGCAGATATGAGACGGAAACGTCTGCCCGGCAGCGCGTATCGATGCGTGCCGGGCTTAGAGACGACCTGAGAGATTATTTCTCCGCGAGCATGGAGTTCGACAGCGTTGCCGCGTATGTGCGCTACTGCTTTGAATTGGTTGGCCTGAACGGTGAGAGACTGTGGCTAGGTGGAGACGGCTTTGAGCGCATCGAACCAGACGTGGACTCGACAAATTTCTTCGAGTTCCTGTGGCCGAACTGTGCAGACGGCTTTGCCTCTCCTGAGTGGAGCGGTGAGCAGGTGTACTATCAGATATTCCCTGAGCGATTCAGCAACGGCGACGGCTCTTTGACTCCTCCGCAGTCAGAGCCGTGGGGCTCTAAGCCCACCAGAGAAAACTTCATGGGCGGCGACCTGCCGGGCATCATCGAGAAACTTGACTACATAGCGGACTTGGGCGCCACATGCATCTACCTCACGCCGGTGTTTGCGTCGCTGTCAAACCACAAGTACGACACGATTGACTATTACAAGATCGACCCGCACTTCGGTACGAAGGACGACCTGAAGCGTCTTGTGGACGGAGCCCATAAACGGGGTATGCGAGTAATACTTGACGGTGTTTTTAACCACTGCGGCTACTATTGGCCCATCTTTCAAGACGTCGTCAGAAACAGCGCGACCTCAAAGTACAAGGACTGGTTCTTCGTCCAGCGCTATCCGGTGAAGCCCGACCCGGAATGCTATGACTGTGTGGGGCACTACAAGTGGATGCCGAAGCTGAACCTCTCCAACAAGGAGACACGATGCTATTTCATCGGCGTTGGCAAGTACTGGCTGCGTGAGAGCGGCGCCGATGGCTGGAGACTGGATGTAGCCGACGAAGTCCCCGTGACATTCTGGGAGGAGTTTGCCTATGAAGTAAAGCGCGAGTTCCCGGACTGCATACTCATAGGAGAGACTTGGGGCGACGCGGGAAAGCTGGTAGAACCCGGACGCCTCGACGGGGCGATGAACTACCTTTTCCGTGACGCCGCACGTGACTGGCTGGCGCTCGGAAAAATAAACACATCGGAGTTCGCCGGGCGCGCCAACAGGATGCTCTCGCTGTACCCGTACGAGGTGGATCTCAGAATGTATAACCCGCTGGACAGCCACGACACGGTTCGCTTTCTGACCTACTGCGTCGGCAATGAAGATAGCCACCGCCTTGCGGTGGCTTTGCAGATGACCTTCCCCGGATGCCCTGCCGTATATTACGGCGACGAAGTCGGCATGGACGGCGGCAACGATCCGGACTGCCGCAAGGCGATGGATTGGGAACGGGCTGACGCTAAGGCCGGGGCTTACGAGTGGTACAGGCGGCTGATAGCTCTGAGGAAAAGCTCGAAGGCGCTCACTCGAGGGGACTTCCACGTCTCTCTGTGCGACGACGCTCACAATGCCTGCGGCTACTGCCGGACGTTTGAGGACGAGAGCTTGCTCGTAATAATAAACGCCGGGACACGGGATATGACGGCCAGAGCCGCCGTACCGTACACCGGCGAATGGGAAGATGTGCTCGGCGGCGTCACGGCTGTGGCCGTAAACTCACCGGCAAAAGTGCAAAGCGCATACGACGCGGGTTATATGGGGATACTCGAAGCCTATATTCCCGCCCGTAGCGTGAAAATATTCATCAATAAAAGAAAGTGAGGAAAGTCATGAAAAAGAAGAATTTTGCAAAAATGCTGGCGCTTGTACTCGTCGCAGCGTTAATGATTGCGGCATTAACAGCCTGCGGCCAGGAAGCGCCAGACAATAGTTCACCTCCGGAGACCAGCGACGGCGGTCAAGGCAATGCAGAACAGACCACCATCAATTTCTGGCACCACTACAGCGCCCAGTCTGCGGAGAATGAAACCCTTATGAATGTGCTCATCCCTAAGTTTGAGGAGGAGCATCCTGAGTACAAGATCAACGCCGTCTCTCACGAGTGGCAAGATCTGCACGACAAGATAATTATAAGCTCGAGCTCTGATACTCTGCCCGACGTCGCGCGTCTGGACATAGCCTGGGTACCTGAGTTCGAGGAGATGGGAATACTTGTCCCATTGGATGAGGAGATGGCCGACTTCGACGAGGTGGCAGCCACTCTGCTGCCCAGCGCCATGAGCACCGGTGTTGTAGACGGGCACAACTATGCGCTTGCCCTCAACACGAATACTAAGATAATGTTCTACAACGCCCAGGCCTTTGCCGATGCCGGGCTTGAAGCCCCCAAGACAATCGACGAGATGTTGACCGCTATCCAGACCCTGTCGGGCACGAATGAAAACGGCCAGCAGGTCTGGGGTCTCAATGAGCCGGCGCTCGCCGGATGGAATGTCCTGCCCTACATCTGGAGCATGGGCGGCGAGATAACGAACGAGGACTACACCCAGGCCACCGGCTACATAAACAGCCCGGAGACAGTTGCGGCAGTCCAGACTCTCGCCGAACTTTACGCCAACGGCCAGATGACAGGTTTCAACAGCGGCGACATTCCTATGACCGACGGCTTCGGCACAGGACGTTACATGATGCTCCTCGAAGGTCCATGGAAGACAGCTGAAATGGCCGGAGCATACCCCGATTTTGAGTACGGCATGTGTGAGATGCCGGCAGGCGAGGCCGGCTCCATCAGCGTGCTCGGCGGCGAGGACATAGCAATGTTCGACACGCCGAACAAGGAGGGAGCCTGGGAGTTCATGAAGTTCATGACCAGCGAGTGGGCTCAGGAGCAGATGGCGCAGGTCGGACAGATTCCGGTCAACACCACCGCACTTGAGAGCGACACGGTAGCCGAGCAGGACTACGCGCCATTCCTTGAGGCCATCACGACCGCGAAGGCGCGTCCTCCCGTGGCATCCTGGTCTGACATAGACAGCGCGCTCACCAACGCCATGACCGATATCATAGTCAACGGCGCTGACGTACAGAGCACTCTTGACGCGCTCGCCGGAGAAGTCGACAAACTTCTTGCCAGTTAAATAATTATACCAGAAGCCCTTTAAAAAGGCAACTGTTTGACGAAGGGCGCCGCCTGGCGCGGCGCCCTTTACGCATTGGAAAGGAGCGAGTATGGAACTGAAGCCACGGCGGAACCGATTACAGCTCGGCGCTCTGTTGTTTCCGGGCATAATTGTATTCGCCGTATTCACTATTTACCCGATAATAAAGCTGCTGTACATGAGCTTCCTAGAGTGGGATCGCAGCAATATATTTGAACATGGCTTTGCTGGCTTTTCAAACTACGCCGAGGTTCTCAGTGATAAGACATTCTGGACGGCTTTCACAAACACAATAGTATCGTGTGCTTCATATCGTCAACGACAACTCTGATCGTGGCGCTCTTTATTATCAGGCTGCTCATAAACTATGAAATGATAGCACTAGCTTCTGCAATGGCGATAACATCAGCAGCCAGTATAGTGGTCATTGGCAGTGTAGAATCAAAGAATCGTCCTTTGTCACCAAAGGAAAAGAAGGTGTTCACCAAAGTATCAAGGATACTGTGCCTGACGGCTCTGTCTGTATTCGCAGTTTTCCTGATTTTTTGGAACCTGAGGTATGCAATCCCGATTGGAATGGGCCTGTTCCTTACAGCAGTATTGCAGATACTTGGAAAACTAAAGCAAGACTAATAAAGCGTATTGCAATTCAATCTACCCGAGTGTTGGGAGTGCTACATAGCTGAATACCCCTGACCTCCTGTTTTGATCCCATCCAAATCAAAACAGGAGGTTATTTTAATGGCATACAATTACGCCAAAGAAAAACGAAATTCGACGCCGAGTGGAAACGAAAGGCGTTGTGGTACAGGAAAGAGGGCATGAGCGAGGAGAACATCGAAGCGATGCACAGCTTCGACCTCGCGCAGTTCAATCGCGACAGGGCATACGAGAGCCGCAGGCGTCCGTTGGAGACGGCCTGCGGCTCTTGCTATATTCAGGTTCCGGAAGCGGACACAGGGCGATACAGCTGGATTGACGAAGTGAGCGACCAGCAGTTGGCTGATCGGCTGCTTGAGCTTTCGGAAGCAGATTTGGAGCTGCTCACTTTGATAGCAATCGAAGGTAGAACTCGCCAGGAGGTTTCTGAGATGCTTTCTTGCTCACACCAGAATATCAGTCGTCATATTGCACGAATTAGAAAAATTTTGAGCTGAGCATTGCGAAAATGCCTTTCTCGCTGCCTATATAGTGAGAAGCAAAACTTCTTGAGAGTTCTCTACAACTGAATACACGGTGCAGGAGTTAACTGCCCGCGTGGGTCGAGAGACCCAGCGACATGGGAGGCAGCGCAATGACGGTCAAAGCTTTGCTATGACAAGAGCGATGAACGCTGACCCAAAAACGGCTTTGGCAAGCCGCTTCACAATGAAAGCGCGGGCAGATAATAAATTCTCGCGCAAGCGCTCCCGTAGACTTGGGGGTAGCCCTGCGGCGCACGGCTCGACCGACGCCCGCGGAGTTGAGACAGCTTTACATCCGCGTGGACTTTCTCGAACAGGTCGTTCTCGGCGAGATACGCCGCCTGACGAAGTTCGTGAGCCAATACGAGACGCAGTTTGCAAAGCTTATGATGGGATTCACGCAGAAAGCTATGGAGTCCGAGCGCAAGCAGGTGCAGCTTGAACTGAGCAAGGCCAAGGCTCGCGACCGAGAGCTGGACACACTGTTCGAGAAGCTCTACGAGGACAATGTTGCTGGCAAAATTACCGACGAACGTTTCGTCCGTATGTCCAAGAAGTACGAGGCCGAGCAATCGGAGCTTCGCAGCTCAATCAAGGCACTTCAGGCCGACATCGAGCGCATCGACGGCAAAGCCGCAACTGCGGACATGTTTATTTCAGCCGTGCGCAAGTACACGAGGGCGCGCAAGCTCACGCCACGGATGCTAAACGAGCTGATAGACAAGATCGAAGTCCATCAGGCAGAGAAAGTGAACGGCATCTGGCGTCAGCGCCTGACAATTCACTACAACTGCGTCGGCGCAATCACGCTGCCCGACACGGCAACGATTAAGGCCCCGCACGTCACGATGAACACCCGACAGGGAGTCTATGTCACCTACGAACCGGACACGCCATCGCCCGCCGCTGACACGGCAAGCGCATAAGGAGGTTGCTAAATGAATCGCACTGTAATCTACGCTCGCACAGCCTGCCCTAACGAAGCTGCTCTTGACTGGCAAGTCCAAGTTCTACAGGGCCTTGCGGCAACGCTAAACTTGAGCGTTACACACATCATCCGCGAGACAGCCAGTGGCCTCGACTTCGACCGCCCGGGCTTGCAAAAGCTCATGCGTTTAGCTGAGCGACACGAGATAGACACAATCCTGATGACCAGCCTCGACCGCATAGGCCGTGACGCGCTGAAAGTCATCGACGTCCTCGAAACGCTGGACAGCTACGGTGTCAAGCTCATCATACAGGGCGGCGACACGGTAGAGGTAGAGGGCAACCCGCTGCTTAAATACCTGCGCCGCTTTACCCCGTATCCAACCATCGAAGTGGTGCTCGCGTCAACAACTGAATAGCGCCCACGCTGTGAGAAAAAGAAAGAGACTTACAGCATTGTTCAAAAGCTGTAAGTCTCTTTGTAGTGGTGCGGGCATGGGGACTTGAACCCCAACGCATTGCTGCACGAGAACCTAAATCTCGCATGTCTGCCAATTCCATCATGCCCGCGTGATATTGTGACTTAAGTATAATACTATTTTCTCCCCGCTGTGTCAACTGGGCGTTGACTTTATTACTTTGTTGCGTTATTTTTTATAAAGTAAAACCATGGTATTCAGGGGGAAAGCGTATGTTGGGCGTCCTGGCCAATTCCTTCGCCGTGCTCTTAGGCGGAGTCATAGGTATGCTGTGCGGCAGCAGAATCAAGAGCAAGTACACCGATTCACTTATGGTGGCGCTGGGTCTGGCGACTATGGGCATGGGCGTGGCCAGCACGGTGGGCACGACGGACGTGCTGTGCATCATCGTCTGCTGCTCTCTGGGCACGGTGCTGGGCGAGCTGCTGCACATAGACGACGGCGTGAACGCGCTCGGACGCATGGCGGAGAGAAAGTTCGGCTCCAAGGACGGCAAGGGCGGCAGCTTCACCAGCGCGTTTGTGTCCTGCTCCATCATGTTCTGCGTCGGCTCAATGGCTGTCATGGGCAGCGTGGAGGCCGGGCTGAACGGCGACAACTCCATACTCTTTGCCAAGGCCGTGCTGGACTTGATCGCGTCGCTGGCCTATGGCGCGGCGATGGGCGTGGGCGTCGCCGTCAGCTTTGCCTGCGTGCTCGTAGTGGAGGGGGCGCTGACGCTGCTGGCCGGGGCGCTGGCTCCGCTGCTGACCGACGCCATCGTCACGGAGATGAGCGCGGTGGGCGGCGTGCTGCTGATAGGCCTGGCCATAAATTTGCTGAATCTCAGGCAGCAGTCCATAAAAATCGCCAACATGCTCCCGGCGGTTTTTCTCCCGGCCGCGTACGTGCCGCTGTACAACTGGATAACGTCGCTGACGTAATATTTCCCGCGCGTTGATTTATTCATATGTTCATGCTATAATATGTCGAATTCTGCCGAAAGGACTTCAGCATGAACAAAAAGCTTTTTAAACGCCTGGGCGCGCTCTCGCTCGCCGCGGCGATGTCGCTGACCCTCGCGGCCTGCGGGAACGACGAGCCGGAGGCCGACCCGCACGAGGGCATGGCCTATGTCAACACCGGCGCCAACTACGAGTGGATCTACCCGGCGGAGGGTGTGGCCGTCTCCGACTTCGCCGAGGAGGATTTCCAGACCAACGCGGACGGCCTGCCAGAGTACATCGGCGACCGCTATGAGACCCGCCTCGGCGTGGACGTGTCGTTCTACCAGGGTGTAATCGACTGGGAGGCCGTGGCCGCGGACGGCGTGGAGTTCGCCATGATACGCTGCGGCTATCGCGGCAGCGAGACGGGCGATATAGTCGTTGACGAGCAGTTCGAGAACAACATACAGGGCGCGCTGGACGCCGGACTGGACGTGGGCGTGTACTTCTTTTCCCAGTCCACCGGCGCGATAGAGGCGGCCGAGGAGGCCAACTTCGTCCTGGATCTTATTGCCGACTACGAGATAACCATGCCCGTGGCCTTCGACTGGGAGCCGCTTGAAAACTCCCGCGCGGAGGACATCGACCGCTCCGAGCTGACGGCCAGCGCCGTGGTGTTCTGCGAGATGGTCAAGGACGCCGGCTATACGCCCTGCGTGTACCTCTACCGCTACATCGGCTACTACGAATATATGATGGAGCGTCTGGCGGACTATGAGATCTGGGTCGGCGCGCTCGGAAGTTGGCCGGACTTCTACTACAAGCACAGCCTGTGGCAGTTCTCCATGACCGGGCGCGTGGACGGCATCGACGCCGACGTGGACTTGGACTACCAGTTCATCCCCAAGCCCTCCGACACGGAGATCGCACCTCCGACCGCGAGCGTGTGAGCCAAACGAATATGCTAAAGCCGGGGCTTATAAGCCCCGGCTTTAGCGCGCTTAAACGTCTTATTCCTCCATCAGCATATAGGGGCACGCCTCGTCCGCCGCGCGGCCGCCCATGGTCAGCGTCAGGTCGTGCGTCTTCCCGCCGCCGTCCGTGAAGCTCATGCCGTAGGCCGTCATGTCCCCGTAAAACTGTATCGCCAGCACCAGCGGCGCCTCCGGCGTCAGCTCGTCGAGGGTGTAGAACGTCTCGCCCCGGACGTAAAGTCCATCGGAGTCCATGTCCATCGTGTACAGGCTCAGCGCGGTCAGTGTCTCCTTAGGCTCTATCAGCAGGGTGGTGCCCTCGTCGAACTTGCACTCGTGCCAGACGCTGTACGGCTCCATGGCCTGCGTATAGGCGTCGCGCAGGGTGAGCCAGTCGTTTTCAAACGCCAGGTAGGAGTACGGCGTGTCGGGTATGTCTATATCCCCTCCGGACTGCGGCTCGCCGGACTGGACGGGAGCCTCTGACCAAACCGGGCTGGGGGAGATCCCGGAAGACGGCGGCACCGTTCCGCCGGGAGGCGGGTTCATCCCGCAGGCGGAAAGCAGCGTGATAAGGGCAAAGATCATGGGCAGGATACGTTTCATGGGAGCAACTCCTTACATTTTGTTTTTAGACGCACCGGGTATGCTTTTGTTCCGGCGAGCGCATATTTACAAGAAAAAATGTCTGTGGTACAATACTCCATTGACAAGGAGAGAAGACTATGCCAGAAAAGCTCAGAGAAATAGTAGCAAGGTATGAGGAGCTTGAGCGGCTCATGCTCCTGCCGGAGAACTACACCGACGTCGAGGCGTATTCCCGCCTGGCGAAGGAGCAGAAGGAGCTCGCGCCCGTGGCCGAGTGCGCCCGGGAGTACTTCGCCTGCGAGACGGCGATGGCCGAGGCCGAGGGCTTCTTCTCCGACCCGGAGATGGGCGAGATGGCCCGCGAGGAGTACGAGGACGCCAAGCGACGCAAGGCTGCGCTCACCGAGCGCATAAAGGAGCTGCTGATACCCAAAGACCCGGACGATGAGCGCAACGTGATCATAGAGATACGCGCGGGCGTCGGCGGGGAGGAGAGCGCGCTGTTCGCGCACAGCCTTTACCGCATGTACAGCATGTACGCCGAGGCGCGACGCTGGAAGATCTCCGTCGCCAACGTCAACGAGACGGAGCTGGGCGGCATAAAGGAGATAAGCTTCATGGTCGAAGGCTCCGGCGCCTACTCGCGCTTCAAGTACGAGAGCGGCGTCCACCGCGTCCAGCGCGTGCCGGAGACGGAGGCCGGAGGCCGTATACACACCAGCACCGTCACCGTGGCCGTGCTGCCCGAGGTCAGCGACGTGGAGATAAACATCGACCCCGGCGATTTACAGATAGACACCTTCCGCTCCTCCGGCGCGGGCGGCCAGCACGTGAACAAGACCGAGAGCGCCATACGCATCACGCACCTGCCCACGGGCACGGTCGTCGAGTGCCAGGACGAGCGCAGCCAGTACAAGAACAAGGACAGAGCCATGAAGATACTCGCCTCCCGCCTCTACGAGGCGGAGCGGGCGAGGCAGATGTCCGAGCGCGCGGCCGAGCGCAAGAGCCAGGTCGGCACCGGTATGCGCAACGAGCGCATACGCACCTACAACTTCCCGCAGGGGCGAGTGACCGACCACCGGATAGGACTGACGCTGTACAAGATAGACCGCATCATGGACGGAGAGCTTGACGAGCTTATCGACTCCCTGGCCGCCGCCGCGCGTGCGGGCGAGCTGGGCGCATCGGAGGGCGGAGATGAAGACTGAGATAATAACCGCCGGCGGCATAGACCGCGCCGCGGAGATAATAAGACGGGGAGGCCTGGTGGCCGTGCCCACGGAGACGGTCTACGGCCTGGCCGGCAGCGGCCTGAACGCCGAGACCGTGGAGCGCATCTACGCCGTAAAAGGCCGCCCCGAGGTCAAACCGCTGAGTCTGATGGTGCACGACGCCTCGGCCATGGCCGCGTGCTGGAGGGAGGTGCCCGCGCAGGCGCTGTCCCTGGCGGAGGAGTTCTGGCCGGGTCCGCTGACCATCATAGGCGACAGCGTGGACGAAATACCGGAGATAGTCCGCGCCGGCGGCAGCACCGTCGGCCTGCGCTGCCCGGATCACCCCCTGACGCTGGAGCTGCTGCAAAAGTGCGCCGTGCCCCTGGCCGCGCCGAGCGCCAACCCCTCCGGCAAGCCCAGCCCCAAGACCGCGCGCGAGGTGCTTGAATACTTCGACGGGCAGATAGACGCCGTGATAGACGGCGGCGAGTGCGGCATAGGCACGGAGTCCACCATCGTCACGCTCTCTCAGCAGCCGTTCAGGGTTCTGCGCCGGGGCGCCCTGGCGGAGGAGGAGATCGCCGCCCGCCTGGCGGCGGATATGTACATAATCGGCCTCACCGGCGGCTCCGGAACCGGCAAGACCACGGCGCTGAACGTTCTGCGCTCGCTGGGCGCGTGCTGCATAGACGCCGACGAGCTGTACCACTCGCTGACGCGCGAGAGCGAGCCGATGCGCCGCGAGCTCATAGAGCGCTTCGGCGAGGTCTACAACGGCAATGAGCTCAACCGCAAGGCGCTGGGCAACGTCGTGTTCGCCGACCCCGCCGCGCTGAGCGATCTGAACGCCGTCACGCACAAGTACGTCACGCGCGAGACGCTGGCCATACTGCGCGAGCGGGCTATGGCGGGCGACACGGTCGCGGCGCTGGACGCCATCGGCATCTTCGAGGCAGGGCTGGACAGGATATGCGCCGCCGTTTTCGGAGTGCTCGCCCCCGAGGAGACGCGCGTCGCGCGGCTGATGAACCGCGAGGGCATATCGCGCGAATACGCCATAAAGCGTATAAGAGCGCAAAAGAGCGACGAATATTATAGGGAAGCATGTACCGCGTGCCTGGTCAACGACGGCACGGTGGAAGAATTTGCGGCGAAATGCAAGGCCGCGTTTACGGAGGCAATACAAAATGGAAGAAAAGAAAGACTACCGCGCAGAGCTCTTTTATGAGCAGAAGAACGGCTATGACAGCCTGTCCCTCGAAGGCCGCGAGGCCATGGACGCCTACTGCGAGGGATACAAGAGGTACCTGAACGAATCCCGCACCGAGCGCGAGAGCGTGCGCAACGCGATCGAGCTGGCCGAGGCCGAGGGCTTCACGGAGTACGTGCCCGGCATGGCGCTCAAGACCGGCGACAAGGTCTACTACTCCAACCGCGGCAAGGCGCTGCTGCTGGCCGTCATGGGCAGCGAGCCGATGAGCGCGGGCGCGGTCGTCACCGCGGCGCACGTGGACTCCCCGAGGCTCGACCTCAAGCAGCTCCCGCTCTACGAGGACAACGAGCTGGCCTTCTTCAAGACCCACTACTACGGCGGCATCAAAAAGTACCAGTGGACGGCCATCCCCCTGGAGATACACGGCGCCGTCGCGCTCAAGAGCGGCGAGGTCATAGACGTGGTAATCGGCCGCGACAGCGGCGACCCGCAGCTGATGGTCAGCGACCTGCTGCCCCACCTCGCGGGAGAGCAGATGGCCAAGAAGCTCGGCGAGGCGATAAAGGCCGAGAGCATGAACATCCTCGTCGGCAGCGCGCCGTATGACGACGACGGCAAAGACCGCGTCAAGCTGGCCGTCATGAGCATACTCAACAGCCAGTACGGCATCACCGAGGAAGACCTGGTGTCCTCCGAGCTGTACGCCGTGCCCGCCTTCGACGTGCGCGACATCGGCCTCGACCGCAGCCTGATAGGCGGCTACGGCCACGACGACCGCGTTTGCGCCTACGCCGAGCTCAAGGCTCTCTTTGACCTGGAGGGCGCGCCGCGCCGCACGGCCGTCTGCATCCTCGCGGACAAGGAGGAGACCGGCTCCGACGGCGTGTCCGGCATGAAGAGCCAGGCCTTCGAGTGGTTCATGAACAAGCTCTGCAAGGCCACGGGCAGCGAGCTGGACGACTGCTTTGCCAACAGCATCTGCATCAGCGCTGACGTCACGGCGGCCTTCGACCCCAACTACCCCGACGTGAGCGAGAAGCGCAACGCCGCCAAGCTCAACTACGGCGTCGGACTGCACAAGTTCACCGGCGCGCGCGGCAAGTCCGGCACCAACGACGCCCCGGCCGAGCTGGTGGCCTTCATGCGCCGCGTACTGGGCGAGAAGAACGTGCAGTGGCAGATGTGCGAGCTGGGCAAGGTCGACCAGGGCGGCGGCGGCACTGTGGCCATGTACATGGGCAACCGCAACATCGCGACGATAGACGCCGGCGTGCCCGTGCTCAGTATGCACGCGCCCTTTGAAGTTGTCGCCAAGTACGACTGCTACATGACCTACCTGTGCATGAAGGCCGTGTACGAGAGCTGAGAACACATTACCGCGCCCCGGCGGAGAAATCCGCCGGGGCTTTGCGCCGCCGGATTTGTACTTGTTCTTTGCGGCGTAATATGGTAATATAATTTGATGTGACGCTCTGTGCGCACGGTCAAAACGCTTCTGGAGGACACACTTGTGGATATATGGTCGGCAATTTTACTGGGTCTCGTGCAGGGATTGGCCGAGTTCCTGCCCATCTCCAGCTCGGGACACCTCTCCGTGCTGCAAAACCTTTTTCATCTGAACTCTCTGGAGGAGGGGCACCTGTTTTTTGACGTGCTGCTCCACCTCGGCACCCTGGTGAGCATCTTCATCTGCTATTGGAAAGACATCAAGGACATGGTGCGCGAGGTGTTCATCGTCCTTCGCGGCGGAAGAACCGTCTCGGGCGAGCGCGTCAAGCAGCCGCTGCCCGCGGCGAGGCTGTTTCTGATGCTGGTCATCGCCACTCTGCCGCTGGTGCTCATAGTTCCCATCAACGACCTCGTCGAGCAGCTCTATTACCAGACCTGGTTCATAGGCGTGGCCTTCCTGCTCACGGGCTGCCTGCTGTACGTCTCCGACCGCATGACCCCGGGGACTAAGACCGAGAAGAACATACGCATACGCGACGCGCTGATAATCGGCTGCTGCCAGTGCGTGGCCACTATCCCCGGCCTGAGCCGCAGCGGAACCACGATCACCGCCGGCATCGCCACCGGGCTGGATCGCAGCTTCGCGATGCGCTTTTCATTCCTGCTGAGCATCCCGGCCGTGCTGGGCGCCAACATACTCTCCATCTTCAACGCGGTCAGCGAGGGCTTTGAGACCTCGCTGCTGCCGGTATACCTCGTGGGCATGCTCGCCGCTGTCGTCTCCGGAATAGCGGCCATAATGCTCATGAAGCTCATTTCGCGCAAGAACAAGTTCGGTTTCTTTACTTACTACTGCTGGGCGGCGGGCATAGTTACGCTCGTGCTTTCGCTCGGCTACTGAGAGAAAGGCAGGCTAAGATAAATGGCTAACTCCTCCGGCGGAACCAAAAAGTCCTCCGGCACCGCGAAGAAAACAACATCCGGCTCCACGCGCAGCAGGGCGCCGGCCAAGAAGAACGCGCCGCGCCCGATACGCCGCGAGGTGGGCGCCGTTGTCTGCGCCTTCCTCGGCATCTTCTCCCTGATAGGCTACTTCGATGTCGAGGCGCTGTTCATCGATGTCTTCTGCGGGTTTTTAAAGGGGCTGTTCGGCTGGGGGTACTTCCTGTTCCCGATATCTCTGCTGATTTCTGCCGGCATCCTCGCCACGCACCGCGGCCGTCCCGTGGTGCTGCGCGTGACGTGCACCATGCTGCTGCCGCTGTTCGTCGGCGCTGCTGCGCACATGCTCTTTGCCGGCGACGGCTTCAGCTTCGGAGGAAACTTCATGGACTTGTGCGAGCGGCTGTACGTCAGCGGCACCCGCCTCGCCAGCGGCGGACTGCTCGCCGGGCTGCTGAGCATGTCCCTGGAGGGTATGTTCAGCGTCTACGGCGCCATCCCGGTGCTGCTGGCAGTGCTGGTGTTCCTGTGCATGTGCATCGCGCGCGTCACCCCGGCCAAGGTCGTGGACTGGGTGCGCGGCCGCCAGCACCTGGACTACGAGTACGAGGAGGAGCCTGAACCGGAGCCGAAGAAGACAAGAAAGGGCAGGCAGCAGACTGCCGCGCCGGAAAAGGGCGCCGCACAGCCCGCCAGGCGGGAGCGCCGCGTGCCCGCGTCCATAGACATCCCCATGGATGACGAGCCAGGGGAAGACGAAGATTACGGCGATTTTGCCGCGTATCCGCTTGATGAACCGGTAACTGTCGCGCAAAAAGGCAAAAAGGCGCAGTCCAAGCCCGAGTACGGCTACGAGAGGGCGAGCACGCCCATCCCCGTCAGTATGCCCTACGAGGCCAGGCCGGAGGTGGAGCGCCCCGCGCCCCAGCCGGTCATGACCGGCTTCAAGCCCGAGCCTAAGAGCGCGAGAGCGCCGGAGCCTGAGTACGAGCCGGAGCCGGCTCCCGCAGCCGCGCCGGTGAGCGCGTATGAGGAGCCGGTGAAAAAGCAGCGCTCGTCCAAGCCCAAGAGCGACCCGGACGCCAACGCCCAGATGGCCGCCGAGCTTGACCGCGCGGCCACGGAGACCCCGGACTATGAGTTCCCGCCGATTGACCTGCTGCGCCGGGGCACGGCGGCGGCAGTGGACGGCAGAGACGAGATAGCCCTCAACCGCGACCGCCTGGACGCCTCGCTCAAGAGCTTCGGCGTAGCCGCGCGCATAGTCGGCGCGACCCGCGGCCCCACAGTCACGCGCTACGACCTGGAGCTGGACGCGGGCGTGAAGCTCACCAAGCTCACGAACCTCGCCAACGACATCGCGCTCTCCCTCGGCGTCATGAACGTGCGCATAGCGCCGATACCGGACAAGATAAGCACGGTCGGCATCGAGGTGCCGAACAAGATAGTCAGCCTGGTCTACCTGCGCGACGTCATCGAGTCGCCGCAGTTCAAGAACGCCAAGAGCACGCTGTCCTTCGCCATAGGCAAGGACATCTCCGGCGAGTGCGTGGTCGGCAACATAGCCAAGCTGCCGCACATGCTGATAGCCGGCACCACCGGCAGCGGCAAGAGCGTGTGCATAAACTCGCTGCTGCTGAGCCTGCTGTACAAGTCCACGCCGGAGCAGGTCAGGCTGATAATGATAGACCCCAAGATGGTCGAGCTGGGCATATATAACGGAATACCGCACCTGTACGTCCCCGTCGTCACCGACCCGAAGAAGGCCGCGGGCGCGCTGCAATGGGCGGTCGTGGAGATGCTCAAGCGCTACCGCCTGTTCTCCGAAGTCGGCGTGCGCGATCTGGCGGGCTACAACGCCCACCAGAAGAAGGTCGGCGAGCCGACCATGCCCCAGGTGGTCATAGTGGTGGACGAGCTGGCAGACCTCATGCTCGTGGCCAGCAAGGACGTCGAGGAGAGTATCTGCCGCGTCGCCCAGATGGGTCGCGCGAGCGGTATGCACCTCATAATCGCCACACAGCGCCCCAGCGCCGACGTCATAACCGGCCTGATGAAGGCCAATATCCCCAGCCGCATCGCCTTCGCGGTGTCCAGCGCGATGGAGTCGCGCATCATCCTCGACAGCGCTGGCGCGGAGAAGCTCATCGGCATGGGCGACATGCTGTATTCCCCGCTGGGCAGCGGCAAGCCCATCCGCGTCCAGGGCGCCTTCGTCTCCGACGAGGAGAGGGAGGACGTCATCGACTTCATTAAGAGCTCCAGCCAGGCCGAGTACAGCGACGAGGTTCTGGCCGAGATAGAAAAGGCCGCCCAGGAGAAGGACAAGGGCGGCAAGGGCAAGGCGTCCGCCGACACCGACTCCGGCTTCGACGACGAGCCGGCCGCGAACAACGCCTTCGCCGACTACGACGAGCTGCTGCCTCAGGCGGTGGACGTCATATTCGACACCAAGCAGGCCAGCGTCAGCATGCTCCAGCGCAGGCTGAAGCTGGGCTACTCCCGCGCCGCCAGGCTGGTCGACCAGATGGAGGAGCTGGGCATCGTAGGTCCGTTCGAGGGCAGCAAGCCCCGCCAGGTGCTCATAACCAAGCAGCAGTGGCAGGAGATGCAGCTCGTGAACGGCACCGCTCCCACCGAGCGCAGTATGCTCGAGGCGGAATTTGGCACGGATGCGGAGAGTTACGGCGATGACGAGGAATGAGCTGAACGGACTTAGCATCCTCGCGCTGGCTCACGTGGGCGACGCGGTGTACGAGCTGCTGGCGCGCACGTACCTGGCCGGGCACGGACAGAACCGGGTCGTGAACCTGCACCGCGCCACGGTCTCGATGGTGAAGGCTCCGGCTCAGGCCAAGGCCGCCGCGGTCATTGTGCCGCTGCTCACCGAGGAGGAGCTTGCGGTGTACAAGCGCGGGCGCAACAGCCACGTGAACTCGGTGCCTCGCGGCGCGAGCAAGGCCGAGTACCACGCCGCCACGGCGCTGGAGGCCGTGTTCGGCTGGCTGCACCTGGCCGGGGAAGACCTGCGCGTGCACGAGCTGTTTGACGCGATCTTGGAAAGCTGCTTCAAGGAGCAGGAGAATTGAACGGCAGGCTCGCCCGTCGCCTTATACAGGGGACGGCGAGCCTGCGCTGGATTTTGCAAGAAGAAAAGGAGTGACCTCCCATGCCGCTTGACGCGCCACTGCTCAGGGGCTTGACAGACGAACTTGCGGCCGCGTTGACCGGCGCGAGGATAGACAAGGTGCAGCAGCCTGCGCGCGACACGCTGCTGCTGTCGGTATATACGCAGCTCGGGGCGCGCCGGCTGCTCATCTCCGCGGCCGGCTCCGGCTCACGGCTGAATTTCACCAACGAGAAGTACGAGAATCCGGACAAGCCGCCGATGTTCTGCATGCTGCTGCGAAAGCACCTCACCGGCGCGCGTATAGACTCCGTGGAGCAGCCGGAGTGGGAGCGTATGGTCATCCTATCCCTCACCGCGCGCGACGAGCTGGGGGTGGAGTGCCATCCCAAGCTGATGATAGAGCTGATGGGCCGAGCCTCCAACGTCATACTCTGCGGCGAGGACGGCCGGATAATAGACTGCCTGCGCCGCGTGGACTTCGGCGAGGAGGCCTACCGGCGCCTGCTGCCCGGTATGCTCTACAAGTACCCGCAAAGCCCGGAAAAGCCCTGCTTTTTTACCACGGGCAGCGAAAAAAGGCGAGAGCTTCTCGCCTCGGCCTCCGGGGAGGAGGAGCCTTCGGGCTGGCTGCTGGACACCTTCTCGGCGCTCTCGCCGCTGATAGCCCGGGAAATAGCCCGGCGCGCCGGCGGGTACGAACACCTCGCCGAGGCGATGGACGCCCTGGACGAGAGCGTCAAGGCGCGGGAGCTCACGCCGACGCTGGTAAAGCTCGGCGGCAAGGCCAAGGACTTCTCGTTCATGCGCATAACTCAGTACGGCCGCGAGGCGGAGAACGTGGAGCTTGAGAGCTTCTCCGCGCTGCTGGACGCCTTCTATGCCCAGCGCGACCGCGCCGAACGTATGCGCCGCGCTTCGCACGACACTGTGAAGGCTGTACGCACGTTGCGCGACAGAACCGCCCGAAAACTCGCCTCCCAGCGCGAGGAGCTGAAAAAGAGCGCCGGTCGCGAGGAGCTGCGCCGCAGGGGCGACCTCATAACCGCCAACCTGTGGCGCGCTCAGAAGGGCGCGTGCGAGCTGGAGTGCGAGGACTACTACACCGAGGGCTGCCCCGTGGTCAAGATAAAGCTCGACCCGCTGAAGACCCCGCAGCAGAACGCGGCTCAGGCTTACAAGGAGTACCGCAAGGCCGAGACGGCGGAGAAGCACCTCACCGAGCTGATAGCCGCCGGCGAGCGGCAGCTCGACTACCTCGAGAGCGTGCTGGACGCGCTCAACCGCGCCGAGAGTGAGCGCGACGTGCAGGAGATACGCGCCGAGCTGACGGGCTCGGGCGTGCTCAAGGCTCAGCGTGGCTCTGCCAAGCAGCGGAAAATCAAGCCGGCGGGACCGATGCGCTTTGTGTCCGGCACGGGGTACGAGATCCTGGTCGGGCGCAACAACGCGCAGAACGACGAGCTGACGACCAAGACCGCCCGCCGCACGGACATCTGGCTGCACACCCAGCGCGTGCACGGCTCGCACGTCGTGATACGCTGCATGGACACCGAGCCGGACGCGCAGACCCTGGCCGAGGCTGCCAGCCTGGCCGCGTACTACTCCGAGGGCAGGGACGCCGGCAAGGTGCCGGTGGACTACACGCAGGTGCGCCGCGTGAAAAAGCCCTCCGGCGCGCTGCCCGGCAAGGTGATATACACCGAGTACCAGACCATCATAGCCGAGCCCGACCCAGACCTCGCCAAGCGCCTGAAGGCCGACTGAAAAGGCCGTCGACGACTTATTTTAGGCAAAGTAAAACTGCCCGGACATAGCGTCCGGGCAGTTCTTTTTTATTTGAACCGGAGGCGGCAGGATACCTCTCGGTCCGTTTGCTTTTGGCGATGCCTTACAGCATCTTGAGGTCCATCGCGACCCGTCCGGCTATGCGGCCGTAGAACAGCGCGCCGCCGATGGAGGTGCCGCAGGTGGGGTACTGAGTTCCGTACATACCGGTTCCGGCGACTTCGCCGGCGGCGTACAGGTGCGGGATGATGCTGCCGTCGGGCTTCATGACGCGCGCGGAGACGTCGGTCTCCAGTCCGCCGAAGGTGACGGTGACGCAGGGGTGCAGTCTGAGTGCGGCGAACTTCGGTCCCTTGATGGGGTGCAGGAACTTGGCGGGCTTGCCGAAGTCCTCGTCGACGCCCTTCTCGACCAGCTCGCAGTAGCGGTCATAGGTGGCCTTGAGCACGGCGGGGTCGACCTTTATCTTCTCGGCCAGCTCCTCGATGCTGTCGGCGACGGCGTCGCGGCTCTTGCCCTCGACCGCCTGCTGGAAGCCGTACTGCACTCCGGGGTAAGGCTCCTTGCCGCTGGTGATGTACCAGCCGCAGTTGCTGCCCGAGCGGGCTATGGCGTCGGAGACGGTGTACTGATACGTCCACTCGTTGACCACGCGCTCGCCGCGGTCGTTGACTATCAGGCCGCTCTCGTCGTTGATGCCTATGCCGCAGGTGAGGGAGGTGTACACGACCTGCACTGCGGGATGCTCATAGTTGAGCGCGCCGATCTTCTCAGCGGCCACGAGGCCTTCGCCGATGTTGCCGCGCGGGACGTTGCTGAAGTAGTGCGCAACGGGGTAGCGGCTGCACATCTGCTTGTTGCGGGCGTAGCCGCCGGTGGCGAGGATGACGCCGCGGCGGGCGTAGAGGGTCAGCGTGGCGCCGTTGGAGCGCTTGCAGACCACGCCGGTGACAACGCCGTTCTCGTCGGTCAGCAGCTCCTGCATGGCGGTGTTGTAGATTATCTCGCCGCCCAGGTCGTTCTCATAGTAGAGGGTGAGCGGAGTGGAGATCTCGCCGCCCTGGCCGTTGGTCTGTCCGCCGCCTCCGGGGGAGTTGTGGACGCGCCACGGCTGCAGGCTCTTGTGTATGGCCTCGACGTCCAGCACCTTGTAGTGCGTCTTGAGCACGCCGTTCTTCTCCTTGGGCATTACCAGCTTGTCGTACGGCATGGCGAGGACTTCCACGGGGTCGCCCTTGACGGTCGCTTCGATGGAGCTGAGCCACTCGATGGTGCTGTTGAGGTTGTCCACGAGGTAGCGGGTCTTGCTCGCATCCATGAACTTGCCCTGGCGGTCGCCCACTTCCATGAGGTAGTCGTAGACCATGTTCTCATTGTCGTAGATGCCCTGGCGCTTCTGCCATTCGGAGCCCGCGCCCAGGAGCTTGCCGCCGGAGCGCGCGGTGGCGCCGCCGGTGATGCCCTGCTTCTCTACGATGACCACGTCTCCGCCGGCCTCTTTGACCTCGATGGCGGCGGCCAGGCCGCCGGCGCCGGCGCCGCAGACCACCACGTCGACGGTGCGAACCTCGTCCTTGTAGTCGGGGGGCACCGGGCCGGGGGCGGAGCGCAGCGCGGCGATGTCGTCCTCGCTGGCGCCGGCGGCCATGAGCGCGGCGGCGGTGGCGCCGAGTATGGCCTCGCTGGTTACGTCAGCGCCGACCACGGGCGGGATATTGAGGCTCTGATACTCCACGATGAGCTTCGGGAAGTGCTCCATCGGGGTGGTGTTCAGACCCCAGGCGATGCCGCGGTATTCGCGGTGTTTGGTTATCTTGACTTCGAGGATCTTGTCCTCGGAGACAGTTACGTTTACGTAGAGCTTGCCGCGGTAGCCGCGGGCGAAGCCCTCGTATGTGCCGGGATTAAGCTTCATTTTTACTCTCCTTTTTAAATCAGAGGTCAAGTGCCTTGGCCTGGTCGGGATTCCAGAAGAAGCCCCACTCCTTGAGATGCCAGTACTGGGCGGTCTCCTTGGGATCCATGGTGGAGGTCTCGCCGGCGGCGTACATCTCGTTTATCTCGTCCTCGGTAAAGCCGATGTCGGCGAGGATCTCACGGCTGTGCTCGCCGAAGGTGGGGGCGCTGGCCACGAGCTTGGCGGGGTTGAGCTTGAACTTGTTCATTATGCCGGGACCCTTCATGTCGCCGTAGACGCTGTCCTTCCAGGTGACGATGTCCTCGCGGGCCTTGAACTGCTCGCTGGCGAGGATGTCCGCCGGGCCGAAGGCCTTCTGGTTGGGGATGCCCAGCTCGTTGAGGGCGGCCTCGACCTCGTCGACCGTGCGCTCGGCGCAGTACTTGGTGATGGCGGCCTCGATGCGCTGACCCTGGGGCAGGGTGCGCAGGCAGCCGGTCATGCCCTCGGGGAAGAGCGGATCGGTGCCGTCGCCCGGGGTGGGCAGGCCGACCAGGGGATAGCCCTTCTTGGTGTTGCCGGCGCCGACCATGCCGATGAAGATGGTGCCGCCGTCCTTGCAGTCATAGAAGCTGAAGCCCGCGGCCAGGTCGCTGACGTTGCCGGTGCGCCACTTGACAGGCTCGCCGGGGCCGGGGAAGCCGCGGTTGAACCAGTCGGTGGGATAGCTGCCCAGCAGGCGGAACATCGTCTCGTACTGGGAGATGTCCACGCTGTCGCCCTTGCCGGTGGCGCGGGCGTGGGTGAGTATGCTCAGCGCGCAGATGCAGGCCATCATGGCGGTGGCATAGTCGCTCAGATACGGGTTGACCTTCAGCGGGGGAGAGGTGGGGCTGGCGCCGTTCATGTACATGTAGCCGCCCATGGCCTGGCCGGAGACGTCGTACGCCGCCTTGTCCTTGTCGGGACCGTACTGGCCGTAGCCGGAGACGTGGACTATCGCCAGCTTGGGGTTGATCTCCCACATATGCTCGTCGGTGAGACCCTGCTTATCGTAAGCGCCGGGACGGCCGGACTCTATCCAGATGTCCGCCCAGGCGATGAGCTTCTCAAGGGCGGCGCGGCCGCGCTCGGAGCGGGTGTTGAGCGTCACGGAGAAGGTGTTGCGGTGGTCAGTGGAATAGCCGTAGTTGCCGCGGGTCTGGCAGGGCATCTTGGGAGCCTCGACCTGGACGACCTTGGCGCCCATCTCGGCCATCATGCTGGCCGCGTAGGGACCTGCGATATTCGTGCCGGTCATGAGCACCTTCACGCTGCTCAGTACGCCGAACTGGGGATACTCGTCAAACTTCATGTGGTTGCCATAGTAATCGGTGTAGTGGTCGGACATTGAATTCACCCTTTCAAAAAAGTCGTAAATAGGATTTTCGCGCTAAAGGCGAAACAGATCACAAAACGCGCTTCCGGACGCCTCCGCGCTCACATGCAGAGGAAGCCGGCGTCGATCTTGACTTCCGCACCGGAAATGTAGCGGGCGGCCTCGTCGTCGGCGAGGAAGGTTATCAGGTTGGCGCAGTCCTCGGGGGTGCCGAGTATGGGCTTCTTCTCGCCGGGGCGGGTGATGGTGTGCAGCGGGGCGGCGTTGCCGGCGCGCATCTGCCAGTCGAGGATGCCGATGCCCATCTCGCGCGGGACGCGGTTGATCTCGGTCTTGATGTTGGCCGGCTCGATGCAGTTGCAGCGGATGCCGCGCTCGTAGAAGCTGGCGGCGATGTTGCGGGTGATGCCGAGGACGGCGTGCTTGGTCATGACGTACATCGTGCCGCCCTTGAGGCCGCGCAGCGAGGCGGCGGAGGCCACGTTGACGATGTTGGCCGGAGTGCCCTGCTCGAGGAAGATCTTGATGGCTCTCTGGCAGCCGAGGAACACAGCGCGCTGGTTGGTCTCGTAGAGCATGTCGTAGATTTCCTGGCTGGTCTCGTGTATGGGCAGCTGGCCGTCGAGCATGCCGGCGTTGTTGACGAGGACGTCGAGCCTGCCGAACTCCTTGAGGCAGACGTCGAACATGTTGTCTATGTCCTCGGGCTTGCGCACGTCGGTCTGCAGGGGGAGGATAACTCCGGCTGCGCCTTCGGCGGCGACTTCATCCCGGTGGGCTTCGAGGCGCTCCATGCGCCGGGCAGCGGCTACGACCTTGGCTCCCTCCATGGCGAACATCTTCGCGCTGGCACGGCCAATGCCGGAGCTGGCGCCGGTCACGATTACGACTTTATTTTCGAACCTCATTTTTTTGACCTCCTGGGTAATAATTTGTGAATTATGCGGCAATCTTGCCGTAATCAAAGCCTAACACATAAATTTCTGTTCGTCCAATACAAAAATCGTGTCTTATCATAAGTTTGACTTATGAAACATTCTGAGGTAGAATGTACCAAGGAGGTGGATGGCCATGAGCATTCAGCGGCTGCCCGTGTTTCTGGAGGCGGCCAAGCAGAAGAATTTCTCTGCCGCGGCGAAGGTGCTTTGCATTTCGCAGACCGCGGTCAGCCAGCAGATAAAGCTGCTTGAAGACGAGCTGGGGTTCCAGCTTTTCAACCGCAGCCGCAAGGGCGTCACGCTCACGCAGGCGGGGGAGGCCTATTACCGCCAGTGCCGCCAGGTCATGAGCAGCTACAACAGCGCTGTATATCAGAGCCGGCGCATAGCCCAGGGAGACCCGGACACGCTCAGCGTGGGGTACTGCGGCGCCTACGACCTCTGGGTCGCGTCAAAGCTTGTGCACAACTACTGCACGGCCAAGCCGGGCAGGCGCATAGAGCTGCACTCCGGCACCGGCCGCGAGCTGGTGGAGAAGCTGGCCAACGGCGAGATGGATCTGGCCGTGCTCTCCAGCTTCGGGCTGGAGCGCGAGAGCTGGCTCGGTATAAAGCCCATATCACTCGGACGCTGCATGCTGATGATAAGCTCGATAAACCCGCTTGCGCGAAAGCAGAGCATCAAGTTCGAGGAGCTTACATCGCTGCCGGTCGTACTGACGAAAAGCTATCACCTGCAGACCGCCGAGGAAGTGATAAACGAGATGTATGTGCACCTCGGGCTGGGGGAGAACGAGCGGGTGTACGCCGACGATTTTTACTCCCTGGTGCTGCTGGTCAGCGCCGACATGGGCGTGTCCATCGCACCGGAGAGCGTGGCCAATATGGGGCTGCCGGGCATACGCCTGGTTCCGATAGAGGGCTTCCACAGGGTGGCGAAGACGCTTATCGCCTACCCCAAAAACGCCATAAGCACCGCAACGGCAAACCTGCTGGAGATGCTGCAAAACACATGAGCCGAAAAAATAAGGCCGGCCGCACTCGGTGCGGCCGGCCTTTGATGTTTTTATTCGCTTTCGCATGTGCCGTCCTGCTCCGGGACGGCCTCGGGAGGCGGGTTGGGGTATTCTATCTCGGCGTTGCTGGCCTTTATCAGCACGCCCATGAGCTCCATGACCTGCAGGACTTCGCGCTGGCCGCTGCGCTCCCTCTGGTGGCTTTTCACCAGCAGCTCCATGAGCCGCTCCGTGGTGGCGAGAAGCTCCCCGCCGACGGTGGCGACAACGGGGATGGAGCCGAAGCCGGGCACTGAGAACTGACAGTACGGGCTGGACATGAAAAACAGGTAGAGCAAATACTCGAACTGGCACTCGATGTACTCTATCGAGGAGTGCCCGGCGGGTATGAGCTGAAAGTGCTGATAGTCGCTCAGCGCCATGAGGGTGCCGCGCTCGACCGGGAGTCGGTGCGTGTTGACGGCTACCTCGCCGCGCCCCTGCCTGACGAACAGGAGGGTTATGCCCTCGTTGTGCCTGAGGTTCGTGGGCGAGGAGGTTCGGCGCTGCACTGTACGTATCTTCAAAGCGCGGTCGTCGTCGAAGAAATATTCAAAGCTTATCATCGGCTGTGAGAAGCCGTTATTCTTCCTCCTGCGCGCCATTTTTTCCTCCTTTCGCACTCTGACGGTATTCCCCGGGGGATATGCCGTTCACCCGCCGGAAGGCGCGGGCGAACACTTTGGTAGAGTTGAAGCCCACCCTTATCGCGATGTCCAGCAGCGGCAGATCCGTGTTCAGCAGCAGCGGCTCGGCGTGCCGCACGCGGCAGAGCATTATTATCTGCCGGCAGCTCATGCCGAACATGCTCTGGAAGCGCTCATTGATAAGCGCCTCGGAAATGTAGAGGTCGGCGGCTATGGACTTCTGCGTTATGGGCGCCGCATAGTTCTCCTGAATGTAGTTCATGGCGCTCATTACCGTGCGCGAGCCTATCATGGCGCTGTATCCGCCGCCGGCTCTGTTCAGGCGCATCGCCCGGTATTCGTTGGGGGACATGCCCTTGTAGCGCTTGAACAGCCTGTAGAACGCGGCCTCGGTGGAGAAGCCGGAGTAGCTGAGCAGATAGCTCAGGGACACGTCCTCGAAAAACATCGCGCCGCAGGCTATGTTGATGCGCACCCGGTCGAGGGTCTGGACAAAATTCAGCCCGCTTATCTTCCTAAGCTCGCGGTTGAGCTCCGCGCTTGTGCAGCCGAAATGCTCGGACACGCTCTTGGCGGATATGTCCTCGCGGTAGTGCGCGGCGATGTACAGCGTCGCCAGCCAGCCCAGAGGCATCTGCGACTCGCTCTCGCGCTTGACGCGGCGTATGCACCCGGCTATGAAAAAGGTGATTATCTGGCCGATAACGGCCACCTTAATCATGCTGCTGCCGCGGCTGCCGGACTCGTTCTCCTCCCCGAACTCCTGGAGCAGGCGCCCTATGATGGCCGCGCGCTTCTCCTCGAGGGCTATGACCGGCATGGCGTTCATTATGGCCTGCGAGATCTCGTTCGTCTGCTTGAGTATGACCAGATAGCTGGACAGCGGGTAGTCGTAAATGCAGACCGCAAAGCTCAGCGTCTCGCCGAAGGCCGGCTCTATGGTGTACGTGTGATAGCTCTGCAGCCAGGCCAGCGAGCCGGGCTCGAGCGTGAACACGACCCCGTTTATCGTGATGCGCCCGCTGCCGCTGACAACGAACAGCAATACGCTCTCATCCTCGGAGATAGGAGGCAGAGGCTCGCTTATATCAAAGCGCTGCAGATGCAGGAATCGATCCAGCTCGACGAAGTATCCGCGCACGGGATTCTCGGTTAAACCGACGGATTCTGGCCAGTTGTTCAATATTCTCGCCCCGTTCTTGCGGCGTGTGTTATAAGCCGCGGTTTTCTGATAGTATTTTACGAAAAAACGGACTATAAGTCAATATCTAATTGCTCCAAAATGACTGAGCAAAGCGAAAGTATTTGGGGAATATTGTTCCGCCATTTTCACCTCAATTTAGATAATCTATTAACAAGCAAATGGGTCACTTCGTGGGGAAGACCCGAGTAAATGTCAATATTGGAAACACAGTCGCGGGAGAGGTTCGGGAGGTTTGTAGATAATGCCGGAAAGTGTGCGTTTTAACAGATTTAACAAAGGGACGGAAGATTTCGTCACCCCGGGATTGCAGCTGGAATATGTCGCTGATGCCAAACCGGACGGCACGGCGATTGTGGAAATTGACAAGCAGGGAAAGGAAATAAAAATCAGCTGGGACGGTCTGAGAAAGCTCTCAAACCGCATAGCTTGGCTACTTATTGATAAAGGAATAGACTCCGACAGCACTGTCATCGTCACCTGGCCGAACAACATTCTGCACGTTGCGGCGATGCTGGCGATATGGAAGTGCGGCGCGTGCTACGTGCCCATACCGAGCAAGACCACCATTGCGGAGCTCGACGGCGTGCTGGACACCCTGCACCCGAAGCTGCTGCTCACCGATTTGGAGCTGGACGAGGACGCCGACGCCATCTCCGGCGCCAGGCTCGAGGAGCTCTCGGCCGGCTTCGCCGAGACGCTGCCTCCGGACGTCGTGTCCAACCCCAATATAATAACTCTCTCCGGCGGCTCTACCGGGCGCCCCAAGCTGATACGCCAGAACCTGGCCGCCGGGCACACGGACGATACGCTCCGCGGCTGGTGCGAGATGATAGGCATGGGCTTCGAGATGATGCAGATGCTGCTCGGCCCCATCTTCCACGGTGCCCCGCACTCCTGCCTGATGAACGGCCTGTTCATGGGCAACACGATAATAATGCCGCACAACCTGTGTCCGGACAGCATTATCAAGCTTATAAAGGAGTTCGGCGTGGAGTACATGCAGATGGTTCCCACGCTCATGCACAGGATAGTGAAGGAGCCGGGCGTTTCGGCGGCCGACTTCGCGACGATAAAGGCTTTCAGCCACACCGGCGGCGTTTGCTCCGAGTGGCTCAAGCGCGAGTGGTTCAAGCTCATACCGCCCGAGCGGGTCTATGAGATGTACTCCCAGACGGAGGTCATAGGCCTGTGCTGCATCCGCGGCGACCAGTGGCTCAAGCACCCCGGCAGCGTCGGACGCCCGGTGGGCGGGGGCAAGATCTCCATCCGCGACGAGAACGGGCATGAGGTGCCCACGGGCACCGTCGGCGAGATATTCATGACCCCGCCGGCCGACTTCTTCTACACCGAATACATAAACGCTCCCCCGATAGAGCTCATGCCTGACGGCTACCGCAGCGTAGGCGACATGGGCTATGTCGACGAGGACGGCTACCTCTACTTCTCCGACCGAAGGAGCGACATAATCGTCACCGGCGGCGAAAACGTGTTCGCCGTCGAGGTAGAAAACGCGATAATGCAGTATCCCAACGTGCTCGACGCCGTCGTCGTGGGACTGCCCGACCCCGAGTGGGGCAGGAGGATACACGCGGTGATAGAGTCCAGGGAGAAAATAGACATAGCAGACCTCAAGTCCTTCCTCAAGACAAGGCTCACTCCTTACAAGATACCCAAGACCTATGAGCTGGTTCCGAGCATACGCCACGAGGGCAACGGCAAGATCCAGCGCATGAGGATCATGAAGGAATGCATAGCCAGGGGCGTGTGAACCCCATCTGCCGCTTGCGGCGTTCAAAAGCCAGTTGAGCCGGGGCTGAGCCCTGGCTTGATATACAGCGAGAGTAGAAATAAACCGGAATCAAAACAAAATAATAATAAGAAGGAGCAGGAAATTATGAGTTTTGATGCACTGTTCAGCCCCCTGAAGGTACGCGGGCTGGAGCTTAAGAACCGTGTCGTTCTTCCCGGCATGAACACCAAGATGGTCCGCAACAAGCACGAGATAGGCGAAGACATGATCGCCTACCATGTTGCGAAGGCCAAGTCCGGATGCGCCCTGAACATCTTTGAGGTCGCCGCCGTCTGTCCGGAGCCGCACGCCTATATGTATATGGGCATCTACACCGACAAGGACGTCGAGGAGCTCAGGAAGCTGACCGACGCCGTGCACGCCGTTGGCGGCAGGATGGGCATACAGCTCTGGCACGGCGGCTTCACGCCCCAGTTCTTCTTTGACGACACCAACAAGCTCGAGACTCCTGACACCCTGACGGTCGAGCGTCTCCAGGAGATTGAAAAGCAGTTCGGCCAGGCGGCCAAGCGCGCGGTCGACGCGGGCTTCGACGTCATTGAGTACCACGGCGGCCACAGCTACCTGCCGCACGAGATGCTCAGCCCCGGCACCAACCACCGCACCGACGAGTACGGCGGAAGCTTTGAGAACCGCTGCCGCTTCGCCTGGAACTGCATCAAGGAGATCCGCGCCAACATCCCCGACACCATGCCTCTGTTCATGCGCTGCGACGCCGTCGACGAGCTCATGCCCGAGGTCATGACCGAGGAAGAAATAGTCAAGTTCATCAACCGCAGCGCCGAGCTGGGCGTCGACGTCGTCGACCTCTCCCGCGGCAACTCCATGAGCTTCGCCACTGTTTACGAGGTTCCGCCCTATCTGCTGGAGCCCGGCTTCAACATGGAGAACATCGCCAGGATCAAGTCCCAGATCAGCATCCCCGTCATGGGCGTCGGCCGCGTGAACACCCCCGAGCTCGCCGACAAGCTGATTGCCGATGGCAAGATCGACCTCGTCGGCGTCGGCCGCGGCCAGATCACCGATCCCCAGTGGGTCAAGAAGGCTCAGGAGGGTCACCCCGAGCTGATACGCAAGTGCATCGGCTGCGATCAGGGCTGCTATGACGCCGTCATCGACCCGCGCTTCAAGACCATCACCTGCACCCGCAACCCGCTGGCTTGCCTCGAGTACAAGGGTCTGCCCAAGACCGACGCTCCCAAGAAGGTCATGATAATCGGCGGCGGCATGGGCGGCATGCTCGCGGCTGAGATACTCAAGGCCCGCGGCCACGAGCCCGCCATCTACGAAGCCTCCGACAAGCTGGGCGGACAGTTCCTGCTCGCCGGCGTCGCTCCGCAGAAGCACGAGATGACCGAGGCCGCCGAGTGGGAGGTCAAAGAGATCGAGCGCATGGGCATCGAGGTGCACCTGAACACCGCCGTCACCCCCGAGCTGATCGCCGAGGTCAAGCCCGATGAGGTCATCGTGGCCATCGGCTCCGACTACGTCGCCCCCGCCATCCCCGGCGCCGAGACCGCCTACCACCAGTACCAGGTCGTCAAGGGCGAGGTCAAGCTCTCCGGCAACGTCTGCGTCGTCGGCTGCGGCAGCGTCGGCAGCGAGGTCGCCATGATACTCGCGACCCAGGGCTGCAAGGTCACCGTCATGGAGAAGAAGGGCGTCGGCAACGACCTCACCATGCTCCGCAAGATGTTCCTCAAGCCCCAGCTCAAGGGCTACGGCATCACCGGTATGGGCGGCACGACCGTTCTGGGCATAGAGAACGGCAAGACAGTGCACTACGTCATCACCGACCGCAAGACCAAGGAGACCACCCAGGGCAGCGCCGACTTTGACGCCGTCGTCATCTGCATGGGCATCACCGCCCGCGGCAGCGAGGAGCTCCAGGCCAAGTGCGCCGAGCTGAGCGTTCCCTGCCATGTCATCGGCGACGCCAAGCAGGCCCGCACCGCCCTCTGGGCTACCCGCGAGGCCGCCGAGGTTGCGCTGAACATATAAAAATCAAATCATCTAGTCATCGCACTATTTGAGAGAATAAGATTATACAGGAGAGTTTTATGCAGTTTGAAAAACTTTTTTCCCCGATAAAGCTTCGCGGCCTTGAGCTCAAGAACCGCGTGCTCATGCCCGGTATGGATACCAAGCTCGCGCACGATCACATCGGCGATGAGGTCATAGCCTACCACGTCGCCCGTGTGAAGGGCGGCTGCGCGCTCAACATGTTTGAGTGCACCGCCGTACACATCACCTCGCGCTCCAAGATGAACTTCGGTCTCTATACCGAGGAGCAGCGCGACGAATTCAAGAAGCTCACCGCCGCCGTGCACGAGGCAGGCGGAAAGATAGGCGTTCAGCTTCTCCACTGCGGCTTCGTGTACCGTCCTTTCCTTTACGAGGGAGTGCGTTGCCTGGATGTCAACAACATGACGCAGGAGGACATCGACGAGATAGTCGCCGCCTTCGGCAAGAGCGCCAAGCTCGCCGTCGAGGCCGGATTCGACACCGTGGAGTTCCACGCTGCCCACACCTATCTCGCGCACGAGTTCCTCTCTGCCGCTATCAATCACCGCACCGACGGCTACGGCGGAAGCCTTGAGAACCGAGCCCGCTTCGCGCTGGAGTGCATCCGCGAGATGCGCCGCAACATGCCCGAGGACATGCCTCTGCTCATGCGCGTGGACGTGCAGGACGATTACCTCGAGAACGGCCTGACGGTCGACGATGTCGCCGCGTTCGTCAACATGGCGGGCGAGGCCGGCGTCGACCTCGCGGACGTGTCCCGCGGCAACATCCTCTCCTTCGCGAACGTGTTTGAGGTTCCCCCCATCAACCTGCCGAAGGGTCTCAACATCGACCTCATCGGCGAGCTCAAGAGCAAGGTCAACGTCGCCGTGGCCACCGTCGGCCGCATCATCGAGCCCGAGATGGCCGAGCGCGCCCTGCAGGAGGGCAAGGCCGACATGGTCGCCATCGGCCGCGCCCAGATAGCCGACCCCGAGTGGTGCAACAAGGCCATGCGCGGCGAGAGCGACAAGATAGTCAAGTGCATCGGCTGCCTCCAGGGCTGCTATGACGCCGTCACCCTGCCCGACAGGGAGACCATCTCCTGCCTGCGCAACCCGATGTGCGCCAGGGAGAGCAAGCCCCTGCCCGTCGCCAAGCGCAAGCTGCACGTCATGGTCATCGGCGGCGGCATGGGCGGAATGGTCACCGCCAGGTACCTCAAGCAGCTCGGCCACGATCCCGAGATATACGAGATGACCGACGCCATGGGCGGACAGTTCGTCCTGGCCGGCAAGGCCCCCCACAAGGAGGAGATAGGCGAGGCGGACGAGTGGGAGCAGAAGGCTGTCCTCAGCCTCGGCATCCCCGTGCACCTGAACACCACGGTCACGCCGGAGCTCATATCCCGCGTCAAGCCCGACGCCGTCATCTGCGCGATCGGCGCCGTGCCGCTCATGCCCAGGATACCCGGCTATGACCTGCCCAACGTGTGCAACGCGCACGAGGTCCTCGCCGGAGAGATCACCCCGACCGGCAACGTCGTAGTTATCGGTGGCGCTTCCGTCGGCGTCGAGGTCGCCGAGTACCTCGCCGAGCGCGGCGCGAAGGTGACCGTCATCGAGATGCGCAACAAGCCCGGCATCGGCTATGGCCCGCTGCGCCGCAAGTTCGTCAAGAAGAACCTTTTCGACTACGGCATCAACTTTGTCGGCGAGGCCAAGTGCGAGGAGATCCGCGCCGACAGCGTGGTCTACAGCAAGAACGACAAGATGGTCACCGTGCCCTGCGACACCGCGGTCATCTCCGTCGGCTCCCGCAGCCGCGACACCACGGACATCGTCGCCGCCTGCAAGAAGAACGGCATCTTCTGCCGCGTGATCGGAGATGCGAAGGCCGTCGGCAACGCGCTTGACGCCACCACCGACGGTATGGACGCCATCTACGAGCTGCTGGCCGAAAACGCCTGAACAGTTTTCTATAAAATCTCTTATACAACGAAAGGATGACAAAATCATGGATCTCGTCAAAGGCAAAATCGTGTTTATCACCGGCGGTACCCGCGGCATAGGTTTTGCTGCGGCCAAGAAGTTCATTGAAAACGGCGCTCACGTCGCCATCGCCGGTCACTGCCAGGAGACCGTCGACGCCGCCCTTGCCAAGCTCAAGGAGCTCTATCCCGACGAGGATGTCCTCGGCATGTGCCCCAACCTGACCAGCCGTCAGGAGATGCTCGACGCGGTGGGCAAGGTCGTCGCCAAGTGGGGACGCATCGACGTCATGATCAACAACGCCGGTGTCACTCACGCCACTGTCTTCAGCAAGATTCAGGAAGGCGAGTTCGAGCACATGTTCGAAGTCAACGTCGAGGGCGTTTACAACGGCGCCTGGGCTGCTTACCAGTACATGAAGGCCAACAACGCCGGCGTCATCATCAACACCGCCTCCGTCACCGGCCTCTTTGGCTCCACCTCCGGTGTCGGCTACCCCGCCAGCAAGGCCGCTGTCGTCGGCTTCACCCATGAGCTCGGCCGCGAGCTTATCCGCCGCAACATCCGTGTCGTTGCCGTCGCCCCCGGCGTCGTCAACACCGACATGACCACTGCCAACATGGATCCCACCATCAAGGAGCAGTACCTCAAGCACCTGCCGATGAAGCGCATGCTCGAGCCCGAGGAGATAGCCAACGTCTACATGTTCCTGGCCAGCGACCTCGCCAGCGGCATTACCGCCACCACCGTCAGCGTCGACGGTGCCTACAGGCCGTAAATTATGCTTTTAAAGAATAGAGTTGCGATCATAACCGGAGCAAACTCTGGCATTGGGCACGAATGTGCGCTTGCCTTTATCGCAGAGGGCGCCATGGTCGCCGGTGTTGACATCAACACCGGCAACATGGCCGGCCTGTCCGAAGCCGCAGAGAAGTACGGGACGCAGTTTGAGTCCTACCAGTGCGATGTGCGCAGCGAGGAAGCCGTCAAGGCCGTGGTCGACGCCGTGGCCGAGCGCTTCAACGGCCGCATCGACATCATGCTGAACGTGGCCGGCATCACTGTGGACATGCCCGTTACCCGCACGGACAAATCCGTGTTTGAAAGGGTGATGGACGTCAACGCCGGAGGTACGTTCAACTTCTGCAAGCATGCGGCAAGGTATATGAAGAAGCAGCGCTCCGGCGCAATTGTCAACACTTCGTCGGTAACTGCGCAGTTCGGTACGCAGATGGGCACGCCCTACGGCGCCAGCAAGGCCGCAATACTCGGCATAACCCGCTCTCTGGCCATGGAGCTCGCTCCGTGGAACATTCGCGTGAACGCGGTCGCCCCCGGCGTCGTCAACACCGAAATGGTTTCCAACCTCAATGAGCTGGAGCGCGAAAGCTGCGCCAGAAGCATACCGCTCGGCAGGCTCGGAGAGCCGGAGGACATAGCCAAGGCCATGCTCTTCCTCGCCAGCGACAACGCGTCCTATATCACCGGTGCGACCCTGAACGTCGACGGAGGATACAGGCCGAGCTTCGTGCCGCTGCACTGAGCGGTTGATCCAATTTTCTCGAAAGGACAAATTTCAAATGGCAGGATTGAAAGATTTCCCCAAGTTCGGCGCTCTTTCCGGACTTAAGATCCTCGACAGCGGCTCTAACATAGCCGGCCCCTTCGCCGGCGGCCTCCTCTCCGAGGCCGGCGCCACTGTCATCCACTTTGAGGCTCCCAAGAAGCCCGACAACCAGCGCGGCTGGTACGGCTATCCGCAGAACCACCGCAACCAGCTCTCCATGGTCGCTGACATCAAGACTGAGGAAGGCCGCGAGATCTTCCTCAAGCTGATAAAGTGGGCTGACATCTGGGTGGAGTCCTCCAAGGGCGGCCAGTACGACCGCCTGGGCCTGAGCGACGAGTTCATCTGGAGCATAAATCCGAAGCTCGCCATCTGCCACGTCTCCGGCTACGGCCAGACCGGCGTGCCCGAGTACATCACCAAGGCCAGCTACGACGCCGCCGGACAGGCCTTCTCCGGCTACATGTCCCTCAACGGCATCGACTACGCCCTGAAGACCAACCCCTACCTGAGCGACTACGTCTGCGGCCTGACCACCTGCTGGAGCATGCTGGCCTGCTACGTCAGCACCACGCTCACCGGCAAGGGCGAGAGCGTCGACGTGTCCCAGTATGAGGCTCTGGCGCGCATCACCGACGGCCGCTTCATGCAGTACCTGACCGACGGCGTCAAGCTGCCGCGCACCGGCAACAAGGACGCCCAGGCTGCCAGCTTCAGCTTCTACACCTGCAAGGACGGCGGCGTTATCTTCATAGGCATGACCGGTGCCGAGGTCTGCAAGCGCGGCTATCCCATCATCGGCCTGCCCGTGCCCGGCACCGGCGACCCCGACTTCCCCGAAGGCTTCACCGGCTGGATGATCAACAGCCCCGTCGGCCAGCGCATAGAGCGCGCCGTGGAGAAGTTCGTCTCCGAGCACACTGTCAACGAGGTCGAGGCCGCCCTTATGGCCGCCCAGATCCCGAACCAGAAGGTGTACGAGCTCGAGGACTGCGCCGCCGATCCCCAGTGGCAGGCCCGCGAGACCCTCACCGAGTGGGACGACCCCATGCTCGGCCACGTCAAGGGACTCGGCTTCACCAGCAAGTTCAAGCGCAACCCCAGCGAGCTGTGGCGCGGCGCGCCGCTGTTCGGCATGGACAACCGCGACATCCTGCGCGACCTCGGCTACACCGACGAGCAGGTGCAGGACTTCTACGACCGCGGCATAGTCAATGAGTTTGACCTCGAGACCACCATCAAGCGCTACCGCCTGCGCGAGGTCATTCCTCACATGCGTCCGGACTGGAAGGGTCTGCCCGAAAACAAGTAAGTACAAGTCAATATATCCCGGTTCCCCGCAAGGGAACCGGGGTACGGCCACGGGAGGTAAATAATGAAGAAGCTTGAAAACAAGGTGGCGCTCGTCACCGCCAGCACCCGCGGCATAGGTTATGCGATAGCCGAGACGTTTGCGCGCGAGGGCGCGATAGTCTACATGGCCTGCCGTAACCTGGAAGTAGCGAACGAGAAGGCCGCGGCGCTCAACGCCGAGGGCTGCACCGTAAAGACCGTCTACTTTGAAGCACATGACAAGCAGAGCATGAAGGACATGATAGCCACCGCCGTCGAGAACGAGGGCAGGCTGGACATACTTGTCAACAACTTCGGCGGAACGAGCCCGCGCGATGACCTGCCGTTCCAGTACACGAACTACGAGAAGTTTGCCGGGTACATCGACATGCATCTCTCGAGCGTGTTCATAGCTTCGCAGGAGGCGATACGCCTTGCGATGGAGAAGCAAAAGAGCGGCTGTATAATCAACATCGGCTCCGTCGCCGGAATCACTCCCGATACCAGCCAGGTCGCCTACGGCACCAGCAAGGCCGCGATCATCCACCTCAGCAAGATGATAGCGCTGCACGCTGCAAAGGACAACATCACCTGCAACGTGGTGTGCCCCGGCATGACTGCGACGGAAGCGGTAATGAACAACCTGACACCGGAGTTCATGCAGTTCTTCCTCAAGCACACGCCCATCGCGAGGATGGCCACGCCGCAGGAGATGGCCGACGCGGCGCTCTACTTTGCCACCGCGCCTTTCACGACGGGACAGGTGCTCGCCGTCCACGGCGGGTTTGGACTTGGCAGCCCGGTGTACGGCGACATGCTTCTGATGAACAACAAGCGCTGAAAGGAGAAGCAAAATGGAGCGCAAACTTGCCGAGCTCATTGAGAAAGAGGCCATTCGCGAGCAGATATACAACTACTGCCGCGCGCTTGACCGCATAGACAACGAACTGGGCTACACCATATTCGCGGAAGACGCGAAGGTGGACTACGGCCCGACCTACAAGGGCACCGGCCGCGGCTTCATAGACATGATGCTCGACCAGCACAGGAGGATGGTCTCCACTCATCACATGATGACGAACATCCTCATAAAGCTCAACGACGACATGACCCGCGCCGCCAGCGAGACGTACATGTACGCCGCGTGCAAGTACAAGAACAAGGCCGGCGAGGCCAGCTTCGTCGTCGAGGCCAGGTGCCGCGACATCGACAAGTGGGAAAAGCGCGACGGAGTGTGGGTGATCACCGAGCGTGTGGTCGCCGGCGACAACACCTTCATGCTGACTCCCAAGTACTTTGACGACTACAACAACGGTCGTGACACGGTCAAAGACCTCTCCTACACCTTCTTCGAGGAGATCTGACCGTCAGCAGGACCGGCGATGACTGTGAGAGGGACGCCGGTTCGGCAAAAAATAATTATCCGAGAGGGACTTTAAACATGGACATGAAAAATTCTAAGCTGTTTTCCCCGCTCACGGTGGGCTCCCTGACGCTGCGCAACCGCGTCGGCATGGCTCCCATGAGCATGGACTATGAGGCCAAGGACGGCACCGTCCCCAAGCGCCTCGCGGACATCTTCGTCCGCCGCGCCGAGGGCGGCACCGGCTATGTGATGATCGACGCCGTCACTGTTGACCGCAAGTATCAGTACATAGGCAAGACCACCTGCCTGGACTCCGACGATCTGGTTCCGCAGTTCCGCGACTTCGCCAAGCGTGTCTCCGACACCGGCAGCACCCTGGTGCCCCAGATCATCCACCCCGGCCCCGAGAGCATCTGCGGCTTCCGCGGCATTCCTCCCCTGGGTCCGAGCGTGAACACCAACGCCAACTGTCACGTATCCCGTGCGATGACCATCGATGAGATCCACGAGGTCATCAAGCAGTTCGGCCAGGCTGCCAGAAGGGTGGAGGAGGCCGGCTGCGGCGCCATCGGCCTGCACTGCGCCCACGCCTACATGATGCCCGGCGCCTTCCTCAGCCCGCTGCGCAACAAGCGCATGGACGAGTACGGCGGCTGCATCGACAACCGCGCGCGTTTCATCCTCGAGGTCATAGCCGAGGTGCGCGCCAACGTCAGCCCCGATTTCCCGATTTTCCTGCGCGTCTCCGGCAGCGAGCGCGTCGAGGGCGGCAACAGCCTCGACGAGATGCTCTACCTCGCCCCCAAGTTCGAGGCGGCCGGCGTCAACCTCATCGAGGTCTCCGGCGGCACCCAGTACGAGGGTCTGGAGAACATCATCCCCAGCCACGGCAAGCACATAGGCATGAACGTCTATGAGGCCAGCGAAATCAAGAAGGTCGTCAACATCCCCGTATTCGTCGTCGGCAAGATCAACGACATCCGTTACGCCGCCGACATCGTCGAGCGCGGCCTGGTCGACGGCGTCAGCATGGGTCGTCCCCTGCTCGCCGACCCCGACCTCTGCAACAAGGCCTACGAGAACCGCTTTGACGACATCACCCCCTGCGGAAGCTGCGGCGGAAGCTGCATCACCCGCACTGCCGAGCGTCCCCAGTGCCGCTGCCACATAAACCCGCGCGTCGGTTACGAGTACGACTACCCCGACAAGCCGGCCGAGGAGGTCAAGAAGACCCTCATCATCGGCGCCGGCCCCGGCGGTATGTACGCTGCCGTCACCGCCGCCGAGCGCGGCCACGACGTCACCGTCTGGGAAGCCGACGACAAGATCGGCGGCCAGCTCAACCTGGCTGTCACCAGCCCCGGCAAGCAGGAGATGACCAAGTGGCTCGTCCACCTCAACTATCGCGCCAAGAAGGCCGGAGTCAAGTTCGAGTTCGGCAAGGAGGCCACTGTTGAGGCTGTCAAGGAATTCAACCCCGACGCGGTCATCGTCGCCACCGGCGCGAAGCCGCTGATCCCGCCCATCAAGGGCACGCAGGACTACCCCGTCCGCACCGCTCACGACTTCCTCAAGGGCAAGTTCGTCATCCCGAAGGGTCGCGTGTGCATACTCGGCGGCGGCGAAGTCGCCTGCGAGACGGCCGAGACGATACTCGCCAACGCCCGTCCCACCGCGTTCACCCGCGGCTTTGACGCGAGCATCGGCGACGTCGAGGTCACCATCATCGAGATGCTCCCCCAGATCCTCACCGGCGTGTGCATGCCCAACAGGGCACCCCTTATGCGCACCCTGAAGGCCAACGGGGTTGACATCAATGTAAACACCAAGGTGCTGGAGGTCACTGACCACGACGTCAAGGTCCAGCGGAAGGACGGCACCGAGGAATGGCTCCGCGGCTTCGATTACATAATCTTCGGCCTCGGCGCCCGCAACTACGACCCGCTGAGCGAGAAGCTCAAAGAGTTCGTCCCCGAAGTGCACGTGATCGGCGACGCCGTCAAGGCCCGCCAGTCCAGCGATGCCATGTGGGAGGGCTTCGAGGTCGCGTACAACCTGTAACTGTATGGACTCCTTCCGGGGCGGGGGAAAAGCGCCCCGGAAGGAGTTAAACGAGCGCCTGCGGTTAGCGGGAGCCTTCCGGCCGCTGCCAAAGGTCATGGCAAAAGGAGAAAATGTATGGATGCTACAGTAAACAAAAACTACATGAAGGGCTTTATCCCCTTCGCAATGGCTGCAGCTCTGGTCAGCCTCGCCGGTGGTTTCACGGCGTCTATCCCCAACAACATCGTCAGCGACTGGCAGCTTGATCCGTCCTGGCTCACCTGGATCACCCTTTCGATGAGCATGGGCATGGCCGCCTGCGCGCCTGTCCTCGGCAAGCTGGGCGACATCTTCGGCCGCCGCGGCGCCTCCCTCGTCGGCATGGCTCTCATGGCCATCGGCGAGCTCGTTATCGGCATCGCTCCGGACGGAATGGTGTGGATGGTCATCATTGGCCGCTTTGTCGTCGGTGTCGGCGCAGCCGCCATTTCCCCGACCGTCATCGCCTACATCACCAGTGAGTTCCCGCCCGCCAAGATGGGCAACGGCTTCGCCGTGTACGCCGCTCTCTCCAGCGGCATGGTCATCTTTGGACCCACCATCGGTGGCATCATCTTCCAGACCACCCAGAACTGGCGTCTCATCCTTTACATCTGCGCTGCCCTGGCCGCCCTCTGCTTTGTTGTCGGCCTGTTCACCATGAAGAAGGAGACCGGCCCGAAGAAGGGCATGTCCGGCTTCGACGTTTTCGGCGGCATCTTCATCATCCTGTTCTTCTCCCTGGCTCTCTGCGTGCCCAACCTGGCTCAGGGTACGGCCGGCTGGCTCGGCACCTCCACTCTCGTCGTGCTCGGCGCCGCTGTTGTCTGCCTTGTTATCCTGTTCGTTGCTGAGAAGAAGGCCAAGAACCCCATCCTCAACGGCAAGTTCATGGCTCGCAAGCAGTTCATCCTGCCCGTTGTCGTTCTTTTCCTCACCCAGGGCCTCATGCAGGCCTGCATGACCAACACCATCCGCTTCGCGATGATGTTCGACCCGACCACCTCCGTGGCCAGCTATGCTACCTCCATCATGTACGTCGGCATGACCATCGGCAACATCGTCGTGGCTCCGCTCGCCAACAAGAAGGAGCCCCGCATCGTTTCCGTGTGCGCGCTGGTATTCTGCCTGATAGGCGCTGCCCTGCAGCTGCTCTACACCGCTGAGTCCGGCTTCGTCATGTTCGCTGCCAGCCTGTTCTTCATCGGCCTCGGCCTCGGCGGCAACACCACCATCTTCATGAACGTCGCTCTGTCCGGCCTCGATCCGCAGATCGCCGGCGCCGGTTCCGGCACCTACACCGTGTTCCGTGACCTGTCTGCCCCGTTCGGCGTGGCCGTGTTCGTCCCGATGTTCACCAACGCCATCCAGTATGAGGCCTCCGGCGCTCCCGTCGCTACCAGCATAGTCACCTCCATGCACAGCGTGGCCTGGGTCCAGATCGTCTGTGTCGTTGTCGGCATGGTCGTCTGCCTGCTGCTCCCCAAGATCCACAACAAGAAGGCCTGATTTGCTTTGCACCTGAACGTTACTACTTTAGTAACAAGCTGGACGCAAAACTGACAAACCCCGAGAGGCGGCGCATAAGCGCCGCCTCTTTGCCGTGCAAATATACCGCTTGTCATTCCCCACTTTTAGTGCTATAATATTCTCCTAAAAGTCTGCTTCCCCCACGAAGCGCACATCATGCGGCAAGTACGCAGAAAGGAGGCGGCGATAATGCAGACCAAGCGCATATTCTCGGCCTTTGCTTTTACATTGCTCACTATTTTGCTGCTGCTCGTCGTGGCCTCCCGGAGCTCCGAGGCGGCCACGGCAGACAACGGCGTGAACATAGACGGAGACCTCTCCTACGTGGTTCAGCCGACGCCGCAGGCTACAACTCTGCCGGGCAGCAAGGAGGAACGTCCGGAGATAGGCACGGACAAGCCGGACATCGACATCACGTCCTGGGAATACCGGCTCGCGAACAGCGACCACAACATCGGCTCCTACACCCCGTACGTCGCTTCCATAGAGGGCACGGCGCAGTACTTCGACGAGCGCGCGGTAGACGCGCTGGTGGAGTTCCTCAACGGCGCGCGCAGCGCCGGATACTCGCCGTATATAATGACGGCCTACCGCAGCTACAGCGCGCAGAACTACATATATAACGGCCGCGCCAGCCAGATAGCATGGCCGGAGTACCCCACGACCGAGGACTACGCCGAGGCCGCAAAGAGCGTAGCGCCCCCGGGCGAGAGCGACCATCAGACGGGTCTGGGCGTGGACATTACAGACCGCTACTACAACACCATGGACGCCACGCAGATGGATCAGAACTTCCTCACCTGGATGCGCGAGAACTGCGCCCAGTACGGCTTCATACTCCGCTACCCGGCCTCGCGCGAGTCCATAACCGGCATCAACGAGCCGTGGCACTTCCGCTATGTCGGCGTCGAGGCGGCGCAGTATATCATGGAGAACAATCTCTGCCTCGAGCAATTTGTCGATTTGTACGACTAAAGCACTGCCGTGAGACCGTAAGACGGCCGGCCGCTCCGGCAGCCGGCCGTCTTGCCGCCCGATGTGAAGCGTGAAAGTCGAATAATCCCGCAATTTTGCACACATTTGGGCTCTGTTCCGCCTATAAATTTTTCTTGACTAATTTTGTGAAATATGCTAGAATCAATTTCCGCCCGGGTATAATTATGCCCGTGGCGGATTTCGCGCGAAAATGGCTGTGTTTTTGCGCAAAATCAGAATATTTTTTCCCGGGAAAGGAGGAAATGCAATTTGCCGACTTTTAACCAGCTCGTCAGGAAGGGCAGGGAACAGGTGACCTACAAGAGCACGTCCCCCGCTCTGCAGAAGGGTCTGAACACCCTCAAGAACTGCGAGACCAACCTCTCCAGCCCCCAGAAGCGCGGCGTGTGCACCGCGGTGCGTACCTCGACTCCCAAGAAGCCGAACTCCGCTCTGCGTAAGATCGCCCGTGTGCGCCTCACCAACGGCTACGAGGTCACCGCGTACATCCCCGGTGTTGGCCACAACCTGCAGGAGCACTCCGTCGTCATGATTCGCGGCGGCCGTGTCAAGGACCTGCCCGGTGTGCGTTACCACATCATCCGCGGCACTCTGGACACCCAGGGCGTCTCCGGACGTATGCAGGGCCGCAGTAAGTACGGCGCCAAGCGCCCCAAGGCCGGTAAGAAATAATTCCGGCAGCACAGCCCAAGCTGTTTGATTGATATTACAGCGTATCGCTCAGACCGCTGGGCGCAGCGGGGGGACAGACCGCCCCTCGAGTACCGATGAAGTCATTTTTTAATGAAGGAGGGAAGCATAGTGCCCAGAAGAGGTAACGTTCCCAAGAGAGAGATCCTGCCTGATCCGGTATACAACAGCGTGCTGGTGACCAAGCTCATCAACAGCATCATGCTGGACGGCAAGAAGGGCGTCGCACAGAAGGTCGTGTACGATGCGTTTGACATTATAAAGGAAAAGACCGGCAAAGACCCCCTCGAGGCGTTCACCGAGGCCATGAACAACATCATGCCCAGCCTGGAGGTCAAGGCCCGCCGTGTCGGCGGCGCCACCTATCAGGTGCCTATCGAGGTTCGTCCCGAGCGCCGTCAGACTCTCGGCCTGCGTTGGCTGACGATGTTCGCCCGCAAGCGCGGCGAGAAGACTATGAAGGAGCGCCTTGCCGGCGAGATCATGGACGCCTGCAACAACCTCGGCGCCGCTGTCAAGCGCCGCGAGGATACCCACAAGATGGCCGAGAGCAACAAGGCCTTCGCGCACTTCAGGTGGTAAGAGAAAGAAGCTTAGAATTTTAGGAGCGTAGCATTATATGCCCAGAGAGTATTCACTGGAGAACACTAGAAACATCGGAATAATGGCTCACATCGACGCGGGCAAAACCACGACGACTGAGCGCATCCTGTTCTATACTGGCGTCAACTACAAGATAGGCGAGACCCACGAGGGCACCGCCACTATGGACTGGATGGAGCAGGAGCAGGAGCGTGGTATCACCATCACCTCCGCTGCCACAACCTGTCACTGGCGCGGCTGCCGCCTGAACATCATCGACACCCCGGGTCACGTCGACTTCACCGTCGAGGTCGAGCGCAGCCTGCGTGTCCTGGACGGCTGCGTTACGGTTCTCTGCGCCAAGGGCGGCGTCGAGCCGCAGAGCGAGACCGTTTGGCGTCAGGCCGACCACTACAACGTCCCGCGTATCATCTACGTCAACAAGATGGACATAATGGGCGCGGACTTCTACAACGTGATCGACATGGTGCACGACCGCCTCAAGGCAAACGCGGTGCCCATCCAGCTGCCGATAGGCAAGGAAGCCGATTTCCGCGGCATAATAGACCTGGTCGAAATGAAGGCCGACGTCTATTATGACGACCTGGGCAAGGACATGCGCGTTGAGGAGATTCCCGAGGACATGCGTGACCTCGCCGATGAGTACCGCACCAACCTCCTTGAGGCTGTGAGCGACTTTGACGACGAGATCATGGAGATGTACCTCGAGGGTGAGGAAGTGCCCGCCGACAAGATCCGCGCCGCCATCCGCCGCGCCACCGTCGCGGTCAAGATGGTTCCCGTGGTGTGCGGCACCTCTTACAAGAACAAGGGCGTGCAGAAGCTGCTCGACGCCATCGTCGACTACCTGCCCAGCCCGCTGGACATCCCCGCCGTCGAGGGCGTGAACCCCAAGACCGGCGAGACAGAGACCCGTGAGGCCAGCGACGACGCTCCCTTCTCGGCTCTGGCTTTCAAGATCATGACCGACCCCTACGTCGGCAAGCTCGCCTTCTTCCGCGTGTATTCGGGCACCGTCAACGCCGGTGAGACCGTCATCAACGCCACGAAGGGACAGCGTGAGCGCCTCGGCCGCATCCTGCTGATGCATGCCAACCACCGTGAGGATCTCCAGACCGCCTACTCCGGCGACATCGCTGCGGCCGTCGGCCTGAAGAACACCACCACCGGCGACACGCTCTGCGACGACAAGAACCAGATCATCCTGGAGAACATGGAGTTCCCGGAGCCTGTTATCCGCGTCGCCATCGAGCCGAAGACCAAGGCCGGCCAGGAGAAGATGTCCATAGCCCTCGCGAAGCTCGCCGAGGAAGACCCGACCTTCAAGACCTACACCGACGAGGAGACCGGTCAGACCATCATCGCCGGCATGGGCGAGCTGCACCTGGAGATCATCGTCGACAGGCTGCTGCGTGAGTTCAAGGTCGAGGCCAACGTCGGCAAGCCCCAGGTCTCCTACAAGGAGACCATCACCAAGCCCGCCACCGTCGACACGCGCTTTGTGCGCCAGACCGGCGGCCGCGGCCAGTTCGCGCACGTCAAGCTCACCATCGAACCAAACGAGTCCGGCAAGGGCTACGAGTTCGTGGACGACATCCACGGCGGCGCGATCCCCAAGGAGTATATCCCCTGTGTGGATCAGGGCATCCAGGGTGCGATGCAGGCCGGCATCCTCGGCGGCTATCAGGTCGTCGACGTCAAGGCCACGCTCATCGACGGTTCCTTCCACGAGGTCGACTCCAGTGAGAACGCCTTCAAGATATGCGGCAGCATGGCCTTCAAGGAGGCCATGGCCAAGGCCGGCCCGACCCTGCTCGAGCCCATCATGAAGGTCAGCGTCACTGCGCCCGAGGATTACATGGGCACCGTCGTCGGCGACATCAACGCCCGCCGCGGCCAGATCGTCGGCACCGACATCCGCAACGGCGCCGTCATCGTCACCGCAAACGTGCCTCTGAGCACCATGTTCGGCTATGCGACCGACCTGCGCAGCAAGACGCAGGGTCGCGCCAACTACTCCATGGAGCCCAGACATTTCGTAGAGCTCCCCAAGAGCCTGCAAGACAAGATTATCGGAAACCGGGGCTGAGCCTCGCTTACGATACATTCCGGTAAATCCATTACCATCCATCGATTACTAAGGAGGATATCAAAATGGCAAAGCAGATGTTTAACCGCACCAAGCCCCACGTCAACATTGGTACCATCGGCCACATCGACCACGGCAAGACCACTCTGACCGCCGCTATCACCAAGGTTCTGCACATGGCAGACGAAGGCGCCGCCGAGTACACCGCCTACGACCAGATCGACAAGGCTCCCGAAGAGCGCGCCCGCGGCATCACGATCAACACCGCTCACGTCGAGTACCAGACCGATGACCGCACCGGCCTGAACGGCGAGCAGATCCAGGGCCGCCACTACGCCCACGTCGACTGCCCGGGTCACGCCGACTACATCAAGAACATGATCACCGGTGCTGCTCAGATGGACGGCGCCATCCTCGTTATCGCCGCCTCCGACGGCCCCATGGCTCAGACCCGTGAGCACCTGCTGCTCGCCCGCCAGGTTAACGTTCCTTATATAGTCGTCTTCCTGAACAAGTGCGACCAGGTCGACGATCCCGAGCTGCTCGAGCTCGTCGAGATGGAAGTCCGCGAGCTGCTCGACAAGTACGAGTTCCCCGGCGACGACACCCCGATCATCAAGGGCTCCGCTCTGAAGGTTCTCGAGAGCAACAGCACCGATCCTCACGCCCCCGAGTACAAGTGCATCTGGGAGCTCATGGACGCTGTCGACACCTGGATCGAGACCCCCGAGCGCAAGGCCGACCAGCCGTTCCTGATGCCCATCGAGGACGTCTTCACCATCACCGGCCGCGGCACCGTTACCACCGGCCGTGTCGAGCGTGGCCGCGTCAAGGTCGGCGACAAGGTTGAGATCGTCGGCATCAAGGAGACCCAGGAGACCGTCGTCACCGGCACCGAGATGTTCCACAAGACCCTCGAGTTCGCCGAGGCCGGCGACAACGTCGGCACCCTGCTCCGCGGCATCGCGAAGAAGGACGTCGAGCGCGGCCAGGTTCTCGCTGCCCCGAAGAGCATTCACCCCCACACCAAGTTCAAGGGCCAGGTCTACGTCCTGAGCAAGGACGAGGGCGGCCGTCATACCCCGTTCTTCAACAACTACCGTCCTCAGTTCTACTTCCGTACCACCGACGTGACCGGCGTCATCTCCCTGCCCGAGGGCGTTGAGATGTGCATGCCCGGCGACAACGTCGACATGGACGTTGAGCTGATCACCCCCATCGCCATCGAGAACGGCCTCCGCTTCGCTATCCGCGAGGGCGGCCGCACCGTCGGCTCCGGCGTCGTCATCGCCATCAACGAGTAATAAAACTCTCTAGGGGGGACGTTGTCCCCCCTAGATACCCGGCATAAATGCCGGGATACCCCCCTCGCCGCGCACAGCGCGGCGGCTGCGGACACGTGTCCGCAGGTTATTGTATCGAGCCGAGGCGAAGCCCCGTCTCGATGAATAGCAAACTAAAGGCTCGGCACCGGCCGAGCCTTTATGCGTAATTATGTGCTACCCTTATGCCCCCAATCAAAATCATCTAGCCGGGGCTTTGCCTCGGCTAGATACCTTATCCCGTGGACGCGTGTCCACGGCCGCCGCGCCGTGCGCGGCGAGGGGGGTAACGCGGCGCAAGCGCCGCGTATCTAGGGGGGAAGAATTCCCCCCTAGACATTTTTGATACTGTGCATGAAGCCCCCGAGGGCGGAGGAGTGTATGTCTCCGGCGATGGCGCGGCCTTTGTACACGAACAGCTGAGCCACCACGCCCTCCTCTCCGTTGGGATAGTTCATCAGCTCGTACGTGTAGCTCTCGATCTCCTTGCCGGCGTATGGCTCGAGGTCGAAGCCCTGCTGCTTTTGCAGGGCGTTGTACTGCGCGATGACGCCGCTCACCTCGTCCGGCAGCGTCACCGTGCGCGCCGTCTCGCTGCCGGCGTCGACCTCCCAGCCCAGTCCGGCGAGGTATTCGACGCGCGCCTCGGTGCTGTCCAGGCCGGAGCCTTCAGGCTCGGAGCAGAGCAGGACGATCACCGCCAATATCACGGCGCAGGCCAGTATGATGAAGACAGCGCCTCTCCTGGTAAGCTTTTTTTCACCCGTCACGGGACATCCCTCCCGGAGCATTATATTTGCGCCGTCCCGGGATTATTACAAAGCAGGTGACACATGACAAGACTTGATAAGCTCCTAGTACAAAGCGGGCTGTATTCGCGCAGCGACGCCAGGGCGCTGATACGCTCGGGCAGCGTGGCCGTAAACGGCGTGACCGTGGATAAGCCGGAGGCAAAGGCCGACGAATCGGCTGTCATCACCGTGCTGGGCGCGCAGGTGAACTGCGCCGAGTACAGATACTTCATGCTGGATAAGCCGGCGGGCGTGCTCAGCGCGACCGAAGACCCCGGACAGCCCACCGTGCTGGATCTCCTGCCGCGGGAGCTGCGCGCGCTGGGGCTCTCTCCCGTGGGGCGCCTCGACAAGGACACGACGGGGCTTTTGCTGCTGACCAACGACGGGGACTACGCGCACCGGGTGATCTCGCCCAAGCACGGGGTGGTCAAGACGTACATTGCCTCTACGGCGCTCCCTGTGACCGCAGAGGACGTCGAGGCCTTTCGCGAGGGTCTGACCCTTGCCGACGGCACAAGGTGCCTGCCGGCGGTTCTGGAGCCTCTGGAGGGCAACACGTGCAAGGTGGAGGTCTCGGAGGGGAAGTACCACCAGGTCAAGCGCATGCTGGCCAGCAGGGGAAAGAACGTGGAGACTCTGCGCAGGGTCAGAATCGGGCAGCTGGAACTGGACGAGAGCCTGGGATCCGGCGGTTTCAAAGAGCTTCGTCAATTTGAAGCGAGCAAGGTTTTTGGCTTGTCGTAAGATATTCGACCCTTGTATTTGTGGCTTTTAACTATAGGAATCTTAATTGTTCACAAAAACATCACATTTTTCTATTGAAATTTGCACATATCTGTATTATCATGTAAGACGCATGATTGAGCGCTCTTGTCTATAATAACCAAAGGCCGGAAACGGCGCACCGGGAGAGAGACCGTAAGCCGGACACAGCCGCCATGCAATGAAAACAGGGAGGATAAAAGATGTCAAGCAGGGTATTTCAGAGCGTCATTATACAGATGAAGGAAGCCACGGACAGAACCATAGGCGTCGTTGACGAGCAGGGCTTTGTCATAGCCTGCAGCGAGCTCTCCATGATAGGCTCTCATCTGGACGATATGCAGGCTGCGATGGGGGAAGATCAGGAACAAATCTTTGCTTCCAACGTCAGAACCTACAAACTTTTGGGTGTCGTAGGCTCCAGATTCGATTACGCCGTGTTTGTTTCCGGGCATGACGATGCTGCGCGCAGCATCTGCATCCTGTCCGCGGTCGCCATGGGCGAGGCGCGGATAAACTACGAGGAGAAGCACAACAAGGCTACCTTTGTAAAGAACATAATTTCCGACAACATCCTGCCCGGCGACGTGTACGTCCGCGCAAAGGAACTGCACTTCGTGACGGACGTTCCCCGCGTGGTCTACCTGATACGCCAGGTGGATCACAGCGACGTTGCGGCGCTCGAGGTTGTGCAGAACCTGTTTCCCGACCGCCAGCGCGACTTCGTCCTCTCCGTCACCGAGACGGACATAGTCGTGATACGCGAGCTGACCGGAGAGCCCGGCGCCGACGACGTCGCCGAGCTTGCCCGCCAGATCGAGCACACGATAAAGAGCGAGCTGGGTGTCAAGACCGTCATTGGCATCGGCTCCACCGCCTATCACCTGCGCGAGCTGGCCGACAGGTACAAGGAGGCGCAGGTGGCCATCGAAGTCGGCAAAGTGTTCGACACGGAAAAGACCATCATCAACTATGAGAACCTCGGCATAGGCCGCATCATCTATCAGCTGCCCACGACGCTGTGCGAGATGTTCCTCTCCGAAGTTTTCAAGAAGAACCCGATCGAGACCCTCGACGACGACACGCTTGAGACCATAAACAAGTTCTTCGAGAACAACCTCAACGTCTCTGAGACGAGCCGCAAGCTCTACGTCCACCGCAACACGCTTGTGTACAGGCTGGAGAAGATAAAGAAGCTCACCGGTCTCGACCTGCGCGAGTTTGACCACGCCATAGTGTTCAAGGTCGCCATGATGGTCAAAAAATACCTCGACAGCCAGAACTCCGCGAGATTCTGATTTTGGTAAGCGCTGACACTGTCCAGCGCTTACTTAACGACTCCCATCGGCTGCCGATAAGCGAACGGAGGAAATATACCCATGGTTCAGATGAACTCTGTCAAGATGGTCTATGACAGCAGCGGCACGGAGGCGCTCCACGGTGTCGACCTCGACATCCACGACGGCGAATTCGTGTTCCTGGTCGGACCGTCCGGTTCGGGCAAGACGACGATAATAAAGCTGCTCACCGGAGAAGTCCACGCCGCCAGCGGCGAGATCACTGTCAACGGCTTCGACATGATGCGCATAAAGCGGCGCAAGCTGCCCTTCCTGCGCAGGACGCTCGGCGTCATATTCCAGGACTTCCGCCTCATAGACAAAATGACGGTGTACGACAACGTGGCCTTTGCCATGCGCGTGGTCGGCGCTTCCAACGCGTCTATCAAGGAGCGCGTGCCCTACGTGCTGGAGCTGGTCGGACTCAAGGGGCGCGAGAAGCGCTATCCCCAGGAGCTGTCCGGCGGCGAGCAGCAGCGTGTGGCCATAGCCCGCGCGCTGGTCAACAGCCCGCGGATGATAATAGCCGACGAGCCCACCGGCAACCTCGACCCTGTGCGCAGCCTGGAGCTCATGCTTCTGCTGGAGAAAATAAACGAGCTGGGCACCACACTGCTTGTCGTCACACACGAGAAGGAGCTTGTCAACGCCTTCTCCAAGCGTGTTGTTGCCATAGACGGCGGCAAGATCATCAGCGACGGAATGGACGGGTATTACAGCTATGAAATTGAGTAGACTCGGTTATCTGATAAAGTCCGGCTTCACCGGCATATTCAGCCACGGGCTGATGAGCTTTGCCACGGTCACGATAACCATGGCCTGCCTTATCATCATGGGCAGCTTCGGCCTGCTGGTCGTGAACATAAACGAGATGATCGCCGACCTGGAGAGCGAGAACGAGGTCGTCGCCTTCATAGACGAGAACCTCACCGAGGAGGAGGCCAGGGCGATAGAGCCGCTTATCGAGGCGGTGCCCAACGTGGCAGGGGCGGAATTCATGAGCCGCGCCGAGGCCATGGAGAACTTCCAGGAGGACTACGACCCCGAGCTGTTTGACAGCCTGGACGAGAGCGTGTTCCGCCACAGGTATATCATCCACCTCACCGACATAAGCCTCACCGCCCAGACGAAAACCGACCTCGAGGCGGTCGACGGCGTCGCCGACGTCAACGCGCACCTCGACTATGCCCAGGGCTTCATAACGGCGAGGAACATCGTCAGCATAGTGTCCCTGGCGCTTATCGTCATACTCATCATCGTCTCCTTCTTTATCATGACCAACACGATAAAGCTCGCCACCTTCACCAGGCGCGAGGAGATAGCGATCATGCGCATGGTCGGCGCGTCCAACGGCTTTATCCGCTGCCCGTTCATAGTAGAGGGTCTGGTGCTCGGCGTGCTCGGCAGCCTGCTGGCCTTCATCATCGAGTGGGGACTGTACTCCCTGCTGCTGAACAGGGTCATGGGCGGCGTGGCCAGCACACTGATCTCGCTTGTACCGTTCTCGGCCGTCATGTGGCCGCTGCTGATAGCCTTCCTGGGCGTCGGCATCCTCGTCGGCATATTCGGCGGGTCGAGCGCGATACGCAATTACCTCAAGGTCTAACCCCGGCATCCCAGGAGAAACAGCATGAAGAAGAAAACATTAGTATCTGTCATAGCCGTAGTGATGGCGTTCCTGCTCGTCATGTCGCTCATGCTTTCTGCGATGGGCTCCATGGGCGCGCTGGCGTCGGACTCCGGCTCCGGCTCAAGCTCCAGTTCAGGCTCTGACTATCAGTCCCAGATAGACGAGATAGAAAAGCAGAAGGAGGAGCTGCAGAGTCAGCGCGAGGACATGGAGGCCAATTTAAGCAGCCTCATGGCCGAGCGGGAGACGGCTCTGGAGCAGAAGGCGCTGCTGGACGAGCAGAACCAGTACGCCCAGGAGGAAATAGAGCTGATAAACGAGCAGATTTCCCTATACAACAATCTGCTCGAGGAAAAGTCGGCCGAGCTGGAAGACGCCCAGGCCGCCGAGAGCGAGCAGTACGACCTGTACTGCAAGCGCGTGCGCGCGATGGAGGAGAACGGCAGCTACACCTACCTGGACATGATCTTCAATTGCGGCAGCATAGGCGAGCTTCTCTCCGCTATGGACGACATCAGCGAGATAATGAAGGCCGACCAGCGCCTCTTTGAGCAGTACAAGACCGCCCGCGAGAACACCGAGAAGGTGCTGGGCGAGTACGAGGATACGCTCTCCGGCCTGAACGACAAGCAGAGCGAGCTGGAGACCAAGCGCGCCGAGCTTGAGCGGAAGATAGAGGAAGCCACGGCTCTCATCGCCGACCTGGACGAGGACATCGAGCAGGCTCAGCAGGAGTATCTGGCCAACGAGGCGGCCGAGCAGGCGCTCAACGACCAGATGAACCAGATAGCCTGGGAGATGTGGCAGCAGGAGCAGGCTCAGAAGGAAGAAGAAAACAACAATAACAACACCGGAGACAGCGGCAGCACCGGCGGAAACTCCGGCACCGGCGGCGATTCCGGCTCGGCGGCCACGGGCACCTACATCTGGCCCTGCCCGTCCAGCACCTACATAACCAGCCGGTACGGCAACCGTATCCACCCGATATTCGGCACCGAGCGCTTCCACTCCGGCATAGACATCGGCGCAAACGAGGGAGCCACCGTGCTCGCGGCCGACGGCGGCACCGTCACCGTCGCGACATACAGCTCGTCCTACGGCAACTATGTCATGATCTACCACACCAACGGCACGTACACCCTGTATGCGCACATGAGCTCGCTGGCCGTCAGCGCCGGCCAGACCGTGACGCAGGGGCAGACCATCGGCTACGTCGGCTCCACCGGCTGGTCTAACGGACCGCATCTCCACTTTGAGATACGCAACGCCAACGGCGGCACGGAAGACCCGACTGCCTACTTCTCCGGGCTGTCCTACTCTGCGGACGCCTGAGGCGGAATAAAAATCAATAGGGCGGGCGGCCGTAAGGCCGCCCGCATAAGTGCGTCGGCGAAGCGCCGACGCCGTTGCATATGACCCAAAGGAGGCGCTTATGAAGGGCAGACTGGGAAACCTTGTTAGGGCGTTTTTCGGCATAAAAATCAGGTTCTGGGCGTTTATACTTGCCTGTGTGCTGTGTGTCGGGGTGACCTACGGACTGACGGTGCAGCGCGAGCGCAACCGCATCGGCTCAGAGGACAACTACAACCAGGCCATGAAGTACCTGGAGATAAAGAACACGCTCGACGAATACTACGTCGGCGCCGTCGACGAGGACGCCGTGTCCACGGCTGCCTTCGCGGCCATGGTGGACGCGCTGGGCGACCAGTGGAGCTATTACATGAGCCCCGCCGAGTACCAGGCGTACAAGCTCTACAGCGCCAACCAGTACGTGGGTCTGGGCGTGACGATAGACAAGGACGCCTCGACCGGCGGAATGAAGATCACCGGCGTGTATGAGGACAGCCCCGCGGCCAACGCGGGTCTGAAAGCCGGCGACATCATACTCACCATTAACGGCACCGACATCACCAGCATGACGGTTGGCGACGCGCAGAGCGTCATAGAGGCCAACACGGGCGAGACCGTGCAGCTCCACATCCAGAACAGCGACGGCAACCAGTCGGACATCTCGGTCAACTGCGCCGTGGTCTACACGAACCCCGTGACCTACGAGATGCTCAGCGGCAATATAGGATATATCGAGATAGCCAACTTCCAATCCGGCGCGGCGGAGTCCGCGATATCCGCGATAGAGTCGCTGCTCAACCAGGGGGCGCTGGGCTTTATTTTCGACGTGCGCTCCAACCCCGGCGGACTCGTCAGCGAGCTGACGGCGCTGCTGGACTATCTGCTGCCCTCGGGCACCATCTTCATCAGCGTGGACAAGGACGGCAACGAGACGGCCACCGAGTCCGACAGCGTGTGCCTGGACATGCCCATGGCGGTGCTGGTCAACGAGTACAGCTACTCCGCGGCCGAGTTCTTTGCCGCAGCGCTGCAGGAGTACAACTGGGCGGATATCATAGGCGCGCAAACCACCGGCAAGTCCCGCAGCCAGCAGACGATAGAGCTCTCTGACGGCAGCGCCATCCACGTCTCCACGGCCAGATACCTCACCCCGATGCGCGTAGACCTGGCCGAGCAGGGCGGCATAGTGCCGGATCAGATAGTCGCGCTCACGAGCAAGGGCGACGCGCAGCGGGACGCCGCGCTGGCCGCAGTCCAGCTCATGACCTGATCACTTGACATTTTAAGGTGTCACTATTAAAATAAACGGCGCGGCAGGCGCCGCACAATTAACGGAAGGAAGATAGCAATGACTGCTGAGAGCAAGTACAAGATGAGCCAGGAGCGCTATGACGATCTGGTCAAGGAGCTCCATTACCTTGAGACCGTCCGCGAAAAAGAGGTCAGCGAGCTTATTAAGGAAGCCCGCAGCTTCGGCGACCTCAGCGAGAACAGCGAGTACGACGAGGCCAAGACGGAGCAGGGCAAGCTCTACTCCAAAATCGCCGAGATGAAGGTGCTCATCGAGAACGCCGAAATAATCGAAAAGACCGAGCTTGACGCCGATACCGTCAGTCTCAGCAGTCATGTCAAACTGCGCGACCTGGACGAAAACGATGAGATCGAGTATCAGATCGTCGGCTCTCAGGAGGCCAACCCCATGCAGGGGCGCATCAGCGACGAGAGCCCGATCGGCCGTGCAATAATAGGCCACCGCGTCGGTGAGACGGTCACTGTCGAGGCTCCTGCCGGACAGATGCGCTTCACCATCATGTCGGTGAGCAACGAATAAAGAAAGCGGGGCACTATGAGCGGGGAGAACATAAAGAACAACGTGAACGAGGCTCCGGAGCAGGAGCTCAGTGAAATTCTCCGTGTCCGCCGCGAGAAGCTCGAGGAGCTGCGCGCCGCGGGACGCGACCCTTTTGAGATAACCAGCTTCAAGCGCAGCGCCTGGACAAGCGAGATAAGGGACGGCTACGAGGAGTACGAGAACCGTCACGTCGCCGTGGCCGGACGCATCATGTCCAAGCGCGGCATGGGCAAGGCCATATTCTGCCACATCAAGGACGACCGCGGCCAGCTCCAGCTCTATGTCCGCTCCGACGCCGTCAGCGAGCAGGAGTTCAAGGACTTCCGCCGCTACGACATCGGCGACATCATCGGCGTGGAGGGCTATGTTTTCAAGACCAAGACCGGCGAGATAAGCGTCCACGCGGAGAAGGTCACTCTACTGTCCAAGAGCCTCAGGCCGCTGCCCGAGAAGTTCCACGGCATGACCAACGTGGAGCTCAAGTACCGCCAGCGCTACGTCGACCTCATCATGAGCGACGAGAGCCGCCGCAACTTTGAGATTCGCTCCAAGTTCGTGAGCTATGTCCGCCGCTTCCTTGAAGGCCGCGGATATATGGAAGTCGAGACGCCGGTGCTGAACACCATCTCCGGCGGCGCGACGGCGAGACCCTTTATAACCCACCACAATACGCTGGACATGGACATGTATCTGCGTATAGCCACCGAGCTGCCGCTCAAGCGCCTTATCGTCGGCGGCATCGAGCGTGTTTACGAGCTCGGCCGCATCTTCCGCAACGAGGGCATGGACACCCGTCACAACCCCGAGTTCACCACCGTCGAGCTGTACCAGGCCTACGCCGACTTCAACGACATGATGGACTTGTTTGAAGACCTGCTCAGCGGCGCTGCGATGGAGATACTCGGCACCTACGAGGTCGACTGGCAGGGCGAGCACGTCTCGCTGGCTCCCGGCTGGCCGCGCATGACCATGGCCGAGGCTGTCAACAAGTACCTGGGCGTGGACTTCATGGCCATCGACAGCGACGCCGAGGCCGTGGCCGCCGCGAAGGCCGCAGGCGTGGACATGGACGGCAAGGAGCCGACCTGGGGCAACGCGCTGTACGAGTGCTTCGACCAGAAGGTCGAGGATAAGATCGTGCAGCCGACCTTCATCACCATGCACCCGGTCGACGTTAGCCCGCTTGCCAAGCGCAGCCCGAAGGACAAGCGCCTCACCGAGCGCTTCGAGCTGTTCATCTGCCGCAGCGAGATGGGCAACGCCTTCAGCGAGCTCAACGACCCCATCGACCAGAAGGAGCGCTTCCTCAAGCAGGTCGAGCTGCGCGCCAAGGGCGACGACGAGGCCGGCATGATGGACTACGATTACATCAACGCCCTCGAGTACGGCATGCCCCCCACGGGTGGCCTGGGCATAGGCATAGACCGCTGCGCCATGCTGCTCACCGGCAGCGACTCCATAAGGGACGTCATCCTGTTCCCCACGATGAAGCCGCTGGACGCCCCTAAGAACAGCGCCGCCGCGCCCGAGGCGCAGGCCGTGGCCGCCGAGCCGATCCAGCCGAAGGTGCACGTCGACCTCTCCAAGGCCGAGGTCGAGCCGCTGTTCGCCGACTTTGTGGACTTTGAGACCTTCAGCAGGAGCGACTTCCGCGTGGTCAAGGTCAAGGCGTGCGAGGCCGTGAAAAAGAGCAAGAAGCTGCTCAAGTTCACACTCGACGACGGTTCCGGCGAAGACCGCGTCATACTCAGCGGCATCCACGACTACTACGAGCCGGAGACGCTTGTCGGCAAGACCCTGCTGGCCATCACCAACCTCCCGCCGAGGAAGATGATGGGCATAGACTCCTGCGGCATGATCATCTCCGCGCTGCACAAGGAGGAGGGCGAGGAGCGCCTCAACCTCATCATCCTCGACGACAACATCCCCGCCGGCGCAAAGCTGTATTGAGCCGCAAATAACTCACCGCAAAGCGGGCAGCCCATACAAGGGGCTGCCCGCTTTTTCCGTGCTTTGGCTTTGCAGGTTGTTGTGCATTATGGCAATCATATGCGCCGTTGTTGACATTTTATTGGCATTATTATATAATAATTACAACTGGCATTATGGGGGGATAACTTAAGCTCATTCTTTTCCGCGCTTTGTCAGTTGATCAACGATGTGATGGTGAGTTCTCGCCGCAGTTATCATGACAATGAATTTAATTTGGCAGAAAGGAGCGAAACATGTAAATCAAGAAAGTTTTGTCATTAATAGTTGTTTTCTGTATGGTGCTATCCATGACCTTTATTTCAGCTTATGCTGATAATGAGTTTTCTATGTCGGCAAATAATATAGAGTTTTCTACATCTCAGATATATGTAGACGGACACGGTATTGAGCTACCATATCTACAATATGAGATTGTTAATCCGATTACAAATACTTCTGCGAGTGATTCTGTAAGCATTGAAAATGTAACTTCTATAAAAGCCACATTGATACCCGAATCCAAAGAGCGGGCACTTTCACTTCTAAATCCCAATACGTCAAACAATATAGTAAGCGAGCTATGTGATGTTTTCGAAGGTATGGTATCGCCGCAGAACGAGAGTTGGATTACTATTCCTGCTGTTGATGGTTTTATATGGTATTATAGCACTATTAATTTGAGATATTACGAAAATGGAGTTTTGTTCCTTGATCTTGTTTGGTTTGAAATAAGTCAGAATATCGAAAGCATGGCACCCTTTTGGAAAGAACCCGATGTAGAGGCCAAAATGATACAAGTCGGCACTGATGGCGAACCGAGCGGCTGGGAAACATTTGATTTTACTGGATACTATTATAATCCACCTTTTAACACAAAGTTATATGTACCTGGATATAGCATTGACGAGGATGGTAACAGTTGGAGCGGCCGAGAGTGGATGCCTGTCCATCCTTATGATAATCCTATAATTGGCCTTAGTTATGCTTTTGATATTTATTACACAGACAATTATCCAAATCCAACGTGGGTTGGATACATACAGCACGAAGTAACTTAAGCTCTGATAGCGAGGATGTGATCGCATGACCGGTGCGGGCTTTAAGCATATGCTCATACGCCGCGGCGTGTTTTTTGCCGTTTGCCTGGTGCTGGTGATAATAAGTCCGGGAATCCATGGACTGACAAATCATTTTTGGACTGATGGGATGGGGCTGGGCATCAGCAAGGGGCTGTGGTTCATCCTCAATATCACAACGTTCAGGACTGCGCTGAGCTTTTCCGCCGTGTTTCTCGTTTTGGGTATCCTCCATTCGGCTTCTTTTGCACAGGTAAAACTGAGCCGCGGCTTTGTAAAGTTCTCCACGGTCGCGCTTGTGGTGTTTTCCATACTGCTGCTCTACCTTGTGCTGGGCGGCATCAGGTTTTCGTACTTTCCGCCCATGCCGCTGAAATGGTACATCTTTGTAATCGAAAATCCCTGGCTCATATATATCTGCGCGGGCGTGACTGCCGTCTTTACAGACATCGTTGCCGCAAACAGACGCTCACGCAGGCGGGAAACGGCAGGATAAACCTATACAAGTGGCCGCCCATTCGACTTGGCTCCGGCCTTGGATCACGCATAGAAACACCCCCCGGTGCAGATAGCTGCATCGGGGGGGCGTTTTTGCGGAGTTACTGCATCTTCAGCGGCTCGGCCGTGTAGACGGCGGCGTCGCCCTTGAGGCCGTATTCGGCGTTTATCTTCATCAGCGCGGCGTAGTTGGCGCCCTTCATGTGGGCCGGCAGCGCGGCGGGACTCTCCCAGCGCTCGACTATGTAGAGCTTGCCGGGCGTGCCGGCGGAAGCGGCCAGCTCGTAGCTCACGCAGCCCGGCTCGCGGTTGGTGGCCTCGACGATGCCGGCCTCGTTCACGCGGGCTATGTACTCCGCTTGCTTTTCGGGGGCGATGTGCATTTCGCAGTAGATGATTACCATGGCGATACCTCCAAAGATTTTTCCCTGCCGCGTATGATTATACCGCGATCTCCCCGGCGGGGCAAGAGGCGGCCGGAAAATGTGACGAAAGTGATAATTTACACGTTTAGGTTGACAAATCCGGCGTTTGCGAATATGCTAAAAAAGAATTCTTATTTAGATGTATGGTCGTGTGTATGGAGCGGATAACTTCAAGGAAAAATCCATATGTCGCGCGTCTGCGCGCCCTTGGCTCCGACGCCGCGTTCAGGCGGGAGAACGGCGAGACGGTGCTCGACGGCGTGAAGCTGCTGGGCGAGGCCATGGCGGCGAAGGCCGAGATAACGGGCGTGCTGTGCGCCGGGGGCTTTGCCTTGCCGGGCGGACTCGCCTGCCCGGTGTATCAGGCTCCGGCGGAGCTGGTGGGCTACGCCTCGCCGGTGAAGAACAGTCCGGGGCCGGTTTTCAGCCTGCGCCTGCCGGAGATCGCGCCGCCTGAGCAGGCGCGGCACGCCGTGGTGCTGGAGAACATGCAGGACCCCGGCAACGTGGGCACGCTCATACGCACGGCCAACGCCCTGGGCATGGACGCGGTCATTCTCGCGGGCAGCTGTGCCGACCGCAGCTCGCCGCGCGCGGTGCGCGCCAGCATGGGCGCGGCGTTCCGCCAGTACGTGACGGAGTGCTCGGTTGCGGAGCTGCCCGGCGTGCTGGAGCGGCTGGGGCTGGAGCTGTACGGCGCGGCGCTGAGCGATACGGCGCGCGATTTGCGCACGGCGGACTTGAGCCGCGCGGCTGTGGCCATAGGCAACGAAGGTCACGGCCTGAGCGAGGAGCTGCTGGCCATGTGCGCCGGGACGCTGATAATACCCATGCGCCCTGGCAGCGAGTCGCTGAACGCGGCGGCTGCGGGCGCCGTGATAATGTGGGAGCTTGCGCGCAGCGTGCTATAGGAGGTGACGGCGTGTCGGATTTGAAATACTGGGTCTGGCTGTCATCGCTGGGAGGAGTGCGTTACCGCGCGAAAAGCTTGCTTATCGCGCACTTCGGCGGCGTGCGGGAGGCGTATTTTGCCCGGCGCGCGGACTATGACCGCCTGGACTTCCTCAACGCCGACGAGCGCGCCGCGCTGGAGAACAAGAGCACCGACGCGGCCAACCGCGCCCTGGGCGTGTGCGCCGAAAAGGGCATAAGCGTAATAACGATGCAGGATGCGGCGTATCCCGGCCGCCTGAACGAGATCTACGACCCGCCGCTGGTGCTGTACGTCGACGGCAAGCTCCCCGTGGTGGACGACCGCTGCGCCGTGGCCGTCATCGGCACGCGCAGCGCTACCGATTACGGCATAAAGATGGCCGAGCGCATGGGCTACGGCATAACAAAGTGCGGCGGACTGGTGGTCTCCGGCCTCACGCGCGGCATAGACTACGCCGCGGCGCGCGGAGCGCTGCTGGCCGGAGGCGGCTGCATCGGCGTGCTTGGCACGGCGATAGACGCGCCGAGGGACACCCTGGCCTCCGACGTGGCGTATTACGGCGCCCTGGTCAGCGAGTACGCCCCAGGCGCGCCGACCCGCGCGTCCAACTTCCGCGCCAGGAACCGCATAACCTCCGGGCTGTCCGTGGCCACGCTGGTGGTCGAAGCGCCGGAGCGCAGCGGCGCGCTGCTGTTCGTGGACGAGGCGCTCAGCCAGGGGCGCGAGGTGTACGCCGTGCCCGCGAACGCCGACTCGGTCACCGCCGCCGGCTCGAACCGGCTGATAATAGAGGGCGCGCACCCGGCGCTGACCGCCTGGGACGTGCTGGGCGGCTTTGCCGAGCGCTTTCCCGACATAGACGAGAACGGCCGCGAGAGCAAGCTCTCCGGCGAGCTGGAGCAGTCCGCCGCCGAGAGCGTGAAGACCGTGATGGCCTCGGCCAAGACCCAGCCAAAGGAGGGCAAGGCGGAAAAAAGCAGGAAAGCGCGCAGGAAAAAGCCCATCGTGAAGCGCCTGTTCGATAAAAAAGACGTTGACAAGCCGGAGGCTGAGGAATATATTGACTTGAAGAAACAGCTCTCCGAGCTTGACGGCGCCCAGCTCGCCATAGTCACGGCGATAACAGAGCCGCACACGCACGTAGACGACATCATCGAGCGCACCGCGCTCCCGGCTACACAGGTGCTCAGCGAGCTGACGATGCTGCAGATAAAGGGCTACGTGCTTCAAGAACCCGGGAAAAGATTTTCCCTGAACATATCCAGTCAGAAGTGAGGACGTTTTAATGGCGAAAGGAAAGACGGCGCTCGTTATCGTCGAGTCGCCGGCGAAAGCAAGAACCATAGAGAAATATCTGGGCAAGGACTTCAAGGTTCTCGCCAGCATGGGTCACCTGCGTGACCTGCCCAAGAGCACGATGGGCGTGGACATAGAAAACGGCTTCGAGCCGCACTATATCCCGGTCAAGGGCAAGGAGGACATCATCTCCGAGCTCAAAAAGAGCGCGGAAAAGGCGGACATCGTCTACCTCGCGACCGACCCTGACCGCGAGGGAGAGGCCATCGCCTGGCATTTGAAGGAGCTGCTCGGCCTGCCCGACGACAAGGCCGTGCGCGTGACCTTCAACGAGATAACGAAGAAAGTGGTCACGGAGAGCATCCAGTCTCCGCGCGACATAGATATAGACCTGGTGGACGCCCAGCAGGCGCGGCGCATCCTCGACCGCATCGTGGGTTACGAGCTGAGTCCGCTGCTGTGGAAGAAGATCCGCCGCGGCCTCAGCGCCGGCCGCGTGCAGAGCGTGGCCACGCGCATGGTGGTCGACCGCGAAAAGGAGATACGCGCCTTTGTGCCCGAGGAGTACTGGCTGCTCGACGCCACGCTGCTGCGCGACGACGGCAGCGAGTTCACCGCGCGCTACTACGGCGAGGGCAAGAAAAAGGTCGACATCAAAAGCGAGCAGCAGGTCGACGGCATCATAGCCGACGTAAAGGACAACACGTTTACGATAGACGCCGTGAAGCGCGGCAAGAAGGAGCGCAGCCCCTCGCCGCCCTTCATCACCAGCACGCTGCAGCAGGAGGCCAGCCGCCGCCTGGGCATGACGCCCCGCCGCACGATGAGCATAGCCCAGCAGCTTTACGAGGGCGTGGACATCACCGGCCAGGGCACCATCGGCCTCATAACCTACATGCGCACCGACTCGCTGCGTCTCAGCGAGGAGGCGCTCGCCGCCGCGCGCAGCTTTATAACCGACCACTACGGCGAGGCGTACTGCCCCGCCCAGCCCAGGCGCTACAAGGCTCGCGCAGGCGCACAGGACGCGCACGAGGCCATACGTCCGACCAATGCCGCGCTGGCGCCCGAGATGGTGCGCCACGACCTGACGCGCGAGCAGTACATGCTCTACAGGCTCATCTGGGGCAGGTTCACCGCCAGCCAGATGGCCAATGCCGTGTACGACAACGTCACCGTGGACGCCGGCTGCGCCGGACACAGCTTCCGCGCCAGCTATTCCGAGCTTGTGTTCCCGGGCTATACTGCGGTCTACGAGGACTCCAAGGACGACGAGAGCGCCGCGCCGGTCAAGCGCATACCCAACCTGACCGAGGGCGAGAGCGCCAGGTGCAAAAAGCTGGATAAGGAGCAGCGCTTCACCCAGCCGCCCAGCCGCTACACCGAGGCCACGCTCATACGCGCGATGGAGGAGAAGGGCATAGGCCGTCCGAGTACCTATGCGCCCACCATAACGACCATCATCAGCCACGAGTACGTGGTCAAGGAGGGCAAGTACCTGCGCCCGACCTCGCTCGGCGAGGTGGTGACCGGCCTGATGGAGGAGCGCTTCCCGGACATCGTCGACCTGAAGTTCACGGCCCGAATGGAAGACGGCCTGGACGAGATAGAAAAGGGCGAGAAGGAGTGGAAGACCTATCTGGCCGACTTCTACGGCGGATTTGAAAAAGAGATGAAAGAGGCCGAGACGGCCATGGAGGGCGTTCGCATCAAAGTCCCCGACGAGGAGAGCGACGAGATCTGCCCCAACTGCGGCCGCAAGCTGGTGTATAAGTCCGGCCGGTTCGGGCGCTTCCTGGCCTGCCCCGGGTATCCGGACTGCACGTTCACCATGCCTATCGTCGTGGAGATGCCCGGCAAGTGCCCGGCCTGCGGCGGCAGGCTGCTCAAGCGCACCTCCCGCAACGGCTACGCCTACTACGCCTGCGAGCGGGGCAAGGACTGCCCCTGGCGCGGTACGGGCGCCGACGGCAGGGAGATAATAGGCTTCATGACCTGGGACGTCCCCACCAAGGACGTCTGCCCCGAGTGCGGCAAGACGCTGTTCAAGCGCTCCGGCCGCGGCAGGAGCAAGCCGTTCTGCATTAACCCCGAGTGCGCGAACTATCTCCCGCCCGAGCAGCGCGGCTACAAGGTAAAGAAGGCCGAGGACAACGCCGAGGCGGCCGAGGCCGACGGCGGCGCAGCAGCGAAAAAGCCCGCCTCCAAAAAGACTGCGGCCAAGAAAACGACGACCGCCAAAAAGACCACGACGGCCAAGAAAACCAAGACGGCCAAAAAGCCCGCGGCGAAGAAGACTTCCGCGCGCGGCAAGGCCGCGTCCGCCGGGGAGGCCGTATGATGAACAGCGTCACCGTCATAGGCGCGGGACTCGCCGGAAGCGAGTGCGCGTGGCAGCTCGCCAGGCGCGGCATACACGTGCGCCTTATCGAGATGAAGCCGGAGAAGTACACCCCGGCGCACAAGAGCGAGTATTTCGCCGAGCTCGTGTGCTCCAACTCCCTGCGCGGCGACGACCTGTCCAACGCGGTCGGGCTGCTGAAAGAGGAGATGCGCCGCCTCGGCTCGCTGATAATGGAGTCGGCTGAAAAGCACCGCGTGGCCGCCGGCGGAGCGCTGGCCGTTGACCGCGAGGGCTTCGCGCGGTATATAACCGAAAAGCTCGAGGCCGAGCCGAACATTGAGATAGTCCGAGCCGAGGCAACGGACATCCCCGACGGCGAGGTGGTCATAGCCACGGGACCGCTCACCAGCGACGCCATGGCCGAGAGGATAAAGTCCCTGTGTCCGGAGTTCGATTTGCACTTCTACGACGCCGTCGCGCCCATCGTCACGCTCGAGAGCGTGGACATGACCATCGCCTACCGCGCCAGCCGATACGGCAAGGGCACGGCGGACTACATAAACTGCCCCATGACCCGCGAGGAGTACACCGCCTTCGTCGCCGAGCTGCGCGAGGCGAAGGAGGCTCCCGTGCACGGCTTTGACGACGGCGCGGTCTTTGAAGGCTGCATGCCCGTCGAGGTCATGGCGCGCAGGGGAGAGGATACGCTCCGCTACGGGCCGATGAAGCCCGTGGGGCTGGTGAATCCCAACACCGGCGCGGAGGACTACGCCGTAGTCCAGCTGCGGCAGGACAACGCCGACGGCACGCTCTACAACCTCGTCGGCTTCCAGACCCACCTCACCTGGGGCGAGCAGAAGCGCGTATTCTCCATGATCCCCGCCCTGCGCGGGGCGGACTTTGTGCGCTACGGGGTCATGCACCGCAACACCTATCTCGACTCCCCGCGCCTGCTGGACCGCTATTACCGGCTGAAGGCCGAGCCGCGAATAAGCTTCGCCGGGCAGATGACCGGCGTGGAGGGCTACGTCGAGAGCGCCGCCAGCGGATTGCTGGTGGGCGTCGAGACCGCCGCGCGCGTGCTCGGACTGGAGAGCGTGGACTTCCCGCGCGAGACGGCCATAGGCGCGCTGGCGGAGTATGTCTCCGGCGGAAGCGTGGGCGATTTTCAGCCGATGAACATCAACTTTGGCATAATCACACCGCTGGGCTATCGCGTCAAGGGCAAGCGCAACAAGAATGCGGAGATATCCGCGCGCTCGCTCGAGATAATAGACCGGCTCAAAGCAAAGGAGGTTTTTTCCTATTGAGGATACTTATTGACGCCATGGGAGGCGACAACGCGCCGAGCTCGCCGGTTCTGGGCGCGCTCAGGGCTGCCAGGGAGCTGGGCGTGGAGGTCACGCTCATCGGCCAGAAGGAGAGGATAGAACCTCTCGTGGGCGACGCGAAGGCGGACATAGTCGACGCGCGCGAGGTCATCACCATGGAGGACGACCCGAGCACCGCCACGCGGCGCAAGAAGGATTCCAGCATGGCCGTGGCGCTCAAAATGCTGCGCGCCGGCGAAGGTGACGCCGTGGTGTCCGCCGGAAGCACCGGAGCCCTGCTCACTGGCGCGACGCTGACTGCCAAGCGCATCCCCGGCATACGCCGCGCCGCTCTCGCGCCCGTGCTGCCAAACGGCGCGCGCGGCGTCATGCTCATAGACTGCGGCGCCAACGTGGAGTGCACGCCGGAGTACCTGCTGCAATTCGCCTACATGGGCAGCTTCTACGCCGACAAGATCATGGGCTGCCCGCGCCCGCGCGTGGGTCTGCTCAGCAACGGCACGGAGCCCACAAAGGGCGCGCCGCTGCAAAAGGAGAGCTTCAAGCTGCTGAAAAAGGCCTCGGACGCCGGGAGGATAAACTTCATCGGCAACGTAGAGGGCACTGACGTCATGGCCGGAGGCGTGGACGTCGTAGTTACGGACGGCTTCACGGGCAACGTGTTCCTGAAGGCCAGCGAGGGCATGATAAAGTTCGCGCTCGGCCAGCTCAAGGGCGTGTTTTATGCCAGCACGAAGAACAAGCTGGCTGCCGCCGTGCTCAAGAACGACCTGCAGGGCATGAAGGACGGCCTGGACGTCAACAAGATCGGCGGCACGGCTCTGCTGGGCATCTCCAAGCCGGTCATCAAAGCCCACGGCTCCTCCAATGAGGAGGCAATATTCAGCGCAATACGCCAGGCGGTCAATTTCTCCCGCGCCGGCGTCATTGAGGAGATAGAGAAAAACATAGAACACATGCGCCTCGACCCGGAGGAGGCAGCGGAAATGGAGGAAACAAAATGATTTACGAGAAGATTCGCGACCTGGTGGCAAAGCAGTTTGTTGTCGACGCCGAAAGCCTCAGCCGTGACACCAGCTTCACCGACGATCTGAACGCCGACAGCCTCGACGTGGTCGAGTTGAGCATGACGATCGAGGAGATGTTCGACCTGGGCGAGATAAGCGAGGACGACCTCAAGGGCATCAGCACCATCGGCGACCTCGTGGACTATGTTGAGAAGGCGTCCAACAACTGAGATGGAAGCCATAGAAGCAAAACTAGACTACAGCTTCAAGAACCGCGGACTGCTTGTAAACGCGCTCACACACAGCTCCTACGCCAATGAGAACCGCGGCAGGAGCTGTGAGAGCAACGAGCGTCTGGAATTCCTGGGTGACAGCGTGCTCGGCCTTGTAGTGGCCGACGCGCTGTACCGCCGTTTCCCGGACATGCCCGAGGGGCGCATGACCCGCATGAGGGCGCAGCTCGTCTGCGAGGAGAGTCTGCACCATGTGGCCTCAGAGCTGGGTCTGGGCGAATACATGCGCCTGGGCAGGGGCGAGGAGCACACCGGCGGCCGCAGCCGCACCAGCATCCTGGCCGACGCCGTGGAGGCGCTGATAGCCGCGATGTACCTCGACGGGGGCATGGACGTGGCCAGCAGGTTCATCACGGGGCACATCCTCTCCGCGCTCGACGGCGGATATGTCGCCTCCGGCGACAGCAAGACCGAGCTGCAGGAGCTGGTGCAGCGCAAGAGCGGCAGCGTGCTCACCTACGAGCTGCTGGGCGAGAGCGGGCCGGACCACGACAAGACCTTCACCAGCCAGGTCAGCCTCAACGGCAAGCCCATCGGCTCCGGCTCCGGCCGGACCAAGAAGGAGGCCGAGCAGGCCGCCGCGCACGCCGCGCTCAGGGAGCTGAACGGCAAATGAGCGCGCGAGAGAGCATCATCCCGGTCTTTGTACCGCACCTGGGCTGCCCGAACGACTGCGTATTCTGCAATCAGCGGCGCATCTCCGGTTCCGTCACCAGCGCGACGCCAGAGGACGTCCGCGCGGCGATCGAGCGCGCAAAAACGCTCACGGAGCCGGAGGGGCGCCGCCAATTGGCGTTTTACGGCGGTTCCTTCACCGCCATTCCCGTCCGTGAGCAGGAGGCGCTGCTGGGCGCGGCTCAGCCGTACCTGCAAAGCGGCGACATAGCGGCCATACGCCTGTCCACCAGGCCGGACGCGATAGACGGCGAGGTGCTCAGCCGGCTGCGCCGCTGCGGCGTGGAGACCATAGAGCTGGGCGCGCAGAGCATGTCCGACCGGGTGCTCGCGCTCGCGGGCAGGGGGCACACGGCTCAGGACGTGGCCGACGCCGCGAAGGCCGTCAAGGCCGCGGGCTTCAAGCTGATACTGCAAATGATGACCGGCCTGCCCGGCGCGGACGACGAGTGCGACGTGGACTCGGCGCGCGCCATCGCGGCGCTCGAGCCGGACGGCGTGCGCGTGTACCCGACGGTCATAGTCCGCGACACCGCGCTCTACGACCTCTGGAAGGCCGGGCGCTACAGTGAGCACACCGTGGAGGACGCCGTGCGCGTCTGCGCGCGGATATTGCCCATATTCGAGTCGGCGGGCATACCCGTCATACGCCTGGGTCTGAACCCCACCGAGGACCTGTCCGGCGGCGACGCCGTGGGCGGAGCCTACCACCCCGCGCTGGGCGAGCTGGTAAAGAGCCGCATAATGCGCGAAAAGGCGGAAGCCCTGCTCTCCGGCGCGCAGCCCGGGAGCGAGGCCGTGATACGCGTGAACCCCCGGCTTATGAGCCAGCTCGTGGGTCAGCACGGGGCGAACCGCGCATACCTCATTGAGCGCTTCGGTCTGAAGCGCCTGCGCGTGAAACCGGACGCCGGAGTGAGCTGTATCGAGCTGGACTGACAATTTTTACGAAACTTTTTTCGGAATGTGACCAAATTGTAACTTCTAAGATGCAATTACGATACATTTCCATGCTATGCTAAGGCCACCTGATAAGGGAGGCGGTTTGTGTGAGTGATTCGAGGAAGAAGGCCATAAGGCTTACGATTATAACGGCTGCGGTATCTCTGCTGCTCAGCGTCGTGTGCTGCGCCGCGTTCATCCTGAATGTTTTCAATATGGCAAAGCCCGCCCCTGCGCCGGCGGAGGATAACTATGCCGTGACAGCCGTGATATGCGGCGAAGAAGCCGAGGAGCCGGGCATCTCGCTGTCCTTCTGACGTGCGTCATCGGGGGGTAAAGAGCGTGAAGACCGGAAAGGGCATAACTGTCGTACTCACGGGGCTGAGCCTGGCCTTTGCCCTCAGCTTCGGAGCGCTTGCCCACTCGTCCTTCATATGGGAGACGGACTGGCGGCCGTTCCACGTGCTGCCGTTTACCTTCACGCTCTCAGTGGCCGCCGAGTACGCGGCGCTGACGTTTATAGCCCGCGTGGAGCAGCCGTGGAAGACCCTGGCCATAGTGCTTATAGGTAACATACTCGCCTACGGCGCGGCCTGCGTGTACTATTTCTGGAGCAACGACGACGAGTTCCCCGGACATGCCTGGCCGCCGTACATCATCGGCGGGGTGTTCTGCGCTGTCAGCTTCACGTTCGAGGTGCTCATAGAGCCGGAGATGCTCAAGAAGGACACGAAGGCGGGGTATATGCGGCTCATCTGGACGCTGCTGATAACCAACATCGTAACCGGCGGCGTCAGCGCCCTGGCCGAGCGGCTAATCTGCGCCGGGCACTGGGGAGCCTGAATTCCGGCGCGCAAATTGAACAGTCAGACCCGGGGTTTTCCCGGGTCTTTTTACGCCCAAATGCGCCGCAAATTCTTGCAAAATGGCGCTTGGCGTAATATAATATTATGCCCGTGTCCGTAAACATGGGATGATTTTTGTGAGGTAATGTGACTTGTATCTGAGAGCGCTGGAAATATCCGGCTTCAAGAGCTTCCCCGAGCGCGCCAGGCTCACGTTCGAGCGGGACATAACTGCCATCGTGGGACCCAACGGCTCGGGCAAATCGAATATTTCCGACGCCATACTGTGGGTCATGGGCGAGCAGAGCAGCCGCACGCTGCGCGGCGGCAAGATGCAGGACGTCATATTCGGCGGCACTGCCAAGCGCCCGAGCATGGGCGTGGCTCAGGTCTCGCTCATCCTGGACAACTCCGCCGGGATCTTTGACGTGGACGCCGAGGAGGTCACGATAACCCGCAAGTATTACCGCTCGGGCGAAAGCGAGTACTACATCAACCGCCAGCAGGTGCGCCTGCGCGACGTGAACGAGCTGCTGATGGACACCGGCCTCGGCCGCGACGGCTACTCCATCATCGGCCAGGGGCGCATCGCGGAGATAGTCAGCGGCAAGAGCGCCGAGCGCCGAGAGGTGCTCGAGGAGGCGGCTGGCATCTCCCGCTACCGCTACCGCAAGGAGGAGGCCGAGCGCCGCCTTGCGCGCACGGACGAGAACCTGCTGCGCATAAACGACAAGATTGAAGAGCTGGAGCTGCAGGTCAAGCCCCTCAAGGAGCAGGCCGAGGTGGCCAAGCGCTACCTCACGCTGCGCGACGAGCTGCGCGTGGCCGAGGTCAGCCTGTGGATGAGCGACCTGGACACCCTGCGAGAGCAGAGCGGTACGCTCGAGAGCGAGTACAACGAGACAAAGGCCGCGCTGGAAGCGGCAAAGCGCGAATTGCAGGGTCTGTACTCCCGCAGCGAGGTGCTTACCGAGCGTATGCGCGCCAAGGACGTCGAGGCCGAGGCCAGGCGCAGCGAGCTGAGCGGCGCCCAGTCGCGCATAGCCGAGCAGGAGGCCAGAGCCGCCGCGCTGCAAAGCCGCATCGAAAGCTCCGAGCAGAACGCCGCGCGTATGCGCACCGAGATGAGCGAGCTGACCGGCCGCGTACAGGAGATTCAAGGCCAGATAGAGGCCGGCCGCGCGCGCATAGCCGAGATAGACGCACAGAAGAAGAAACTCGAGGAGGACGCGCAGAGCGCCCGGAACGTCGCCGAAGGCCGCCGTATGCGCATAGCCAACCGCGAGCGCGAGCTGAACGAGCTGAGCGACGAGCTGACCAAGCAGATAGTGGAGCTGCGCAGCGCCGACTCGCGCATAAACATGCTCGAGGAGATGGAGCGCGACTACGAGGGCTTCGGCGGGGCCGTCAAGGCCGTCATGCGCGAGGCCAAACGCGGCGCGCTGCGCGGAGTCCACGGCACGGTGAGCGAGCTGCTGCGCACGGACGAACACACCGCGCTCGCCATCGAGACCGCGCTGGGCGCGGCGATACAGAACGTCGTCGTCGACACGCAGAACGACGGCAAGCGCGCCATAGAGTTCCTGCAGCGGCGAAACGCCGGACGCGCCACGTTCCTGCCGCTGGACGCCATACGCGGCGGCAGGCTGGACGCCATACCCGGCGGGGACGAGGGCTGTCTCGGCCTGGCCGTGGACCTGATAGAGTTCGAGGCGAAGTACAAAAACGTGTTCGAGAACCTGCTCGGACGCACGCTGATAGCCGAGACGCTGACCGACGCCATAGCCATTTCCCGCCGCAACGGCGGCAGGGTGAAGATAGTCACCCTGGACGGGCAGGTCATGAACGCGGGCGGCTCCATGACCGGCGGCAGCGCCGGGAAGAACGCGGGCATCCTCTCGCGCCGCAGCGAGCTTGAAAAGCTCCAGGCCGGGCGCGGTAGGCTGGCCAGACGCCGCGACGAGCTGACGTCCAGGACGGACGAGCTCAAGCGCACGCTGACCGCCGCGCGATATGAGCTGGACGTCGCCACGCAGGAGATACAGACGATAAACAACGAGCTGGCCTCCCTGGCCGCCGAGCGCCGCACGACGGAGAACGCCGCCGGGCAGTTTGAGGCTCTGATGGCCGGCCTGACTGGCGACAGCGCCGCGCGAGAGAAGGCGATAAGCGACGTGCTTGCGGCGGCGGACAGCTACCGGCGCGAGCTGGACGAGGTTCGGAGCGCCATAGACACCCTGAACGCCGAGGCCGACAAGATACGCGCCTCCATCAGCGAAGCGACGTCGAGCCGCCTGGAGGTCGAGGGCGAGCGCACGCGCACCGACAAGGCCGCGCAGGAGAAGAACGCCGCCATACTCGACCTGGAGCGCGCCCTTGCCCGCGCCGAGCAGAAGAAGCTCTCCGCCGAGATGGAGGAGAAGCAGCTGACGGACAAGCTCTGGGACGGCTACGAGCTGAGCCACAGCGCCGCCGAGGCCATACGCCAGCCGGTGGAGAGCCGGCCGAAGGCCGCCCGCCGCATATCTGAGCTGCGCCGCGAGATGACCTCGCTGGGCAACCCGAACATCGGCGCCATCGACGAGTACGCGCGCGTGAGCGAGCGTTACGAGTTCCTCGCCGGACAGCGCGACGACGTTGAAAAGGCAAAGAATGAGCTTTTGGGTATAATTACCGACATAACCGGGGAAATGAGAAGTATATTCTCGCGCGAGTTCACCGCCATAAACGAGAGCTTCAAGGAGACGTTCACGGAGCTTTTCGGCGGCGGCAGCGCGGAGCTTACGATAACCCCCGCTGACGACGTGCTGGGCGGCGACATAGACATCCGTGTCCAGCCGCCCGGAAAGGCGGTCACGACGCTGACGCTGCTCTCCGGCGGCGAGATGGCCTTTGTGGCCATAGCGCTGTACTTTGCGATAATCAAGATACGCCCCACGCCTTTTTGCGTGATGGACGAGATAGAGGCCGCGCTGGACGAGGCGAACGTCAACCGCTTCGCCAGCCATATGCGCGAGCTGGCCGACAAGACGCAGTTCATAGTCATCACCCACAGGCGCGGCACGATGGAGGAGGCCGACAGGCTCTATGGCGTGACGATGCAGGAAAAGGGCGTCTCCAAGGTGATAGAGCTGGATCTGGACGAAGCTACAAAGCAGATAGAGGAGGAAGACAATGGGATTCTTCGACAAGATAAAGCAGGGGCTTGAAAAGACCCGCCGCCAGATGGGCGGACTGTTCGCCGAGTTCACCGGCGAGAACGAGGAGTTCTTTGAGGAGCTGGAGGACTCGCTGATTTTGGCCGACGCCGGAGCGGACACCGCCATGAAGGCGGTGGAGGAGCTGCGCGAGCGCGTGCGCGCCAACGCCCTGCGCGGCGCGGACGAGGTCAAGGGAGCGCTGGTGGATATCCTGGCCGAGCACCTGAGCGTGGGCAGCTTCGAGCTGGAGCTGGAGACCAAGCCCTCCGTCATACTCATGGTGGGCGTGAACGGCGTGGGCAAGACGACCACGATAGGCAAGCTGGCAGCGAAATACACCGCCGAGGGCAAGAAGGTTCTCCTGGCCGCGGCGGACACCTTCCGCGCCGCCGCCGCCGAGCAGCTCACCGTCTGGGCAGAGCGCGCGCACTGCGAGATAGTCAAGCACGGCGAAGGCTCCGACCCCGGCGCCGTGGTGTTCGACGCCGTCAGCGCCGCCAAGGCGCGCGGAGCGGACATAGTGATAGTCGACACGGCCGGCAGGCTGCACAACAAGGCCAACCTCATGAACGAGCTGGCCAAGATCCGCCGTATCATACTGCGCGAGCTGCCTGAGGCCTCGCTGGAGACGCTGATGGTAATAGACGCGACCACGGGACAGAACGGGCTTATCCAGGCCAAGCAGTTTTCCGACACCGCCGCCATCACCGGCATCGTGCTGACCAAGCTGGACGGCACGGCCAAGGGCGGCATAGTGTTCGCCATCGCCAACGAAATGGGCGTGCCCGTCAAGTTTATCGGCGTCGGCGAGGGCGTCGACGACCTGATGCCCTTCGAGCCCAAGAGCTTTGCGGAGGCGCTGCTGTCATGAAACTGATACTCGCTTCCAACAACGCGCACAAGGCGAAGGAGTTCCGCGAGATACTCGCCCCGCTCGGCATAGAGGTAGTCACGCAGAGCGAGGCGGGCTGCGACTTCGAAGCCGACGAGACGGGCGTCACCTTTGAGGAGAACGCCTATATAAAGGCCGAGGCGGCGATGAAGGCCACCGGCCTTGCGGCCGTGAGCGACGACTCAGGGCTGGAGGTGGACGCGCTGGGCGGCGAGCCGGGGGTGCACTCGGCGCGCTACACCGGCCGCCACGAGGACTCGGACGCCGACCGCAGGGCGTTCCTGATGAAAAAGCTCGAGGGCGTGGAACATCGTTCGGCACGTTTCGTCTCAGCGATATGCTGTGCCTTCCCGAACGGCGACGTGCTCCGCGCGCGCGGCACCTGCGAGGGCGAGATAGCCACCCGCGAGGCCGGTGAAAACGGCTTCGGCTATGACGCGATGTTCATACCCGAAGGCTCTGAGCGCACGATGGCGGAGCTGAGCGCCGACGAGAAAAACGCCATATCCCACCGGGGACGCGCCCTGCGCGAGTTCGCCCGGCTGTTAAAGGAGTATTGCGATGCTGACAAGTAAACAGAGAGCCTACCTTCGCGGCCTGGCCGCAAAGGAGGACACGATACTGCAAATAGGCAAGGACGGCATAACCGAAAAGACCGCGGAGACGATGAGCGACATGCTCCGCGCGCGCGAGCTGGTCAAAGGCCGCGTGCTGGAGAACTCCATGCTCACCGCCCGCGAGGCCTGCGAGACGCTGTCCGCCAGATGCCGCGCCGAGCAGGTACAGGTCATAGGCAGCAAGTTCGTGCTCTACAAGCGCAACGAGCAAAAGCCCGTGATCGAGCTGCCGAAGGCGGCGAAGAAGAAATGAGGCTGGCCTTTTACGGCGGGAGCTTCAACCCGCCGCACCCGGCGCACGTGCGCGCCTGCCGCCTCGCCTGCGAGGCGTTGAAGCCTGACAAGCTGCTTGTTATCCCGGCCGCCACGCCGCCGCACAAGCCCCTGCCCGAGGGCAGCCCGGACGCCAACGAGCGCATGGCGCTCACCCGCATTGCCTTCCGCGATCTCCCCGAGGCCGAGGTCTCGGACATGGAGCTGCACAGGGCGGGGCGTAGCTACACCTCCGACACGGTGTCCGAGCTGAGGCGCGAGTATCCGGACGCGGAGCTCGTGATGATCATGGGCACGGACATGCTTTTGAGCTTTGAGACCTGGCACGAGTGGCGCTATATACTCTCGGAGGCCAGCCTGGCCGTGCTGCCGAGGGACGAGGGCGACCTGGAGCCAATACGCCGCATGGCTGAGCACCTGCGCATAAGCTGCGGCGCCGTCGTCTATGTGCTGGACGTGGCTCCGCTGCCGATGTCCAGCAGCGGCATGCGCGAGCTGCTGGTGAACCGCCGCGGCGCCGGCGAGCTGGACGGCGAGGTGTACGAGCGGATAATCAGGACGCGCGACTACGGCGCGAAGCCGCAGCTTGACTGGCTCAGGGAGAGAGCCTATGCGTACCTGAAGCCCGGCAGGATACCGCATGTGGCGGGCTGCGAGCACGAGGCCGTAAAGCTGGCTGAGCGCTGGGGCGCAGACCCCGGAGACGCGGCCGAAGCCGGTATTTTGCACGACATCACCAAAAAACTTACGATGCCGGAGCAGTTGAAGTTGGCAGAAAAATATGGTATAGTGTTTGACGCGCTCGAGCGCGAGAATCTCAAGCTCACGCACGCCATAACGGGCGCAGCACTGTCCAGGGAAGTCTTCGGCGTGACCGACGAGGTGTACGGCGCCATACGCTGGCACACCACCGGCAGACCGGATATGACACTGTTGGAGAAGCTGATATATCTGGCAGATTATATCGAGCCTACGCGCGACTTTGAAGGCGTGGAGCCGCTGCGCGCGCTGGCCTATGAGGACATCGACGCCGCCATGGCGCTCGGGCTGAAAATGAGCCTCGAGGAGCTGAAGGCCGGCGGGATAGTGCCGCACAGCGCCACCGTCGAGGCGCTCAGGTGGTACGGAAAGGACAGAACTTAATGCACCTCTTTGGCGGAAACGGAAAGGGCGGGAAGCACAGCGCTTCCGGCCGCGGCTCCGGCAGCAACGCCGGCCGCGAACCCTACGACGGCGGGTATTACGACGACCGCAGCCATGACCGGCGCGAATACGGCCGGCAGGAATATGAACGGGGAGAGTACTCCGAGTACAACGATTACGACCTTGACGACGACTACGATTACGACCGGAGGTACAAAGCCCGGCAGCAGCGGTATGCTTCGCGCCAGGCGGCGTACAACGACGAGGGGCGCAGACGCTTCGCAAGCGATGACATAATCTCGCGCGAGGAGCGCAGGGCGTCCAGGCCGCGCTGGCCGCGCAGGCTGGCGGTGACCCTCGGTATCCTGGCGGTGGTAATAATCGGAGCCTTCGCCTGGTACCGCAGCTGGGCCAAGGCACCGGACACAGCCGGCGGCGGGCTGAACGACTACGGTACCCCGGCTCCTGAGGAGACGGGCATAGCCGCCGTAGCCCCCGACAGCACGGGCAACAAGCGCGACGGCGTCTACACCTTCCTGGTATCGGGAATAGACGTCGTGGGCTATCACAACGACACCAACCTGGTGGGCATGTTCGACACCGTCAACGGCAAGCTGAACATAGTCAGCCTGCCCCGAGACATGCTGGTCAACATCGGACTGAACATCAAGAAGATAAACCAGCCCTATGCGGCGGCGAAGAACAACAACCAGGACGCCACTCAGGCGCTGCTGGACACTGTGGCGGATATTCTGGGCTACGAGGTCGACATGTACGCTTTCGTCAACATCCAGGCGGCGGCGGACATAGTCGACGCCATAGGCGGCGTCAACTTCACCATCCCGTTCGACATGGACTGGGACGCGCCGGATCAGGACTTGTACATCCACATCAAGGCCGGCCCGCAGACGCTCAACGGCGAGAACTTCGTCAACGCCATGCGCTTCCGTATGTCCAACGACGGCTCGCACTCCTACGCGGGCGGCGACATAGAGCGCATCGAGTTCCAGCAGGAGCTGCTGATGGCGCTGGCTCAGCAGCTGCTGCAGATAGGCAACGTGCTGAACATCGGCCAGATATACAGCGCAGTCATGGAAAACACGGAGACCAACGTCTCGCTGGGCAATATCGCCTACCTGCTGGAGCAGTTCATGAAGCTCGACAGCGAGGATATAACATTCCAGACCATCCCCAACCGTATGGACGGCATGATAAACGGCCTTAACTACGTCATGCCCATCATAGACAAATGGCTCGTCATGCTAAACGAGTACCTCAACCCCTTCGACGTGGAGATCACTGAGGAGAATATAAACATGATCTCCTACATCGACGGCGTCTGGACGATGACGCAGGGGTACATTGAGGGCGGAGAAGGTTCATTTGCAAGCTTTGGATAAAGAAAAGGAGTTTTGCTCAATGCTGACACCCAGAGAAATAGCCGCCGAGGCAGCAAAGGCCTTGGAGAATAAGCAGGCGAAGGACATCAAGGTGCTGCACACCTCCGACGTCACCGTGCTTGCGGACTATTTCATCATCTGCACCGCCACCAGCTCCACTCACGTGAAGACCCTCACCGACGAGGTCGACCGTGTGCTCAGCGAGGTCGGCGAGCCTCCGCTTCGCCGCGAGGGTTATCGCGGCGGCGGCTGGATACTGCTGGACTTTGGCTGCGTCATAGTCCATATATTCCAGGAGGATCTGCGCGAGTTCTACAACCTCGAGCACCTCTGGGGAGACGCGCAGGAGGTGCCCCTCTCATCCCTTTGAGGCCCTATGGCCTGAGGCGTGACGCCCGGGTCAAAGGGGCCGACTGACAAAGCAAACTACAGTAAAGGGAGAAGCAAAAACATGGGCTACGATTTCGCACGCATAGAGAAGAAATGGCAGAATTACTGGCTTGAGAACAAGACCTACAAGGCCGTGACCGGCGACAAGACGAGGAAGAAGTTCTATCCCCTCATCGAGTTCCCGTACCCGAGCGGAGACGGCCTGCACGTCGGCCATCCGAGGCCGTACACTGCCATGGACATAGTGGCGCGCAAGCGCCGCATGGAGGGTGAAAACGTCCTCTTTCCGATAGGCTTCGACGCCTTCGGACTGCCCACGGAGAACTACGCCATAGCCAACCACATGCATCCGCGCGACGTCACCAAGCGCAACATAGAGCGCTTTTCCAAGCAGCTGCAGATGCTGGGCTACAGCTTCGACTGGGATCGCGTGGTGGACACCACCGACCCGAAGTACTACAAGTGGACGCAGTGGATCTTCCTCCAGATGTACAAGCACGGCCTCGCCTACAAGGCCAGCATGCCCGTCAACTGGTGCACCAGCTGCAAGTGCGTCCTCGCCAACGAGGAGGTCGTCGAGGGCGTGTGCGAGCGCTGCGGCAGCCCCGTCATACGCAAGGAAAAGAGCCAGTGGATGCTGCGCATCACCGAGTACGCGCAGAGGCTCATAGACGACCTGGACGACGTCGACTACATCGAGCGCGTCAAGATCCAGCAGCGCAACTGGATAGGCCGCTCCACCGGCGCCGAGGTCGACTTCAAGGCCACCACCGGAGACGTGATACGCGTCTTCACCACCCGCTGCGACACGCTTTTCGGCGCGACCTACATGGTTCTCTCGCCGGAGCATGAGCTTGTGAAGCGCTGGCTTGAGAGCGGCGCAATACAGAACTCCGACGAGGTCAAGGCCTACCAGGCCGCGGCCGCCGCCAAGTCAGACCTCGAGCGCACCGAGCTGAACAAGGACAAGACCGGCGTGCGCACCATCGGCGTCGACGCCGTGAACCCCGTCAACGGCGAAGTCATCCCCATCTTCCTCTCCGACTACGTCCTCGCCAGCTACGGCACCGGCGCCATCATGGCCGTCCCCGGCCACGACCAGCGCGACTGGGAGTTCGCCAAGGAGTTCAACCTGCCCATAGTCGAGGTCGTCAAGGGCGGCGACGTGACCAAGGAGGCGTGGATAAGCAAGGACGAGAACGCCATCATGGTCAACTCCGGCTTCCTGGACGGCATGAGCGTCAAGGACGCCATCCCCGCCATGACCAAGTGGCTGGAGGAGAAGGGCATAGGCCGCAGCAAGGTCAACTACAAGCTGCGCGACTGGGTGTTCTCCCGCCAGCGCTACTGGGGCGAGCCCATCCCCCTGGTGCACTGCGATAAGTGCGGCTGGCAGCCCATAGACGAGAGCGAGCTGCCCCTGCTCCTGCCCGACGTGGACAGCTACGAGCCGACCGACAACGGCGAGAGCCCGCTGAGCAAGATGACCGACTGGGTCAACACCACCTGCCCGAAGTGCGGAGGTCCCGCCCAGCGTGAGACCGACACCATGCCCCAGTGGGCCGGCAGCTGCTGGTACTTCCTGCGCTACATCGACCCCGACAACGACAATGCGCTGGCCGGCAAGGAGGCGCTCGACTACTGGAGCCCCGTCGACTGGTACAACGGCGGCATGGAGCACACCACGCTCCACCTGCTGTACAGCCGCTTCTGGCACAAGTTCCTGTACGACATCGGCGTCGTGCCGACCAAGGAGCCCTACGCCAAGCGCACCAGCCACGGCATGATCCTCGGCCTCAACCCGCACAACTACGCCAACCTCGACGAGACCGAGCGCAACGAGCTGCTGGCCGAGTACGGCAGCGAGGAGGAAGTGCGCAAGTACCTCCGCCACAAGTACGGCGAGATGGCCGACCACCCCATCGTCAAGATGAGCAAGAGCCTGGGCAACGTCGTCAACCCCGACAACGTGGTCAAGGAGTTCGGCGCCGACACGCTGCGCCTCTACATCATGTTCATCGGCGACTTTGAGAAGGCCGCGCCCTGGAACCCCAGCGCCGTCAAGGGCTGCAAGCGCTTCCTCGACCGCATCTGGGCGCTGGCCGAGAACCGCATCGACGGCGACGAGAGCTATTCCGCCGCCAACGAGAAGGAAGTCCACCGCTGCATCAAGAAGGTCAGCGAGGACATCGAGAACATGAAGTTCAACACCGCCATCGCCGCCATGATGGTGCTTGTGAACAAGTTCTACGAGAGCGCCCCCAGCCGCGGCGACATCAAGGCGCTGCTCGCGCTGCTCAGCCCCTTCGCGCCGCATATGGCCGAGGAGCTGTGGGAGCTCCAGGGCTTCGACGGACTGTGCTCGCTGTCCGCGTGGCCTGAGTACGACCACTCCAAGACCCTCGACGACGAGGTCGAGATAGCCGTGCAGGTCAACGGCAAGCTCCGCGGCACCGTGCGCATCCCCATTGACAGCGAAAACGACGCCGCCGTGGAGGCCGCTCTGGCCGAGCCGAAGGTGAAGAAGTTCACCGACGGCTGCGACATAGTCAAGACCATCGTGGTCAGGAACAAGCTCGTAAACATCATTGCAAAGCCCCATAAGTGAGATTGAGCTTGACAACAGCCGGTTAAACACTTATAATGCATATGTTAAAGGGTTAATGCCCCGCAATGGGATAGAAGCCCCTTAAGAGCGTCTTCGGACGTTTTGGAGGGAGGGAATACAATGTCTGAAATCTACGTCAAGGAAAACGAGTCTCTGGACAACGCGCTCAAGCGCTTCAAGCGCAGCTGTGCCAAGGCCGGCGTGCTGGCCGATCTTCGCAAGAAGGAGTACTACCAGAGTCCCAGCGTCAAGCGCCGCAAGAAAAGCGAGGCCGCTCGCAAAAACAAGAGGCGCTACAACTGAAACGCTACAAGTAAAAAGGACAGCTCTATGAGCTGTCCTTTTTTATTTTCCCGCATCCAAAGTGCTGGCACAGATTTGACCAGAGCTGGTTTGTTCAATATTTTGCCTTCCTATTGCCTGTAAAACCGACACTAAATGCCCAAACGTGCCGATAAATAGTACAAATATTGCAACTTGTTCAACAATTAGTTTGACTTTTAACCAAGTGTTTGGTATTCTGACTATAGAGACGTTCCCGGACAGGACGGGTTTAGGCAATTATGTAGACAGGGGGGTTAAAATTGCGAGATCTGAAGCACTTGATTTACTTTGAGGACCTGCTGCAAGAGGCCAACAACACTCTGGTAAAGGAGGCCAAGGCGTCCGGCAGGAGGGCGCTGGGCTACACCTGTTATTTCATGCCGGAGGTACTGCTGGACTTGGAGGGCTGCTTCGGCGTGAGGCTGCGCGCGCCGCGCTGTTCCTCGCCGGACATCGCCACATACTACATGTCAGGGCGCACCTGCCACTATGGCCGCAGCCTCTTAGAGCGCGCGCTGGAGGGCGGATACAACTTCCTGGACGCGCAGATGGCCACGGAGACCTGCACCGTCACCTGCCGATTCCAGGAGCATTTGCAGATGATGGACGTCATACAGAACCCGGATTTCTTCTGCGAGTTCACGGACGTGCCGTTCAAGAAGACCGCCAACAGCGTCGAGCACTACGAAAAGCAGCTGCGTGCGCACGTGCTGGAGCCGCTGGCCGACAAGTTTGGCATAGACACCTCGGACGAGGCGCTGATGAAGGCCATAGCCCGGCACAACGAAGTCTGCGCGCTGATAAGCGAGATAGGCGCGCACCGCAAGGAGGAAAACCCCAACATTACCGGATACGAATTCCACGTGATACAGCTTGTCAGCCTGGTGTGCCCCAAGGACTTGATCCTGCCGTACCTGCGCGAGACGGCCGAGGAGCTGCGCACGAGGGAGGCGGAGGAGAAGCCCTGGTTCCGCTGTAAGGTCGTGCTCGCGGGCAGCGAGAACGACGACCCGGGCTTTACCCAGCTCATAGAGAGCTGCGGCGCGATGGTCGTCGCCGACCGCTATTGCTACGGCTCCCTTCCCGGGCGCGAGGAGATAGTGGTGCGGGAAGGGGAGAGACCGCTGGCCGCCATCGCCCGGCACTACCTGGAGACGAGCATGTGTCCGCGCTTTATGGAGCAGCACGTCATGCGCTCGCGCAAGCAGTACCTGGCTGACCTGGTCAAGGAGTACCATGCCGACGGCATCATCGTCGAGAGCAACAAGTTCTGCGAGTATTGGAGCTACGAGCGCACGATCGACACCATCGTCCTCAACCGCGACTTTGGCATCCCGGTGTGCTCGATAGAGAAGGAGTACGTGAACAGCGCCTCCGGCCAGCTCCGCACCCGCTTCCAGGCCTTTATCGAGAGTATCGAGATCAAGAAGATACAGGAGGGCAAGTGATGGCTAACTTCAAAAAGAAGCTCCGTGACTTCATAAAAGGCAAGCCCCACGGCGAGAGGCGGCTCGGAGACCTGTACATAGACAAGACCGGCCTCTACAAGCACCGCGAGTGGCGCGGTATAAAGGACACGTTCTACTACTTCAACCGCATCTGGCTCTACAACTACGGCATGATGGTCTACGACATCATGCGCTACGGCGGGCCGGTGCTCTTTGCCAAGGGCGTGTGGCGCTACCGCTGGATAGGCCAGACCTACCTCACTGTCATGCACTGGTTCGACCGCGGCTTTGAGGGTATGCGCGGCCCCGCGCTGAGGGCGAGCGCGTGGCATTACCGCGCGATGACCAACGAGACGATACGTCAGTTCATGCGCATGTTCGCCGCGGACGCCAACCTGCACAAGGGAAAACGGGGTGAGCTCTGGCACAAGACCATGGCTCACGACGAGACCGTCGCAGGCGCGATCTTCTACCCCTGGCGCGACCGCATGGACGACGTGCCGCTGCAGATGGTGCCGTACTTCGTCACCTGCCACGTCAACTGCCACACCGTGCTCAACTACATAGACGCGGCGCAGAGCATAGGCCTGCCGGGCGACCCCTGCCCGATGTGCCAGGCCGAGGCGGGACTCTCCATCCTGGACGACATGCCGGACTACTTCCCCTTCCTCATCACCAGCAACGAGGCCTGCGACGGCTCCGTGGGTACGAGCATACTCCAGGACTGGTGCTACGACAAGCCGCTTTTCGCCATGCCGCAGCCCATGCAGTTCGACGACCCGCTGGTGCAGGAGCACTGCCGCCGCGAAATTGAGGAGTGCTGGAAGTTCATCGAGGAGCAGACGGGCGAGCCGTTCGACTACAACTGCTTCGTCAAATACATCGAGCGCTACAACGAGCTGACGCGCTTCGAGCGCGAGAAGTGGGACGTCGCGGCGAACACGCCGTACTACCCCATCAACGGCGTCGCCCAGGCGCTCTACCGCATCTACTACTCCCAGGACGGCTGGCGCGACATCTGGGCGAAGACCGACAAGAAGGTCAGGAAGATACTCAACCGCTGCGTGGAGAAGAAGATAAACACCTTCCCCGAGACACGCCACCGCGTCCTGGCCTGGAGCTGCGCGCCGCTCTACTACTCCAACTGGTGCACCTGGGCGTACAACTGCTGGGGTCTGAACGTGGTCATAAACATGGACAGCCTCATGTTCGACATAGACATGCGCACCGACAGCTACGAGCACCTGATGGAGGACTTCGCGCTGTACAACGAGTGGGCGCCCATGCGCCGCATGGCTGTCGGCGGACACAAGCACATCTTTGAGATATGGGAGAACATGGAGCGCTTCCACTGCGACATGGTCATGATGTATGACCAGATACAGTGCAAGGGTATGCAGGGCATAACCGGCATGTTTGAAGACGAGTTCCGCAAGCGCAATATCCATGCCATCTGGATGCCGCACGCCCTGCCCGACAGCCGCACGGTCAGCCGCATGGAGATACGCCGCATAATAAACGACTATATGACCACCGTCATGCACGAGGAGCCGCTTGACCCCTCGCTGCTGGAGTTTGACGACTCCATGAGCTGGTAAGGAGGGTTTGCTATGAAGAAGGGTAAAAAGCTGCTGCTAGCCGCACTGGGCGGCCTGGGCGCGCTGTACGCCGGGCTGTTCGCCGTGTTCTACTTTGACCTGGACGGCAAGCTGCTCTACTACGTCGTGGAGCCGTTTTTGAAAAAGCACTACGACAACATGCCGCGCAGGGACGTCATGGGACTCAAATACGACGTTGACAAATACCCCAAGTACGAGTACAAGACGTAAGGCGGTATAGACTGACACTACGGATATGGGATTGGGAGGGCGATGTCCCCGGGTCAAAGCCGGGGACATTGTCATTTTGGGGTAGATTTCCACGCTCCCATATGATATATTTGAACTACCGGCCGGAATTCAGGACGGGGGAGGAATGGCTTTGGAGGGGATAAAAAAGCGCATAGTCGGGCTCGGCAGATACCAGAAGGCCGTGCTGCTCATACTGGCCGTCATGGCCGCCGTGTTCTCGGTGTTGTATCTCGTAACCATCTCCCGCGTGGGCTTTGAGTACAACGACAAGATCTTTGTGCCGGAGCAGGCTGACGGCGTCACGGTCTACTCAGGCCGCATCGGCGGTGAGCAGGCGAGCTTCACCGTGTCGGAGGACAAGACGGTTGAGTTTAGCTGCGGCGGCAGTTACTACGGCTCGTACACCGTCCGCGAAGCCCCGGACGCAGTTCCCGAGGACATGCGCTCGGAGCCGGACGTGACCGGCGTGGAGCTGTTCGAGAGCGGTGAGCTCATATTCCGCGGCGCCGTCGATAGATTTGGAGACAGATTTGTGCTGCTCAACGAGGACGGGAGCATGCCCGGAGCCTCCATTTTCGTAACCTATTCTGACGGCACTGTTTACGACGGGGACGGCAATCCCGTCGACTTGCTGGAACCTGACGTTTACACGGTGATCGAGCTCATGTACGGCCCGGAGCTGACGCACAAGGGCAGCTGGGGCATGTGGCTCCTCGGTATGTTCGTGTGCATCGCCACGGCCGTCTCTATACTGTTCACGGACGAGCTGTTCCGCTGGAATCTGTCCTTCAGCATAAGAAATGCCGACCGGGCGGAGCCGTCGGAGTGGGAGATAATGACGCGGTACATCTCCTGGACAGTATTGCCCATCATGGCGCTTGTTGTATTTGTCCGCGGTCTCGGATAGGTGTGGGCGCGATGGCGCGTTCAGGAAAAGTTTACATGTGTGTCATGGTGGCTTTTGTTGCCATTGGATGCGGGAAAGAGGTATAATGTCCTCAGGTATCGTGCCTGGGGACATTATATTAGGAGGTATGTGTAATGTTCTGCGTCTGTCTGTCAGGGGTGATGATATTCCTCGCCGTATTCTCCTTCTCCGCTGAGAAGCGGGTGAACCGGATGATATTCGGCGTGTCGGCTCTCTGCGCCGATATCATCCTCGCATGTGCCACGCTGCCCATGCTGCTCTCGAACGTCCCGCACGAGGGCTTGAGCATCGTGTACAACCTTGGAATTACGTCCTATCTTTTCTACCTGGCCATAGCCGTCGCGTGTTCCGTCAGCGTGACGTACAACGCCGTAAAGCTCCGCGCCGGGCGCGGAGTTTTAGAGGGGGGCAGGTCATGATCTTCCCGATGCTGATGTTGTTTGGGCTTGTCATTGTGGCTCTGATTATCCTTTCGGCAGCGCTTAAGCAGCGCGGCAAACGTATTCGCTGCGGAGTATATGCTCTTGCACTGAATCTTCTCGGGTGTATGCTGTGGGAATACAGCATAGTTGGTTTTGTCTGGAACGAGGGCATGAAGTTCTATCGCGGCTTTGGTGCATTCGGTCTCGCTGTATTTCTTTTCTTCGCTGTACTGGCTTCCTTTATTACGGCGTACAATGCCGCCAGGCACGACGGTGAAGGCCGGGTTTCCCGTTTTGCGCTCGGATTTCGCTGCAAAAGCAATGTGCTTGGGGCGGCGCTGGGCATGATCACTGCCGCAGCTGCAATAGCCGCCGCAAATCCCGTCATGCTTTTCATAGCGGAAAACGCAAGAGGTAAGCAGGAGTATGACTGGCTCTACGGCCTTTTTGCCGCAGCAGTCGTACTGATTGCGCAGGTACTTATTTCTTCAGGGATTTTCGCGTTTATGGCAAACACGGTCAAGCTGCGTACAAAAGACGGCGTTGCAAAGGAGGCCGCGGCGCCGGTCAGATGAAAAGGCACAGTATAAGCCCGTAGGCTATGCTGGCCAGCGTGCCGTAGACTATCACCGGCCCCGCGATTATAAAGAGCTTGGAGGCCAGGCCGGTGACAAAGCCCTCCGTCTTGAACTCCAGCGCCGGGGAGGCGACAGCGTTTGCAAAGCCCGTTATGGGCACAAGCGCGCCCGCGCCGGCGAACTTGGCGATGTCGTCATATATGCCCAGCCCCGTAAGCAGCGCGCCGATGAATACAAGGGTCATGCTCGTGGCCGTTGCGGCGTCCCCGCCGGCTCCGGCCAGTTCCCAGAGGTACATTATCACCTGAGCCAGCGCGCATATAAGCCCGCCGGAGGCGAAGGCCTTTAAGGTGTCCGGCCAGGTCTTGGACTTGGGCGCGTATTTCGCGCATATTTCGGCATACTGTTCTTTTGTAAGCTCACGCATAGAATCACCAGCAGCAGTATTCGCGCTTTTGCTCTCAAATATTCACGTTATAATTTTTGTGGCGTCTTGCTTGACAGCTGTGATATAATATAAGTGCGGAGCTATAGCGCACCCGGCGCGTGATAGGAGGCTTGCAAAATGAATATAGAGCTTACCACCAAGGAGTTCCGGCGACTGCTGGACATGGTATATATAGGCAATTGGGTGCTGAATTCGACCCGGGGAGAGGATCGCTTCTCAGATTACGACGACATACAGGAGAAGATGTTTGCCCAGTGCGCCAAGCTCGGGATGAAGGACTTGTACTCGACCTGGTACGGGCACGTGTTCCCGTCCAAAGCCTTTGAGGAGGGCGGCATACACGAGGCGATCGCCGACTATGAGGACGCGGTGTTCTACGACATACTCGCCGAGGAGCTTGCCAGGCGCGACATGACGCTGGAGCACACAGACCCGGACGACGTGACCGAGCTGACGAACCGCATGGACGAATACTTCACGGAGTTTGAGCAAAACGGCATCGACAATCTGACGATTGAGAAATAAAAAGCGCCGGACGCAACGCGCGTCCGGCGTATTTTTGTCAGTTTTTGAGCGTTTTCAGATACGCCGCCAGCTCGTCAAAGCCGCCGTGCGGGCAGTCGACGGGCAGGTCGCGGCGTATAAGACAGTCGGTGAGCAAAAACGCGCTCATGCCCGCGCTTTGAGCGGCCTGCATATCCTCCGCCGCGTCGTTGCCGACCATCAGGCATTCGGAGCAGTCCACGCCGAGGCGCGCGGCCACGTCGCGGTAGTAGTCGGGGTTGGGCTTGCAGTAGCTGCTGTTTTCGTATGTAGTGTAAAGCTCGAAGTCACCGGGCTTGAGTCCCGCCCAGCCTATGCGGTGCTCGGTGGCGACGGAGGGAAAGAGCGGGTTCGTGGCCAGCGCGGTGCGCAGACCAAGGCTCTTGACCAGCTCCACGACCTCGGCGGCCTTTGGGTTGAAGCCGCAGAACGCCTTTGCGCCGCAGAACTCTACGGCGTAGAACTCCTCGAAAAGCGGCTTGTCCTCAAGCACCTGCTCGCCGCACAGAGCGGTGAACCTGTCCCAAAAGGCCTCCTCGTTGCTGCGGGAGCCGTCGTTTTTCACCATCGCCGCCACGCCTGCCCAGATGGCGTCTATCAGGCTGTCCTTCTCGTAGCCGCGGGGCGCCAGCTTTTTGGCGAGCAGGCCGAAGTATCCGCGCGTGAACTCGTCGTTGTCCATCGGCAGCAGCGTTCCGTCCAGGTCGAAAAGTATCATGTTTATGCTCAAGTAAATTGCTCCTTCCTGTAAGCGCGCAGAAACGCGGTTAATATCTTACTAAGTTTGGCGTCAAAAATCAATGGACGATTTTCATACAAGTGGTAAAAAACAAAGCCCGGGCTGGCTCCCGGGCTTTGGGCTTTGCGCGTCAGTCCTCCCTGGCGGAGAGTACCTCCATCGCGCGGACAAGCATCTCCGCGGCGTCTGCGCGCGTGAGCGCCTCGGAGAAGGCGGTGCCCTCGGTTATGACGCCGCAGGCGGCGAGGTTGCTGGTGGCCTGAGCGGCCCAGTCGGCGACAGAGCCGGTCAGCGCCGTGGCCGTGACGTCCGTGGTGTCCAGGACGTTGTCGAGCATGACGGCGGCCTCCTGCGTGGTGATGGAGGCGTCAGGCTCGAACACCGCGCCGCCGGTCACGCCGTAGCCGCTGACGATGCCGTCCATCAGTGCCGTGGCGACGTAGGGCTTCAGCCAGTCGGAGATGTCCGCGTCGTCGGCGAAGCCGGTGGCCGACACTCCGCTGAGCAGCTGCTCGCCCGTCAGCTCCATGCACATGGAGAGAAACTCTGCGCGGGTGACCTCGCGCTCGGGCTGGAACATCCAGACGCCGCCGAGCTTTTCGCCGGTGAAGATGTCGTTCTCGGCCAGGGCGGTGGCGGCGTATGCGCCGGGGTGGCCGGCCATGTCGGAGTAGGTGGTCTGGGTCTTCTGCTTTTCAATGTTTATGATGACCGTGGCCTCCTGGCTGCGGGCGCCGGTCTCGTCCACGGCGCGGTAGCCGAAGTAGTCGCGCCCCTTGCGGTTGGTGTCGGGCGTGTAGACAAACCTGCCGTCGTCGGTGACTTCGACGCTGCCCTTGGTGGGCTGGGTGGTGATCTCAAAGGTCATGGTGTCGCCCTCCGGGTCGACGGCGGCGAGCTGTCCGCCGACGCAGACGTTGCGATAGGTCGTGAGGTTGAGGTTCTCGGCCACGGGCGCGCCGTTGGCGGCCAAGGCTCCGCCGATGGGCAGGGCGAGCGCCAAGGCCAGGGCGAGCGCCGCGGCGATGAGTTTGCGTCTATTCATGTAAGCATACCTCCTGTGTGATGTAAGCATAGTTTCTGCGCAGGGTACAGAAATATGCGCTTATGTCTTATTTAACCGTTGTAGCGGTGAATAATGGGTGTTATAATGTCTCCGATAACCTTTCCATTAAAAATTTTTTCCGGCGTGCAATAAAACGCATTGCCGGAGCATTGTTAGTGTAGAGGCGGGAAAAAGAAATGCTTACCTTACTCTTGACCCACACGACGCCGCTGTCCGGGAGCGGCGCGGAGGAAATGGAGAGATGCCTCGCCCGCATGGCGCACGGCGACACCGGCGCGCTGGGCAGGCTGTATGAATTGACCCGTGAAGCGGTGTACGGCTACGCGCTGAGCATCCTCAAGAACGCGCACGACGCGGAGGATGTCATGCAGGAGACCTACGTGCGCGCCCACCTGGGCGCAGCTCAGTACAAGGCCGAGGGCAAGCCCACGGCCTGGCTGATGCGCATAGCGCGCAACCTGGCGCTCATGAAGCTGCGTGAGGGCAAACGCACGATCGCCATGTCCCCCGAGGACTGGATGGAGACCTTCGCCGACAGGCCGGACTTCACGCACGAGGACGCCGTTACGGTCTCCATGCTGATGGACGCCCTGAGCGACGAGGAGCGCGAGATAGTCTCGCTCCACGCGCTGACAGGGCTGAAGCACAGGGAGATAGCGGCAATGCTGGATCTGGCGCTGCCCACCGTGCTGAGCAAGTACCACCGCGCACTGAAAAAACTGAAATCTACACTGCAAGGAGGCTGAGGCATGGACGAGAACAGGCTCAATGAGCAGATACGCACGGCGCTTTCGCACGCCGCCCCCGACTGCCTGGACGAGATCCTGGCCTCCTGCGAGGACAGGAAAGGAACGGTTATCAATATGAACGAGAGGAAGAAAAATCGCTTTGTCCCCATCGCCATAGCGGCCGCGCTGGTGCTGGCCATAGTAGGCGGATTCATAGGCTACAGCCTCGGCAACGGACGCGGCAACGACCTGCCCGCGGATGGGAGCGCCAACCCCGGCTCCGTTGTGGAGAGCGTAATAACCCTGGATGTGAACCCCAGCATAGAGATCGACGTAGACGCCAACGACACCGTCACCGCCTTGACGCCCCTGAACGAGGACGCGCGCATAGTTATCGGCTCCATGGATTTCGCCGGCAGCAGCCTCGATGTCACGGTCAACGCACTCATCGGCTCCATGCTGCAAAACGGCTATCTTGACGAGCTGCGCAACTCCATCCTCGTCTCCGTAACCGACGGCGACGCCGTGCGCGCCAGCACGCTGCAGAACACCGTCAGCGGCATGATAGAGACCGCTCTCGGCACCGGAGGCATAGACGGCGCGGTCATTTCGCAGACCGTGACGCCGGACAGCGCCGTGACCGAGCTCGCGGCCAGCTACAACATAACCGAGGGCAAGGCCGCGCTCATCAGCAAGCTCGTGGCCGCCGACCCCACGCTCACGGCTGAGAGCCTTGTGAACCTCTCCGTGAACGACATAGCCCTCATTGCAAGCAGCCGCGGAATCACTGACAGCTCCGTGACCTCCACCGGTACCGCCAGCGACGGCGCGTATATCGGCACACAGGCCGCGCTGGAGGCCGCCTGCGCCCACGCGGGCATCGACGTGAACAGCCTCTCCGCCAGCCACGTGGACTTCGACAGCGAAAACGGACGCCTTGTCTACGAGGTTGACATGTACACCTCCGGCGCCGAGTACGAGTACGACATCGACGCCCTTACCGGCGAGGTGGTGAAGTCCGAGCGCGAGACCTATCCCACGGGCGTCACCGCGCCTCCGTCCTCCAATCAGGAGAGCAACGACTACGTCGGCGAGACTGCGGCCAAGAACGCCGCGCTGACCCACGCCGGAGTGAGCAGCTCCGACGCCGTCTGGATAAAGGCTCAGTTCGAGCGAGACGACGGACGCTATGTCTACGAGCTGGAGTTCACGGCCAACGGCACCAAGTACGAGTACAAGGTCGACGCCGCCAGCGGCGATGTCGTGAAGTTCGAGAGCGAGACCTTCAACGCCGGCAACGGCGGCACGCAGACCGGCACGGGCAGCGTTATAGGCGAGGCGGCGGCAAAGACCGCGGCGCTCAGCCACGCCGGAGTCAGCGAGGCCGACGCCAGCCGTATGCGCGTCGAGCTCGACCGCGACGACGGCTACGTGCTCTACGAGATAGAGTTCCGCGTGGGCTACACCGAGTACGAGTACAAGATCGACGCCTACACCGGAGCGGTGCTCCAGGCAGAGCGCGACATAGACGACTGATACCGTACGCTCACACGCCCGTATCAAAGCTAACGCAAATAGACCTATAAAAGCATCCCGCCCGGGAAATCCGGGCGGGATGCTTTTCGTTTGCCGGGGGAACTCTGCGCGTTGCGGACAGCCGAGCTTGACAAGTGGGAGTTAGCGGCGTATAATCTAAACGTTAGTAAAGACTAACTATCTGCTGTGGACTCCGAAGGAGGGTTGGACGCGATGTTGGAGGAGCTGGTGCTGGGCGCGCCGGGGTATACCGAGCTGGTGTCGCCGTGTGAGAATGTATGGTGCTGCGAGCTGGACGTGCGTCCGGGGACTGAGCCGTATGTGACAGAGCACAGACCGGGACGCCTGGAGCTTTTTTTCTGTGTGTCCGGAGGGATGTCCGTATCCGGGCGGAACGGAGGGGCGTCATGCTCCGCCAGGCAGGTGCTGCTGCTCTGGGAGGGAAGGTTCACGCTCACGATGAGGTCGGGGAGGCTGCAGGGCGTCCTGGTCTGCGCGGATATGTCCTGCGGCGACAGCCTGGCGGGGCTGTTCGGCGGAGGCAGAGCCGATTATGACGCAGTTATAAGGCTGCTCGCCGGCCACGGCGGAGCCATGGAGGCGGGGCAGAGCGCCTGGAGCGAGGCCGCCTTCTCGGCGCTGCGGGAGCTGCCCGCCGGCGAAAGGGGCAGCTATTGCGCCGTGAAGGCAAGCGAGCTGCTGTATCTGCTCTCACGCCGGCGTGAGAGCGCCTCTGACGGCGCGAGGACGCGCTATCGCGACCCGTACATGGTGGACACGGTGCGGAGGATACACAAGCACATGATGGAGCACCTGGGCGACAGGCTGACGATAAACGAGCTCTCGGCCGCATTCCATATAGCGCCGACTTCCTTCAAGGAGTGCTTCCGCGAGCTGTATGGCGACAGCGTGCACGCCTACCTCCTCGACCGCCGCATGGAGCGCGCCAGCGAGATGCTGAGAAGCACTTCCATCCCCGTGTTCCGCATAGCCGAGGCGGTGGGCTACGGCTCGGCCAGCCAGTTCGGCGTGGAGTTCAAGCGGCGCTACGCCATGTCTCCGCTGATGTACCGCAGATGCGCGCGCGAAAAAAATGTCTGATTCCGCGTGAGCCGCGTCCGAATAAAGCAGCTTTGCGCCGGGGCTTGTGGTATCATACGACAATGCTCGACCGAGCATGAACTCGAGTGGAGGTGAACACTTGTGAAACAGCACAGATTCTGGGCCTGGGGAGCCGTGATCTGCATGGTCATGGTGATGATCACCGGGTACAGGCACAAGTGAAAAAACACAGGAGGTACGAACAATGACTAATAATGGCAAGTGCGCCGCGCTGTTTGCCGGCGGCGTGATTTTCGGCAGCGTGGGAATAAAGCTGCTCACAAGCAAGGACGCCAAGAAGGCCTACACCCATATGGCCGCTGCCGGACTCCGCGTGAAGGACTCCGTCATGGAGACGGTCACCGCCGCACAGGAGAATGTGGCCGACATCCTCGCCGGAGCCAAGGACATAAACGCCGGGCGCGAAGCTGCGGAGAGCGCCGTGATAGAGGACGGCGCGGAATGAGCGTGCATGACCCGTTTCTTTGGGCGCGTCCCGGAGAAACGGGTGAAGTTTTCATGAAACAGAGTTTTGTTCCGGTGGTACTATGAGAGCAAGAATCCTGCATGAGTCCCGGGGACGTATGCGCATCTGCGACGCCCGGGGGAAAATGACTATAGCCCAGGCGGATCTGCTCCAGGCTTATCTGGAGTCACGCCCCTGGTGCGTGAGCGCATCCGTGCATGAGCGCACGGGCTGCGCCATCATACGTTACAGGGAGGGGGAGAGAGCCTGCGTCGTTGCCGACGTGGCCGCTTTTTCGTACTCCGACCCTGACATACAGCTCCTGGCGAGCGGGCACAGCGCGCGGGAGCTGAACCGCTATTACGAGGAGAAGCTTGTGGGAAAGTGCGTCGCAAAGGCGGTCAGCTCGATACTTTTCCCAAAGCCGCTGCGCATCGCGCGCTGCATCTGGCACTCGGTGCCGTTTATACGCGGCGCGCTGCGCTGCCTGCGCCGCGGCCGGCTGAAGGTGGAGATACTCGACGCGCTCAGCATAGGCGTGTCGATGGCTCGCGGCGACTTCGGCACGGCCGGCAGCGTGATGTTCCTGCTGGAGATAGGAGAGCTGCTGGAGGAGTGGACGCACAAGCGCAGCGTGGACTCGCTCGCCCGAACCATGAGCCTCAACGTGGACAGAGCCTGGGTGCGCGCAGAGAGCGGGGAGGAGCGCCTGGTTCCGGTCGCGCAGATACGCGAGGGCGACACCGTCATCGTACGCATGGGCGGCGTAATACCGGTGGACGGCGTGGTCTGCGGCGCGGACGTGATGGTAAATCAGGCGTCGCTTACAGGTGAGAGCGAGCCGGTGGTCAAGCGCGCCGGTACTACCGTCTATGCCGGCATGGTGGTGGAGGAGGGCGAATGCGTCCTGACCGTCACGCACATGAGCGGCGGCACGCGCTATGACAGGATAGTCTCGATGATAGAGGAATCCGAGCGGCTGAAAAGCTCGGCCGAGAGCAAGGCCGCGGGTCTGGCGGATCGCCTGGTGCCGTGGACGCTGCTGGGCTCTGCCGCCGGATACCTGCTCACGCGCAATGTCACAAGGGCGCTGAGCGTGCTGATGGTGGACTTCTCCTGTGCGCTGAAGCTGGCCATGCCGCTGGCGGTGCTCTCCGCCATGCGCGAGTGCGGCGCCCACCACATAACGGTCAAGGGCGGCAAGTTCCTGGAGGCCGTGGCGCAGGCGGACGCCGTAGTCTTCGACAAGACCGGCACGCTCACGCGCGCCTGCCCGGAGGTAGTGGACATCGTGACCTTCGGCGGCAAGGAAAAAGACGACATGCTGCGGCTGGCCGCCTGCCTGGAGGAGCATTTCCCGCACTCGATGGCCAACGCCGTGGTGCGCAGGGCGCAGGAGCTGGGGCTCAGCCATGACGAGCTGCACAGCAAGGTGGAGTACATTGTCGCCCACGGCATATCCAGCAGGGTCGGCGATGAGACGGTGCAGATAGGCTCCGCGCATTTCATCTTCGAGGACGAGGGCTGCGAGATACCGGCGGACGAGCGGGAGGCTTTCGACGCCATACCCGAGCGCTATTCGCACCTGTACATGTCTATCGCCGGCCGCCTGGCTGCGGTCATATGTATCTCAGACCCGCTGCGCGAGGAGGCCGGAGACTGCATCGGGCAGCTCCGCAGCCTGGGCATCAGCAGCTGCGTCATGCTCACGGGCGACAGCCGGCGAACGGCCGGAGCCATCGCCGCCGAAGTGGGAGTAGACGACTTCCGCGCCGAGGTTCTGCCTGAGGACAAGGCCGCATATGTACAGGAGCTGAGGGCGCGAGGACACACGGTCATAATGGTCGGCGACGGGATAAACGACTCGCCCGCGCTCTCCGCCGCAGACGCCGGGGTGGCGATAAGCTCCGGCGCGGCCATCGCAAGGGAGATAGCGGATATAACCGTGTCCGAAGGAGACCTGGCCGAGCTGGTGACACTGCGGCAGGTCGCCATGAGGCTCATGGCGCGCATCAAGGCCAATTACCGCTTCGTCATCGGCTTCAACGGCGGCCTGATAGCCCTGGGGCTGATGGGCCTGCTTCAGCCGGCCGCCGGAGCGACGCTGCACAACCTGTCTACGCTGGGCGTGAGCCTGCACAGCATGACCAGGCTGCTGCCGGAGAAAAAGGAAGCGCACAGAGACGAGGCCTGAGGCGCGAAAAAACAGCAAAAGTCCGGGGGTTTCCCCGGACTTTTGCCATTCATATCATTTCCGCATATGCGGTGATTGTCTCATATAGCTTTGCCGATCACGCTGACCTCTGCACCGGCCAGAGCGCCTATTACGCTGCGGCGGGTAACTATACCGCAAAAACAGCCGCGGTCATCGACGATGGGCACAAAGTTCTGCTGCATGACGGCGTCAATGACCTCGTCTTCATCGGCGGCTATGCCGAGCGGCGGGCAGAAGTCCCGCCTCACGAGGTCGGATATACGGTATTGCTCCTGACTTTTCATCGAGGTGCTGCCGGTGTTGAGAATGTGCCAGAGGAAGTCGCCCTCTGTGATACAGCCTATGTACTCGCCGCGGTCGTTCAGCACCGGGATGGCGGTGTAGCCGTAGCGCTTCATGATTTCCAAGCCCTGACGCACGGTGTCGTCCGCGCTCAGATAAGCGGTCATTGCCTTGGGTGTGAGAATTTTAGGAATGTTCATTTTTGACCTTCCTGACTGAAATAAAATGCTTAACCGCGCCGTCGCCTTTGTGTACGCCTCCTTCCTTAAAATTGCTCCGGACACGGTTTTAGTCCTCATTCCTTATATATAATAACCTATCTCAGACCTAAAAGCAAGCCGAAACATGTAAAAAACAGCGAACGATTTGTAAATAATCTGGAAATGCTTTTTCTGGTATAAAAATTCGCCGGAATCGTTGAAAATTCCCCGGCTCGTCTGAGCCGGGGAAGATGTGGACAGAAGCGGTTCCTTATCCCTCCACGGCCGTGTAGCCGTCGGGGACGGTTATGTTGAGGGCTTCGCAGTTGGCGCTGTTGTAGAGCTTCTGCATCGCGCCGTACTGTATGGGCAATGTGGAGATGTCCGTCTCGCCCCGGAGGATCTGCGCCGCCAGCTCGCCGGTGAGGCGGCCCAGCTCGTAGTAGTCGGTGGCGATGGTGGCCACGCCGCAGCCGGAGCAGATGCCGGGGTCGCCGCCGATGACAGGCACGCCGGCGGGGATCACGACGTTGGCCACGGTCTCGGTGTTGGCCGCGACGGTGTTGTCGGTCGGGGTGTAGATGACGTCGGAGTTGTCGCAGGCGGTCTGGGTAACGCTGGCGAGGTCGTTGACGTCGGTGAAGGCGTAGACCTCGCAGGTGTAGCCCATGTCCTCAAGATAGCCGCGCACGGTCTCTATCTGGTAGACGCTGTTAGGCTCGCCGGAGCAGTAGAGCAGTCCGACGTTCTCCGCGTCGGGGAACAGCTCCTTAATTATCTGCGCCTGCGCCTCGAGGTCGACCAGGTCGCTGGTGCCGGAGATGTTGCCGCCGACGGTGCCGTCGAAGTCCTCGAGGTTCAGCGCGGTGGCGTAGTCGGTGACGGAAGTGCCGAGGATGGGTATGTCGGCGGTGGCGCTCGCCGCGGCCTGGAGCGGCCAGGTGGCGTTCGCGAGTATCAGGTCGACGCCCTCGGAGACGAAGCCGTCGATTATTGTGCCGCAGTTGGTCTGCTCTCCGTTCGCGTTCTGCTCACGAAAGACCACGTTGTCCTCGCCGAGAAGCTCAGTCAGCGCGTCCTTAAAGCCGCGCGTGGCCTCGCTGAGGGACACGTGTTCCATCTGTTCGCAGATGCCCACGATATAGGCATCGGGGTTGTCGGCGCTCTGACCGTCGTCCTGGGCGGAGCCGCAGGCCGCAAGCGTGAGCGTCATCGTCGCCGCAATCGCGGCAGAGAGCAGTTTCTTGTGCATTTTGGGTACCTCTTTTCTTGAAATTGCCGTATCCGGCCTAAATTTGGCCGCAAAAATACACCTCCGGCCGTCGCACGCAGCATAAAATGCAACCTACCAACAACCCCCGGGGTGCATAGTTGCCCATAATAAAAGGTGTTTCGCACTCTGTGGAGCGCGACCAAGGGCTCTGCCCTTGGAACCCGCCACCTTTTGAAAAAGGTGGACGAAAACTTCCCTGTGACATTGTCAAGTCGTATTCATCGAGTCCAATTCATCGAGTCGGGGCTTCGCCTCGACTCGATACCATAGCTTGCGCCCATCGGGGCGCAACCGCCTTGCCGTGCAAGGCGAGGGGGTATCGCGGCATTTATGCCGCGTATCTAGGGGGAACTGGTTCCCCCTAGAGTATTGTTATGCGCCTATCAGCACGCGATCCGTCAGCATGTCTTCGCCGGCGGCGCGGGAGAACCTGGCCAGAAGGCTGTCGACGGTGAGGCGCTTTTTCTCCTCACCGGAGATGTCGAGGACAATGCGGCCTTCGTTCATCATTATGAGCCGGTTGCCGTGCTCGATGGCGTCGCGCATGTTGTGCGTGACCATGAGCGTGGTCAGGCGTCCCTCGGAGACGATCTGGTCGCTGAGCTCGAGCACGCGTGCCGCGGTGCCGGGGTCGAGCGCTGCCGTGTGCTCGTCGAGCAGCAGCAGCCTGGGCTTGACCAGCGAGGCCATGAGCAGCGTGAGCGCCTGGCGCTGTCCGCCGGAGAGCAGACCCGCGCGGGAGGTCATGCGGTCTTCAAGGCCGAGACCGAGGCGGGCGAGCTGGTCGCGGTAGTGCGAGCGCTCGGTGCGCTTGATGCCCCAGGCCAGGGTGCGGCGGCGGCCGCGGCGCGCGGCCAGGGCGAGGTTCTCCTCGATGGTCATGGTCGGAGCCGTGCCCAGCATCGGGTCCTGGAACACGCGGCCTATCATGGCGGCGCGCTTGTGCTCGCTCTGGCGGGTGATGTCCACGCCGTCGATGCTTATGCTCCCGCCGTCAATCTCGAAGGCTCCGGCTATGGCGTTGAGCATGGTGCTCTTGCCGGCGCCGTTGCCGCCTATGACCGTGACAAAGTCGCCGTCATTCAAGCGAAGGTTGAGGCCGCTGAGCGCAGTCTTGGCATTTATAGTACCGGGGTTGAAGGTCTTGGAGACGTTTTTAAGCTCTAGCATTGTTCTTTTCCTCCTTGAGATTGACGGAGCGCTTGCGCGCAGCTGCGGCTTTGCCCTTCCAGTAGGGGATGGCGAGAAAGAGCGCGACTATGAGTGCGGTGAATAGCTTGAGGTCGTTTGTGCCGAGGCCGAGCCTGAGCACTATCTGGATTACAAAGTAGTAGACGATGGCGCCTACGCTGCACCCTATCAGACCGGTGAGCACCTTGCCGTGGTTGCGCAGGAGCACTTCGCCGATTATCACGGCGGCGAGGCCGATGACAATGGCGCCTCTGCCCATGTCCACGCTGCTGCTGCCCTGGTACTGTGCAAGCAGGCCGCCGGCCAGGCCGACCATACCGTTGGAAATCATCAGGCCGATGACGGTGGCCGTCGAGGTGTTTATGCCCTGCGCCCGGGACATCTGGCGGTTGGCGCCGGTGGCGCGGAGGGCGCTGCCGCTCTCGGTCTTGAAATACCACCAGAGTATGGCGACTATTACCGCGGTGACCGGTATCATGACGACGATGGGGTTGTTCAGCAGGTGCTCGCCCCAGTCACGGACGTACCGGCTCGAGAGTATGAGGTCGTACTTGTCTACGCTTACGGCCAGCGTGGCCTGAGTCCCGGCGCTGGTGCCCCAGCCCATCACGCGGAGGTTGACCGAATAGAGCGCCAGCTGGGTCAGTATGCCGGCGAGGATGGCAGGAATTCCGCACTTGGTGTGAAACAGCCCCGTGATAAGCCCGGCGAGCATACCGGCAAGCATCGCCACAAGAGTGGCGAGCCAGACGTTGACGCCGTTGACTGTCAGCAGTACGCACACCGCTCCGCCAAAGCCCAGAGTGCCGTCGACCGTGAGGTCCGCTATGTCCAGCACACGGTATGTGATATACACGCCCATGGCCATAAGACCCCATATCAGCCCCTGACCGAGCACTCCGGGCAGGGAGTTTACTATAGATTGCAAGAATTCCATGTTGTCCTCCGAATTTCGCGCTCACAGGGGAGGCAAGCCTCCCCGTGGCGCTTTGGTATTTAGATTACGCTATGGCCTCGTAGCCTTCGGGAATCGTGAGGCCGAGCGTCTCGCAGTTGGCGGCGTTGTACAGCTTGGAGACACTGGGAGCGTACTCTACAGGCATGGTCGAAATGTCGGCCTCGCCCTTGAGAATCTGCGCGGCCATCTCGCCGGTGGTGTAGCCCAGGTCGTAGTAGTCGATGGAGAGCGTCGCCACTCCGCAGCCGGAGCAGATGCCGCTCTCGCCGGCGACTACGGGCACCCCGGCGGCGAGAACCACGTTGGCAATCGTCTCGGTGTTGCCGGCCGCCGTGTTGTCGGTCGGGATGTAGATGACGTCGGAGTTGTCACAGGCGGTCTGGGTGACGCTGCTGAGGTCGTTCACATCGGTGAAGGCGTAGGGGGTGCAGGTGTAGCCCATCTCCTCGAGGTAGCCGCTTATGGTCTCTATCTGGTAGACGCTGTTGGGCTCGCCGGAGCAGTAGAGCAGGCCGACGTTGGCGGCGTCCGGGAACAGCTCCTGGATCATCGCAGCCTGCTGATCGAGCGGAGCCAGGTCGCTGGTGCCGGAGATGTTGTTCCCGACGGTGCCGGTCCAGTTCTCGATGTTCAGCGCGGTGGCGTAGTCGGTGATGGAGGTGCCGAGTATTGGGATGTCACCGGTGGCGGCGTGCGCGGCCTGGAGAGGCCAGGTGCCGTTCGCGAGGATGAGATCCACGCCCTCGGCCACGAAGCCGTCGACTATGGTCGGGCAGTTGGACTGCTCGCCGCCGGCGTTGCCGTCCTTGAACTCCACGACGCCCTCGCCCATGATCTCATTCAGCGCGTCCTTGAAGCCCTGGGTGGCGGCGTCGAGCGCGTCGTGGGTCATCTGCTGGGCTATGCCGACCACGTACTGCGCCTCGGCGGAAGCGCCGCTGCTGGGGCTCGCGGCGGGGTCGGACGTGGGGGCGGAGGACGGGTCGCCGTTCTGATTGTTGCTGCCGCAGGCGGCCAGCGCGAGAACCATTATCGCCGCAATGGCGATGCAGAGCAGTTTCTTCATTTTCATCTTGTCTGTCTCCTTTTCCTTCAAGCTTGGGTTGGCAACAAAAAAACGCCCCTCGCCGTTCAAGGCGAGGGGCGTTGCTGCTAAAATGATGGTCAGCAGGCCGCTGGTCTTGTCAGGCTTCTATGGATTGTCTGGATAAAAAAGTAAAAGTAAAAATAGACAAAGCCAAAGAAGCCCGCAAAAGCATTGCGAGCCTGAGCATAGCTGGAGACGGAGAGCATATTGTTCTGGCGCTTGGTGGTGAGAGTGTTCATGCCTCGTGTCTCCTTTCCGGCTGGGCGCCGAATTTTCTTGATGGATATACGATAACGCTTTGCGGCGTAAAAGTCAACGCACAAATACGCACAACTTAGATGAAAGCAAAGATAACTGTTGCAACATGTTGTACAAATAATGCCCTATGGAACCACGATCTCGCGGATTATAAAGTCCCTGCCGCTTATTATGTCGGCGTCGCGTTTGCCGCAGCGCGGACAGTAGCCCTCATTCTTGACTATGGGAAAGGCGCGCTTGCACTGTCTGCAAACGCCCTGGCCTTCGACGGTCTCTATGACAAGCTCCGTGTGCTCAAAGCGCGTGCCCTTGACTATGACAGAGTAAATGTCTTCCACATACTTTGGTATTATCATCGACAGATCGCCTATTTCCAGCACTATCGACACTATCTCGTCCAGCTTGTTTTCATCGGCAAATTCCTCGACCGTTTTGAGCATCTGCCGTACCACGCCTATTTCGTGCATACCTTCACCTCCCGGCTGCAATTATCATATCACGGGGCGCCGATTTGGTCAATACCTCCTGAAATTAGCTGGTCAGACCACAATCATACGTTAAATTATACAAAAGAATAAGTGAGACTTTGACAAACGTGTTAATTGAATAACAGACAGATGAAGCTTATAATGTTTATAAGTACAAGTTAGAAATTTGTTTACCCAATAAGATATGAAAGGAAGGGACAATATGGCGTTCAGGAAAAAAATTCTCCTTCTGGCGACCAAAATAAGCCTTGAATGCGGAACCTACACCGGCGTCACTCCGACCGACCCCGAGTACATGATACTCGACCCGGTCGTGACCGACGAGATGGCGGACGTGGGCATGCACGTAAAAGTGCGCCGTCCGAGGCACATAGAGGAGATCGCCCGCAAGGCGGGGGTGAGCGTCGAGTACGCGCAGGAGCAGGTGAACAAGCTCGCCGACTGCGGTATAGTCCGCTGCGTCTATGACGGGGAGGAGGAGACGTACTACTATCCCATCTGGGTGCCCGGCATCATGGAGGGCATGCTGTCCGTCAAGTCTCAGGTGGAGAAATACCCGGTCATTGCCGAGTGCTTTGAGCGCTATACTCGCTACCGCACGCCGATCCTTGTGCCCAACTTCCCCGTGGGCATGGGTCCCATGCGCGTCATGCCGGTCGGCAGCGCCATCAAAAACGACACCCATGCCGCCCCGTATGACGAGGTCGAGCGCATAATAGACAACGCCTGGGCCATCTCCGTCGGACCTTGCTCCTGCCGCCGTACGCGGCGCATAATGGGCGAGGGCTGCGGCCACCTGGAAGAAGACATGTGCATGTACATAAACGACAACGCCAAGTTCTTCTCCAAGCAGGGCAGCCACCGCCTGGTCAGCAAGGAGGAGGCCAAGGAGATACTCAAGCGCGCCGAGGACAACGGCCTGGTGCACGAGATAAACGAGGCCGAGGGCTATGACGGGCCGACCGCCATCTGCAACTGCTGCGGCTGCTCATGTCTGGCTCTGCGCCTGGGCGAATACTTCAACGACCCGGATATGCTCCGCACGAACTACGTCGCGCGCGTGGATCGCGACAAGTGCGTCGCCTGCGGACAGTGCGTCGAGAACTGCCAGATGGGCGCGCTCAAGCTGGGCGCCAAGCTCTGCTCCAATCCGGAGCCGGAGACGCGCACGCCCTTCGACCAGCCCTGGACGGAAAAGCACTTCAACGTCGACTACCGCACCAACCGCACCCAGGTTGTGGATACCGGCACGGCGCCGTGCAAGATGGAGTGTCCCGCGCATATCCCCGTGCAGGGCTACATCAAGCTCGCCAGCCAGGGCAAGTACCTCGAGGCTCTGGAGCTCATAAAGAAGGAGAACCCGTTCCCGGCGGTCTGCGGCCGCATATGCAACCGCAAGTGCGAGGACGCCTGCACCCGCGGCGACATCGACCAGCCCATCGCCATAGACGACATAAAGAAGTTCATCGCCGACAAGGAGCTCAACGCCGAGACCCGCTACGTCCCGCCGATGCTCAACCAGACCGGCAAGCCCTTCACGAACAAGATCGCCGTCATCGGCGGCGGCCCGAGCGGCCTGAGCTGCGCGTACTACCTCGCCGTCAAGGGCTATCCCGTCACCGTGTTTGAAAAGGGCGAGCGCGTAGGCGGCATGCTCACGCGCGTCATACCGTCCTTCCGCCTCGAGAAAGACGTGGTTGAGGCCGAGATCGACGTCCTGCGTCAGATGGGCGTGGAGTTCAAGTGCGGCGTCGACGTGGGCAAGGACGTGACGCTCGACGAGCTGCGCAAGGCCGGCTATGAGGCGTTCTATCTCGCCGCCGGCGCGTGGAAAAGCGTCAAGCTCGGCGTCCCCGGCGAGGACAAGAGCGGCGTCTGGGGCGGCATAGAGTTCCTCACCGCCGTCAACGGCGAGAATAAGCCGTCCGTCGGCAAGAGCGTGGCCGTCATCGGCGGCGGCAACACGGCCATGGACGTCGCCCGCGCGGCGCTCCGCCTGGGCGCGGAGAACGTCACCGTGGTCTACCGCCGCGGCCGTGACGAGATGCCCGCCTCCGACGAGGAGATAGCCGAGGCGGAGGCCGAGGGCGTGAAGTTCAAGTTCCTCGCGGCGCCCGCCGAGGTTCTGGGCGGAGACGCCGTGACCGGCATAAAGGTGCAGCTTATGCAGCTCGGCGAGCCTGACGAGGGCGGCCGCCGCAGCAGCGTGCCCACCGGCGAGACCGAGGAGCTTGCTGCCGACTGCGTCGTGGCCGCGATCGGCCAGCGCGTAGACCTGGGCGACATGCTCAAGGGAACCGCGGTGCGCTTCACCAAGAAGGGAACCGTGGAGGTCGACAAGATCACTCTCCAGACCGACGAGTCCGATATATTCGCAGGCGGCGACATAGTCACCGGCCCGCGCTTCGCCATCGATGCCATAGCCGCCGGCAAGGAGGCCAGCATCTCAATACACCGCTTCGTGCACGAGGGTCAGAGCCTGGTCATCGGCCGTGCGGTCAAGGAGTACCTCTCCATCGACAAGGACGAAGCCCGCGTGGCGGTGCGCGGATTGAATCTCACGGCGCGCCAGAAGGCCGCGAACGCAGACCCCGCCGAGGCCATCAAGACTTTCCACGATCTGCGCGGCACCTTCACCGAGGAGCAGATGAAGAAGGAGACGGAGCGCTGCCTCGGCTGCGGCGCGGTCGTGCTCGACGAGTACATGTGCGTCGGCTGCGGCATCTGCACCACCAAGTGCAAGTTTGACGCCATCCACCTGGAGCGCGTGCGCGATGTGGAGGGTCTGGACTACGACAAGCTTGTCCCCAGCCTCGCCCCGCACGTGATGAAGCGCTACGGCAACATAGCCATAAAGAGCCTCACAAAACCGTTCAGCAGGAAATAAAGACGACGCCCCGGCCGAAAGGCCGGGGCGTTACTTAATAAAGCCGGTATATCACTTTTGGAGCTTGCTGTTGCACTTGGCGACGAATTTGTCCATGCTGACGACAAAGCGCTCGTGAGTGCCCTCGCCGACCAGCTCGACCTCGTCGTAGGCCTTCACGGAGAAGACAAGGCGGCGGCGGTCGACCTCGATGAGCTCGGCCTCTGCGCGGACGTTCATGCCCACCGGTGTGGCGGCGAGGTGCGCGACGTCGAGGTGGGTGCCGACGGTGTCCATGCCCTCGTCGAGGTGGGGCTTTACGCAGTTGAGCGCGGCGTTTTCCATCAGCGCGACGAGCTTGGGCGTGGCGAGCACGTCGAGTCCGCCGGAGCCGTAGGCGGCCGCGGTGTCCTTATCGGTAACGGTGTAGTTTACGCTGAACTTCAGTCCTGGTTCAAGCGGCATTGATGTGTCCTCCTTGTGGGGTGTGTCTATAGCTAAACCGCCGTGGCGGTGTCAGCCGTTCAAAAGCGCGGCTGCTGCGGCGCCGAGCGTGGTGGCCTCCTCGGTGCTGTGCAGCACGCAGTGGCGGCCGAGTATGGCGCGCGTGAAGCTGTCCAGATAACGTCTCAGGGACGAGGAAAACGCCTTGCTGTAGCGCACGACGGAGCCGTCCGCACACACGCAGGCGGGGCGAGCCGCATCGCTGCCCGTGTCTGTGAACAGGAGTATGGCCGAGATGTTGGCGCATACGCACCTAGCCGCGCGCTCAAAAACGGCGTGGCATATGGACTGGACATAGTTTCCGTCGGCCTTTGAGAAGCCGGCCGTTTCGCCCAGGGCGTACATGTCGGCGGTGCTGCTGGCGAGCTCGGACATGGCCAGCAGCTTTTCCGCGCCCTCGTCGGAGAACAGTCCCTCGCGTGCCGCGGCGCGGAGCGTGAGCCGGCAGAGCTCGCCCAGGTACGCGCCGGAGGTCATCTTTTCAAAGAGGTGATCCCCGGGGTTGTTCGTCGCGGCGTCCAGCTCGCGGTCAAAGTCGCCGGCGGGGCAGCCGTCAAAGCAGCCGCTCTCAAGGTTGACGAGCATTTTGCCGCCCGGCGCCGTGCCGAGCTTGGGTATACGCGCCGTGTCTATCTCGCAGCAGCTGTTCTGCCCGGTGCCGACCACGAGGCCGATGAGGCTGTCATAGCCGCCCGTGCGCAGCAGGCTGGCACCGGAGAGCGCGACGGCGGCGGTGTCGTTCACCAGTACGGCAGGGATCTCCGGGGCGCCCAGGCGGCGCAGAGCCGCCTTCAGGTCGGCGCAGAGCAGGTGGTTCTCGTACCCGGTCAGGTTTACGCCCTTGCTCATGAGTATCACGCGCCCGTCGCGCTCGGGAGTTATCTCCGCGCGGTACGAGAAGCAGAAGCCGACGCCCTCTGCGTCCTCCATGACCTCGATCAGCTTGCGCGCCGTGAAGTCTATGAACTCGTCCCAGGTGGCCGGGGCGGCGACTCCGGGCATCGGCGCGCGCTCCACGCGCTCGAGCGTGGAGCCGTCGGGCGTGAACAGCACGCGCGAGGCGCGGAAGTTGGTGCCTCCGGCGTCGATGACCGCGGCTGTGCGCCCGGGCTGCACCGTGCCGCTGCTGAGATAAGTGGGGATCATGTCCAGCGAGCAGCGCTCGCCGGCGAGACCCCGCTCCATCTCCTGAGCTATGGCCTCGGTCAGCTCCGTGAGCGGGACGCGCTCCGGGTGCATGCCGTGGTTTTTAAGGAAGGTCTCTACCTTCTCATAATGTGTCATGCGTTTCGACCTGCCTCTCTAGCGAGCCGGGACGGCGTTACTCGGCCTTGGGCGCGCCGGTGACGCTCTCAACGATGCCTTCCGCCAGGCCGGCGAGACCCTGGATCTCGCTGGGAATGATGATCTTGGTGGCCTTGCCGTCGGCGGCAGCCGCGAAGGCCTCGAGCGCGCGCAGACGGATGACGGGGTCGGTGGGGCCGGCCTCGTTGAGGAGCCTGATGGAGTCCGCGGTAGCCTTCTGAACGGCGAGTATGGCCTCGGCCTTGCCTTCGGCCTCGAGTATCTGCGCCTGCTTCTTGGCCTCGGCGCGGAGTATGGCGCTCTGATTCTCGCCCTCGGCGGTCAGTATGGCGGCCTTCTTTTCGCCCTCGGCGCGGAGTATGGCCTCTCGGCGCTCACGTTCGGCCTTCATCTGCTTCTCCATTGCCGCCTGGATGTCCTTGGGCGGGAGGATGTTCTTCAGCTCCACGCGGTTGACCTTGATGCCCCAGGGGTCGGTGGCCTCGTCGAGGATGGAGCGCATCTTGGTGTTGATGACGTCGCGGCTGGTGAGGCACTGGTCAAGCTCCAGGTCGCCTATGATGTTACGCAGGGTGGTGGCGGAGAGGTTTTCGATGGCCACCAGAGGACGCTCGATGCCGTAGGTGTAGAGCATCGGGTCGGTTATCTGGAAGTACACGACAGTGTCTATCTGCATCGTGACGTTGTCCTTGGTGATGACAGGCTGCGGCTGGAAGTCCGCGACCTGCTCTTTAAGCGAAACGACCTTGGCAATGCGCTCTATGAAAGGCATCTTGAAGTGCAGGCCTACGTTCCAGGTAGTCTTGTACGCGCCGAGACGCTCGACGATGTAGGCCTTCGACTGCTGGACAATGCGGATGCATCGTACCAGGACGACTACGATGACAAGAATCAGCAGTGCAAGGACAATGATAGTTCCAATGGGTGGCATAGTCTTTTTCCTCCTGTATTGTGAATTGGCTTGGAATACTTGATACATCCCCCGAAAAAGGCGTGCGCCATACCTGGGAGATGCGGTCATACACGCGGCTGCAAAACAAAACGCCCCCGTTTTGAAGCCTTGAAACGGCGCTGTCAGCCGGCGGCGTCCACTATCAGCTTGACGCCCTCTATGCGGCGCACCTTGACTACGGAGCCGCTGGGAATATTGGCGCCGGAGTCGCTGCGGGCAGTCCACTCCTTGCCGTCGAGCTTTACGGCGCCGGTGCCGGCGAGGTTGTCGATGTCCTCGCACACGACGCCCTCCATGCCAACGACCCGGTCGGCGTTCGTGGCAACGCTGCGCCCGTTCAGGTACTTGAGCGCGAGCGGGCGGGTGAACCACAGCGTGGCGATGCTGACCACCAGGAACCACAGCACCTGAAGCCATATCTGCGCGCCGAACAGCGCGGCTATGAGCGCGGCAAGCGCCCCCAGCGCGAACCAGATGACGGTGAGCCCCGCCGTGGCCGCTTCTATGATAAACAGCAGTACCATGAGCACCAGCCAGACTATAGACATGTTTTGAATTATCAGATCAAGCATAGGCCGCTCCTTTCAAAATAAGAAGGCTTTATACCCTTTTCATTTTACCGTAAATCAGCACGATTGGCAATAGTAATATGACACATGTCCCAATTATGAACTTTTCGTCAAATGCTCATAATCCCTCTTTACTTTTACGCACTAAAGGTGTAAAATGTCATCGTAGTTATCATACTTTAAAACGAGGTGTGAAATGAATAAACAGAATAAAAAGCCCAGGCGCGACGATATGTACGAGGCCATACTCACGCTGGAGACGGTAGAGGAGTGCAAGCGCTTCTTTGACGACCTGTGCACGGTGACCGAGCTGCAGGCCATGGAGCAGCGCTATCAGGTGGCTGTCTACCTGAGTCAGGGCATGATTTATAACGAGATACTCGAGAAGACCGGCGCCTCCAGCGCCACCATCTCCCGCGTGAACCGCTCGCTGCAATACGGCGCCGACGGCTATGAGGTGGCCTTTGAGCGGCTGCGCGCCGCCGGTAAGCTGGCGGAGGACAAGAAGGAGGAATGAGCGCTTACGACGCCCTCGCCCCCTGGTATGACGCGCTGACCCCCGACGTGCCCTACGAACAGTACGCCGACTTCTATGAGCGTGTGTTCGCCGGCAGGGAAGGGGAATTTAAGCTGCTGCTGGATTTGTGCTGCGGCACGGGGACGCTCGCGCTGATGATGTCCGGGCGCGGATATGACATGATCGCCGCCGACGGCAGCGAGGAGATGCTCATGTGCGCCAGAGAAAAGGCATACGGCGCGGCGGTTCCCATGCCGCTGTTCATATGCCAGCGCGCGGGCGAGCTGGATCTCTACGGCACGGTCGACGCGGCGTACTCCTCGCTGGATTCGCTCAGCTACGTGCCCCTGGACGAGCTGGACGAGTGCTTCCGGCGGCTGAGGCTGTTCATACGCCCCGGCGGGGTGCTGGTGTTTGACCTGCGCACGCCGGAGTTTCTGCGCGGCATGGACGGCAGCGTCTCGGTGGACGAGACGGACGACGTCTTCTGCGTCTGGCGCGGCAGGTTTGACGAGGAAGCGCAGGCTCTGCGCTACGGCATGGACATCTTTTCCCGGGTAAAAGGCGACACGTACAGCCATGCCAACGAGGAGCACATCGAATACGCCCACGATCTGGACGCCGTGACCGCGCTGCTTGCCGGGCACGGCTTTACGGACATACGCACGCGCCCCGACGGCCCCATGGCCGGCGCGGACAGAGTGTTCATTGAAGCAGTAAGAGGAGAATAAATATGGACGAAATCGTGAGAGCCGTCACGACCGACGGCTTTGTGAAGATATCCGCCGTCACCGCCCGCGCCGCCGTGGAGCGTGCGCGGGAGATTCACGCGCTCAGCCCCACGGCCAGCGCGGCGCTCGGACGCACGCTCTGCGGCGCGTCCATGCTCGGCGAGCTGATGAAGGAGGACGACGCCAGCCTGACCATCCGCGTCAACGGCGGCGGAGCCATAGGCAGCGTCATAGCCGTCTCCGACAGCGGCGGCAACGTGCGCGGCTACGTCACAAACCCGCAGGCAGACCTGCCCACCAGGGGCGACGGGAAGCTGGATGTGGGCGGCCTGGTAGGCCGCGACGGCATGCTGACGGTCAGCCGCGACCTGGGACTCAAGGAACCCTACATCGGCTCCGTGGAGCTTGTGACGGGCGAGATAGCCGAGGACCTGGCGCAGTACATGGTCGAGAGCGAGCAGATACCCGCCGCCGTCGGCCTGGGCGTGCTGGTCGACACGGACAGGAGCATCAAGGCCGCGGGCGGCTTCATAGTCCAGCTCATGCCCGGCGCGCCGGAGGAGCTTATAACCAAGCTGGAGGACAACATCTTCATGATGGATCAGCTCACGACCGTCCTGGACGAGGACGGCATCGACACCGTCATCGACCAGGTGCTTGCCGGGCTGGAGCACGAGACGGTGGAGCGCACGCCCATCGAGTACCGCTGCGCCTGCTCGCGCGAGCGCGTGGCTGAGGCGCTGCGCAGCGTGGGCGAGGAGGAGCTTCGCTCCATGGCGGCGGAGGGACACGATGCCGAGGTGAGCTGCCAGTTCTGCGACAGGATTTACAGGTTCACGCCCGAGGAGCTGCTCGCGCTTATCTGAGACACTCCCCGGAGCCGGCCTGCGCCGGCTCCGGGGAGGCCGTCGGCCTGATTTCAGAGGCTGTCCGGAGCCTTGAAAATTTCTCGAAAAAATTTTTAAAAACTCCTTGACAATCTAAGGGTCGTATCGTATAATGACAAAGCCGCTTATCCGGGAGCATAGCTCAGCCGGTTAGAGCACTTGCCTTACAAGCAAGGGGTCACTGGTTCGAGTCCAGTTGTTCCCACCACAATTTACCCGCGCGGCAGGGTCAAATATGCCTCGGTAGCTCAGTTGGTAGAGCAGCGGACTGAAAATCCGCGTGTCGCCAGTTCGACTCTGGCCTGAGGCACCATATGCGGGCATAGCTCATTTGGCAGAGCGCCACCTTGCCAAGGTGGAGGTAGCGAGTTCGAATCTCGTTGCCCGCTCCAGAATGTTGCTGGATAGCCGCGCAAGCGGCTATCTTGCTAACACCCCGGAATGCAGATTTTCGCCTCCCGACACAGGCGGAAATCGGAATCCGCAGAAACAAACCGACGACGGCGCCATAGCCAAGTGGTAAGGCAGGGGACTGCAAATCCCCGATTCTCCGGTTCAAATCCGGATGGCGCCTCCACAGACCCCGGACATTTTGTCCGGGGTTTTTTGTCGTGCCCTGCCGGACGCGACTTTACATTATTTTTACGTCAAATTAACATTTCTATTGACAAACGACGCCATGTTACGGTAAGCTTAGCTTGTATTATGCCTGCGGAGGGGAGTGTTCTTACAATTGGATGTAAGCTTCGGGCATTTTGTTCAGCAGATGTGGTCTGACCCGGCTCTGCTAATAACGACTCTGCTTACAATAGGTGTCATTTTCGTGAATGGCTGGACTGACGCGCCCAACGCGATTGCCACGTGCATCAGCACGCGATGCATGGGCGTGCGTCCGGCTATTCTCATGAGCGCTATCTTCAATTTCCTGGGCGTCTTTATAATGACGCACATCAACAGTTCCGTCGCGTTCACGATAAGCAACATGGTCGACTTCGGCGGCAATTCGCAGGAGGCGCTGATAGCGTTGTGCGCGGCGCTGTTCTCGATCGTCGTGTACTCGACGGGCGCCAGTTTCCTGGGGATACCCACAAGTGAGAGCCACAGCCTTATCGCCGGACTCACTGGCGCGGCTATAGCCATCCACAACGGCTTTGGCGGCATAAACTTTGACGAGTGGGCGAAGGTTCTCTACGGCCTGGTGCTCAGCCTCGCACTGGGCTTCGGCAGCGGCTGGCTGTTCTGCAAGCTGGTGACGCTTGTTTTCCGGCGCATAGACAGGTACAAGACCCAGGGCTTCTTCAAATGGGCGCAGATAGCCGGCGCGGCGGCCATGAGCTTCATGCACGGCGCGCAGGACGGACAGAAGTTCATCGGCGTGCTGTTCCTCGGCCTGGCCTTCTGCAACGGCCAGAACGACGTCGGCTCGATGAGCATACCCGTCTGGCTGATGCTGCTGTGCTCGCTGGTCATGGGACTCGGCACCAGCGTGGGCGGCGAGAAGATCATAAAGAGCGTCGGCATGGACATGGTCAAGCTGGAGAAATACCAGGGCTTCTCCGCCGACCTCTCCGCGGCGTTCTGCCTGCTGCTCTCCAGCGTGTTCGGAATCCCCGTGTCCACCACTCACACCAAGACCAGCGCCATCATGGGCGTCGGCGCCGTCAAGCGCATAAGCGCCATCAACTTCGGCGTGGTGCGGGACATGGTGCTCACGTGGGTGTTCACGTTCCCTGGCTGCGGCCTGATAAGCTTCCTGGTTGCAAAGGCGTTCATTTTCTTCTGGGGCGTTTGACGCGCGCTTACATATAATTATAAAGGGGTAAAGATACATGTCTAAGAAGCAGGACGAATTCTTCTTCAACAACTTCATCGAGTGCGCGGACTATGCCTGCAAGGCGGCGCACCTGCTCGAGGACGTCATGGACAACTTCGACCCGGACGCCCTGCCCGCGCGCCTGGACGAGATGCACGAGCTGGAGCACGCGGCGGACGAGTGCAAGCACAAGATGATAGACGTGCTGGCCAAGGCGTTCATAACGCCCATTGAGCGCGAGGACATCATAGAGCTGTCCCACTGCATCGACAACATGACCGACAAGATAGAGGACGTGCTGATACGCCTCTACACCAACAATATACGCAAGATGCACCCCGACGCCGTGGAGATGGCCAAGGTCGTCATCCACTGCTGCGAGAGCGTCAAGGAGATGCTCATCGAGTTCCCGAATTTCAAGCGCTCCAAGACCCTCAAGGATCACATCATACGCATCAACACCATGGAGGAGGAGGCCGACCGCCGCTTCATAAGCTGCATGGCCAGCCTGCACCGTTCCGGCGCCGAGGTCATAGACATCATCGCCTGGCGCGAGGTCTATAAGTACATCGAAAACTGCGCCGACGCCTGCGAGAACGTCGCCGACGTGGTCGAAGGCGTAATCATGGACAACACCTGAAATATGCAAAGCATTCCCCGTGCGCCCGTAAAGACGCGCGGGGAATTTTTACTTAATAGTAGCTAAATACCGCATTATAGGCACAAATTAAGTTAATTAACAAACTTTTAATGGATAGTTTATAAAAATGCAGTATATCTCTCCGCGGCGGTATATTATAAATATAGCAAGAGGGTGACAGCCCTCAATCTATATACAAGGAGAGAAATGAACGATGAAACGCACACTGACCATCCTGCTTGCACTGACGATGCTGTTTGCGCTCACGGCATGCGGAGAAGACGATACTGCCGAGACCGCGACTCCCACCGAGGAGGTTGAGGAGACCGTAGAGCCCACAGAGGATACAAGCGCGGCTGGAGGCGTGGCCACCGAGGCCGGCGCGTTTACCATCGGCGCTGCCGACGACAGCACGACTGCCGACTTTGAGTACGCCGTTGACGAAGACGGCGTGCAGATAGTCTTCACCGCGGGTGAGGACATAACTAACTTCAACTTCTTCAACCTGAGCGGCGATGTGTCCGGTGATACGTCCGACACTGGCGACACCGCCGGTACGTCTGACACTGCTGACGCTGCCGACACCGCCGAGACGACCGATACCTCTGGTACCACGGATACGGACGATACGGCCGGGAGCGGCGACGCGCCGGCGACCGGAGAGGTTACTACCGACAGCAGCGACAAGTACACCGTGGGCGAGACGCTCTACACCGTGGACGTGATCGCCGAAGGCGAGACCGTGGTCATCACCCTGACCTGGCCGGAGACCGAGCCTGGCTACGGCTTCAGCTACACCGACGCCGACGGCGTTGAGCACCGCTTCGCAATAAGCTCCAACCCCGACGCCGCCGACGACGCCGAGGCCGAACCCGTGCTGGTCGAGGAGTTCTGATAAGTCTCCCGCCACAAAGCAAAATCCCCGCCGGACGGCGGGGATTTTGCTGCCTTATAGGGGCTTTACGGCGATCGGCAGGGACGTGCCGAGGACGCGGGAGGAGTTGTACTTGTTGTTCACGTATATGTCGTACGTCCACCTGAACGCCACCGACGAGTCCTGAGGCTCCGCCTCGTTGTACAAACTGACTCTGGCCGCGGATTCTAAACACGCGCCGTCGGCGCTCAGCTCCAGGTCTTCAAATCCTACCGCCGGCGTGCTCGTGATTTCGCCCTCCACAAGGCATGTTTGGCGGCGTGTCAAGACAATTTGGCCGAATCACCATTCAAAAATAATCTCACCCGCGTGTATAAGCCTCCGGCGGCGCGGCAATAATAGGCTGCGTAGACAAATTATGTACGGAGGTACTGAAATGGCAAACAAGGACGGCGCGCAACAGAGCGCCCTGGAAAAATTCTTTGCCGGAAAGGGCTTCTACATAGTCCTTTTCCTGTGTGCCGCGGTGATAGGCGTTTCGGCGTGGACGCTGCTGAGCAGGGAAGGGGCTGTGGACGAGACCATGGACGACTACCGGCCCGCCGTGACCGCTCCGGCGCCGACTAAGCAGGCCTGGGACGAGGACGACGGCGACGCCCAGGACGTCATAGCCCAGCCGCCTGAGACGGTCAGCGAGACGCCTATGGTGCAGCCTACGCCCGAGCCTACCGTCGCTCCCACGCCCACTCCCGAGCCGGCGGACGCCGCGCCCACTAGCTGGCTGTGGCCGGTGTACGGCGCGATCGCAAGGCAGCACAGCGTGGACACGCTCGTGTATGACGACACGATGGGCGACTGGCGCACGCACACCGGCGTGGACATAGACGCCGACCTGGGCGCCTACGTCATGGCCAGCGCCGACGGGACTGTGACCGACGTGTACGACGACCCGCTGTACGGCACTACCGTTGTGATAAGCCACGGCGGCGGCTATGAGTCCGTGTACTCCAACCTGGCGGCTGCGCCCGCCGTGGAGATAGGCGACTCGGTCACGGCGGGCGAGACCATAGGCTCGGTCGGCACGACGGCGATCTGCGAGTCCGCCATGGCCTGCCACCTGCACTATGAGCTGTACGCCGACGGCGAGAGCCTAGACCCGTCCGCATACCTGAACTGAAAACAAAAGCGCGGGATACCATCCCGCGCTTAAAACTGCCTGAAAGTCCGCCGGTGAGCGGGAAAACTCTGCCCTTGCAAAACAAAAAGCCTTGAAACACGCATGTTTCAAGGCTTTTCAAGTGGTGGACGATACAGGACTCGAACCTGTGACCCTCCGCACGTCAAGCGGATGCTCATACCAGCTGAGCTAATCGTCCATTCGTTTTTCTCGCTGCCGTTTTTGTCGCCCTCGCTGACGGCTTGATTAGTATACTATGGCGACAGGGATTTGTCAAGCACTTATTTTATTTTTTCGCCAAAAAGCATTTGGGGCGCTTCAAAGCCCCGGCGCGCAAAAGCTGCCGGGATCTAATGAGTGTCGAAGCACAAAATAAAGAAGCGCCCCCGGCTGGGGGCGCTTTTGTCGTGTGTCCGCGCTTACAGGGCGCTGACGATGTCGCGGGTGTCGCGGGCGATGACGAGTTCCTCGTTCGTGGGGATGACCCAGAGCTGAACCTTGCTGCCCGGCTTGGAGATGAGGCGGTCGTCGCCGCGCTTGGCATTGGCCTCCTCGTCCAGCTCGGCGCCGAGGAAGCCGAGGTACTGGCAGATGCCGGCGCGGGTGGTGGGGGCGTTCTCGCCGACGCCGGCGGTGAAGACGATGGCGTCGACGCCGTTCATCGCGGCGGCGTAGCTGCCGACGACCTTGGCGACGGAGTAGTCGAACATGTCGAGGGCGAGCTTGGCGCGCTCGTTGCCCTCCTCGGCGGCGGCCTCGAGGTCGCGGAAGTCGCTGCTGACGCCGGAGACGCCCAGCACGCCGGACTTCTTGTTGAGGACGTTGAGCATCTCGTCGATGCCCATGCCGTACTTGTTCATGATGAACTGCATCGCGCCCGGGTCGACGTCGCCGACGCGGGTGCCCATCGGCAGACCGACCAGCGGAGTGAAGCCCATGGAGGTGTCGACGCTCTTGCCGCCGTCGATGGCGCAGATGGAGGAGCCGTTGCCCATGTGGCAGCTGATGATCTTCAGCTCCTCAATGGGCTTGCCCATAAGCTCGGCGCAGCGGCCGGAGACATAGCGGTGGGAGGTACCGTGGAAGCCGTAACGGCGCACGCCGTCGTTGGTGTAATAGTCGTAAGGCAGGGCATACATAAAGGCCTTGGCGGGCATGGTCTGGTGGAACGCGGTGTCAAACACGCCAACCTGAGGCACGTCCTTGCCCATGACCTCGATGCAGGCGTTGATGCCGGTGATGTTGGCCGGGTTGTGCAGGGGGGCGAAGGGAGTGCAGTCCTCCAGCGCCTTCATGACCTCGTCGGTGATGAGCACGCTGCCGGCAAACTTCTCGCCGCCGTGGACGACGCGATGTCCGACCGCGTCGATCTCGTGCATGGAGCTCACAACGCCGTATTCCAGGCTGGTGAGCTTGTCGATGACCGCAGCGATGGCCTCTGCGTGGCTGGGGAGGGGAATATCCTCGTTGAAGACGGGCTTGTCTCCGACCAGCGGGGTGTGCTTGAGATGACCGTCGATGCCGATGCGCTCGCACAGACCCTTGGCGAGAAGCTGCTCATTCTCCATGTCGATGAGCTGATACTTCAGAGAAGAACTTCCCGCGTTGATGACCAGAACTTTCATTTTTGATTACCTCTCTTTGCTATTGTCAAATTCGCTGTGAGATTGTAATATTAGAGCATACACATACATTGTAGCCTGAATCGGTGAAAAACGCAAGAGGTTTGTTACATTGGCGCGGCGTGTGCATCGGCGCGCACCGGACAGGAGGAAGAATCATGGTAATCGCCGGCATAGTCGCCGAGTATAATCCATTTCACAACGGCCACGAGCTGCACATAGAGTCCACGCGCGAGAAGCTGGGCGCGGATACGGGCATAGTCTGCTGCATGTCCGGCGACTTCGTCCAGCGCGGCGAGGCGGCGCAGTGGTCGAAGTTCGCGCGCGCCGAGTGCGCCGTCAAGTGCGGGGCAGACCTGGTGTTCGAGCTGCCCGTGCAGTGGTCGCTATCCAGCGCTGAGGGCTTCGCCCGGGGCAGCGTGGGGCTGCTGGACAGCCTGGGCGTGGTGGACTATCTCTCCTTCGGCAGCGAGTGCGGCAGCGTCGAGCCGCTGGAGCGCGTGGCGGAGGCGCTGCTCAGTCCCGCCGTGAACGCCGCCATACGTGAGCGCTGCGCCGCCTCGGGCGAGAGCTACGCGGTGGTGCGCCAGCGCGTGCTGGAGGAGCACATAGGAGACGACGCGCGGCTCATTGAGACGCCGAACAACATCCTGGCCGTGGAATACATCAAGGCCATATACGACCTCGGCTCGCGCATCAGGCCGCTGACCGTGCGGCGCACCGGCGCGCTCCATGACAAACCGGCGGAGGGTCGCGTGCGCTCGGCCAGCGAGCTTCGCACCATGACCGCCGTGGGCAAGCCGATAGCGCAGTTCATCCCACGCAAGGCCGGCGAGATACTCGAGCGCGAGCGCCGGCAGGGGAGGGGGCCCGTGCTGATGCGAGACCTTGAGCCGGCGTTGCTGAGCCGGCTGCGTATGCTCGGCAAGGCCGACTTCGCCGTTCTGCCGGACGCGAGCGAGGGGCTGGAAAACCGCCTGATGGCCGCAGCGCAGGAGGAGACGACGCTAGACGGCATACTCGCCGCCGCAAAGAGCAAGCGCTACGCCCTCGCGCGGCTGCGCCGGATGTGCATGTGCGCCTGCACCGGCGTCAGGGCGGGCATGAATGAGGGCGTGCCGCCGTATGCGCGCCTGCTTGCGGCCAGCGCCAGAGGACGCGAGATATTGCGCCGCATAGAGGGCTGTAGCCAGGTTCCGGTCATAACCAAAAGCGCCATGGGGCGCAAGCTCCCGCACGAGGCGCGCGAGTGCTTCGAGCTGAACGCCGCCGCGCACGACCTGGTGGTCCTGGGCTGCCCGGCGGTGTCCGAGCGCCGCGGCGGGGGCGACTGGCGAGCTACTCCGGCAGTCGACGGCGCGTGATATATAATGTAAATACCGCTCTGCTTTGGGTGTATGTGTATCCCGAGCAGGGCGGTTTTTTGCGGCATTTCAGCCCTTAGGAGGATTATGACATAAACTTAACAACAAATTTAGCGCAATATATCGATAAATACCCTTGCAATCTGGCTTAACATGGAGTATAATTTAGCGCAAGGCTGAGAAATACATTTGTCCATAGCTTGTGGACAGTTCGGCCAAGGAATATAGGAGGAATAAAAATGAAGAAGATTCTTGCACTGCTTCTTGCGCTTGTCATGGTCTTTGCTCTCGCCGCCTGCGGCGGTGAAAGTGACCCGACAACGTCTGACAACTCCCAGGCCAGCGACAACGTCATCAAGATAGGCGTGTTCGAGCCCCTGACCGGTGCTTCTGGCGCCGGCGGACGTCAGGAGTACCTGGGCATGCAGTATGCCCAGAGCCTGCGTCCCACCGTCACCATTGACGGCGTCGAGTACACCATCGAGTTCGTCGAAGGCGACAACGCCTCCAGCGCCGACGAGGCTCCCAGCGCGGCGACCACCCTTATAAGCGCGGGCGTGAGCGTGGTGCTCGGCACCTACGGCTCCAGCGCCGCCATCGCCGCCGCCCCGTACTTTGATGAGGCTCAGATCCCGGCCATCGGCGTGACCTGCACCAACCCGAACGTCACCGTCGGCAACGAGTACTACTTCCGCACCTGCTTCATTGACCCCTTCCAGGGCAGCGTCCTCGCGGCCTACGCCTACAATGAGCTGGGCGCCCGCCACGTCTACTGCCTGGGCGAGAGCGGCAACGACTACGACGCCGGCGTCATCAACTACTTCAAGGAGGCCTTCACCGCCATGGGCGGCACCGTCACCGAGGGCAACTTCCCTGAGAACAACTCCGACTTCACCAGCTACATAAACACTGCTGTCGCCGACGGCGCCGACGCCATGCTGACCCCTGTGTCCATCCAGTACAGCACCCTTATCATGAACCAGGCCGGCAGCCTCGGTCTTGAGATGCCCATCCTCGGCAGCGACACCCTCGACAGCAACGCCGTTCTCGAAGCTATCCAGGGCACCAGCCTGAGCCTCTACGTCACCACCTTCTACAACGAGGGCGGCGATCCCGAGTTCGACGCCGGCTTCAAGGAGTTCATCAACTCCAACAGCGTGAACCTCGAGAACAACGGCGGCAACGACACCATCGCGGCTGTCTCCGTCATGGGTTATGACGCCTACAACGTCGCTCTTGACGCCATCGAGCGTGCTCAGAGCACCGACGCCAGCGCCATCTATGAGGCGCTCAAGGAGACCAACTGGGACGGCATCACCGGCAATATTCAGTTTGATGACAACGGTGACGCTATCCGCGATCTTGCCTACATAAAGATTGCCGATACCGCAAACAACACCTGGATCAACGGCGGCAGCCAGACTGTCGATACCGCTGCGTAATTGCTGCAAGGCACCAACGATAATCCCGCATTGCTTTGGCGAGGGCGCTGAGCCCTCGCCAAACAGTGCTAAAGCAAGACATGGGCTGTCTCGTAAGGGGCTGCGCTCTGGCCCTTTACGAGGCAGTCCAGCTATGAAAGGAATGAAGTCCTAAGTGCAACTCGCTGTTTCTACACTGCTGTCCGGAATATCCGCAGGCGGTCAGTATGCGCTCATTGCCATAGGCTACACGCTGGTTTACGGCATACTGCGCCTGATAAACTTCGCCCACGGCGACGTCTTTATGGTAGCCGGCCTCCTGGTTATCTACCTTTCGGCTTCAATGCCGCTCTACGTGGCTCTGCCTGCCATGATACTGCTGATCGTAGCGCTTGGTTTCGTTATAGAGCGCGTGGCATACAAGCCGCTCCGCAGCGCGCCGCGCATGTCCGTCATGATAAGCGCCATCGGTGTCAGCTTCCTCATACAGAACTTTGCTACATATTATACCGGTGGTCTTGCCCGTATGTATCCCACCATCCCCTTCCTGAGCAATAGCGTCACCATCATGGGCGCGACCACACGCTGGGTCACCGTTATCACGCCGTTCCTGGTCATTGCCCTTATCATTGTCCTGCAACTGCTCATAAACCACACTAAGATAGGCCTCGCCATGCGCGCAGCCGCCAGGGACTTTGAGACCTGCCAGCTCATGGGCATCAAGATAAACTCCGTCATCAGCTTTACGTTTATCATAGGCAGCGCCCTCGCGGCCATAGGTTCTATACTCTACTTCACAAACTATCAGTCTATCATGCCCACGGCTGGCTCCATGCCCGGCCTGAAGGCCTTTGTTGCGGCGGTGTTTGGCGGCATAGGCTCCATCCCCGGCGCAGTTATAGGCGCGTTCATCATCGGCATCTGCGAGAACATAGTCAAGGTTTTCCCCGACTACTCCATCTTCTCCGACGCCGTCACATTTGTCCTGCTCATCGTCATCCTGGTGGTCAAGCCCACCGGCCTGTTCGGTGAGAAGGCCACCGACAAGGTCTGAGGAGGTGCCCTATGCCTGCTGTTACACTTGAAAAAAAGAGCAAGAAGGGCGCTATCGTCACCTTCCTGTGCGTGCTGATAGTCCTAGCGGCTGTCATAGTGCTCGAGAACGTCCTCGACCCCAACCGCAACCTGATAGTATTCACCGCCCTCAAGAAGGGCGCGGTGTACGCCCTCGTCGCCGTCAGCATGAACCTTCTTAACGGCTTCACCGGCCTCTTCTCTCTCGGCCAGGCCGGCTTCATGCTCCTGGGTGGCTACGCCTATGCCATACTCACCATCCCCAGCGCGCAGCGTGAAAGCGTGTACTACATGTACAACGGCTCCGCAATAAACTTCTCCATAACCGAGACGCTGCAGAACCTCTTTGGCGGCGGCGGTGTGGGCGGCGCAGTGGGACTCGTCCTCGGCGTCCTGATTGCAATTATAATCGCCGGTCTGGTGGCCGCGCTCGTGGCCTGGCTGATAGGCCTGCCCGTCCTCAAGCTCAAGAGCGACTACCTCGCCATAGCCACGCTGGGCTTTGCCGAGATAATCCGCGCCATATTCCAGTGGCAGAACCTGGGTCGCATCACCAACGGCGCGAACGCCCTCAACCGCTTCCCGACGCTCTCTGATTTCAATATCACCAACGCGGACGGCCAGGTCGTGCTGAGGCTTTCGACCTTCGTCGTGTTCGCCATCGCCGGACTGTGCATCTTCCTCATCGTGCTGCTCATAAACTCCAGCTACGGCCGTGCGCTCAAGGCCATCCGCGAGGACGAGGTCGCCGCCGAGGCCATGGGCATCAATCTGGCCAAGCACAAGCGCATGAGCTTTATCATCAGCAGCTTTTTCACCGGCGTCGCAGGCGCGCTGTTCGCCATGTACGTCAACCAGGTGCAGGCGAAGACCTTCAACTCCGCCATGACCTATGAGCTTCTGCTCATAGTCGTGCTCGGCGGCATGGGCTCCGTCTCCGGCAGCGTCATCGCGGCCTTCCTGTACGTCGCCAGCAGCGAGTGGTGGCTCCGCTTCCTCGACAATACAGCCACCTTCTCCGGCGTCGGCAGCCGCTGGACGTTTATCGTTGTCATCGCTGTGCTCGCCGTCACGCTTACCGCGCTGCTTATCTACCGCAGAAAGAAGAACGGTGCAAAGAAGTTCAGTGAATTGTGGACGGCCTGTATCATCGGAGTGGTCGTCCTCGCCTGGGATATATATTACGCGATAACAGGCGGCATGGAAGTGCCGTTCCTGCGCTCCGGCTTCCGCATGGTCGTGTTCAGCGTCATAATCATGGTCGTCGTGCTGTTCTTCCGCAAGGGTCTGTTCGGCGACAAGGAGCTGCCGTATATCGCAAAGCGCATCGCCGCGTTTTTCAAGCGGCTGCTGATGGGCGGCAAAAAGACCGTCGCCAAAGCAAACGGAAAGGAGGGCGGCGCCAATGAGTGAGAACGTTGAAAACGTCCTGCGCATGGAAAACGTCACCATGCAGTTCGGCGGCGTAGTCGCCGTCAACAACCTCTCCATCGAGGTCAACAAGGGCGAGATCGTCGCCCTCATAGGCCCCAACGGCGCAGGAAAGACCACTGCCTTCAACTGCGTCACGGGCGTATACCAGCCCACGAACGGACGCATAGAGTTCATGGGCAACACCATCATCCGCAACCACCCGCAGGGCAAGATGGCCAAAGAGTACCTGGGCGAGGACGCCAAGCTCTACACCAACGCCTACGACGGAGAGGACGACCCGGACACCGTCGCCGCTCTGGACGCGCTGAACGCCGAGTGCGCCGCCAAGGTCGCCGAGGCCGAGGACGCGATAGTGAAGAAGCTCGACTCCGAGAAGGACGAGGAAAAGCGCAAGGCTCTCTACGCCGAGGCCGATGCCAAAAAGGCCGAAATCGAGGCCGGCTATGCCGAGCCGCGAGAGAAGCTGCTCGTGCAGCTCAAGGACAGGGCTGGCGCAAGGATGGAGCTCAGGCGCAGCGTCGACCCGGACGTCGGGACAAACAAGGTCTACGCGCCCACGCCCGACAAGATAACCCACCTCGGCATCGCGCGTACCTTCCAGAACATCCGCCTGTTCAGCGCGCTGAGCGTGCTGGACAACGTGCTGATAGCCAAGCACATGCGCGCCAAGCAGAACGTGTTTTCCGCCACGCTGCGCCTCAACCACAAGGAGGAGCGCCGCATGCGTGTGGAAGCCATGGAGCTGCTGGCCGAGCAGGGTCTCGACCACCTCAAGGATGAGGTGGCGGGCAGCCTGCCCTACGGCATCCAGCGCCGGCTGGAGATCGCCCGCGCGCTGGCCACCAGCCCGAAGCTGCTGCTGCTCGACGAGCCTGCCGCCGGCATGAACCCGCAGGAGACGCAGGAGCTGGGCGAGTACATCGTCGAGATCAAGAAGAACCACGACCTGACCATACTCATGATAGAGCACCACATGGATCTCGTCATGCAGTTTTCCGACCGCATCTACGTCATAGACTTCGGCAAGATGATTTCTTCCGGCACGCCCGACGTGGTAAAGGCGGACAGGAGAGTTATAGACGCATACCTGGGGGTGGTCGAATGAGCGACGTAATTCTGAGTATAAAGGACCTGAAGGTCAGCTACGGCGGCATCGAGGCCGTCAAGGGCATATCCTTCGACGTCAGGCAGGGCGAGATCGTGACGCTGATAGGCGCAAACGGCGCGGGCAAGAGCTCCACGCTGCGCGCCATATCCGGCCTGGTCAAGCCCTCCGGCGGCTCGATAAGCTTCGAGGGGCAGGATATAACCGGCAAGAACCCGACGGATATAGTCAAGCAGGGCGTGACTCTCGTGCCCGAGGGCAGGCGCATCTTCGCCGACCTCACGGTGCTTGAGAACCTGCGCATCGGCGCTTACCTGCGCCACGACGACCTCAAGGACGACATCGAGTGGGTGTACAGCCTGTTCCCGCGCCTCAAGGAGCGCTCCTGGCAGGCCGGCGGCACGCTCTCTGGAGGCGAGCAGCAGATGCTGGCCGTGGGGCGCGCCCTGATGAGCCGCCCCAAGCTCATAATGATGGACGAGCCCAGCCTGGGTCTCGCGCCCATCGTCGTGCGCGGCATATTTGACATCATCCGCGAGATAAACAAGCGCGGCACGACCATACTGCTCATAGAGCAGAACGCCAACATGGCTCTCCAGACCGCCGACACCGGTTACGTCATGGAGACCGGACGCATAACCCTCACCGGTACCGGCGAGGAGCTGCTGAAAAATGAGGCAGTCCAGGCGGCCTATCTGGGCACCTGAGAAACCAGCGAGAAATACGAAAACGGCACAGCTTTCTGCTGTGCCGTTTTGTTTTTCGCGTCTGCGGCAGTCAAGCCAGCGTCTTGAGCCACTCGTCGACTTTGTCCGTTTCGCCGGCGGAGCGCAGGGCGAGGGGAGGGAGGAAGTCCGCGCCGGGAGCCAGCTCAGCCGCATAGTTCGGCATGCGGCCGAGTCCGCTGCCGCCGCTGGTGCAAAAGAGCGCCACACGCTTGCCCGAGAGCGGCGCTTGCGCAAGGAACGTGGCCACGGGCGCGGCGAAGCTCCCGCACCAGTTGGGAGAGCCTACGATGACCGTGTCGTAGCCGCTCACATCGGGCATCACGGCGAGGGGCGGCTTGACCCCGCCCTTGAGCTCGGCCAGCGCGCGGTTGACAACCGCGCGGTACTCCTCGGGGTAGGGCTCCGCTGGCTCCAGCTCGAACGTGTCGGCGCCGAGCGCTCCGGCCATGTACTCAGCGGCGGCGCGCGTGATACCGCTGCGGGTGAAGTATACTATAGCAGTTGACATTGCGATGCCTCCTTCACCTAACATTGTAACACCGCAAGTCAAGCCGTCACGCGCAGGCTTCAAACACGGCGTCAAATATTGCGCCGGGCATGTAGACGCAGACGCGCGCGGCGCTCCCGTCATACTTCACGCAGCCGTTTTCAAAGAGGCGCAGAGGCACGGCGGTGCCGTCGGCCAGCTCAAGGTAGAGGTGAGCCTCGGCGTAGCCGTAGGAGTAGATGTCCCCGTTTTCGCCCGACTCGCTCCAGTCCTGCATGGGCGAGGCCATGAGCAGGGCGATGAAGGGCTCGAGACTCTCGGCACTCAGGGGGTGCCTGGCGGCCTCGTCAGGGGCGAGGTTCTCCCAGTCGGAGTCGGTGACGTAGTAGGCTCCAACGCAGTTTTCGACGTGCAGGCAGGCCCCGAAAAGGTCGGCGCCCGTGATAAAGGCAATGTCGCTCATGCTGTCGTAGAACTGCACCGTGCCGTCGCCGTCGGCCATGCATAGCCGGAAGCCGGGGTTGTAGCCCGTCACGCTGTATACGTCGCCCGCGACGCTGGAAGCGCCCTCGACATACTCGTCCGCGCCCGACCACTCGTCTATGCTGCCAGTGACCGTGCACATGTAGTCGCCCCGCAGCGAGGCGTCGGCGTACTGCCCGGTCTGCGTGTACATCCGCCCGTTATAGATGAAAAAGGCCACCATGTCCGCGCTGACGCCAGGCTCCGGAGCCTCAGGCATCGGCTCGGGCGGGATGTAGACGCCGTCCTCCTCCGGGGCTGGAATCATGACGCCGTTGACCGGCGTGGCCTGTGCTCCTGACTCCGTAACCGCCGGCGCGACCGGCAAGGCCGCGCTGTCCCACGGCTGCCAGACGGCGAAGACCAGCGCGGCGCACGCGGCCAGAGCTGCGGCTCCGGCGAATATGCGCCTCCGGACGCGCTTTGCGGCAGGGCGAGCGGCCTCGTCTATCAGCTCGTCGGATATGTTCCCGACGGCCTTGAATATATCCTGGTTCTTCATATCAGTTCCTCGCTTTCCAGATACTTTCGGAGCTTGGAGCGGGTGCGGTGCAGCAGCGAGCGCACCGCCTGCTGAGACATGGAGCTGAGCGCGGCAATGTCGCTTACCGGCGCGCACTCAAAGCAGCGCTGGACAAAAATCCGGCGCGTGCGCTCGTCCTGTGCGCGCAGGAAGGCGTCTATGGCCTGCGACAGCTCCATCGCGCTCAGACGGTCGCCCACGCTCCCCGGCGAGGGCAGGCACTCGCTCAGCTCGTCAAGGACGACCTCGGCCTCTCCGCCGCCGCGCTTTTGCGCGCTGCTGCGCTCCAAGGCAGTGAGGGCGCTGTTGCGCGCCGAGCGCGCCAGCCAGGCGCGCAGCGAGAGCGGCCGCTCCGGCGGAATGGCGTTCCACGCAGCCAGGTAGGCGTCGTTCTCGCACTCCTCGGCGTCCCGCTCCGAGCCGGTGACGTTCAGCGCAACGCGGCGCAGGTACGCGCCGAACCGCTCGCGGCAGGCCTTTATTGCCAGCTCGCTCCGCTCGTTGAACAGCGCTATTATCGCCCTGTCGTCCATATCCCCGCCCCTTCCTTTGAGGTACCTCACAGATAAAGTAGGGTTTTTCCGGCGTCTGTTGCGCCCAAAACCGTCAGATGCAAAGATTCTGCCTATAAAGAGCCAAAAGCCCGCCAGTACGGCGGGCTTTTTTGCGCGCATCAGCGGAAGATGCGCATATCCTTGTCGTAAAACTCCAGCCGCTTGAAGGCGGCAAAGTCCGGAGCCAGCTCGGGCGAGAGCTGCTCCAGCGCCCTGACGAGCAAATCCGGGTTGACGGTCGGCTCCTGAGCCGAGACGGTGCAGGTGACCTTCACGCCGCCATCGACGGCTTCAAAGGTGAAGCCGCGCGCGTTCCCGGCCAGCTCGAGCACGCCCTCGCCGCGCTTGGTGCGGCGCTTGACCGGTATGCTCTCGCGCGAGTAGAACGCCTCCAGCGCGCAGAGTGCGTCCGACGCGCTCAGGCTGTCGTACTCGTACACGCCCTCGACCCGCAGCCACTTTATCTCGGCGGCCTTGCGCTGCTGCTCGTAACACTCGATAAAGCGTATCCCCTCGGGGGAGACGGAGTTGAGCTGCTGCGGCAGCGCAGCCAGGTCTATGTCGCGCGTGACGCGGAAGTCCATCAGCTCGCAGACGCTCTCGGTGCCCACGGACAGCGGCACGCATATGGAGATGAGCGCGTGCGGGTTGAAGCCCTCGCTGTATTTGAGCGGCGTCTCCGCGCGCAGGAAGATGCGCTGCACCACGTGCAGCAGGTCCAGGTGCGATATGTACACGGCCTTGCCGGTCTTTTCAAAGCGAAGTCTGAGCTTATCCATCGCACTTCACCCCCTTGGGCAGCAGCGACTGCGCCCCGCAGGCCGAGCAGGCCACGCGGCAGTCGGGAGAGAGCTGCGCGTCATAGGCGCGGTGACGCTCGCGCAGCAGCAGACTGGTTCTGACGCCCATGTCCACGCGGCTCCAGGGCAGGCACTCGTCCTCGGCGCGCTCGCGCGTGGCGTAGAAGGCCGGGTCAAGGCCGCAGCCGGCAAAGGCGTCCAGCCAGCGCCTGTAGTCGAAGTAATCGCTCCACGCCTCCATGCGCGCGCCGCGCCGCCAGGCGGCCTCGATAACGCCGCCCACGCGCCGGTCGCCGCGGCTGAGCGCGGCCTCAATGAAGCTGGTGTCCGCGTCGTGCCAGTTGTACTGGACGTTCTTGGCCGTTATGCTGTCCCTGAGCAGGTTCACGCGGCGGCGGTACTCGGACATCGTGACCTGAGCCTCCCACTGGAAGGGGCTGTGCGGCTTGGGCACGAAGCAGCTTGTGGACACTGTTATCCTCACGCCGCGCTGCTTGTTCGGCGAGGATTCGCGCCAGACGTGCAGCACCTGCGCCGCGAGGTCGGCTATGCCGACCACGTCCTCGTCCGTCTCGGTCGGAAGGCCGAGCATGAAGTAGAGCTTTATGCCGTTCCAGCCGCCCTCGAAGGCTATGCGGCAGGTGTTCAGCAGGTCGTCCTCGGTGACGTTCTTGTTGATGACGTCGCGGAGCCGCTGAGTTCCGGCCTCGGGGGCGAAGGTGAGTCCGCCGCGCCGCACTTTTTGCAGCCGGCTCATCAGCTCCATGGAGAAGTTGTCCGCCCTCAGGCTGGGCAGGGACAGGCTGACGTTTCGCGGCTCGCACCAGTCGAGCAGGCCGTCGCAGGCGGCGGGGAGGTGGCGGTAGTCGCTGCTGGAAAGGCTCAGCAGCGTCGCCTCCTGGCAGCCTGTGTTCTTGATGGACTCTATGCCCTGGGCTATCACCGTCTCCGGCGACTTGGAGCGGATGGGGCGGTACACATAGCCCGCCTGGCAGAAGCGGCAGCCGCGCACGCAGCCGCGGAACAGCTCCAGATTCACCCTGTCGTGGACGATCTCCGTGCTGGGCACTATAGGGTTCGTGGGATAGTAGACGCTGTCCAGATCCTGCACTATGCGCTTGGTGACGGTCTCCGGCGCGCCGGGGAGGCACTTGAGCTCCGCAAGCGTGCCGTCGGCGCTGTAAACCGGCTCGTACAGACTGGGCACATACACGCCCTGGATTTTCGCCGCCTCCAGCAGGAAGTCGCGCTTGCTCCAGCCCTCGTCACGCGCGCGCTGGAACAGGCGCAGCACCTCCACGTCGGCCTCCTCGCCCTCGCCGAGCACCATGAGGTCCATGAACGGCGCCATAGGCTCCGGGTTGCAGCAGCTTGTACCCCCGGCAAAGACCAGCGGCACCAGCTCAGTCCTGTCCTCGCTCCGCACGGGCAGGCCGGCCATGTCCAGCATGTCCAGCACCGTGCAGTAGGCCATCTCGTAGCCTATGGAGAAGCCCAGCACGTCAAATTCGCTGACCGGGTCGCCGCTCTCCAGCGCGTAGAGCGGGATGTTGTTCTTTCTCATGGCCTCCGCCATGTCGCCCCACGGGGCAAACACGCGCTCGCACCAGATGTCCGGCTCGTTGTTTATTACGCCGTAGAGTATGCGCATGCCCAGGTTGGACATGCCTATCTCGTAAACGTCCGGGAAGCAGAAGGCCATGCGCAGCTTAACGCCGGCCTTGTCCTTGATTATCTCGTTGTACTCCCCGCCGGTGTATCTTGCAGGCTTTTGCACTGCGGGCAATATTCGTCTGAGACGTTTGTCCATACTTCAACCCCGTTTCTGTCTTGACGTGGTAAGTATATACTATTGCGTATGATTTCGCAAGCGCACACTTGCCGTCAGGCGAGGTTTTGTGCATATAAGGCCGCTATACGCCCCGCTGCTGCCACAAGAGAGCGGCGCCGGCTATGACCAGCGCCAGGCCGTACCCACCGGCGGCCAGTACGGTGCCCAGCAGCAGCACGCCCGCCGCCGTCACCAGCGAGCAGAGCGCCGCCGCGCGGTGCCCGGCGATGCACTCCAGTATGCGTCCGCCGTCCAGCGGCAGGGCGGGGAGGGCGTTGTACGCGCTCAGCGCCAGGCTCAGCCCTGCGGAGAGCAGCAGCATGTCCGAGCCCAGCCCGGACGCGAACGCGGCGTATATAAGTCCGGCTATGGGGCCTGCGGCGGCGCAGACTATCTCCACGGTGCGCGAGCGCGACGCGCTGCGGGCTATGACCGCGCCCGTGGCGTTGGCCGTGAGGCTGGACACCCTGCCGCCGGTGAGGCGTATGGCCGCGATGTGACCCAGCTCGTGCGCCGCGCAGGCGAGCATCAGCGCCATGAACTCGTCCAAAGTCAGGAGAAAGTACAGCGCCGCGAGCAGCAGCACGCCCCCGGCGCTTATTCGTATGCGCTTCATGACAGCCAGAACTCCGGATTGTAGTACACGCCTTCGCAGGTCAGCTCGAGGTGCAGGTGCGGCCCCGTGACATTTCCGGTCGCGCCGACCAGTCCGATGCACTGTCCGGCCGTGACGGTGTCCCCGCCTGTGACGTACACCGCCGAGCAGTGCGCGTAGAGCGTCCGCCAGCCTCCGGCGTGCTGGACTATTATATAGTTGCCGTAGCCCGCGTCCCAGCCGACCATGCCGACCGTGCCGTCGGCGAAGGCGAGTATCTCCGTACCAGTCCACGCCGCAAAGTCTGTGCCGTAGTGGAACAGCACCTCGTTGCGCAGCGGATGCAGCCGGTAGCCGAAGCCGCTGCTGGTCATCCCCGCGACCGGGCTGACATAGCCGAAGGGAAGCTCGGGGTAGTTGTAGCTCACGTTGGAGGGCACGGCGTAGTCGGAGAACTCAGCCTGCTGCTCCAAAAACGCGGAGACCGACTCCGGCACCGGCTCCTCCGTGGGAACGGCGGTCGGCTCCGGCGTAGGCTCGGCGGTCGGCTCAGCCGTCGGTTCCGCATCCGCCCGGGGCGTGGACTTGGGCAGCAGCGCCGTCAGCTCGTCGCGCAGATCCTGCACCGTCCCGGGGGAGTAGTACTTTGCGGCTTCCTCCTCCGGCTCGCTCTGCCCGGTCAGACGCATCAGCGCCTCGGTCACCGTGCCGTCGGAGCTGAGCGCCTGACCGACGTCGCGGAACACGGAGATGTAGTCGACGTCGCGCGCGATAAGCTCGTGCAGCGCCTGCCACGCCGGCTCGGTTTGCTCGGGGAAAAGCAGCTTTATGGCGGTTATGAGCAGGAAGATGACCGCGGCGCACAGCACTTTTAAGTTTTTCGCCTGAGAGACCTTCATACGAAGATTATATTTTCCCCGGGACGGGCTTATACATTCTTGAAAGAATTTCTTGACAAGTGAGCCAGGAACACTTATAATAAGAAAGCTTCATCGGGGTGTAGCGCAGATGGTAGCGCGCATGGTTCGGGACCATGAGGCCGCGAGTTCAAGTCTCGCCACTCCGACCAACCAAAAGACCGTCGACTTTCGTCGACGGTCTTTTGCCGTTTTCATTAGATATGATCCGTTATCACGTGTTATTCATAGCTTTCCCTTTGCTCTCGACGAGCAACATATTTAGTCTTGCTTTCTCAAATGTCATTCCATTACATGCCTTCATTATAATGCCGGCGGCAGTCAAAATCAACTATATTGCGAAAATTACGGATAGCAATTTGTGTATTGTGCACATTGATTTTCGAGCCGGGCGCAAGTTGACGCCGCCGGTTTTAAACCGGCGGGAAAACGGGACAGGCGTGTCGAAAATGCGGGACAAAATGCGGCGGTGTGGTTTACAAAGCGGAGGTCGCTGAGATATAATGTACCCAGCTTTTAAAGATTGGGGAGAAAATAACAATGCAACACAAGTGTCGCATGACAGTGCTGGACAAGAAGCTGTACCCGGAGCTGCAGAGCCGCTACTGCGCCGACCCGGAGGCGGGAGCCTGTCCGTGCTACAGCGTCGGGGACGAGTACGTGTTCGAGCGCTACGGCTCTCGCGACGACTTCTGGCACATGGGCGCCGGCACGCTGGTGAAGGGGGAGACCGGCGCGGCAGGCTCCGAGGGCAAGCCGCACTGCTCCGAGGCCTGGGATGCGATTTCGCGATACATATACACGGCGCTCCAGGGCGGGAGCGTGATGCGCGGCTGGATGAACGACGAGCGCGTCATGATCTGCTGCTGCTCCGACGGCACCAGACCGGTGATCTTCAAGCTGGAGCGGCTGGATTACAAGGCCATCCGCGTATCGGAGTGCAGCTGTAGGCAGGGACAGCAGTCCCTGGCGGCGGCGGTCGCCTCGATAGACGGCGTGACGCGCGTCTGCTGGCACCGAGACGGCTTCCTCGAGGCGTACATGGACGGGGAAGTGAGCGACGAGACCATCCGCGCTGTGGTCGAGTTCGACGGCCGGTACCGCGTGGAGCGCATCGACTGATTTCTCTATTGACGCGCGTGAGCATATATGTTAGAATCACTCCGTTAAAACCATCCCGTGGATTTTTCCCGGTCAAGTCTTGACTGCTTTTCGCCACGCGGCACTTTGCCGCGTGGCTTTTTTGCGTGAAAGGGGATCTTATGGAACAGACATTCATGAAGGAAAGACCGGTGCTGCCGCTGATAGTGTCCATGGCGCTGCCTATGGTGGTGTCCATGCTGGTCAACTCGCTCTACAACATCGTTGACAGCTGGTATGTCTCGCAGATAAGCGACGACGCCATGACCGCACTGTCGCTGGTGTATCCGCTGCAAAACTTCGTAAACGCCGTGGGCATCGGCTTCGGCGTGGGCATAAACGCCGTCATAGCCCTGCATCTGGGCGCGCAGGAGCAACTGAAGGCCGACAAGGCGGCCTCTCAGGGGATGCTGCTGTCCGCCATCCAGGGCGTGGTGCTCTCGGCCGTGTGTCTGGTAATAATGCCGTCCTTCCTGAGAATGTACACCAACGATGAAAACCTGATAGACCTCTCGCTGCGGTACTCGACTATCGTGTTCCTGTTCGGCGTCATGGTCTCCCTCGGCGTCGGCTTTGAAAAGGTGTTCCAGGCCGCGGGCAAGATGAACGTCTCCATGATAAGCCTCATGGCGGGCTGCGTGGCCAACATTATACTCGACCCGGTCTTGATTTTCGGCTGGGGTCCCTTCCCGGAGATGGGCATAGAGGGCGCCGCGCTGGCGACGGGCATAGGCCAGACCCTCTCTTTTGCGATATATGTGGTAGTGTATTTGGCATCCCCGATAGGCGTGCGCGTCACTCCCAAGCTGTTCCGGCTGGAGGGCCGGATGGTCGCGAGGCTCTATTCCATCGGCATCCCCGCCGTGCTGAACCTGGCTCTGCCCAGTGTGCTCATCTCCGCGCTCAACGCCATCCTGGCCGCGTATTCCCAGACCTATGTGCTGGTGCTGGGCATATACTACAAGCTCCAGACCTTCCTGTACCTGCCGGCAAACGGCATCGTCCAGGGTATGCGCCCTCTGGTCGGATACAACTACGGCGCGGGTGAGTACGGCCGCGTCAAGAAGATATACAGGATAGTCCTCATAATGACCGCGGCGATCATGGCGCTCGGCACGGCGCTGTTCCTGGCCGTGCCGGACTGGCTGACGTCGCTGTTCGCCAGCGAGACCGACGCGATAAGCACGGGAGAGAGGGCGCTGAGAATAATAAGCGCGGGCTTCATCATCTCGTCGGTGAGCGTTACCAGCTCCGGAGCCCTGGAGGGTCTGGGCAAGGGTACGCCCTCGCTGGTCATATCCCTTTGCCGGTATGTGTTGATTATCATACCCGTTGCGTTCATACTGTCGCGCATTTTCGGCGCGGACGGGGTCTGGCACGCCTTCTGGATAACCGAGCTTCTGAGCGCGGCCGTGGCGTATTTTGTCTACCGAAAATCTGTGCGCATGGGTTGACGGATGTGGTATAATGCTTCCAAAGCCGCTGCTCCGGCGCAGCCGTCACCGCGCCGCCGGACGCAGGGGACAAGCCCCGTGAAAGCAGGTGTGAGCAGGTGAAAAAGTCTGAAAAGCAGCGCGAGCTTCCGCTTAAAAAGGCCGTGGCTCTTTGTACCGGCGCAGGCTTCTGGCACACGCGCTCAATGAAGCGCTATGACATACCGTCCATGTTCATGTGCGACGGCCCACACGGGCTGCGCAGGCAGGAGCACGGCGGCGGCTTTGACATGCTCGGCGTCCATCCGGCCAGACCGGCCACGTGCTTCCCGACCGCGGTGACGCTGGCCGGCTCGTGGAACGACGCTCTGTTGGAGGACGTGGGCCGTGCGATAGGCGAGGAAGCTTTGAGCCACGGCGTGGGGATGGTGCTCGGCCCCGGCGTCAATATAAAGCGCAGCCCGCTGTGCGGACGTAACTTTGAATACTACAGCGAAGACCCGTACCTCTCCGGAAAGCTTGCCGCCGCGTTCATACGCGGGATGCAGGGCACGGGCGTCAGCGCCTGCCTGAAGCACTACGCGGCAAATTCGCAGGAGCGCGAGCGGTTCATCTCCGACAGCATTATCGACGAGCGCACATTGAGGGAGATTTACCTGACGGCGTTCGAGATCGCCGTCCGCGAGAGCCGTCCCGGCTCTGTCATGTGCGCGTACAACAAGGTGAACGGCGAGTATTGCAGCGACAGCCGCCGCCTGCTGACGGACATACTCCGCGACGAGTGGGGCTTTGACGGCATGGTGGTCACCGACTGGGGCGCCATGCACGACAGGACTGCGGCGTTCCGAGCCGGCTGCGACCTGAACATGCCCGGCGGACACCACTTCGGCGAGAGGGCGGCACTGAAGGCCGCCAAGACCGGTAAACTGCCCGCCGAATACATATATAAAAGCGCGAGCCGCGTCGCGGCGATGGCTCGCCGCGCCCGCAGCGCCCTGTCAGGCGCGCACGTGTTCGACGTGGGCGCGCACCACGAGCTGGCTCGCCGCGCAGCCTGCGACGGAGCGGTGCTTTTGAAAAACGACGGAGACATGCTCCCGCTCAAGCCCGGGACGCGCCTGGCCGTGATAGGTCATATGGCGCGGGACATCCGCTACCAGGGCTCTGGCTCCAGCCACATAAACCCGCTCAGGCTCACCCAGCCCATAGACAATCTGCCATACGCCGTATACTCCGAGGGCTGCGACGTCAACGGGGACACGGATGCGGAGTTGCTCTCCAACGCGCGGCTCGCCGCCTCCGGGGCGGACGCGGCCATAGTCTTTGCCGGGCTGCCCGACACCTATGAATCCGAGGGCTTTGACCGCGACAATATGCGCCTGCCCGACGGCATGAACCGCATGATAGAGGCCGTGGCCGAGGCAAATCCCAACACGTGTGTGGTTTTGTTCTGCGGCTCGCCCGTGGAGTGCCCCTGGGCGGACGGCGTCCGCGCGGTGCTTTACATGGGCTTGCCCGGACAGGCCGGCGGCGAGGCGGTGGCCGAGGTTATCTACGGCAGAGCCTGCCCGGGAGGCCGCCTGGCCGAGAGCTGGCCCGTGCGCTATTCCGACTGCCCTTCGAGCGGGATCTACTCCAAGACCCGCGACGCGCTGTACATGGAGGGCGTGTACGTCGGCTATCGCTATTACTCCAGCGCGCGCGTACATGTGCGCTGGCCGTTCGGCCACGGGCTGGGGTACACGAAGTACGAGTATTCAAACCTCAGCGTCGAAGGCCGGACTGTCAGCGTGGAGCTGAAAAATGTGGGCGCGGTCGCCGCGCCCGAGGTCGTACAGCTATACGTCTCGCCTCCGGAGGGCACTTCCGGCAGGCCGGAGCTGGAGCTCAAACGCTATAAAAAGCTGACGCTCAAGCCCGGTGAGAGCGCCGTGGTGAGCTTTGAGCTGGACGAGCGCTGCTTTGCGTTCTGGCGCGACGGCTGGCGCGTCCGGACCGGGGAATACACCGTCCGCGTCGGCAGCTCCAGCGCTGTGCTTCCGCTCTCCGCCGCGGTATTCGCAGAGGGCGAGGAGACGGCTCCGGCTCCGCTCGCCGGAAGCTGGTACGCCACGCTTGCCGGAAAGCCGGACACGGCGTCCTGGGAGGCGCTGCTCGGCCGGAAGTACGAGCCGTACACGCCCCAAAAGGGCTTCTTCACCATGAACAACACTCCGCACGAGATGCGCGAGCACTCGGTCATAATGCGCATGGTCTACAACACGATAATCCTGGCCTTCAGGATAGGCTACGGCCGGGACGGACTGCGGCGGCCTGAGTGCCGCATGATGCTCACCAGCAGCGCTATGGCTCCGCTGCGCTCCATGCAGATAAGCGGGAGAGTCCCGGAGTTTTTACTGCGTGCGCTGCTGTTCGTCGCAAACGGCTTCAAGCCCAATCCGCAGTGCGTCTGAAAATTTTTGCGAGATTTATTGACAACTACAGTCTACTGCGCTAGACTGTAGTTGTTTCATTACACTGTAAGGACTGATTTATATGCCGTCACCCAAGATTTTTGAGAGCGAATACCGTTTCTGCCTTATACTGTGGGAGCACGAGCCGATAAAAAGCGGCGAGCTTGTGGCGCTGTGCCAGGAGAAGCTGGGCTGGAAGCAGTCCACGACCTATACGGTGATAAAGCGCCTGTCCGAGCGGGGCGTGCTCAAAAACGAGAACACGATAGTCACGTCGCTGGTGTCCAAGGAGGAGGCGCAGGCGGCGGAGATAGACGAGCTGGTCGACAGCCGCTTTGAAGGCTCCGCGAGCGCGTTCATAAACGCCTTTGCGCGCACCGGCAGGCTTTCGCGCAGCGAGTGGGACGAGGTGCAGGCGATGATAGACCGCTACAGGCAGAGCGATGGGAACGAGGACTGAGATCGCATATACGTGTACGCGCACGGCGCGCCGCGGGCAGGAGCCACGGCGCCGCCGTGCATTTTTTATTGACCAACCGGCGGCGAAACTGTATTATTAGTAGTGAGAGACAGCGGGTCAGCACCCGTACTATGCTAATGTGGAGGAGACAATGGAATACAAGACCGACATTGAGATCGCTCAGGCGTGTGAGAAGGAGAAGATAACCGCCGTAGCCGAGCGCGCGGGGATTCCGGAGGAATACCTCGAGCTCTACGGCAATTACAAGGCGAAGATAGACTACAAATTCATGCGGAACCACGCGGACAAGCCCGACGGCAAGCTCATCCTTGTGACCGCGATTACCCCCACGCCCGCGGGCGAGGGCAAGACCACCACCAGCGTCGGCCTCACCGACGGCCTGCGCAAGATAGGCAAGAACGCGATGGTCGCCCTGCGCGAGCCGAGCCTCGGCCCCGTTTTCGGCGTAAAGGGCGGCGCGGCCGGCGGCGGCTACGCCCAGGTCGTGCCCATGGAGGACATCAACCTGCACTTCACCGGCGACTTCCACGCCATAGGCGCGGCGAACAACCTCCTCGCCGCTATGCTGGATAACCACATCCAGCAGGGCAACGCCCTCGGCATCGACCCCAAGCAGATCACATGGAAGCGCGCGGTGGACATGAACGACAGGCAGCTCCGTCACATCGTCGACGGCCTCGGCGGCAGGATGCAGGGCGTGCCCCGCGAGGACGGCTTCGAGATAACCGTTGCCAGCGAGGTCATGGCCGTGCTGTGCCTGGCCAGCGACATCACCGACCTAAAGCAGCGCTTGGCGCGCATAATCGTTGGCTACACCTACGACGGCAAGCCGGTCACGGCTCACGACCTCAAGGCCGAGGGAGCGATGGCCGCGCTGCTCAAAGACGCGCTCAAGCCGAATCTGGTGCAGACGCTTGAGGGCACTCCCGCCTTCATCCACGGCGGCCCGTTTGCGAACATCGCCCACGGCTGCAACTCCATCACCGCCACCCGCATGGCGCTCAAGTGCGCGGACTATGTTGTCACCGAGGCCGGCTTCGCCGCCGACCTGGGCGCGGAGAAGTTCCTGGACATCAAGTGCCGCATGGCGAACCTCAAGCCGAGCGCGGTTGTCATCGTGGCCACCGTCCGTGCGCTCAAGTACCACGGCGGGGTGCCTAAGGCCGAGCTGAACAACGAGAACCTCGGCGCCCTTGAGAAGGGTCTGCCGAACCTCCTGCAGCACGTCAGCAACATCAAGAACGTGTTCGGCCTGCCCTGCGTGGTGGCTATCAACGCCTTCCCGACCGACACCAAGGCCGAGCTGGACATGGTGGAAGAAAAGTGCCGCGAGCTCGGCGTCAACGTCGCGCTCAGCGAAGTCTGGGCCAAGGGCGGCGAAGGCGGCAAGGCTCTCGCCACCGAGGTCGTGCGTCTCTGCGAGCAGCCCAACGACTTCCACCAGAGCTACGAGCTTGAGAGCAGCATCATGGACAAGCTGACCGCCATCTGCACGAAAATCTACCACGCCGACGGCGTACAGCTCGTAGGCAATGCGGTAAAGCAGATAAAGCAGATTGAAGACCTCGGCTTCGGCAACCTGCCCATCTGCATGGCCAAGACGCAGTATTCGTTCTCCGACGACCCGTCGCTGCTCGGCGCGCCTAAAGGCTTCACGGTCACGGTGCGCAACCTCAAGGTCTGCGCGGGCGCGGGCTTCATCGTAGCCCTCACCGGCGATATTATGACCATGCCCGGCCTGCCGAAGGTGCCTGCCGCCGAAAAGATAGATGTCGACGAAAACGGCGTTATCACGGGACTGTTCTGATGGAAAAGAACATAGACAAGTTCCTGGAAGCGCTCGCTTCCTCCGCCCCCACTCCGGGCGGAGGGGGCGCGGCGGCGCTCTGCGGCGCGCTGGGCATAGCGCTCGGCAACATGGTTGGCAGCCTCACGCTCGGCAAGAAGAAGTACGCGGACGTGCAGAAGGACATCGCGGAGCTGAACGCCAAAGCGGAAGCACTGCGAGCCGGATTCGTCGCGCTCGTGGACGCCGACGCCGAGGCGTTCGCACCGCTGAGCCGCGCCTACTCCATCCCCAAGGACGACCCGGCGCGCGACGAGATAATGGAGCCTGCGCTGTTGAAGGCCGCGGAGGCGCCGCTGGAGATCATGCGAAAGTGCGCCGAAGCGCTCGAACTCATATCCGGGTACGCGGCCAAGGGCAGCGCTCTGGCCATATCCGACGCCGGCTGCGCCGCCGCGCTGTGCGGCGCGGCGATGGAGTCTGCGGCGCTGAATGTGAAAATCAATACGAAAAGCATGAAAAATCGAGCGGTTGCCGATAATATCAACGCAGAAACGAACGAATTGCTCCAAAAATATTTCGTGCTTTCACAAGAGATATACAACGATGTGTCGGGGAGGTTGAGCTGATGGCTGAGATTCTCAAGGGCGCTGCGGTGGCCAATGCGCTGGATGTGCGCACCGCCAAAGCCGTGGACGAGCTGCGTTTGCGCGGCGTTAAGCCGGCGCTGGCGATCCTGCGTGTGGGTGAGCGGCCTGACGACGTGGCCTATGAACAGGCGGCGGTCAGGCGCTGCGCCAAGCTGGGCATAGACACCCGGCTTGTCACCCTGCCGGAGAACGTCATGCAGGGCGCACTGCTCTCCCAGATAGCCCGGCTCAACGCCGACCTTTCCGTGCACGGCGTGCTGATGTTCCGCCCGCTGCCGCCGCATTTGGACGAGACCGAGGCGTGCAACGCGCTCATGATTGAAAAGGACGTGGACGGCATCACCACGGGCAGCGCCGCCGCTGTCTACTCCGGCGTCGGCGAGGGCTTCGCGCCCTGCACGGCGGAGGCGGTCATCGCGCTGCTGGAGCACTACGGCGTGGAGCCTGCCGGGCGCAGAGCCGTCGTGGTAGGCCGCAGCATGGTTATAGGCCGACCAGTTTCCATGCTGCTCATGCGCGCCGACGCCACCGTCACCGTGTGCCACTCCAGGACGCGCGATCTGGAGCAGCTCACGCGCGGCGCGGACATAGTTGTCGCCGCGCTTGGCCAGGCCGAGGCCTTGGACGCGCGCTACTTCGCGCCCGGGCAGGTGGTCGTGGACGTGGGCATAAACTACTCCGAGGCCAAGGGCAGACTGGTGGGCGACGTGGAGTTTGACTCGGTGCAGCCGATAGTCGGAGCCATAAGTCCCGTGCCGGCCGGAGTTGGCAGTGTGACCACAGCCATACTTGCAAGGCACGTTGTGCTGGCGGCGGGCGGTGCGCTATGAAGCTGCTGTCTGACGCGCTGCTGGGCTTCCTGGCCGGGCTGGTCATAACGCTGGGATCCACGGCCTATTTGTCGCTGGAGAGCACCATGGCCGGGGCGCTGATGTTCACGGTCGGTCTGTTCGCCATATGTTCCTTCGGCTGGAACCTGTTCACGGGCAAGGTCTGCTATTCGTTCGGCAAGGGCTGGCGATATATCGGCTTCCTCGCCGTGGTGTGGCTGTCCAACTTCGCCGGAGCCGCCGCCGGAGGGGCGCTCGTGCGCCTCACGCGCCTGACCGGCGTGGTGGAGCGAGCGCAGGCTCTGGCGGCGACCAAGCTGGGCGACAGCCTGTTAAGCGTGTTTGTTCTCGCCATATTCTGCAATATACTCATCTACATAGCCGTAGAGGGCTATCGCTCCATACCGCACGAGCTGGGGAAATACCTCGCGGTGTTCTTCGGCGTGACCGTGTTCGTCGTGTGCGGCTTTGAGCACTGCATAGCCAACATGTACTACTTCACTGCGGCCGGAGCCTGGTTCGGAGCCGGTGCGGGAATGACTGATCCGTTTGTGTTCATCCTTGTAAATACGCTCGGCAACGTGGTGGGCGGGCTGCTCATACCGGCGGTGACGCGCCTGAGCGGCCATTGCGCCTGCCTCGCCGGACGCGAGGAGAGTGTGCGCTGATACGACGGAGGAGAGACATGCTCAACTTTGACCTGCATACCCCTACAAAGATATACTTCGGCCGCGGCCGTGCGGACGACACGGGCGCGGCCGTGCGCGAGCTGGGCGTGAAGAAGCCGCTTATCTGCTACGGCGGCGGCAGCGCGGTGCGAAGCGGACTGCTGGAGAGGGTGGAGCGCAGCCTGCGCGGCGCGGGGCTTGACTTCGCCGAGCTGGGCGGCGTCCAGCCGAATCCCACGGCTGAGTTCTCGGCCTACACGGCCAGGTTTGCCCGGGAAAACGGCTGCGACATGCTCCTGGCCGTCGGCGGCGGCAGCGTGATAGACTCCGCCAAGATGGCGGCCTATTGCGTGCACGCGGACTTTGAGCCGTGGGACGTTACCATGAAGCGCGCCGTGCCCGCCGGGCGCGTCCCGCTGGGAGTGGTGCTGACGATCGCGGCCACGGGCAGCGAGACCAGCAACAGCGCCGTTTTGACCTGCGACGGGCTCAAGCGCGGCTACAGCAGCGATTTGAACCGCCCGGACTTCGCCATAATGGACCCCGAGCTGACCATCACATTGCCGCCGTACCAGACGGCCTGCGGTGTCGTGGACATCATGTCGCACACGATGGAGCGCTACATGTGCCGCAATACGGACAACGCCCTTGTGGACAACCTCAGCGAGGGGCTGCTCCGCGCGGTCATAGACGCGGGAAAGCGTGCGTACAATGTACCGGACGACTACGAGGCTCGGGCTACGCTCATGCTTGCGGGCAGCCTTTCGCACAACGGTCTGATGGGCGCCGGGCGCGACTGCGGCATGTGGGCGCACAAGCTCGAGCACGAAATGAGCGGCCTGGACGACGGCATCGCCCACGGAGCGGGGCTTGCGGTGGTCTGGCCGGCCTACCTCCAGTTCCTCGCCGGACACGGCGCCGCCGGGCAGCGGCTGATGCGCTACGCAGTGCAGATCTGGGGCATAGAGCCGGACTTTGAGCACCCGGAACGCACCATCCAGTCCGGCATCGAGGCCACGAGAGCGTATTTCGAAAGCCTGGGTATGCCGAGCACGCTCGGCGACCTTGGTCTGACCGAGGCCGACATCCCCACCATGAGCGGCAAGTGTACCGCAGGAGGCTCGGTCACCTTCCCGGCCATCGTGCCGATAGGCAGGGGGGAAGTGGAGGAGATATTCCGCCTCTGCCTGTGAGCGGGAACATCGCCGCCGCCCGGTTCGTCCAATATGCGAACCCACAAGGAGGTGGCGTAATGAAACACAGGCGTTTTTTGATACCGGCGGCCATAGCCCTCGCGGCGGCGCTGCTGCTTACGGCCTGCGGACAGCCGGCAGGGAACACCGACCCCAGCCCCGCGCGGACGCACACCGTGGCAACTCCGCCTCCGGACGACCCTGAGAGCCTGCCCGAGGACAGCTCCTCGTCCGGCTCCAACGGCGCCGGCATAGACTACCGCGTAGTGTACCGGGGTTTCACCGCCGTGAATATCGGCGCTGTTGAAGTGTTGGAGAATATGTAAAATTGGTTCGGGAAAATACATGATTTGCGCTCTTCACTGAATAAATAAAAGAAAGAAGTATCTGGTACCTTACCTACGGCAAACGGCACAGCCACGCTGTGCCGTTTCTCCGTTATGTGAGCAGTGCCAAGCTCGCTTTTTGGTGCAGGAAAAGAGAGGACAAGCCCTCGGCGGGCTGATAAAATGTAATTGCAAAAGGGGGAGCGGCTATGGACTGGATCGACAGGCTGAACGAAGCCGTGCGCTACATTGAAGACAACCTGACCGGCGAGATAGAGTACGAGAAGCTCGGCCAAATCGCCTGCTGCTCCGCGTACCACTTCCAGAGGATGTTCAACTATATCGCCGGCGTGCCCCTGTCCGAGTATATCCGCAGGAGGAAGATGTCGCTTGCGGCGGTGGACATACAGGGCGGGGAGGCGAAGATAATAGACGTGGCGGCTAAGTACGGCTACGCCTCGCCGACCGCGTTCAACAGGGCGTTTCATTCCGTCCACGGCGTCAGCCCGTCCGCGGTCAGGGGCGAGGGCGTCCCGATAAAGTCGTTTCCCCCAATAACCATCAAAGTCACCGTCAAGGGAGTGGAGGAAATGAACTACCGTATAGAGACGGGGAAGGCGTTTCGCATCGTCGGAAAGTCCTTCCCGCTGAGCCGGGAGATCGAGCGCAACTTTGCGGAGGTGCCGCAGATGTGGCAGGGCGCGGTCGAGGACGGCACGATAGAAAAAATCGTCTCGCTGATGAACGGCGAGCCGCGCGGAGTCCTGGGCGTGAGCGTGTGCACAGACGGCGAGGAGTGGCGCTACTATATAGCGGTCTCGTCCGCCGCCGAAATCGACGACGCGCTGGAGGAGTATGTCGTCCCGGGCTGCACCTGGGCTGTGTTCCCCGGCTCCGGGACGGGGAAGTCAATTCAGGAGCTGGAAGGGCGCATAGTGACGGAGTGGCTGCCAACCTCCGGCTATGAGTTTACAAATGGTCCCGACATCGAGGTGTACTTCGAGCCGAACCCTGAAAACACCGCCTACGAGGTCTGGATACCCGTGAGAAAAAGGCAGGAGTAATCAAAAAGCGGACAGGAGTAAATCTCCGGTCCGCTTTTTGCTGTTGTATCCGTATTCTCAAATATCTCCGAGCAGGTCGTCCATGTCGTAGATGCCCGGCTCCTTGACGGAGGCGATGTACTTCGCGGCGGCGATGGCGCCGGAGGCGAACACCTCGCGGCTGAGCGCCTCGTGACGGAGAGTGAACACCTCGTCGGTGCCGGCAAAAATCACCTCGTGCTCGCCGACTATGGTTCCTCCGCGTATGGACGAGATGCCTATCTCCTCGCGGCGGCGCTTCTGCCTGACGCTGTGCCGCTCGTATACGTACTCCGGCTGATAGGGCAGAGCCTCGGCGGCGGCGTCGGCCAGCATGAGGGCGGTGCCGCTCGGCGCGTCGAGCTTGCGGTTGTGGTGCCGCTCGAGTATCTCCACGTCGAAGTTCTCGCCCAGGACCGCCGCGGCCTTGCGCACCAGGCGCATCATGAGGTTTATGCCGAGGGACATGTTGCCGCTTTTGAACAGCGGCACTTTCTTTCCCGCCTCCTCGATCTCCGCGAACTGCTGCTCGGAGTAACCGGTGGTGCACAGCACGGCGGGTATCTGACGGCTGACGCAGTATTCCAGCAGCGCCGTGAGGTTGGCGGGGTTGGAGAAATCTATGACCACGTCGGCCTCTCCGGCGTAGTCGCCGGGGACAGAGTAGACGGGGAAGCCGTTTTTCTCAAGCGGCGTGCGGTTGAAGCCGCAGGGTATCTCCACGTCGTCCATACCGGAGCAGAGGTTTACCACGCTCTGCCCCATGTGGCCGTTGCAGCCTGAGACGATTATCTTTAGCATAGCCGCGCCCTCGCCTTATACGGTCTTCAGACCGACGCCGTGCATGCTCTCGATAAGCTTGGCCTTGGTGTCCTCGGCCATGTCGACCAGCGGGAGGCGGAGCTTGCCGACGTTCATTCCGGCGAGGTTCATCGCGGTCTTGACCGGGATGGGGTTCGTCTCTATGAACAGCTTGTCAAAGAAGTCGGCCAGCTTGAAATAGTGCTGCGTGGCGGCCTTGAAGTCGCCGGCGAGACACAGCTCGCAGAGCTTGGCGACGTCGGCCGGGATGATGTTGGAGGCGACGGAGATGACGCCTACCGCGCCGAGCGCCATCATGGCCACGGTGTCGGAGTCGTTGCCGGACCAGAACACGAGGTCGTCGCCGCACATGCTGCGCGTGAGCGAGTACTCGCCTATGTTGCCGCTGGCCTCCTTGACGCCGTTGATGTTCGGGTGCTGGCTGAGCGCCTTGTACGTGGCGGGTTTGATGCCGATGCCGGTGCGAGAGGGGACGTTGTACAGTATCATGGGTACGTTCACGCGGTCGGCGACATACGTGAAGTGCTCGATGAGACCCTTCTGCGTGGACTTGTTGTAATAGGGCGTGACCATGAGGATGCCGTCGGCTCCGGCGGCCTCGGCCTGTTTGGCCTGCTCAAGCGCGTGCTCGGTGTTGTACGAGCCGACGCCCGCTATGACCTTCATGCGCCCGGCGCACTTTTCGACCGTGAGTTCTACAAGCTTGTTGTGTTCTTCCTCGGTGTGCGTGGGGTTTTCACCCGTGGTTCCACAGACCAGTATCGCGCTGGTTCCGCCGGCGTACTGGAAGTCAATGAGCTCGGCGTACTTGGCGTAATCTACCCCGGTCTCGGTAAACGGCGTGACGATGGCTGTGCACGAGCCGGTGAATATAGGTGTCTTGGCCATGATTGCTTATCCTCCTTCTCAGTTTGATGAAGTATGTTCTCCGTCCCCCGGACGCCCGTCTGCGGGCGGCGGGGACGGTCTCGGACTTTTACTTTTTGGTGATGTAGCCCTCGGCGGCCAGCAGCTCGGCCAGCTCCACCGCTCCGCCGGCGGCGCCGCGCAGGGTGTTGTGGCTCAGGCAGACGAACTTGTAGTCGTACTGCGTGTCGGGGCGAAGGCGGCCGATGGAGATCTGCATCCCGCCCTCGTTCATGCGGTCGAGGCGCGTCTGGGGACGGTCGGGCTCCTCATAGTATTTGAGGAACTGCTCCGGCGCGCTGGGGAGCTTCAGCTCCTGCGGCCTGCCCTTGTAGGCCGCCCAGACGGCCTTCATCTCGTCCATGGACGGCGTCTTGTCAAAGGAGCAGAACACGGCGGCCATGTGGCCGTTGGAGGCGGGGACGCGCAGGCACTGCGCGGTGATGGCCGGCTTCTCGGCGTTGGCGATGTGGTCGCCGTCGACCCTGCCCCAGACCTTCATGGGCTCCTGCTCGCTCTTTTCCTCCTCGCCGCCGATGTAGGGGATGACGTTGTCGACCATTTCAGGCCAGGTCTCGAAGGTCTTTCCTGCGCCGGAGATGGCCTGATAGGTGCAGACGAGGATCTTGTTCAGCCCGTACTCCAGCCTCAGCGGTGAGAGGGCGGGGACGTAGCTCTGGATGGAGCAGTTGCTCTTGACGGCGATGAAGCCGCGCGTGGTGCCCAGGCGCTTTTTCTGCGCGGGGATGATCTCCAGGTGCTCAGGGTTTATCTCTGGGATGACCATCGGCACGTCCGGGGTCCAGCGGTTGGCGCTGTTGTTGGAGACGACCGGAGTCTCGCTCCTGGCGTACTCCTCCTCGAGCGCAAGTATCTCCTCCTTCTTCATGTCCACGGCGGAGAAGACGAAGTCCACCTCGCCGGCGACGGAAGCCACGTCCGAGGCGTCCTTGATGACGATACTCTTTGCGCACTCGGGCATCGGGACGTCCAGCGCCCAACGCTTGGAGACGGCCTCCTCGTAGGTCTTGCCCGCGCTGCGCTTACTCGCGGCGATGACCTTCAGCTCGAACCAGGGGTGGTTCGCTATAAGGGTTACAAAGCGCTGACCCACCATACCGGTGCCGCCAATGACGCCTACTTTAAGTTTTTCCATTGCAAGACCTTCCTTTCGCCATACGATAAGAGTATTCGTATGTGTGCTGAATAATGCCGGTACAAGCCGTGCTTGCAATTGCGGCCGTCAGCTACTATAATGGATGTAAATTTGTCGATTGCTGACGATGCGTCCGGCTTTCTACTTATATTATCACCCAACGCGCTTTCAGTCAATAAATCGTCAAAATGAAAACATCCAAAGGTGGAAGTATGAAGACAGGGAAATATCGGAAGAATATACTGGCGGCCGCGCTCGCGGCTGCTCTTGCGCTCAGCCTGGGCGCCGTCGGGGCGCTGGCGTCCGGCGACGAGGTGTATATAAACGGTTCGCCCCAGCCCGGTACGCTGGACGGCATGTACGCCCTCGGTTCCGGCGGAGTGACGCAGCTTAGCGGCTCTGGGCAGTATGTCATGACCGCAAACGGCCTTGCACAGCTCGGCAGCGGCGCCTCCGTGCCGGAGGGCGACCCCGAGCACCTGGAGGTCACCGGCACGCTGGAGCTGCCCTACGACAAGGTGCGCGTCGCGCTCTACTACTACGCGGACGAGAGCAGCGTGCGCAACCCCACGCTGGATTACGCGAACCTTGAAAACGAGGTCGGCAGCGGCTACGACTTCGGCTACTATGACCCGGAGCGCGAGTTCCACGCACTCGGCGGCACGGACGAGACCGAGATAACGATGGTCATAGACCGCAACACCTCCACCGGCGGCGGCGCCGTGGGCTGCTATCACATACGCCTGCCCGGCACGTACTCCACCTATGACGAGGCGTTCTTGTCGGCGAGCGAGTATTCCGACGGCTTCCCCGCGTACTATAACGGCCGCTTCTACGCCCTCTACGGCGAGTTTGAGACGGCGGGCGAGGCGCAGCTCGCGCTGGACGCCGCCGGCGGCTACGGCGAGGTATACACCGCCAGCGACCGCTGCGTGGTGGTAACCAGAACCGAGGACGCGTCCATACTGTTCGAGTTCGACTGCGGCAGCCAGCACAGCCTGGCGGTCGAGCCGCGCAGCACGCGCGGCGACGCGCTCACCTGGTTCCGCGGCTATACCTACCGCGGCGGCTTTGAGTACACGCGGCGCGACGGCGAGCGGCTGACCGTCGTGAACGTGGTGGACATAGAGGACTATGTCAAGGGTGTCCTCCCATATGAGATGAGCGACGGATGGCCGCTGGAAGCCCTGAAGGCGCAGGCTATGTGCGCGCGTACATACGTTGTCAGCCGCTTCAACGCCCTGAGCACCTACAACTGCGACGTGACCAACGACACCTACAGCCAAGTCTACCGCGGCACCAACGCCTCCACATCGGGCACGGACGCGGCCGTCGAGGCGACGGAGGGGCTGTACATAACCTATGACGGCAAGGCGATAGACGCGCTGTACTGCTCGTCCAACGGCGGAGCCACCGAGAACAGCGAGAACGTCATGTACTCTGCCGTGCCCTACCTCGTGGGCAAGGTCGACCCGTACGAGGCCGCGTCCAACAGCCTGAACGCCAACAGCAGCTGGACGAAGACCGTGACCGGCTCGCAGCTCGCCTCGGCGGCGAACAGGTACGGCTACGCGCTTTCAAATGTCACGGACGTGGAGCTTGAGCTGTCCGGCAGCGGGAACGTGATAGGCCTGACCATGACCGACTCCGACGGGCGCACGGCCACGTTCCGCCGCAGCGAGTGCTACAACCTCGTCACTGCGGTGCTGGGGCTGAACAGCATACACTTTGACGTCTCCGAAGCCTCCGGCGGCTTCACCTTCACCGGCGGCGGATGGGGACACAGCCTGGGCATGAGCCAGTACGGCGCCTATGCCATGGCCGACACCTACGGCTTTACCTTTGACCAGATTATCAACTTCTACTACACCGGCGTCGAGCTTTCGCGCGGAGTAGTGCGTTGAGGTGTGAAATGAAGAAATCGGATTTTTACTTTGACCTGCCCGAGGAGCTTATCGCCCAGACCCCGCTGGAAAAGCGCGACTCCTCACGCCTGATGTGCCTGGACAGGTACAGCGGCGAGATCACCCACCGCGTGTTCACCGACCTGGCGGATATGCTAAACCCCGGCGACTGCCTGGTCATGAACGACTCGCGCGTCCTGCCCGCCAGGCTGCTGGGCAGCCGCGAGACGGGCGGCGCGGTGGAAGTGCTGCTGCTGCGCGACCTGGGCGGCGGACAGTGGGAGTGCCTCACGCGCCCGGGACGCAAGACCAAGCCCGGCACGCACCTGAGCTTCGGCGGCGGCGAGCTGACCGCCGAAGTGCTCAGCGTGGCAGAGGGCGGCAACCGCATAATACAGTTCAACTACGACGGCATTTTCCTCGAAATACTCGAGCACCTGGGCAAGATGCCCCTGCCGCCCTATATCAAGGAAGAGCTTCAGGACGCCGAGCGCTATCAGACGGTGTATTCGCGCGAGCTCGGCTCCGCCGCCGCGCCGACGGCGGGACTGCACTTCACCAGGGAGCTGCTTGACAAGATAGCGGCCAAGGGCGTGCGCGAGTGCTTTGTCACCCTCCACGTCGGACTGGGCACCTTCCGCCCCGTCAAGGAGGACGAGATAGAAGACCACGACATGCACAGCGAGTTTTGCATAATGCCCGAGGAGACCGCGCGCATCATAAACGAGACAAAGGCCGCGGGCGGGCGAGTGGTCTGCGTGGGCACGACCTCCTGCCGCACGGTCGAGAGCTTCGCCAAGCCCGACGGCAGCATGGAGCCGACCAGCGGCTGGACGAACATCTTCATCTACCCCGGCTATGAATTCAAGTGCATGGACGCGCTTGTGACGAACTTCCACCTGCCCGAGAGCACGCTTGTCATGCTCGTCTCCGCCTTCGCCGGACGCGAGCACGTGCTGAACGCCTATGCCGAGGCGGTCAGGGAGCGCTATCGCTTCTTCTCGTTCGGCGATGCGATGTTCATATCCTGACGCAGGGATCAGCGGAATAACTCTACAGGATTCGTGGGGTTATTCCGCATTTTTTAAAGACCGGGCGGCATCTTAAACAGATTTTAAACTTTAGGCGTCTTTTTTCTTAAACGGCACTGAGCGTATAATAAACACGAGGTGAAGGACATGGCAAAGATACTCATATGCGACGACGATCCGGACATTGTTGCGGCGCTGAAGATCTATCTCACTAACGAGGACTACACGCTTTACACCGCCTCGACCGGCCGCGAGGCGCTGGACTGCATACGTCAGAACAACATAGACCTCGTGCTGATGGACATCATGATGCCGGAGATGGACGGCATAGCCGCGACCGTGAAGCTGCGAGAGGAGTACAACATCCCCGTTATCTTCCTCACGGCCAAGAGCGAGCTGAGCGACAAAGTCCTGGGTCTGAACGTCGGAGCCGACGACTACGTGACGAAGCCCTTCGACCCCGTGGAAGTACAGGCGAGAGTGCGCAGCCACCTGCGGCGCTATATGCGCCTCGGCGGGCAGCTCAAGCCGGAGCCGGTAAAGGACGTGCTCAGCATCGGCGGCATCGAGCTGAACGACGCTGAGAAGTCCGTGATGGTAGACGGCGAGCCGGTGAATCTGACGCCCATCGAGTACAACATACTGCACCTGCTGATGCGCAACCCCAACCGCGTGTTCTCCTCCGGCCAGATATACGAGCGCGTCTGGAACGAGAACGCCCTCGGCAACGAGAGCAGCGTCGCAGTCCACATCCGACACCTCCGCGAGAAGATCGAGATAAACCCCAGCGAGCCGAGATACCTGAAAGTTGTCTGGGGCCAGGGGTACAAAATGGAGGCCAGGAAATGAATGAAAGTCTTGACAGGGTAGAAACAGAGCAGAAGCCGGAGCCGGAGAGGCTCAGAAAAGAGAAAAAAGCAAAAAAGCCGAAAACGGGCAGGCAGTATATAAGCCGCATGGCCTGGGTCAAGGCTATAGTCTATGTGCTCATGCTCATATTCTTCGCGACGTTGGTGCTCGGCGTGTTTGAAGCGCTGCTGAGCTATGACAACCTGTGGCGTTTTTCGAGCGCGGGGGAATTTACAGCCACGCTGGATGACGAATTGGGCACTGATGTGATAAGCCGCAGCGAATACGAATACGCCGTCGGGCTTATGAACATCATATATAACCTTTCTAGCTGGGCCGTGCCGCTTATAATCATCGGCGCGCTCGGGCTTATTGCCTGCGCGGCGTTCCTCATGTGCGGAGCGGGGCGCAGGAACGGACGCGACGATGTCGTGCCGCTGGTAATGGACAAAATCCCGCTGGATGTCTACGCCGCGATATGCTGCGCGCTGGGAGTGCTGATAATTGTCGCCTACGTCTACGCCCTCGTGCCCATCACCTACGGCATGTTCGTCTACTCCGAGCCCGCCGTGATATTCGCCGTGTCCTCGTGCGTAATCTGGTACATCGCTTATGTCGTCGCCCTCGCGCCGTTCCTCTCTCTCGCGACCCGCGTGAAGCTGGGCGGAGGCATCTGGTGGCGCAACACGCTTATATGCTGGGTGTGCAGGCTCTGCTGGCGTGCCGTCAAGTGGTGCTGGAGTCTGGTCAAGCGCTTCTGCGGCTGGATATGGTACATGACGAGGAAGATACCCATAGTCCCGCGCACGGCGCTGATAGCCGGTATAGCGATTGTGTTGGAACTGTTCTTCTGCGCGCTGGCCTTCGGTTACGGTTACTATGATGGCCTGGCGGTTTTAATCGCAATCGTGTACAACGTTGCGCTGTTCGTTGCGCTGTGCTTCGGCGCGTGGCAGATGAAGACGCTCAAGGCGGCGGGCGAGCGCATGGCCAGAGGTGAGATCGACGAGAAGATAGACACACAGCAAATGTACTGGGAGTTCAAAAAGCACGCTGAGAACCTCAACTCCATCGGCGACGGCATGGCCGCGGCGGTCGAGCAGCGCATGAAGTCCGAGCGGCTCAAGACCGAGCTAATTACCAACGTCAGCCACGACATCAAGACGCCGCTGACCAGCATCGTCAACTATGTGGATTTGCTCCAAAAGCCGCACACTCCCGAGCAGGAGTCTGAGTACCTAGAGGTGCTCGACCGTCAGAGCAAGCGCCTCAAGAAGCTCACCGAGGATCTCGTTGAGGCGAGCAAGGCGTCCACGGGCAACATGAACGTTAACCTCGAGCGCACGAATACGCGCGAGATAATCGAGCAGAGCCTCGCCGAGTACGGACGGCGCATGGAGCAGGGGAACCTCACGGTCATCGTGAACATCCCTGATGAAGCGCCGCGCGCTATGGCCGACGGAAGGCTGCTCTGGCGCGTGCTGGATAACCTCTTCAATAACGTCTGCAAGTACGCCCTCGCCGGTACGCGCGTCTATATTGACGCCGGCATAGAGGGAAATGAAGCGGTCATCTCCATAAAGAATATCTCCCGTGACCCGCTCAACGTCTCCGCCGACGAGCTTATGGAGCGCTTCGTGCGCGGCGACAGCTCACGCCACACTGAGGGCAGCGGCTTAGGGCTTAACATCGCCCAGAGCCTTGTGAACCTCATGCACGGCAAGTTCAGCCTGAGCGTGGACGGAGATCTCTTCAAGGCTGAGATAAGGCTGCCGCTGAACTGATCGACGCGAAAAATAAGCGGCCGGCGGAATAAAGCCCATTCAGGAAACATCAAGTTTAAGCGTGGAGGCGGAGCCTATGCGTCGCCTCCAAAGCTTTAGCCTCGCTCGCAAAGTTTAAATTGGAGAGAATCTACATGAAAAAATCAGTACTTTCTGCACTGTTGGCAACCGCTGTTGTCTGCGTAATCTTTGTCACCTCATCCTGTTCAACACAGGTGAAAGATAACGACGCTTCTAAAGACGCTGCGGGAGCTGAGGAGACAACGCCGGTTGGCGCAGTGATTGACAGCGGCAATATCAGCAATAATACTGGGCTTAATGCGGCCTACAATCTGGATATGGGCAGAGGTAAATACGTTAATCTGTATATTGAAAACAAAGGTCCTAATGACGTTGTGGCGACCATCAACGGTAACAGTTCCAAAACCTTCAAGCCAGGCGACCAGGGCAATATTTATGCGGAAGTGACGCAGGGCTTGTGGGGCGGAGATACGGAATACGTGTTCAAAGTAGTGACTGGTAGAGATGGAGGAATAGTAAACATCAACTATGAAATCACCCAGGGCGCTCATGCGCCTTCCGGCGCCGCAGCCTGAGTTTAGAGCGGCGCTTGAACGCATGTGTAATGAAATACCCTCTGATGCAGGCAAACTACTGCATCAGAGGGTATTTTAGTTTTTGATAGCCCGAACGCCGGGCGCTTTATTTATCTCCGGCCGCCACCGCCGCCGGCGCGGCCGCCTCCACCGAAGCCGCCGCCACGGAAGCCGCCTCCTCCGAAGCCGCCTCCTCCAAAACCTCCGCCGCCGAAGCCGCCGCCTCTGGGCGGGCGCGGTCCCGGGCCGTGGGGCGGGCGAGGACCTCTGGGGGGACGCGGGCCTCTCGGACCGCCGCAGAAGAAGAACAGCGGCACGCCGCCGTAACGCCTGCGCCTCGCCGAGCCGACCGAACCGAAGACGACGAACAGCACTATCAGCCCCACCGCCACGGTTATAAGCACGGAAAATGCCGAGCTGCTGCGGTCATAGTAGCCGTCGTAATATCCGTCGTAGTAGTCGTCATAATAGCCGTCGTCGTAGTAGCCGCCCGGGTCGGAGCCGGTCTGTGTGTCCGAGGTTCCGCCGTACAGCTCGACGTCGTATATCTCCTCATAGACGTCTATGAGGTGCGGAAAGAGCGATGCCACGGCCTCGTCATACTGCCCGGCGTCGGAGAGCGGCCAGAAGTACTCGTCCAGCATGGCGTTGATCTCACTGGTGGAGATCTGGTTGGTCAGACCCTGGCCTACGGCCAGCCAGCCCCTGTCCTCCTGCACCACGTGGAGCAGCAGCATGCCGTTGTTGGCGCTGTCGCTTCCGACGCCCCAGTCGTTGAACAGCTGCCAGGCGTACTGCTCGCTGTCATAGCCGCCGGGCAGGTAGTTTATCGTGACGACGACTATCTGCGCGCCGTCGCACTCCTGCTCCAGCGGGCCGGAGGCGTTGAGTATAAGCTCCTTCGTGCTCTCGGAGAGCGTGCCGGCCTGATCGTTCACGTAGAAGTCCTCGCTCGGCTCCAGCGCACCGCTGGCCAGCGCGCCCGTGGCGAGGGTGAACACAAGTACAAGCGCCAGAAGCGCCGAAAAACACTTCTTCATGGGCATCAGCTAAACGTGTCGGGGGGATAGACGCCCGCGAAAGTGGCCAGCTCCCGGGTCGGGAACTTGTTGTAGGTAGAGCGCGTGAAGTCCAGCACCTGGCTGTTGTAGTTGTTTTCCTCTATCATCTTCTGCGCGCCGTTGTACGTTTCGGTATAGCTGTCGAGGTCGGCCTGTTCGTCCTCGGTCAGCTCGCAGCCCTCCAGCGTGCGCAGGGCGCGGTTGAACTCGGCGTCGAGGTCTTCGTTGGCGTAGAACATGCTGTTTATGGACGCGCTGTCGCACGCCCACTGCAGGTAGTCCTGCTCGTCGGCGAGGGATTGCGCCGCCTCGCTGTCATAGCGGTTGAGTATGGTCCACACGCCGTTGACGGCCTGGAGCTTTTCCAGCAGGCGGGTGTAAATGCTGCGCTGTCCCTCGACGTTGGTGAAGAAGGCGTCCTCAACGGCGTCTATCTCGTTGCCCAGCTTGGCCTGGGTGTTGACCATGAGTATGCTTGAGCACAGTATCACGGCCAGTATGATTGCAACTACGGGTTTTTTAAAAAAGTTCATTTACAAGCGTCAACCTCTCAGTTCAAGCAGCTTCTGCTTCAGCTCGCCCTCGATGCGGCCAAGCTCGATTTCGGCCTCGGCGCGCTTGGCGGCGCCGTCGGCCTGGATCTGGCGAACCTCCTCCAGAGTGGATATCAGCTCCTGATTCGTCTTTTGCAGCGTCTCTATGTCCACGATGCCACGCTCGGCCTCGCGGGCGATCTCCACGCTGCCCTGGTGCAGCTTCTCGGCGTTCTGCTGCAGCAGGCGGTTGGTTACGTCGTTGACGTTGCGCTGCGCCTCCATGGCCTGCTGGCTGTGGTGCAGCGTCAGCGCCATGACCATCTGACTTTTCCACAGCGGGATGGTGTTCACGATGGAGGAGCGGATCTTCTCCGCCATGACGGAGTCGTTGGACTGTATCATGCGTATCTGCGGCGCCATCTGGATGGACACCATGCGCGTCAGCTCCAGGTCGTGCAGCTTTTTCTCGAAGCGGCCAATCATGTTGGCAAAGTCGTTGGCGGCCTGGGCGTCCTCGGCCTTGCCGGTCTCCCGGGCGGTGGCCTGGAGCTTGGGCAGCTCGGTCTCGCGCAGCTCCTTGCACTTGAGCTTGCCGGCGAGGATGTACATGGTCAGCTCCTTGTAGTACTGCTGATTCTTCTCGTACATCTTGTCCATCATCGCGATGTCCTTCATCAGCGTGACTTCGTGCTTTTCAAGCTCTGCCGTTATCTTGTCGACGTTGTCCTCGGCCTGGTCGTACTGGGCTTTGAGCGCGGCTATGCTCTGGCGCTGCTTTTTGAAGAAGCCGAGGAAGCCCTTCTTTTCGCTCTCGTCAAAGTCCAGACCCTGGAGCTGAATGACGAGGTTCGACAGCTCCTCGCCGATCTCGCCCATGTCCTTGGTGCGCACCTTGCCCAGCGCGGCGCCGGAGAAATCGGCGATGTTCTTCTGCGCGGCGGAGCCGTAGTTGAGTATCTGCTCGCTGTTCGTGACGTCTATCTGCCCGGCGAAGTCGCGCACTGCGGCCTGCTCGGCGGGGGAGAGCCGCTCAAACTCCAGCTTCTCCGGCGGGATCTCCTGCTTAGCGGGGGCTACCGCCTCAGCCGTGGGCTCCTCAAACGTCAAATCGGGGGCGGCCTGGGTCGCCGTCGCGTTGGGGTCGAGAGTCAGTGAGGGGATGAACTCCTTGTTTTCGTCCATTTTGTCCAAATCCTTTCCGGTTTACTTGTCCTGGGCTTGAGTCTGCGTGCCGCGTGCGGCCTTGATGATGGTGTCCTGCTCGTCGTCTCCGGTCAGCCCCTCGCGCTCAAGCATACGGTTCATGACGGAGATGTCCGTCTCTATGTCCAGAGCCTGGTCTTCAAACAGGCTGTCGAGCTGCTTCTTGAAGGCGTCCACGGCCGTGTCGAGCATCTCCTCTATGCTGTTCATGCTCCGGGACAGGTTCTCGCCCTCGATGCCCTGACCGCTCATGCGGTCGTAGGCGTTGAGCAGCTTTATGGTGGTGGGCAGGTAGTAGTCGAGGAACTTGCGTATTTCCGGCACGTCGGACGGGTCGTCCACGGCGTCCTGGATGATCTTGTCCGAAATGCGCATCAGCTCGTTTATCCGCTCGCGCACCTCCGGCGACTGTATGGAGCCGTAGAGACGGCCCATCTCCTTGATGGCCATGTGCCCCTCCTCGACGACTGCGGCGACCTCGGGGTCGAGCGGCTTGTCCGGCGCCTTGGGTTGCCTGGCCTTCTCCTTCCTGGGCGCTTCCTCGGCCTCCGCCTCGCTCTCGGAAGGCTTGTCCTTCCGGAACCTGGATATCAGGTAAGCCCCGGCGATAGCCGCGGCGGCGGATATGAATATACTGGCCAGCAGTCCGCCCATCGTGTACATCTTGAATATAAGCGCACAGACCAGCCATGCCAGGATGAAGATGTAAATCGGGGCGACATTGGCGAATGTCTGCTTTCTTTTTTTACGTTTCAAACTCACGACCTCCATCGTGCATATCTCTGATTATACACTATATCATTCTAAATCTAAAGAATCCCCGCGTCAAGAGGAAAAAGCCCGCGCTCAGTCAGCCCTGCCCCCGCCCCGGACGGAGGTCAAATACGCCTTCCGGCTGTAAATTACGTCTGCGACGCACATGATTATGATGACCCCGAGCGCCGCCCAAAGGCTGTTCAGGCCGGGCAGAACAAGCGCAAGAACTGCCATCGCAGCGCCGGCGGCGATGAACGCGTTGCCGCCGAAGCGCTGGCTGAGCCTCCAGGCCTCCTCGTTGGCGAGGCTCCACTTGGTCTTGATGCCGACGTTTTTGTTGTACGGTGTATCGCGCAGATCCCTCCCGACGGGTATGAGGCATATTCCGGTGGCTATCACGGCCGCCTGACACATGCGCTCGTTTACGGCGGCAGAGTCCATGGCCACTCCCGGCACGACGGCGACGTAGATAGAGTACAGCTGCGGCACCCCCCTGGATAAAGTTTACCATGGCGCCATATACCGGTCAAGCAAATCAGGCCGCGGCCTTTTGGGGCTTTTAATTTATATATATGTGTGCTAAAATAAACTGTGGTTTTGAAAGCGGTGATTCATGTGAAAGAGAGCTTTTACGTGCGCATGTGTAAACGGCCTGCACGGCGGAGCTGCGCATCTTCCGTGATTGAAACAAAAGACGGAAGAACATACCGTTTTCTCGTATTTAATAGGAAAAAGTTCAATCGGCGAGCAGAAGAGCTTATACCTGCGCCTGAAACTGCCTGAAAAGTTGAGGATATATCATGCCCGAATTCCATGTCGTAAGTGAATATTCGCCATCCGGCGACCAGCCGGAGGCCATTGACGCTCTCGCTTCGGGTCTGGAGGCGGGCTTGGACGAGCAGACGCTCCTCGGCGTCACCGGCTCCGGCAAGACCTACACTATGGCCAAGGTCATAGAGCGCATACAGCGCCCCACGCTGGTGCTGGCGCACAACAAGACGCTGGCCGCGCAGCTGTGCAGCGAGTTTCGCGAGTTTTTCCCGGACAACGCCGTGGAGTACTTCGTGTCCTACTACGACTACTACCAGCCGGAGGCGTACATACCCACGACGGACACGTATATAGAGAAGGACGCCGCAACCAACGAGGAGATAGACCGCCTGCGCCTGTCCGCCACCGCTTCGCTGCTGGAGCGGCGCGACGTCATCGTCGTGGCGTCCGTGAGCTGCATCTACGGCCTGGGTGAGCCGGAGGACTTCGAGAAAATGATGGTGCCCGTCCGTGTGGGACTGGAGATAGAGCGAGACCAGCTCATCAAGCGCCTCATTGAGATACGCTATGAGCGCAACGACATCGCCTTCGAGCGCAACATGATCCGCGTGCGCGGCGACACGGTGGAGGTCTGGCCGGCGTATTACAAGGACAGCGCCATACGCATAGAGTTCTTCGGCGACGAGATAGACCGCGTCAGCGAGTTCAACCCCGTCACCGGCGAGGTGCTGCGCCGCCTGACCAACATCCCGATATTCCCGGCCAGCCACTACATCACGCCCAAGGAGAAGCTCCAGCGCGCCGTCAAGGAGATACGCCGCGAGTGCGACGAGCGGGTGGCCTATTTCAAGAGCGTGGACAAGCTGCTTGAAGCCCAGCGCATAGAGCAGCGCACGAACTTCGACATAGAGATGATAAACGAGCTGGGCTACTGCTCCGGCATAGAGAACTACAGCCGGATAATCTCCGGCCGCGCCCCGGGCAGCGCTCCGATGACGCTGCTGGACTATTTCCCCAAGGACTTCGTGCTGTTCATAGACGAGAGCCACGTCACGCTGCCGCAGGTGCGCGCCATGTACCGCGGCGACCGGGCGAGGAAGGAGTCTCTGGTGGAGTACGGCTTCCGCCTGCCCAGCGCCTTTGACAACCGCCCGCTGAAGTTTGAGGAGTTCCAGCAGCGCATAGGCCAGGTGGTGTACGTCTCCGCCACGCCCGGCGAGTACGAGCGCACGCGCTCCGGGCAGATAGTCGAGCAGATCATCCGCCCGACCGGTCTGCTCGACCCCAGAATATCCGTCCGCCCGGTGGAGGGGCAGATAGACGACCTGCTTGACGAGATCAAGGCCAGAATAGCGAAGAACGAGCGCACGCTCGTCACCACGCTCACCAAGAAGATGGCGGAGGATCTGAGCGCCTACCTCGCGGGAGCGGGCATCAAGTGCCGGTACATGCACCACGACATCGGCGCCATCGAGCGCATGGAGATAATCCGCGACCTGCGCCTGGGCGAGTTCGACGTGCTGGTGGGCATAAACCTGCTGCGCGAGGGTCTGGACTTGCCGGAGGTCAGCCTCGTGGCCATACTCGACGCGGACAAGGAGGGCTTCCTGCGCAGCGAGACAAGCCTTATACAGACCATCGGCCGCGCAGCGCGCAACGCCGAGGGCATGGTCATCATGTACGCCGACAACGTCACGCCCAGTATGCGCGCCGCCATCGACGAGACCGAGCGCCGCCGCAAGAAGCAGGACGAATTCAACAAAGCGCACGGCATAGTGCCCAAGACCATCAAGAAGGACGTGCGCGACATAATAGAGCTCAGCCCCGAGCAGGACAAGGCCGGCAGACGCAAGGACGGCGTGCGCATGACCGAGGCCGAGCGCAGAGAGGAGATCGCCAAGCTGGAGAAGAAGATGCGTGAGGCGGCCAAGATGCTCGAGTTCGAGTACGCCGCCGTGCTGCGCGACCAGCTTATCAAGCTGCGAGGTGAGAAGCAGTGAAAAAAGCGCTTGCCCTGATACTGAGCTTTGCCGTGGTTCTGACGCTGGCGGCCTGCGGCGGCGGAATGGCGTCGCTGCCTGAGCCGGTGCACCAGAGCGTCACACCGCAGACAGCCCGGCCGGAGCCGACGTTGACGCCGGAGCCGGAGCCGGAGCCCAGCGTGGTCAAACTGACCCTGGCCGGCGACCTTGTGATGCACAGCCAGCTCAACAGCGAGGTGCTGCAGCCCGACGGCAGCTACGACTACTCGCTGCTCTTTGAGGACGTGGAGCACTATGTCTCCGAAGCCGACTATGCGTTGTGCTGCCTGGAGGCGTCCATGACGGGCACTCCGCCCTGGACGGGGTATCCTATGTTCACCGTGCCGGACGATTTGGCTTACTCGCTCAAGGACGTGGGCTTCGACCTCATAAACATGGCCAGCAACCACAGCATGGACGGCTGGAAGGCGGGCATCGACCGCACCCTGGATGTGCTGGACGAGGCGGGGCTTGACCACGTGGGCACCTACCGCACCCAGGCCGAGCGGGACGAGAACAACGGCATCCTGGTCAAGGAGATCAACGGTGTGAGCTTTGCCTTCCTCGACTACACCTACGGAACCAACGGCATACCCGTAGACGGCTTTGAGTACGCGGTGAACATATACAACCACGACTATATGACCACGCTGGTGGACGTGAATTACGACATGCTCGACGCCGACATGGCCGCCGCCAGGGCGCTCGGCACGGACATAATCGCCGTCAGCGTACACTGGGGAGCCGAGTACCTGACCGCCGCAAACGGCTATCAGCGCGACCTGGCCGACTACTTCTTCGAGCAGGGCGCGGACTTGGTCATAGGCGGGCACCCGCACGTGCCGGAGCCCATAGAGATACGCGAGATAGAAAACCCCGACGGCACGACGCGCACGGGCTTTCTGTGCTATTGCCTGGGAAATCTCCTGTCCTGCCAGACGCGGCAGTACACCGACCTGAGCGCGATGGTACAGCTGGAGCTGACCAAAGACCCAGTCACGGGCGAGACAGAGCTCACGGGCTGCGAGTATGTGCCGATGATAATGATAAACCTTGCAAACTACGGGGTGTCCGCCTCACAGGCGGGCTGGCAGCGTAGGCTCTGGGACATACGCGCGGCGATAGCCGACTATGAGAGCGGCGACGACCGCGGCGGGATAATCACCCCCTACATGTACGCCACGCTGCAACAGGCCCTGGCCGACTGCGAGCGCATATTCGGGAATGTGACACTCCCCACTGACGAAAGCGAGACACAATAATGAAGTTGATGATACTTGACGGCAACAGCATAGTGAACCGCGCCTACTACGGCGTGCGCATGCTCAACGCGCCGGACGGCACGCCTACGAACGCGGTCTACGGCTTCCTTGCCATACTGCAAAAGCTGCTGGACGACAACAGCCCGGACGCGCTGTGCGTGGCCTTCGACCTGCCCGCGCCCACGTTCCGGCACAGGCAGTACGAGCTGTACAAGGCTCAGCGCAAGCCCATGCCGGAAGACCTGGCCGTGCAGATGCCGGTCTTGAAGGAGCTGCTGTCCGCGATGGGCATAAAGCAGCTCGCCGCCGAGGGCTGGGAGGCCGACGACGTCCTGGGCACCGTCGCCAGGATATGCGAGGAGGCCGGCTGGGACTGCGAGATAGTCACGGGCGACCGCGACAGCTTCCAGCTCATAACCGGGCGGACAGACGTCCTGCACGTGAAAAGCTCGCGCGGCAGGACTGAGACCATAGACTACACGCTGCCGTATTTTCACGAGGAGTACGGCTTCGCTCCGCCGCAGATGGTCGACCTCAAAGCCCTGATGGGCGACGCCTCGGACAACATCCCCGGCGTGGCCGGTATAGGCGAGAAGACCGCAATGGAGCTGGTTCGCCGCTTCGGGACGATAGACAACATCTACTCGCAGCTCGACACGCTGGACATCCGCGACGCGATGCGCAAAAAGCTCGCCGCCGGGGAGGAGAGCGCCCGCATGAGCTACGAGCTGGCCACAATAAGGCGCGACGCGCCCGTGGAGCTTGTCCCCGGCGACGCGCTGTGGCGGCTTGAAAAGTCTCCCGAGCTGCTGGACATGCTCCGCCGCCTGGGCTTCAACCGCTACATCGAAAAGTGGGGACTGGCCGAGGAGCAGGACACGGCCGCCGCAGCGGAGCGGGAAGTCCGCGCCCTGCCGGAGCTTGAACTCAGCCCGGAGGAGATAGCCGCGAGGATAGAGAAGGCGGAGTACGTCTCCGTGCTGCACGCCGGAGACATGAGCGCGCTGACGCTGTGCGACGGCGAGGCCGTGTTCAAGGCCGAGCAGCTCGCGTGCGGAGCGGCCTGGGATGGGATTATTGACAAACTGTTTTCCGACAAGGTGAGAAAGGTTTCCCACGGCGTCAAGGACTTCATGGCCATGGCCATGACGGAGGGCATATCCCTGCGCGGCTTTGTCTTTGACACCGAGCTGGCCGCCTATGTGCTCGACCCCACGGAGAGCGCGTACCCGATAGAAAAGCTCTCCGCCCGCCACCTGGGCGCCGAAAAGCCCGCAGCGCAGGCGGCGTACGAGCTTTATCCCGCGCTGGACGCCAGGCTCAGCGAGGCCGGCGCGCACGAGCTTTACTACGACATCGAGCTGCCGCTGTGCGCCGTGCTCGCCGACATGGAGCGCGCGGGCTTCCTCGTAGACCGCGCCGCGCTCTCCGCCTACGGCGAGAGCATGGTCAGCGGCATAGACGCGCTGCAGCGGCAGATCTGGGACTACGCCGGGCACGAGTTCAACATCAACTCGCCCAAGCAGCTCGGCGAGGTGCTGTTTGAAGAACTCATGCTCCCGGCCGGCAAAAAGACCAAGACCGGCTGGAGCACAAACGCCGACGTGCTGGAGAAGCTTGTGGGCAAGCACCCGATAATCTCGGACATCCTGGACTACCGCATGCTCACCAAGCTCAAGAGTACCTACGCCGACGGGCTTATAAAGGTCATATCCCCGGACGGGCGCATACACACGAACTTCAAGATGACCGTCACAGCCACGGGCAGGCTGTCCTCCACGGAGCCTAACCTGCAAAACATCCCCGTCAGGAAAGAGCTGGGCAGCGAGATACGCAAGATGTTTGTCGCCGCACCCGGGCACGTGCTGGTCGACGCCGACTACAGCCAGATAGAGCTTCGGCTGCTGGCGCACATATCCGGCGACGAGACGATGAAAAACGCCTTCCTCACCGGCGAGGACATACACGCCGTCACGGCCTCGCAGGTGTTCGGCGTGCCGCTAGAGGACGTGACGGCGCAGATGCGCAGCCACGCCAAGGCCGTCAACTTCGGCATAGTCTACGGCATATCCGCCTTCTCGCTCGCGCAGGACATAGGCGTGCGGCCGAGGGAGGCTCAGGCGTACATCGACGCCTACCTTGAGAAGTACCACGGAGTGCGCGAGTACATGGAGCGCGTCATCGCGGAGGCCAAGGCCAACGGCTACGTCTCCACGCTCTACGGCCGCCGGCGCCCCATGCCGGAGCTGAAAAGCCCGAACCGCAACATGCGCGCCTTCGGCGAGCGCGTGGCGCGCAACATGCCAATCCAGGGCACGGCGGCGGACATAATGAAGCTCGCGATGGTGAACGTGCACAGGCGTATGCGCGCTGAGGGGCTGGAGTCCCGGCTCATACTGCAAGTGCACGACGAACTGATAGCCGAGTGCCCCGAGCACGAGGCGGAGCGGGTAAAGGCGCTGCTGGAGGAGGAGATGTCCGGCGCGGCCAAGCTCTCCGTGCCGCTGACTGCAAACGCCAAGATCGGGCGCTCATGGGCGGAGGCACACTGATATGATCTCATACGAAGAAGCCGGGCGCGTGCTCGATGACGCCGTGGACGCGCTGCCGGAGGAGATATTCCGTGACCTGAACGGCGGCGTGAACCTCATCCGCTCCAGCCGCACGGACGAGCACGGCCTGCTGATAATGGGCACGTACAACGTCAACCAGATGGGCAGGTATGTGGAGATCTACTATGGCTCATTCCGCCGCAAGTACGCCGCGGACACGCCGGAGAAGTGCGCGCGCGAGCTGGTGCACACGCTCAAGCACGAGCTGACGCACCACATAGAGAGCCTGGCCATGGACAACAGCCTGGAGAAGTGGGACGAGCAGCACGTGGCGGAGCTGCTGGCCGAGCTGTACGAAGCCCCCGAGCCGATGGACGTGGACAGCATCCTCTTTGTGGACGGAGGCGGCAGAGGTCTGGCCGAGCTGGCCTGCGCCATGTTCATCGCCGAGGCCGGGGGCACCGCGCTGGAGGATATGAGAACCGGCAGTGCCAGCCTCAGCGTGGGCGCGCTGAGCATAAAGGCGGTTCGCGCGGCCGAGCGCTATGAGGTGCGGCTCGGCTCCGAGAGCGCGACGCGCGAGCTGACGCGGGAGCTGTGCGAGGTCTACGACGCAATAATGTGCATGACCGAGGACGAGTGCGGCGAGATAATCCGTCGCTGGCCGGACATGGAAGATCGCGTGATGTGCCTCGGGGAGACGGATATGCGCCCTCCGCGCCTGGACACCCAGGGCGGCTGGAACCGCGCAGCCGACGCCGTGGCCGCCGAGATAAGCGGCTTGACGCAGGAGCTTTTGGGCGGGGATGAGCAGGATGATTGAAATCAGACCCGCCGCGGTCTCAGATTTGGACTGGCTCTGCGCGATGGAGGCCGAGAGCTTTTCCCTGCCCTGGACGCGCGAGCAGCTTGAGCGGCAGCTCTCCGGCGACGGCAGGCTGCTGTATGTCGCCGAGCTGGACTCCAACCTCGCCGGATACATGGGGCTGGACTATGTTCTGGACGAGGGCTATGTGACCAACGTTTGCACCGCGCCGGAGTTCCGCCGCCTGGGCGTCGCCGGGGCGCTTATAGACGCCGTCGTGGCGCGCTCGCGCGAGCTGGGGCTGACGTTCGTCACGTTGGAGGCGCGCGTATCCAACGCCGCCGCGCGCAGTCTGTACGCGCAAAAGGGCTTTATCGACGCCGGGATCCGTCCGGGGTATTACGAAAAACCCCGGGAGGGCGCCGTGATCATGACACTGTATTTGAGTAAAGAAGGTATTTCCGATGATAATATTAGCAGTTGAATCCTCCTGCGACGAGACGGCGGTAGCCCTCGTGCGCGACGGGCGAGAGGTGCTCACCGACCAGGTGTTTTCCCAGGCCGACCTGCACGCCGTGTACGGCGGCGTCGTGCCGGAAATAGCCTCCCGCAGCCACATCGAGGTGATCTACCAGCTCGCCGACCGCGCGCTCGCGGTCACCGGCCTCACCCGCGCGGACATAGACGCCGTGGCTGTTACATATGCGCCGGGGCTTATCGGCGCGCTGCTCGTGGGCGTGAACTTCGCCAAGAGCCTGGCCTACGGCCTGGGAGTGCCGCTCATACCCGTGCACCACATCCGCGGCCACATAGCGGCCAACTACCTAGCGTTCCCGGAGCTGGAGCCGCCGTTCCTCTGCCTGGCCATCTCGGGCGGCAACACTCTGATCGCCGACGTGCGCGACTACACGGATATCCGCGTCCTCGGCTCCACGCGCGACGACGCGGCGGGCGAGTGCTTTGACAAGACCGCCCGCGTGCTCGGACTGCCGTATCCCGGCGGCAAGCCGCTCGACGATCTGAGCCAGGGCGGCGACGACACAAAGTACCACATGCCGGTGTCGCACGTGGACGGCAACCCGCTGGACATGAGCTTTTCGGGGCTGAAGACCGCCGTCATAAACCTCGTCCACGGCGCGCAGCAGCGCGGCGAGGAGATAGACGGCGCGTCCCTCGCAGCCAGTTTCACCCGCGCGGTGAGCGAGAGCCTGGTTCCGCGCACGATGGAAGCGCTCGGCCGGCTCGGCTACGATAAGCTCGCCGTGGCCGGCGGCGTCGCGGCCAATTCGCGCATCCGCCGCGACTTTACCGAGGCGGCCGGACGTGCGAGCGTCAAGCTGTACATCCCGCCGCTGCGGCTGTGCGGCGATAACGCGGCGATGATAGGCTCGCAGGCGTACTATGAGTTCCTGGCCGGACACACTGCGGACACGGCGCTCAATGCCTACGCCACGCTGGAACTGTAACTGAGAGAGGGAGCGTATGGGAGTTCATGACGGACACCGCCAGAGGATGCGCGAGCGCTTTGAAAAGAGCGGGCTGGACAGCTTCGACAGCGTGAACGTGCTGGAGCTCCTGCTGTTCTACGCGCTCCCGCGCCGCGATACAAACGTCGTAGCACACAAGCTTCTGGACACCTTCGGCTCACTCAACGGCGTGCTGGAGGCGGACATAGCCATGCTGGAGAGCGTCGAAGGCGTCGGACACTCCGCCGCGCTCTACCTGCGCCTGATAGGCGAGGTCGCCAGGCGGAAGGATCTGCGCCAGATAAAGCGCGGTCAGAAGATGGACACGTTCAAGCAGATCGTGGACTTCATGCAGCCGCTGTTCGGCGGCCTGACCGTCGAGCGCGTGTACGTGCTCCTGCTCGACGGCTCCGCCCGCGTGATAAGCTGCGATATGCTGGATGAGGGCGTGGCCAACCGCGTAAAGATGGACGCGGGAAAGCTGCTGCGCATTGCGATAAGCAAAAGCGCCAGAGCCGTGGTTCTCGCCCACAACCACGTGGACGGCACGTCCCAGCCCTCCGACGCCGACCGCATTTCCACCAAGCACATAGCCCAGCTGCTCAACACCGCCGGCATACAGTTCATTGACCACATCATCTTCTCGGGGCGCGTGTACTGCTCGATGGCAGACCTCAATCTTATCTAGTCAAGCGTGAATTTTTGCGGTCAAAACCTGCCCAATCGCGCAGTTATGTAAATGTGAACAGAAAATGAAACCGATGGCGGGTTCAACTACGGGGACTTGCATTGACTGGAAATTATCCCGAAAAGCCCGACGGCAGCGAGACTTTACGGTGTTGAAAACTCTGTTGAAAATGTGTATAACTCAATGGAATCAAGTTCTGTCTCGTTATTATGTAAACTTGTATTCTCCACAAAAACGTCATTACACCCAAAAGCTCGCGCAAAATCGCCGCGTATGAATGGACGTTTTACACCAAGGAATCCGCGAAGGCTGTCGAACCTGGGGAGAATAAGGCGGAACTTGTCGCGCAGCAGACACAATTTTTCCTTCAATATTACGCACTGTAATATCGTGCGCACTGACTGAAAGAAAAGTAGTTGACTTTGGGGCGGCCGTGTGCTAGAATCTTTAGGCATTGATGCTGGCATAGCTCAGTCGGTAGAGCAGCTGATTCGTAATCAGCAGGTCGTGTGTTCGAGTCACATTGCCAGCTCCAGACGTCGACGCAAAGTCCGCTCGACTGCGTTTCCGGGGGATAGCTTGAGGCTATCCCCCGAAAACTACGCTCGCTCCCTTGCGTCTCCTCCCAAAACCGAACCCGCTTCGCTGGGCTTCGGTTTTGTATTTACGGGGGTTTTTGCAAAGTCCGCTCGACTGCGTTTCCGGGGGATAGCTTGAGGCTATCCCCCGAAAACTTCGCTCGCTCCCTTGCGTCTCCTCCCAAAACCGAACCCGCGTACGCTGGGCTTCGGTTTTGTTTTTTATGCCTTAAACTGTAGAAGAACGCCGGAACGGTTGGTCGATGTGTTATTAACATGTCAGGGTAATTACTTGACAATTATGCCTCTGGCGTGGTATGATATCTTTAGAAATTGTTGCCTTTCGGCGAGTTTGATAGGAGGAATTTTGTTGAGCAGGACACTTGTGGCGTATTTTTCGACTGGCGGCAACACGCGCCGCGTGGCCAAAATGATTGCGGAAGCGGCGGGGGCGGATATCTATGAAATCAAACCGGTGCAGCCCTACAGCCACGCGGATTTGAACTGGATGGACAACGGCAGCCGTTCTACGCTGGAGATGAATGACCCGGCCTCGAGGCCGGAGATAGTTGAGCCGCTGCCGGATATGAGCGGATATGACACGCTGCTGCTGGGCTTCCCGATATGGTGGTACACCTGCCCGGCGATAATCCGCACCTTCCTGGAGGGAGTGGACACGAAGGGGAAGAAGATAGTGCCCTTCGCAACCAGCGGCGGCAGCGAGCTGGGCGGGACTGCCGGAGACATTAAGCGCTATGCGCAGGGAGCCGAAGTGCTCCCCGGACGTATGATGAACGGACGGCTGAACACCGAGGATGTGAAAGCCTGGCTGGCAGAGCTCAACTGAACAAGACGGCAAAAGGCGTCGGAACCATGTTCCGGCGCTTTTTTGCCGCCTTTGACCGTATCCGGGAGCATACAGTGCGTGCATAATCCGCGCCGGCCGGGAATAGATTGTCCACATGAAGACGCTGAGTGGATTTGAAAGCGCGGCGGCGCTGCTGCCGGGCGAGTGGAGGGCAGAGGCAATGGCTCTGCCGGAAAGAATAAAGGATACGGCCGAGGAATTCCGCCTGCGTGCGGGCAGACAGGCGACGGTGCTGACAAGGGAGGGGGAGCGCCCGCTGTCAGAGCGCAGCGTGACCGCCCGGGATCTCGCGTCGCTGCTGGAGTCGGCGACTCGCGCGTCGGCGCACACGGCGATGGAGAATGTGGCGTCTGGCTTCGTCACGGTGCGCGGCGGGTGCCGCGTCGGGCTGTGCGGAGTCGTGAGCGAGGAGGCGGGGAGGGTGTTGACGCTGCGAAGGCTCTCCGGCGCGGCGCTGAGGATACCCAGACAGGTGCCGGGCTGCGCCGACGGGGTGTTTGCAGAACTGACGCGCCGCGGCTTTCGCGACACGCTGATAGTCTCGCCGCCGGGAATGGGGAAGACCACGCTGCTGCGCGAGTTGGTGCGCCGCCTGTCGGAGACGCACAGGGTGTCGCTGCTTGACGAGCGCGGCGAGGTCGCCGGGGTCTGGGACGGAGTGCCGGAGTTTGACGTCGGCGCGCACACGGATGTGCTCACCGGCGCGGACAAGCGCTCGGGCGCAGCCATGCTGCTGCGCTCCATGAACCCGGAGATACTGGCCATGGACGAGATAACCGCGCGCTCGGATCTGGATGCCGTGCGCTCGGGCGCCGCCTGCGGCGTGCGCATACTGGCCACAGCTCACGCGTATACTCTCGCGGACATGCCCCGGCGGGAGCTGTACCGCGAGATATTGGCGATGGGCGTGTTCGAGCGCGTGGTGGAGATCTCAGCGGACTCCGCAGGCAGGCGCTATGCCGTCAGGGAGGTGGGCGCGTGAAGATAGCGGGCGCGGTCATGCTCGTGGCCGCCTGCGGTATGTTCGGCTATGCGCAGCTCGCGGCGGCGCTCAGGCGCGAGCGGCTGGTGGAGGCCATGTGCTCGAGTCTGGAGCTGCTGCGCGCCGAGATAGCTACCCGGCTCACACCGCTGCCGGACTGCGCGCGTATGCTATCGGCTTCGGGGCCTGCGCCGTGCAGGGAGTTCTATTTGCGGCTGGACGCGGCGCTGGATGCGCTCGGCGAGCTGGAGTTTTCCTGCATATGGTCTGCCTGCCTGAGCACCCTGGACTTGCCCTCAGACGCGCACAGCGCCCTGGACGACCTCGGCCGGAGCCTGGGCAGGTACAGCGCGGCGGAGCAGCACACTGCCATAGACCGGTGCATAGCTGCCCTGGAGCGCTGCTCGAGAGCCGAGCGCGAGACGGGCAGGGGGAACGCAAAGCTGAAGCTGGGGCTGTCCCTGACCGCGGGACTGCTGCTGGCGGTGATACTATACTGAAGGAGGAGCGGATATGGAGGTCGACCTCATATTCAAGGTCGCGGCGGTCGGCATATTGGTCGCGGTGCTGAACATACTGCTGACCCGTTCGGGCAGGGAGGAGCAGGCTCTGATGGTGACGATAACCGGCCTGGTGATCGTCCTGGTGCTGGTCGTGCAGAAGATAAGCGAGCTGTTTTCGCTCATAGGCGACCTCTTTTCGTTCTGATGGATGTCGCGGTCAAGGTTGCGGCCATGGGGCTGTGCTCGGCGCTTATGGCTCTGCTTCTGAGAAAGTCCAACCCGGAGCTGGCGCTCTGCCTGGGACTGGCGGGCGGCGCGGTCGTGCTGCTTTGCGCCTTTGAGCTGATGTCGGAGCTGACTGACACGCTCCAGGCCGCGAGGGAGCTTACGGGCTTGCCGGAGAACGTGTTCTCGCCGCTGCTGAAATGCGTGGCCGTGGGGATCATCTGCTCCCTGGCCGGTGAGGCGTGCCGGGACGCGGGCAGCTCGCAGCTGGCCTCGGCGGTGGACTTGGCCGGGGCGGTGGCGGCGCTGTTCTGCGCCCTGCCGCTGGTGACCTCGCTGCTGGAGACTGTGGAGGGGCTGCTGTGAAAAGACTGATTGTGCTTCTGCCGCTGCTGGCGCTTCTGCTGGCCGCGCCGGCGAGAGCCGTGGGACTGGACGCCGAGCAGTACGACATCTTCGGTGCGTCGGAGGTGGACGAGTCCATACCCGACGAGGCTCAGGACATCCTGGGCGACGTGGGAGTCAAAGACGCGCTGGAGCCGGAGGGGCTGTTTTCGCGGCTGTGGTCGGCGCTGGGCGGGCAGCTTCGCGGCCTCTGGGGCGAGGCCGCGGCGGGGGCGGTCAAGCTCCTGGCCGTCGCCGCGCTCATATCCGCGTGCTCGGCCTTTGCCACGGACGCTTCGCGCCGGTACGTGAGCATCGCGGGCTGTCTTGCCGTGGCGGGAGTGGCCTTCGGGGACGCTTCGGCGTGGATAAACACCGGCGCGGAGACCATAGAGGAGCTCAACCTCTTTTCCCACGCGCTGCTGCCCTGCCTTGCGGCCACTGCGGCTGCGGGCGGCTCTGCCGCCGGGGCGGCGGCGAAGTACGCGGCCACGAGCCTGTTCATGGACGTTTTCATAACGCTCAGCCGCAGTTTGCTGCTGCCGCTGGCGTATGCGCTGCTGGCGGTGCGCACTGCGTCCGCCGCCCTGGGCAACAGCGCCCTGGACGGAGCCGCCCGGCTGATAAAGTGGCTGTGCACGCTGCTGACGACCGTGGTGATGACCGCGTTTACCGTGTACCTCAGTCTGTCCGGTGCGGTCACCGGCGCGGCGGACGTCGTGACCAGCAAGGCGGCCAAGACGGCAATATCCACGGTTTTGCCCGTGGTCGGCGGGATAATATCCGACGCGGCGGGGACGCTGGTCGCCGGAGCCGGACTGCTGCGCTCGGCGGTCGGTGCGCTGGGCGCGGTGGTCATCGCGGCGATATGCCTGACGCCGTTTTTGGCGCTCGCGCTCAGGTATCTGCTGTACAAGGCCGCCGCGGCGCTGGCGCACTGCTTCGCGGACAGCGACCTGGCGGGGCTTATCGGGGACGTCGGCGGAGTGTTCGGCCTGGTGCTGGGCGTGACCGGCGCATGCGCGGCGATGCTCTACATATCCATAATTTCGGCGGTAAAGGCGGTGGGAGTATGATAGCCTCGTGGGTTCGCACGCTTGTGGGCGCGGCGGTGTTCTGCGCCCTGGCCGTGACGCTCTGCCCCGAGGGCAGGCCAAAACGCGTGTGCCGGATGGCGTCGGCCTGCATAATGGCCATAGCGCTGCTCTCGCCCGTGCTCAGCCTGGAGCCGGAGACGCTTGCCGAGGAGGCGACGCGCTATTCCCGCGCGGCGCAGGCCGTTACGGCGGACGCCGAGGAGAACGCCTCGCTGTACGAACGCCGTGTCATAGAGCGCGAGTGCGCGGCATATATATCGGACAGGGCGGACGCGCTGGGGGTGGAGGCCGCGGGCACCGCCGTCACGGCCAGGTGGAGCGTGGACGGATTCTGGTACCCCTGGGAGTGCTCCGTGGGCGCGGCCTACTCCGACGCGCTCGCCGGTTCGATAGAGGCGGAGCTGGGCATAGCGCGCGAGCGCATCAGCTGGGAGGCGGTGGAGTGACGTTTTCGTTCAAGAGCCTTGCAAAGTACAAGTACATGATCATACTCGGCGTGTGCGCGCTCGTGCTGCTCCTGCTTCCGACGGGTTCGGGCGAGCCGGACTCGCTCGCGCAGGGCGACGAAGCCCGGCTGGAGAGCGTGCTGGGCGAGGTATCCGGCGCAGGCCGCGTGAGCGTGCTGTGCTCCGAGTCCGGAGCCGCTATAGTATGTGAGGGCGCTGACGACGCCAAAGTGCGTCTTGCGATAGTTGAGGCGGTCAAGGCCTACACCGGCCTGGGCAGCGACAAGATCACGGTGCTGAAAATGGAGCAATAGTTTAAGGAGGACGACAATGAAGAAAGCAAAACGCAACATCATCATCGCGGCGGTACTGGTGCTTGTCTGCGCGGCGGTGTACCTCAACTGGTCGTACAACGCATCGGACGAGAGCGAGCCGGTGGACGCGGCGGACGACGCTAACGGCGCTCAGACGGCCGGCACCCAGGACAGCACGGACGACTACTTCGCCCAGGCGCGCCTGGCGCGCCAGACCTCGCGCGACGAGGCGCTGGGGCTGCTGGAGACCGCTGCGGCCAGCGAGGGCGCTTCCCAGGAGACGATAGACGCCTCAATGGACGCGATAGCGGCCATGGCCACCTGGTCGATGCAGGAGACGCAGATCGAAAACCTCCTGCTCGCAAAGAACTTTGCCGACGCGGTAGTCTACATCTCCTCGGACGGAGTGACGGTTGCAGTCCCGGCTCCGGTGGAGGGGCTGAACTCCGCCGAAGTGGCGCAGATCACCGAGACGGTCATCGGCGAAACGGGCTGCACCGCCGAGGACATACGCGTCATAGAGGTCAAGGGCAGAGGCAATGCGTCCGTTACCTCGACGCCGGCTCCTTCACCTGCGGCCAGCCCGGCGCCCGAAGCCTCCGATGCGGCCGGATCACTTGATACGGCAGATACAGAATAAGTGCGCAAAACTGCGCGCCCCTGCGGCTCCACGGCGGGAAGGAGACGCAGGGGCGTTTTTACATGGCTCCAGCCTTTGGTGCCGCGCGAAAAAGAGCCGCAATATATGGTTGAAATCCGCCGTTCTCTGGGTTATAATAGTACATTGCCAATATGGCACAAGCGAAATAAGGAGGTTCACGCAATGGGCGAGAACTACATCACCTGCCAGGGCGAAAAGGGCAGCATCTATATCTCTGAGGACGTGCTCACCGGCATGGTAAAGGCCGCAGTTTCCGAGATCGACGGAGTGGCCGCTCTCGCGAACAACGCGGGTGCGGATCTGGCCGAGCTGCTTGGCATCAAGAACCCCGGTAAGGGTCTGAAGGTTCAGATAGAGGACGGAAAGATGACCGTCGACGTGATAATCATGGTGCGCTACGGCTGCAACGTCGTGGGCGTCGCGCAGCAGGTGCAGGATGCGGTGACCCAGGCCGTGGAGTCCATGGCCGGCATGGGCACCCCCGTGGTCAACGTCCACGTCTCCGGCGTGGCATTCGACAAGCAATGACCAGGCGCAGGGCAAGGGAGGCCGCTGTTCGGCTGATTTACGCCCAGGCCGCGTCGCTGCAAGACCCGGACGCACTGGTTGACGAATACTTTGAGCCCGAGCATCTTGCGACCTTGCAGGATGAGGAGGGCGCCATAGCGGAAGCGCCCGGCGACGAGGAGCTGGCATACATCCGCTCGCTGGTGCGCCTGTCCACCGAGCACAGGCTCGAGCTGGACGAGCTGGTGCGCCGCCATGCTCACGGCTGGAGGCCGGAGCGCATTACGCGCACCGCGATGGCCGTGCTCAGGTGCGCGCTGACCGAGATACTCTATCTCGGCGACGCCGACGTCACGCCCAGTGTGGCCATAAACGAGGCGGTGGAGCTGGCAAAGAGCTTCGAGGAGCCGGAGACCGTCTCGTTCATAAACGGCGTCCTCGGCGGCTTCATGCGCGGCGAGGCCGGGCAGGACGAGGCCGCGGCGGAGAGCGCGGAATGAGCGCGCAGGAAGCTCTGACGGTATCACAGCTCAACGCGTACATAAAGTCTCTGGTCGACAGGGACGATTTCCTCGGCTCCGTGGCCGTGCGCGGCGAGCTGTCCAACTACAAGATCTACCCCTCGGGACACCACTACTTCACGCTCAAGGACGCCGAGAGCTCGCTCAAGTGCGTCATGTTCCGCTCCGCCGCGGGCAAGCTGCGCTTTCGCCCGGAGAGCGGCATGGGCGTTACGGCCTGGGGGCGCATAAGCGTGTACCCGCGCGACGGAGCCTATCAGCTCTACTGCGAGGCGCTTATGCCCGAGGGCTTCGGCGACCTGCAGATGGCCTACGAGCAGCTCAAGGCCAAGCTGGAGAAAGAGGGGCTCTTTGACCGCAGCCACAAAAAGCCGATACCGCGCTATCCCGAGCGCATTGCGGTCATCACCTCCAGCGCCGGTGCGGCCGTGCACGACATCATACGCGTGCTGCGCCGCCGCTGGCCGATGGGCAAGATAATGCTCCTGCCCGTCCGCGTCCAGGGCGTCGAGGCGCCCGGCGAGATCGCCGCCGCACTGCGATATGCAAGCGAGCACAAGGTGGCCGACGTGGTGATAACCGGACGCGGCGGCGGCTCGATAGAAGACCTGTGGGCGTTCAATGACGAGCGCGTCGCTCGGGCGATATACGACTGCGAGATACCCGTCATATCAGCCGTCGGGCACGAGCCGGACGTGACGATCGCGGACTTCGTGGCCGACCTGCGCGCGGCTACGCCGTCCAACGCGGCCGAGCTTGCCGCGCCGGACGTGACAGAGCTGATGCAGGCCATCGACAGCGCCATGCGCAGGCTGGAAAACTCTATGGCCAAGCGCATATCTGGTTCGCGCGAGGCGCTCGAGGCGCTCTCGTCCCGTCGTGTGCTCCAGTCGGCCACGGGCTTCATAGAACAGCGCCGCTCCCAGGTGGAGACTCTGCGCGTAAGGCTGGAGGCCGCCTCCGTTTTCGCCTCAAAGAGCAGGTCGCAGCTGGACAACCTCGCCTCGCGGCTGAATTCGGCCTTGGATGCGGCCATGACGCGCAAGAAGAACGAATACCTGCGCGCGGCGGCCAAGCTCGACGCGCTCAGCCCGCTGAAGGTGCTGTCACGCGGCTATGCGATAGCCATGGACGAAGACGGCCGTGCGGTAAAAGACAGCTCCGGCGTGCGCGCCGGGGACAAGCTCACGGTGCGCCTTGCCAGCGGTGCGCTGGGGTGCAGGGTGGAGGATGTATATGGAAAACAAGACTGAAAATACGCCCAGCTTTGAGCAGCAGCTCACCCGCCTGGGCGACATAGTCCGCCAGCTCGAGCGCGGCGACGCGCCGCTGGCAGACTCGCTCAAGCTTTTTGAGGAGGGCGCCGCCCTGGTGGCGGAGTGCACTAAGCAGCTCGACGAGGCCGAGCAGCGCGTGGTCAAGCTGCGCGCCGGCGCAGACGGCGAGCCTGTGGAAGAACCCTTCGAGGAGGCTGCGCAATGACGTATCGCGAGCGGTACGACCGCTATCTGGCGCTCATAGAGCCTGCGCTCAAGCGCAGCTTCGGCGTGGAGCGCGGCTTTGACTTTGACGGGCTGCTGGACGCCATGGACTACTCCCTCACCGCCGGAGGCAAGCGCATCCGCCCGGTGCTGACGCTGGAGTTCGCCAGGCTCAACGGCATGGAGGCCGAGAAGGCGCTGCCGGTGGCCTGCGCCGTGGAGATGCTGCACACATATTCGCTCATCCACGACGACCTCCCGTGCATGGACAACGACGATCTCCGCCGCGGCAAGCCGACCAACCACAAGGTGTTCGGCGAGAGCACGGCTGTGCTCGCGGGCGACGCGCTGCAGGCGGAGGCCTTCGGCGCCATACTGCGCTGCGGACTGCCGGTGGAGGCCAGGGCAAAGTGCGCCGAGATCCTGGCCGGAGCGGCCGGAGTCGACGGTATCTGCGGAGGTCAGTTCATGGATCTCTCCGCCGAGGGTCACGCGCTCACCTCCGACGAGCTGAGCAGCCTTCAGGCGCGCAAGACCGGCGCGCTGCTCTCCGCCGCCTGTATGCTCGGAGCCGCCGCAGCGGGCGCGGATCAGGCCGCCATAGACGTGGCCTCGCGCTACGGCGCGCAGCTGGGCTCGGCCTTCCAGATACGCGACGACATGCTGGATGTGCTGAGCACCGTGGGCGAGCTGGGCAAGCCCATCGGCTCGGACAAGCGTGACGGCAAGACCACGTTCATGAGCCTTTACGGTGAGGCCGATTGCGCGCGCATGGTGAAGAAGATAACCGACCTGGCCTGCGATACCGTTGCGGGTACGGATGCCGACGGCTTCCTGACCGAGCTTGCGCGCAGCCTGGCCGTGCGCAGAAAATGAATATACTCTGAATATTATCACAAAACCGCCGCGGCTCTATTGAAAACCGGGGCGGTTTTTGTTATGATGTAACCAAGAATAATATAGAGAGTTGAGTAAGTTGTCAATACTTGAACATATACACAGCCACGCGGATCTGGCGGAGCTTCCCGCCGAACGCCTGCCCGAGCTGTGCGGAGAGGTGCGCGAATTTTTGATAGACAGCCTCTCGCGTACCGGCGGGCACCTGGCCTCGAATCTCGGCACGGTGGAGCTTTCCGTCGTGCTAGACCGCGTATATGACCCGTGGAAAGACCGTATAGTCTTTGACGTGGGTCACCAGTGCTATACGCACAAGCTGCTCACCGGACGCATGGCCGGGTTTGAGCGCCTGCGCCACTCCGGGGGAATATCCGGATTCCCGAAACCGTCTGAGAGCGTGACCGACGCTTTTATCGCCGGGCACGCTTCCAACAGCGTGTCCGTGGCGCTCGGAATGGCTCAAGCCAGAACCCGTGAGGGCGCCGGCTATGATGTGGTCGCGCTCATTGGCGACGGCGCGCTCACGGGCGGACTTGCGTACGAGGGTCTTTCAAACGCGGGTCAGTCGGGCGAGCCGCTGGTGGTCATCCTGAACGACAACGCCATGAGCATACGCAGCAATGTCGGCGGCATGGCCAGATTGCTGAGCCGCATGCGTGTGCGCCCGGCATATTTTGAGTTCAAACGGCGTTACAGGGACACTGTAGGCAGGATAAAGCCTGTATACGACGCCATACACACCGTAAAAGAGCACATCAAGGACGCCATACTTCACAACAACGTCTTTGACGACCTGGGCTTTTACTATCTTGGACCCGTCGACGGGCACGACACCGCGGCGCTGGAGAGCGCGCTGAGGTGGGCAAAGGACATGCGCGTGCCCGTGCTGCTGCACGTCATAACGCAGAAGGGCCGCGGCTATACGATGGCTGAGCTGCACCCGGACAAGTACCACGGAGTGGGGCCTTACGACCCGGTCACGGGCGTGCTGAAAAAAGGCGGGGAGACCTTCTCCGGCGTATTCGGGCGTGAGCTGGAGCTGCTGGCCGGTGCAGACAGCCGCATCGCGGCGCTGACCGCCGCAATGGCCGACGGCACAGGGCTCTCGGGTTTTGAGCGCCGGTTCCCGGAGCGGTTCTTTGACACCGGCATAGCCGAGGCTCACACGGTAGCCATGGCGGCCGGTATGGCCAAGCAGGGCATGCTGCCCGTTGCGGCTATATATTCAAGCTTTTTGCAGCGCGCGTACGACCAGCTGATACACGATGTGTCGCTGCTGGGGCTGCACGTGGTTTTGGGCGTCGACCGCGCCGGGCTGGTGGGAGAGGACGGCGAGACGCACCACGGCGTCTTCGACGTGGCGTATCTCTCCACCGTGCCGGGTATGACGCTCTGGTGTCCGGCGTCCTTTGCCGAGCTGCGGGACATGCTCACCGCGGCGCTGTATGAGACCGCAGGCCCCGTGGCGCTGCGCTATCCGCGCGGCGGAGAGGGCGGGTACCGCTCCGGCGGCGCGCTGCCGGTGCGCACGTTTGGAGCAGGGCGCGACGCGGCGATAATAGTCTACGGCACCATGATAAACGAGGCGCTCGCCGCTCAGAGCAAGCTGGCCGAGGCGGGCGTGGACGTGAGAATAGTAAAGCTGGGCAGAGTGTGCCCGCTGCCCGCCGACGAGGTTTTGACCGAGCTTGAAGGTGTGGAGCGCGTCGTAGTGGCCGAGGAGGTCTGTGCGAGCGGGTGCGTGGGCGAAAAGCTGCTCTCGCTCTCCGTCCAGCGCGGCGCCGCACTGCGCGCCACCCTGCTCAACCTGCGCGGCGGAATAGTCGGGCAGGGGACTGCGGCAGAGCTGCGGCACGAGTGCGGTATAGACGCCGCCGCTATTGCAGGCGCCGTGAAGGAGCTGTTGCGCGATGAAGGGTAAACGCCTGGATCAGAGACTGTTTGAGCTGGGGCTGGCCGAGAGCCGCGAGAAGGCCAAGGCCACTATCATGAGCGGCATAGTCTATGTCAACGGACAGAAGTCGGACAAGCCCGGCACCCAGGTGAGCGACGACGCCGAGATAGTCGTGCGCGGCAACGCCTGCCCGTATGTCTCCCGCGGCGGCTTCAAGCTGGCCAAGGCGCTGGAGGTGTTCCCCGTCGAACCGGCGGGGAAGGTCTGCATAGACTGCGGCGCGTCCACCGGCGGCTTCACCGACGTGCTGCTGAAAAACGGCGCGACGAAGGTCTACGCCGTGGACGTGGGCTACGGCCAGCTGGCCTGGCAGCTGCGTCAGGACAGCCGCGTCGTGGTCATGGAGCGCACCAACGCCCGCGCGCTCACCCCGGACATGTTCCCGGAGAGCATGGACTTGGGCGTCATGGACGTCTCGTTCATCTCGATACGCCTCATCCTTCCGGCGCTCCACGGTCTGCTCAAGCCCGGCGGCGAGGTCGTGTGCCTCATAAAGCCGCAGTTCGAAGCCGGAAAGGCTGACGTCGGCAAAAAGGGCGTGGTGCGCGACAAGGCGGTGCACGAGCGGGTGCTCCGCGAGATGTGCGAGTTTTTCCCGACCGCGGGGTATACGCTCATGGGTCTGGACTACTCGCCCATACGCGGCCCCGAGGGGAATATTGAGTACCTGGCGTACTTGAAGGCAGACGGCGGAGACTCCATAGCGCCTGACATCACGGCGCTCGTGGCGGCTTCGCACGGGGAGTTGGACACGCTATGAAAAAAATCGTCCTCGCGCCAAATCCATATCGCGACCGCGGCCTGACGCTGACAAAGGCCGCCAAGGCCATGCTGGAGCGCGACGGCTGCGAAACCGTGGTCAGTCCCGCTTTTGTCAACGTGCCTACGGACTCTCCGATGGTGGCTCTGCCGCACGCCGCGCAGGGTGCCGACATGATAATAACCTTCGGCGGGGACGGAACCATGCTCCACGTAGCCCGGCACGTCGTCACGCTGGGCATACCCATGCTGGGCGTCAACGTGGGCACCAAGGGCTTCATGGCGACCGTGGAGCCGGAGAACCTGGAGCTGGTTCGCCGCGCCGCGGCCGGGGACTATGTGCCCAGCGCGCGCATGCTGCTGGACGTCACGCTCACCCGCGCAAACGGCGAGAGCAGGACCGACTTCGCCGTGAACGACGCGGTGGTCAAGGGAGACGTAAACTGCGTGGACTTGACCGTGTCCTCGGACGGGAAGCGCATCGCGTTTTTCTCCGGCGACGGGGTTATCGCCGCGACGCCCACCGGCTCCACGGCGTATTCGATGAGCGCCGGCGGCCCCATAGTCGAGCCGGAGGCGGAGAACATAGTGGTGACGCCCATCTGCGCCCACTCCATGAGCGCGCGATCCTTCGTCCTCGCGCCCGAGCGCTCGGTGACGATCGCGCCGATACGCCGCGACAACCGGCGCGTGTTCCTGTCCGTCGACGGCAGCCCGGCCATAGACCTGGACGGCGGCGACGAGGTGCGTGTGGAGCGCAGCGCAAACAAACTCATCCTGGCCGACATGGACGGCAGGAGCTTTTACGACATAGCTCTCGGCAAGCTCGCCGCGACATAATAAAGCTACCTCAACAATAAGGAGGCACATATGAAGTCAGTCAGACAAAACGTCATCCTCGAGATAATATCCACTCAGGAGATAGAGACCCAGAACCAGCTCATGCAGGCGCTCAACGAGCGGGGGATAAGCTCCACTCAGGCCACGCTCTCCAGAGACATCAAGGAGCTGCGCCTGGTCAAGGAGCTCTCCGGCGGGCGATATCGCTACAGCGTGCCCAGCCAGGCCAGCTCTCCTGAGCACAGCGAGAGGCTGCGCAAGATTTTCCGCGAGGGCGTCATATCTTGCGATACGGCTATGAACCTGATCGTTTTGAAGACGCTTCCCGGACTGGCGCAGGCGGCTTCCAGCGCCATGGACAGCATGGATATCCCCGCCCTCGTCGGAACTGTGGCCGGAGACGACACGGTGTTCCTGGCCATGCGCGACGTCAAAAGCGCCGAGGCCTTCTGCGAGGAGGTTCGCAAGCTGTTCTGACACCGGCCTTTGATACCGGCCGGAAAAACCAATCCTATCAGCGAGGTGCAAAATGCTCAGGGAGCTGCACATAGAAAACATAGCGGTCATCGAGCGCGCGGACATCGAGCCGGCTGCGGGACTGAACGTCCTCACCGGCGAGACGGGCGCAGGCAAGAGCATAGTCATAGACTCGCTCCAGGCCATACTGGGAGCGCGGGTGAGCAGGGAACTGGTGCGCACGGGCGCGGAAAGAGCCAGCGCCAGCGCCGTGTTCACCGACGCGCAGGCCGACGAGTGGCTGCTGCAAAGCGGGCTGGACACGGACGAGGACGGCATAGTCATACGCCGCCGCGTGTCCGCCGAGGGCAAAAGCTCGGCCACCGTCAACGGCGCGAGCGTCACCGCCGCAGAGCTGCGCCAGCTCGGCTCGATGCTGCTGGACATACACGGCCAGAACGACGGCAGGGCGCTGCTGGACGAGGCCAATCACCGCGCATACCTGGACGCCTTCGGGGGTCTCGAGTCCGATCTGGCCGAGTACAAGTCCGTCTACGACGCCTATCGCGCTGCCAGGGACGAGCTTGCAAAGCTGGACATGGGCGAGCGAGAGCGGGAGATGAAGCTGCTCGAGCTTGAGCGCACGGTCCAGGAGCTGCAGGGCGCCAGGCTGGTGCCCGGCGAGGAGGAGCAGCTCACCGCCAGGCGGGACTTGCTGCGCAACTCAGAGAAGCTGACCGAGGCGCTGGACGCCGCCTTCGAGGCGCTGTATTCCTCGTCGGGCAGCGCGATAGAGCTGGCCGGGGACGCAGAGGGCTGGTGCCGCCGCGCATCGGAATTTGCGCCGGAGCTCAGGGAGGCCGCCGACGAGCTGAGCAGCGCCCTGGCCGAACTCAACGACGCGGCGGAGCGCATACGCGACATGCGCGACAGCCTGGACATCAACGAGGGCGAGTACGACGCGCTCGAGACGCGCCTGGCTCAGCTCCGCCGCCTGGAAAAGCGCTATCAGTGCGACGAGCAGGGGCTGATAGACCTGCTGGAAAGCTCGCAGGCCGAGTATGACAGGCTGCAAAACTCGACGGCCATGCGAGAAGAATTGGCATTAGAGCTTGCAAAAAAGGAAAAGGCGGCGTATAATGCAGCCAAGACACTTACACATAAACGCATTGCTGTGTCAAAGCGCCTCCAGGAGAAGGTACAGGAGGGACTGCACGACCTGAGCATGCCCGGTGTGCGCTTCGTCGCGGAGGTCAAGCCCATGCCCGGCAGTCCGGGCTTTGACGCCACCGGCGGCGACCTGGTGCGCTTTTTGATGAGCGCTAACGCGGGCGAAGCTCCGGGGCGCATATCCCGCATCGCCTCCGGAGGCGAGCTGGCGCGCATCATGCTTGTAATGAAGGACGTGCTCACCGAGCGCGCAGGTCCGGACACGCTCGTCTTCGACGAGATAGACGAGGGAATCTCCGGCATCGCCGCCCAGAGGGTGGCGGAGAAGCTGGCGCACATCTCGCGCAGAAAGCAGGTCATATGCGTGACGCACCTGCCGCAGATAGCCGCGATGGCGGACACGCACTTCCACGTGGAAAAGCGCGAGCGCGGCGGGAGGACTTACACAGCCGTGACCGCGTTGGACAGGGACGGGCGCATAAGGGAGATAGCGCGACTGCACAGCGGCGACAACATAACGGACACTACGCTCAAGAGCGCCGAGGAACAGCTCGACGCGGCGTGTGCATACAAAGAGGGAGGGCTAATGAAATGACATACGGTGAAAAAGCTGCGGAACTGAAAAACACTTTGAATTGCGGCCAGAGCGTCATTGTCGCGCTCGCCGACCTCGCCGGTCTGGACGAGAAAACCGCCAAAGCCGTCGGAACCGGTCTCGGGGGCGGCCTGCGCTGCGGCGAGGCCTGCGGAGCCTATTGCGGCGCGGTGCTGGCCTTGAGCCTGACCCTCGGCGCGGACGGCATGGGCAAGCCCGGCGGCGCTGTCGCCGAGGCGACAAAGAAGTTTGCCGATGATTTCAAGGAGAAGTTCGGCGCGATACGCTGCGAGGATCTCCTCAACGCCGTCGGCGGCGACCACAGCGTATGTAACGGCTTCTGCGCCTGGTGCGCGGACGAGGCCGCAAAGGTGATAGAGGGCAAGTAAGCAGGCTTTATGCACCGCTGAAGGTGGCGCGCCATGAGCACGGAAGCTGCTGTAACGTTGGTGATAGCCGTCATAATTGACGTCGTGTTCGTCGCCCTTACGCTTGCCATGCGCTTCGGCGGGCTGATAGACGTCTGCACGCCCTACGGCACGGACACGCCGGAGCACAGGCGGAAAATCGGCCGCGAGCGCGCGAAGCTCGGCGCATCGCGTATGCTGTACGCCGTGCTGGCCGGCGCTGCCGTCATGACGGCCGCCGCCTTTTTTGAAGCTCACATGGCGCTGCTGACGTGCGCCGGGCTTGCAATCATGCTCATAAGCGTTGCAGCGTTCCTGGTCTGGTACCGCAGGAACACGCGCTGAGAAAAGATTTTGGGGATACCGCCTTCGCCCATGCCGGCGAGGTGTTGTCAAAGCAATATTGCCTCGTATCCGGGAGAGCCTTTTCTCCCGGAAATCAAATACGAAAGGGAAAGATCGATGCAGATTTTTGAAGAACTCAAAGCCAGAGGGCTAATTGCCCAGCTCACGGACGAGGAGGAGATCCGCGACCTCATCAACGCCGGGAAGGCAACGTTCTATATAGGCTTCGATGCGACGGCGGACAGCCTGCACATCGGCCACTTCATGGCGCTCAACCTGATGCGCCGCCTCCAGCTCGCGGGCAACCGTCCGATAGCTCTGCTCGGCGGCGGCACGACGATGGTCGGCGACCCCTCCGGCCGCACCGACATGCGCCAGATGCTCACCCAGGAGCAGATACAGGCCAACGCCGCTAAGTTCAAAGTCCAGATGAGCAAGTTCATAGACTTCTCCGACGGCAAGGCTCTCATGCTCGACAATGCCGACTGGCTGCTCAAGCTCAACTATATTGAGCTGCTGCGCGATGTGGGCGCCTGCTTCTCCGTCAACAACATGCTGCGCGCCGAGTGCTACAAGCAGCGCATGGAGAAGGGTCTGAGCTTCCTCGAGTTCAACTACATGATAATGCAGAGCTACGACTTCTACCACATGTTCCAGAAGTACGACTGCGTCATGCAGTGCGGCGGCGACGACCAGTGGTCCAACATCCTCGGCGGCCGCGAGCTCATCCGACGCAAGCTGGGCAAGAGCGCCTACGGCATGACCATCACCCTGCTGCTGACCAGCGAGGGCAAGAAGATGGGCAAGACCCAGGCCGGCGCCGTGTGGCTCGACCCCAACAAGACCAGCCCCTACGACTTCTACCAGTACTGGCGCAATATCGACGACGCCGACGTCATGAACTGCATGCGCAAGATGACCTTCCTGCCGCTCGAGCAGATTGACGAGATGGACACCTGGAAGGACGCCAAGCTCAACGAGGCCAAGGACATCCTGGCCTGGGAGCTGACCAGCCTCGTTCACGGCGAGGAGGAGGCCAACAAGGCCCGCGATGGCGCGCGCGCCGTATTCGGCGGCGGCAATACCGAGCTTATGCCCACCACCGAGCTCACGTCCGACGACCTCACCGACGGCGCGGTCGACATACTCACGCTGCTGGTAAAGACCGGGCTGTGCTCCAGCAAGAGCGACGCCCGCCGCAACGTCCAGCAGGGCGGCGTGACCGCCAACGACGAGAAGGTCGACGACATCGCCAAGACCTTCACCGAGGACGAGCTCAAGGCCGGAGTGGTTCTCCGCCGCGGCAAAAAGAACTTCAACAAGGCCGTCATAAAGTAATTCAGCGCAAAAAGCAGAACCCCCGCAGATGTACTCTGCGGGGGTGCTTTGTTCGCTGCTTTATTCGACGGCGATGACCGTGAGCTTGCCGCCGCTCACGGTGAAGCGTATGTTTTTCCCGGCGAAGGCAAGGCCGTAGACGCGCTCGGGGTCGTGCTGATAGGCGGGTCTGGGGTCTTGCTCCAACACACCCCTGAGGGCTTCGCGCCGGTCTTCGGGCACCTGACTGAGCAGCTCGTCCGGGAAGACGACCTCCACGCTGCGCTCCCACTCGCCGCCGGAGAAGCCGAAGCGCGCGCCGGCGTGCACGTCCGGCTCTATATACGGCTTGATGTCGTAGATGGGCGTGCCGTCCAGCAGGTCTGCGCCCAGCACGCGCAGGACGGAGCCTTCATCCGTGCGCAGCACCGCGTCGAGCCTGACACTGGACAGCCCGAGCGGATTTGGGCGGTAGGGCGAGCGCGTGGCGAATACGCCCTGCCGCACGTTCCCGCCCAGCCTGGGCGGGCGCACCGTGGGCGACCAGCTCTCGTGCCGGTTGGCGCTGAACTCCCAGATGAGCCACAGATAGTCGTAGCCGTCTATGCCGCGCAGGGCGTCGTCATTGCGAAACTCCGGCTCAAAGACAACGTAGCTCACCAGCTCCGGCACCACGCCGCTCTGGCGCGGTATGCCGAACTTGCCTCCGAAATCGCTCCGTATGTGCGCGATGGGACGTATCTCCATTCAGTTCACTTCCTCATATGTATTGCTTACCGTGTCCAGTGCGGGTATCGGACGCGATATCGGTTCAAAGTCGAACGCTCCGCTGAAAATGCACAGCAGCAGCGCGGCAACTGCCGCGGCGAGCGTCACCGCCGCCGCTACCGCCCAGCCGCGCAGCCCGGCCTCCGAGAAAACACCCTTGCGCATGATAACCTCCAAAGCGCCCTTTCAAACCGGGCGCGGCTGTGATATAATGTCGCAGTGCCTGCGCACATCATTATATTCGCATATGGGTGATATCATGAAAAAAGCTCTTGTAACCGGCTCATCTCGCGGCATCGGCGCGGCGATCGCCCGCGCCCTCGCCGAAGACGGCTGGCGCGTGACTATAAACTACCTGACAAGCAAGGACAAGGCTGAGGCTCTTGCCGCCGAGCTGGGCAGCGAGGCCGTGCAGTGCGACGTGGCGGACAGCCGCCAGGTGCGTGAGATGTTCGAGCGTGTGGGCGGCGTGGACTTGCTCGTCAGCAATGCGGGCATAGCCTGGAGCGGGCTGCTGACCGACATGACGGACGAGGAGTGGAACCGCATCTTCGCCGTGAACGTGGGCGGAGCCTTCAACTGCTGCCGGGCTGCCATCCCGCACATGGTGCACGAGAAGGCCGGCAGCATCGTGTGCGTGAGCAGCATACTCGGCGTCTACGGCGGCTCCTGCGAGACTGCCTACAGCGCCACAAAGGGCGCGATAATCTCCTTCGTGAAGGGGCTGGCCAAGGAACTCGGGCCGAGCGGCATCCGCGTGAACGGTGTCGCGCCCGGCGCGATAGACACGGACATGCTCAGCTGCTTCACGGCGGAGGACAAGGCGCACATGGCCGAGAACACCTATCTGGGCCGCCTGGGTCGAGCCGTGGACGTTGCGCGCGCCGTCCGCTTCCTGGCGAGCGACGACGCCGGGTTCGTCACGGGTCAGATACTCGGCGTGGATGGGGCTATGGTCATCTGAGCTCAGGTCATGAAGCGCTCTATTGCTTCTTCAAGCTGCTCCAGCGCGGCGGTGTCGCCGTTCTCCGCAGCGTCGGCGATGCAGTGCTCTATGTGGTCTTTGAGTATCACTTTGGCCGTGTTATTCAGCGCCGAGCGAACTGCGGCCAGCTGAATCAGCACCTCGGTGCAGTCGCGCCCGTCCTCAACCATGCGCTTCACGCTCTCCAGGTGGCCTATCGCGCGGCTGAGCCGGTTCAGCACGGCCTTGGTCTGCGTGTGCGAATGTGTGTGGCCGTGCGCCGTATCGCCGTGACTGTGCGTCACCGTGCTGCCGTCCGGCAGTGTGTGAGTGTGTTCAGACAATGCTACCAACTCCCGTGGTTTCGTTTCAATTCCAAGCCTCGCGCTTTATGCGCGGGGCTATATTTATTGCTTTTTGTGCCGGAGGTATTCAGCCACTGCATCCAGGAAGAACCGGCCGTAGCGCTCGGCCTTCATCTGCCCGACGCCGGAGACGAGCTGCATCTCGCTCATGCTGCGCGGCGCGATGAGCGCCATGTCGCGCAGCGTGGCGTTGGAGAAGATTATATACGGCGGGACCTTTTCACTGCGGGCGAGGTCACTGCGCACGGCGCGGAGCGCCTCGTACAGCTCCTCGTCCACTCCGTCCATGCTTATTTCGTCGCGGCGGTGCTTGGAGCGCTTCTGCTCTCCCTTCGGGATGCTTCTCCGGGGCATCAGCAGTTTGGCGCCCGGCGCCAGAGCCTCCTTTGCGCGCGAGCCAGGCTCGATCGTGCTGAAGGCGCTGTTGAGGTAGAGGTAGTCCTCCATGAGCAGCCAGTCGATAAGCTCCCCGACCTCGGACTTGGTGAGCGGGCGCATTAGGGCGTATGTGGAGAGCTTGTCCAGACCCATGGACAGAACCCTGGCGTCGGAGCTGCCGCGGAGGCAGCCCACAAGCAGCGTGCGCCCCACGTAGTAGCCGAGTTTGCGGCGTATGCGTATTACGCAGGATATTATCATCTGCGCGCGCTCGGTGACGTCCTCGCTGGTGAAGTTGCCCCGGCAGTTGCCGCAGTTGCCGCAGCGCTCGCTGTGCGCCTGGCCGAAGTAGTCGAGTATGTACCCTCGCAGGCACGCCGTGGTCTTGCAGTAGCCGACCATTGCGTTGAGCCTTTCTATGTCCCGCTGGCGTACCAGCGCCTGAGTCTGCTCGTCAAGCTCCTCGTTCCCGCTCATTTCAATGAACCGGCGCGCGGTCATTATGTCGGCAGGGGAGTAGAGCAGCACGCAGTTGGCGCTCTCCCCGTCGCGCCCGGCGCGTCCGGCCTCCTGGTAATACGCCTCCAGGCTCTTGGGCATGTTGTAGTGGATGACGAAGTTCACGTTGGACTTGTCTATGCCCATGCCGAAGGCGTTGGTGGCCACCATGACGCTCTTGCGGTCAAAGCGGAAGTCGTCCTGATTGCGTCTGCGTTCATCGTCTTCCAGCCCCGCGTGATAGCGGGTCACGGAGACGCCGTCCGCCGCGAGGGCGCTCTCCACCCGCTCCACGCCGGAGCGCGTGGCGCAGTAGACGATGCCGCTTTTCCCCTCGTGCTCGCGTATGAGACGGCGCAGCGAGGCGAGCTTGTCCGTGTTTCTGAGCACGTCGAAGTACAGGTTCGGACGGTTGAAGCCCGTGACGATGCGGTACGCCTCGCGCAGCTCCAGCATCGACTCGATGTCGCTTCGCACCTGAGCCGTAGCCGTGGCGGTGAAGGCCGCGACCGCAGGCCGGCGGGGGAGGGAGGCTATGAACGGGGCGATGCGCAGGTAGCTCGGCCTGAAATCCTGCCCCCACTGCGAGACGCAGTGAGCCTCGTCGACCGCTATGAGCGGTATCTCGATCGACGCCGCCAGGGAGGCGAAGCTTAGCGCATCCAGCCGTTCCGGCGCGACATACAGCAGCTTGTATGCGCCGGAGCGCACCCCGGAGTAGACCTCGCGCTGCTCGGCGGCGGACAGGGAGCTGTTTATGAATGCGGCGCCGACTCCCGCGCGCTGCAGCGCCGCCACCTGATCCTTCATGAGCGAGATGAGCGGCGATATGACCAGCGTCACACCCGGCAGCAGGAGCGCGGGTATCTGATAGCACAGGCTCTTGCCGCCGCCGGTGGGCATGACGCCGAGCGCGTCGCGTCCGGAAAGCAGCGCGTCTATCAGCTCGCCCTGCCCCTGCCTGAAACCGTCATAGCCGAAGTATGTCTTCAGCGCCTCCAGCTTGTCCACGCCGCACCATCCTCTCTTATGGATATTATAGCACAAAAGTGCATGTGTGCCAATACAGGCGTGGCCTCCACGCTGTGGTGACGGCGCTCTCCGCTTGACAAACAGCCGGGGCGGGAATATCATAATCCACGTACGAATCAGAGCGGGAGAGATAAGTTTGAGCGGGAACGACTACACAGTTAGAGAAATAAGGTTCGGAGAGCAGGGGAGGAGCATCTACGGCGAGCTGTACCTCCCAAATGGCGTTGAGCGCCCGAAACTGATTATTTATGCGCACGAAATAGGCTGCACCCACACCACCTCAAGGGCATACGCCGCACATCTTGCCGGACGCGGTTATGCGTTCTTTGCGCCGGATTTCCGCGGCGGCGGCGAGCGCAGCAAGAGCGAGGGCGACACGGTCGACATGTCCGTGCTGACCGAGGTGGAGGACTTGGAGGAGATATTTGACCAGGTGCGCGGCTGGGACTTCGTGGATGGCGAGCGGCCTGTGCTGTTTGGGGCGAGCCAGGGTGGGTTCGTGGCGGCGATATACGCCGGCCGGCACCCGGAGCGCGTGAGCGCGCTGATAGAGCTCTACCCGGCCTTCGCCATACCTGATGCTATGCACAAAGACTATAAAAGCGTGGACGAAGTGCCGGACAGGTATTTTTTCAAGGGATGGCTCTGGTCCGGGAAGCGGTATGTGCGCGACATGTGGGACTACGATAAGTACGCTGAGACCATGAACTACCGCGGTCCGGTACTCATAGTACAGGGCGACAGTGACGCCATCGTTCCGCCGCACACCGTTGTCAGCGCAGCGGAGAGGTATGAAAACGCACGGCTTCACATCCTGCCCGGCGCCGGGCACATGTTCTCCGGAGAGTACACGGAGACGACCAAAGCCCTGATAGACGAGTTCCTGACCGCAAACAACTGCTGACGGGGAATAACAAAAGCGAGCGCGGAGCATCGGCGTAACCGGTGCTCCGCTTTTTGAACTTATTCACGACCCGCACAGAAAACCGCAGAGCAGCACGTGGATGTGCATGGGCAGGAAAATGCTGCCCGCGTTCGGAATCGCGTGGAAGGCCATCGGCAGCACGACGCAAAGGGCGGCGCACATGGCCGCAACTATGAGATTCTTTGTGCGCTGTATTCTCATTGTTAATTAGCCTCCGAGGGCTTTACGCCGGAGACGATATAGCGGTCGTCGCCGTCCGTGGCTGTGTCTACGTTGAGAACCCTGCCCATCCACTGCGCGGTTATCTCGGCCGGACAGAGACCCATAGATACGCTGCCGGCGGTCTGCTCGTGCCAGCCGTTGACGGCGGCGCGGCAGCGGTCGTGCGCTATGGTCAGGCGTCCGCCGGGAGCGAGCCTGTACGCGAGCGAGCGGATCAGCCGCTCCGGGTCGGGGAAGTGAGGCAGGGCGTTGAAGACCACTATCCGGTCGAAGCCGGACTCCTCAAACTCCTCGACGTCGGCGCACACAAGGCGTATCCGGCTGTCGCCCACCTTGCCGCGCGCAATCCTTATCATCTCGGGGGAGATGTCCACGCCCGTAACGCTCTCCGCGCCGCACTCCAGGTAAAACGGAAAGAGCACGCCCGTTCCGCAGGCTACGTCGAGCACGCGCACTCCCGGAACTATGTCTGCCGCGCGGAGTATATCTCGTATTTTTCCGGCGTCGGCGCATCTGTCGGCGTCCCAGCTGCCGGCGAGCGAATCGAAGAATCCGCGCACGTCGTTTGTATTTACCTGCAAAGCATTCAGCCCCTTTCGTGTCGATAATATCATCACGATTTAGCGTGCGCAAGCCCCCCAGGGGGGATAGAATTGGCGCCAAGGGGTGCGAAACGGCCTCCCCTCTACACAGGGGAGGCCGTTGATAAAGCGTTATTTCTTTGTCCGCAGCGCCAGCAGAAGCGAGCCGGCGGCAAAAACAAGGCACTGCGTTATGACGACGGAAGCGGTGAGCGCAAATCCGGGGTCGAGCGTGTCCAGGCTCAGAGGATAGTCCGTGAAAAAGCTCCCGTTCCATATGCCCAGCGCCTCCGGAAGCGGCAGCGCCATGCAGAGTATGGGCAGCAGCATCCAGACATATATGAGCCAGGGCTTGACGTGCCCCAGAACCCAGCCGCTTCCCAGGGCGAATACCAGCGCTGGGAGCATCGTCACCAGCGCGGGGAGCAGCAGCTCAGACCAGTTGTACCAGCCGAAATAAAGGCCGTAGAACACCGCGGCCTCAGCCATGCAGGCAAGCGCAAGTATGAGCGTGCCGGTGAGCGCGGCGGCGCAGCGGGTCAGCGCATATTTGCGCGCCGGCACGGGCGCTGCGTCTGTCAGCACCTCCGCACGCCTTGCTCCGGGCGAAGTGAAAAACGTCAGGAAGAACAGCGCGCCTATCCACAGCAGCGGCACCATGCGGCACAGGTAGTCGCCGAAGCTCCAGGGCGAGAACGGCGCGGTGTGGGAGACGCCCAGAATGGTCGCGCCGCTGAGCACCTGCCAGCCGTAAAACAGCAATACCAGCAGCAGCCCGAGGAAAAACTTGTTCCAAAGCAGGCGCTTGCACTCGTAGAAAAATATCTTACGCAAGGTTCAAATCCTCCTCAGTCAAATCGCAGGCGTCCAGGAATTCCTGATATGTCAGGTAAGGGTACATGGGATCCAGCTCGCGGTTAAAGAGCGTGCTGAGTATTTCGTCCATGGCGTCCTCACCGCCGGCGAGCTGCTCGGCCTTCAGGATTTTAAGCGGCATCTCGCAGTACTGACGCACATAGTCGAGACTGTTGGAGATTTCAAGCTGCTCCGCCTCGGGCAGGGAGGCTAGGTAGTCCGGATTCCTGACGTAGAAGTTAAGATAGTAGTCGTCCACAGTGCTTTGCCACTGCTCCACATAGTGCTCGCGGGCGTAATCCTCGCCGTAAAGCTCTTTGACTATGCGGTAGGTGGTGTAGACGGTCAGACCCTCGGCAGACCACGGACTGCCCGAGTCAGAGGTGTCAAACATGTTGGCCAGACCCCACCACTGGTGCACCAGCTCGTGGATCATGACCTCGCCCGTCGCGGCGCCTTTGCTGTCGTTTCCAAGGTTTTCGGCTGTGAAATCCGCCTCGTCCAGCAGGCTCGCGCCGTTGGAGGCGTAACCGCCGCCGGAAACACGGCTCTGTATGAGCTTGAGCGTGCCGCCCGTGCCGAAGGACAGCGAACCGTAATGCTCGGTGCAGTAGTCCACGACGGCCTTGACGGCGTCGGTCGCTCCTGCTGCCTCCATGACGGACTGGTGCTTGCGGCCGTAGTAGAACTCTATCGTTATACCTCCGGCCTCGATTTCCTCGCAGACATAGTCTCCGGCGTAGAGTATGCCGCCGGCGCCGTTGTACTCATAGCGCCAGGTGGCGGTGCCGTCGCCGTTTTCGGAGACTTTTTCCGCCTCGCTGGAGTTGAAGGGCACGACGGTCATGTGCCCGGGCACGGTGATTTCCACGGTCGTGGGGTACATGTTCTCGTCCGGCATGACGTTCATGAGCCTGGGGGAGAGCGCGGCGTTCTCGAGGCAGATGTACTCGCTGCTTATCTCCGTGCTGCCCTGGATCGTGGCGGTGTTTCTGTTCTCACGGGGATAGCCGCCGTATTCTATTACCAGCTCTATTTCCCCGCCTGCGGGGAGCGTCACCTCCAGCAGAGACTCGTTGTACTCCTGATAGTCGCTGACGGTGTACGGTACGTCCTCGCCGTTTGCACGCACGGAGAGTATGTCATAGCCGGGCTTCACGCCGAAGGCCGCGTCCTGCGCCTTGCCCGAAGTGTTGTCAAAGCGGAACGTAGCCGTGCCGGACAGGGTTCCGGCGGAGGTGTCCGGCCGGACGTCGACCTCTCGGGAGGTGCAGACCACTCCGTCGAGATATTCCAGCTCGTAGAAGCTCATAACGGTCTCGTCAGGATTGCTGTTGTCGACTATGGGCTGCTCTGCGTATGCGGCCACCGAGCCGACGAGCAGCAGCGCGGCTATCGCCGGGCGGTATATGCGTTTTGCACTGCGCGCAAGCGAGCCGAAAATCCCCTTTCCGTACTGCCGGATGCAGAGCCAGGAGAGCGTCCAAACTCCGGCCAGCGCCGCCAGCCAGGTGAGACGCATCCACGCCACGGAGCGGAAAATACGGAAGTTGGAGAAGTCGTCCGAGAGCGCCCACACGCAGGGGTTGAGCCAGCAGAGCTGCCAGTTTTCCGCCCAGACTGTCAAACTCAGCGCGGCCAGCGCCGCGAAAAGCACGATGGAGAGGTCGGTTCGGCGCGTGAACTGATATGCCGACGCCGCCGCGAGTATGCCCAGCGGCATGGCCGGACCCATGAAAAGCAAATAGGCCAGGAAGTAGTCCAGTCCGTCAAAGACCGAGCCTATCAGCACCCGGCTTATCGGCAGCCAGACGAGCATAGTGATTCCAAGCGTCAGGAGCGCGGTCACTGCCAGAGAGCACAGCCGCACAAGAGCCGTGCTGAGCGGAGAGACGACGGCGTCAATCAGGATGTCCACGCGGCTGCGGTTTGCCCTGTCCAGCTCGAACACCGTGAGCAGCCCGAAGAGTATGCCTCCGGCCACGCCGCCGGTGAGCGCCGGGTTTGCAAGGTACATGGACAGCATCGTGCCGGCCGTGGCGGGCTTATACAGAACCAGACCCAGCGCGGGAGAGACCACGCTCAGAAGCACGATCAGCCAGGTGAGACGGCTTCGCAGCAGCCGCCCAAGCTCCAGCGGGAACAGTTTCAGAGTCCTCATTGCGCAGCCTCCCGGGATATGAGGTAGAGGTACGCGTCCTCAAGCGAAGGCTCCTCGGGCTTTACGTAGGACGGCAGCTCATCCGCTACGGCGCGGCAGCGCACGCCCTTGCCGGTGTTCACACGGGCTGTGATGTGCAAGCCCTTCTCCTGCTCGGATTCGCTCTCGTAGAAGGTGCCTACGTGCCCGGACGCAGCCTGTATCAGCTTCTCCGGCGTGCCCGTGAAAAGGATCCTCCCGTGGTTTATGACCACGATGCGGTCGCACACCGACTGCACGTCCTCAATGATATGCGTGGAGAGCAGTACCAGCCTGTTCTGCGCCGTCTGCGAGAACAGGTTGCGAAAGTGTATCCGCTCCTCCGGGTCAAGTCCGACCGTAGGCTCGTCAAATATGAGAAACGGAGGGTCGCCCAGCAGCGCCTGCGCTATGCCGACGCGCTGGCGCTGTCCTCCGGAGAGAGTGCGTATTTTGGACTTTGCCTTCTCCCCGAGGTTGACCTTGCGTATCGTCTCACCGATGACCTCTTTGGGCTCGCGGATGCCTTTCAGCGCGGCCATGTAGTCGAGGAACTGCGCCACGGTCAGCTCGTCAAAAAGGCCGAAGTCCTGCGGGAGATACCCAAGCTGGGACTTTAGGTGTTTGTCCGATTTTGACAGCGGCTGTCCGTCGACCTTGATTGTGCCGGACGTCGGCATAAGCGCGGCCACAAGCAGCTTCATGAGCGTGGACTTGCCCGCGCCGTTGGGACCGAGCAGTCCGACCAGGCTCGGCGCGCGCAGATCTAAGCTGAGGTCTTTCAGCGCCTGCTTGCCGTTAGGGTATGTCATGCTGACCTTTTGAATTTTGATGTCCATAGTGTCGGTATCCTTTCTATTGGGACTGTACGAAGAATACCGGCTCCATGTGTAGCGCCTTTGTAGTTAGTGTGGTGTTTGTGTGAAGATTCAGCTCAGCTCACGAGACATCGGTTACACCGGTTTACTCCCTCCAGCGCTTCAGGGTGGGGAGAAACTCGCGCAGCTGACCGCGCGCTTCCTCGATGGAGAGCTTCAGGCCGTTTTCGCGGTTCCAGGACTCCAAACCGGCCAAGTTATGCTCGATGATTTCTTCAATGGTCAAGTCCTGCGTGAACCTGCCGTTTTGATAGCAAAACGCGCAGTAGTCCGCGGAGAGGCTGCCGTCGGACTCCGTGCCCCGATCGCGCTCGCGCGTGAGCGCTGCTCCGCAGCTCTGGCACAGGGGCGTCTCCATGCCCAGAAGGTAGTCCACCGGGACGCCGAATGTGTCGGATATGAGTTTAAGCGTGTCCGTGCTGGGTACGACCTCGCCGCACTCCCAGCGTGAGACGGCCTGCCTGGTGACCGAAAGGGCGGCGGCAAACTCCTTCTGCGACATGTTGAGCTGTCGGCGCAGCTGCTTTATTGAATCCTTGGTTTCCATTTTTCACGCACCTCCGGTGCAATTGTAACATCTGCTCCGGCGCTCAGCAAGCAACACGCCGTTGCCTGTGGCAACGGCGTGTTGAGCTTCGTTAAAGCTCGGCGCTTTCCTAGTTGAACGTCACGGTGGCGAGGACGCCGTCGGAGGTGTTCTCTATTTTGCAGCTTGCGTTGTGACGGTCGAGTATCATGCGCACCAGGTAAAGTCCCAGACCGCTGCCTCCGGTGCTGCGGCTGCGTGAGCCTTCCGCCCGGTAGAAAGCCTCAAAGAGATGCGGCAGCGCATCCTCCTGAATGTGCGCCTCGGTGTTTTCCACCGCAAGTGTCGGACTCCCCTGAATAACGGCGCAGCGGACGCGCAGCTCCGCGCCCTCCGGCGAGTAGAGAGACGCGTTGGACAGCAGATTCCCGATGGCCTTGTCCAGCAGCCGGGCATCGCCCGTGACGCGAACATCCGGCTCCAGCTCGGACACGACGCGCTGGCCGCGCTGCTCAAACAGCGCGCCGTCTATGCTGATGCGTCGCTCCGTGAGGGCGGAGAGATCAACGGTTTCACATGTTACGGCGGTCGCTGATTCCATGCGCGAGATGGATAGCATCTCCTGTATGAGGTTTTCCATGCGCCTTGTGACCTGCAACGAGCGAAGCAGGTACTTGTCCCTGTCGCGGTAGACGCCGACGCCGTCGAGCATACCGGCAAGCTGGCCTTCAAGTATGGTGACTGGGGTTTTCAGCTCGTGAGATGCGGCGGAGAAGAAGGCCATGCGCTGCCGCTCCATCTCCCGCTCCTGCTTCATTTCGCCGCGCAGCGCATGGTTGGCGTTCTCAAGCTCCGTGAGCGCGGTGGAAAGCCGGTGCGACATCTGGTTCAGGCTGCGTCCGAGCGCGCCTATTTCGTCTTTGCGCCGCTCGCCGCACTCCCAGTTGAAGTCCAGCTCGGCCATGCGCTCGGCAATTCCGCTGAGACGGACTACGGGTCTGGTGATGTACCTGGAGTAGACCAGCGCGCACAGCAGCGAGAAGATAAGCAGCGCCAGCAGCAGCCACGGCGCCATCTGGGCAAGCGCGCGCACGGCCAGGTTTTCGGCCTGTATGCGCGGCGAGACGTAGAGCGAATACTGCTCGCCGCTTCCGGAGAACTTCACTTCCGTGGCTATGGTGCTTTGTTCGGACATCATGACGGTAACGGCGCTGCCGCCGCTGCCCTCTGAAGCCCAGGAAAAGCTTGCGCCGTTGGCTGACGTGCCGTCGTTGCCGTCGGATACGGTCACCGATGTGGATTCGTTCTCATACAAAGGCGAAATCGCCAGCATTGAGCCGGTGTCCACCACGTTCCCGGCGGAGTCCATGAGCACCGCGTCCGAGCCGGTGGTGCGTATGAACTCGTCCAGCAGCGCGCCGCTCTCATCCAAGGCCGTTTCGGACAGCTTTTCCACCAGCTCGTCGACCTGGCGCGCAAGATCGTCGTTTACTACCGCGGTGTATGTTACCGGCGTCGCCCACGACACCAGGCCGAACGTGACGGCGACGGCTCCCAACAGTATGAGCAGAGTGATGAAGAATACACGAGCCGTGAGGTTTTCAGCAAGTTTCCTTAGCAACACGGTAGCCTACCCCTCTCACAGTCTCGATGTAATCGCGCTCGAGCTTGTGCCGCAGATTCTTGATGTGACTGTCCACCACGCGCTCGTCGCCGTAGAAGTCGTAGCCCCAGAGCTTTGCAAGCAGCATTTCCCGGGTGAAAACCCGGCCGGGCGAGGCGATGAACGTGCGCAGCAGCTCAAATTCGCGCGCCGTCAGCTCCAGCGCCCGTCCGCCCTGAGTGACCTCGCGGGTGTCCGGGTCTATCTCCAGGTCGCGGTATTTCAGGCGTTGCACGCCTTCATTGCCGGAGCTGCGGCGGAGAATCACACGTATCTTTTCGAGCAGGACGGGCATCGAGAAGGGCTTGGTCACGTAGTCGTCTATGTCCAGGCCGAAGCCCCTGAGCTGCTGCTCCTCGCCGTCGAGCGCTGTGAGCATCAAGATGGGTACCTGAGACTGCCTGCGTATCAGCTCGCAGACTCCGAACCCATCTATTTTGGGCAGCATCACGTCCAGCAGGACGAGGTCGAAGCTCTTGGACTGGAACAGAGCAAGAGCCGAGACGCCGTCGCCGGCCGGCTCCGTCTGATAGCCCGCCTCGCGCAGATAGGCTGCGAGCAGTTCCTGAATATCCGGCTCGTCTTCCACAATGAGTATGTTCTTCACAGCAAATCACCGTGCCGGAGTATAACACGCAATTGTGAATTTACTGTGGAGACAGGATTTATTTGCGGTTTATTATTTGCGCTCACGCGGCGTAATCAGACGCACTATATTGCCAAAATGTCTCGTGCTCATGTCGCAAAGCTCGGCGGCGGTCTCGTATGAATAGTCGTTTTCGTCAATGATGCGCAGTACGCGCGCGGAGAGATTGTCTAAAAACATCTTTAACACTCACTCCCCGTCAAAAGATGTCCTCAGCGTAAGGGCAGTATCCTTCGTATGCAAGGAAATATACTTCCCATAATCTCAATAATTAAAGCGGACGGGAGGCGCATACCTCCCGTCCGCTCATCCTGTCGCCGCGAACCATATCAGCAGAGCCGCGCCTATGATAAGGCAGGCCAGGCCGACGTACAGATACGGCTTTTCCCTGTACATGCGGTATTTGTATATAAGTCCCGTGCCCGCGCCGAAGAACAGGAGGGACAGACTGCCCTTCCAGGCGCTGTTGCCTTTGATCGCGCAGATCACGGTCAAGATCTGCGTGGCACATATCACAAGCTCCAGAGACCAGTTCTTCGCGTCGCGGTCTATCATCTCGTCCCGCTCGTCCTTCAGCGGACGTTTCCTGGGTGGTTCGGTCATAGGCTCGCCTCACTCCTTGCGCTCATAGTGGATACTTACGAAAAGCTCTATTATAAACAGCAGGCCGAGCGTGAACCCTGACACGATCACGGCCATTGTCCACAGCGTGTCCTGCGTGAGCGCAAAGGCGGCGATGGACGCGACGATCCAGACGAACAGAATGGTTTCCGCCACCTTGAACATCGTGGAGCCGGTTTTTAGCTTTATCAGCTTGTTGCGCTCGTCGTGCTCCTCAATGGCGTCCTCCCGCGCCGCCGGCTGCGAGAACGCGCGCACGACCTGGCGCACGCCAAAGAGTATCAGCAGGGAGAAAAGCAGAATATCCCGTACAAATACCGCCGTGCTGCCGCTCGGCCTCACAAATTCCAGAACCAGCGCAGATACGCCGAGAACCGACCAGAACAGGCCGAAAATCAAGCCCTTTTTGTTATATAGCTTCATATTTTGCCCCTTTACATATTCCGCTCGTAGAAGATGAGCAACGCGGCCTTGAGCAGCGTGCCGACGGCCAGTATGCCGTATGCCGTCACGGCCACTATGGCACCTGCTTGCGTGTCGAGGAAGAAATTCAGAATTGGCGGCATTATCATCATGAGCCAGGTGACAATATCAAAGCTCCACGCCTTTGCCCTCATGCGTATGTCGTCCGAGCGCTCGTCCGGCGGGTGTTTGCGGTCGTTGTTGGTGCCTTCATAGGACAAACTGTAGAGCAGTATCGAGACGCCGGTAATAATGATTTCGACGCCGAACAATGTGCGCAAGGCGCCCTGTATGCCAAATGTCCGCCACAGGAGCAAGGCGGCTCCGAATACTATAAGGACGATACCGCAGACGAACGCTGCAAAGCTTTTAATCCTTTTCATATCTCCGCCTCAAGTCTTCCTGTCATAGCAGATGAGCATTATAGCATACATGAGCCATATAAGCGCAAACACGCCGAACAGAGTCACGCGTATATAGCCTGCCGGCTCGTCTTCAAAAACATGAACGGAAAGAAGCGCTGCTGCGTTAAGGACGATGCTTATGGCGTAGAGAGTTGAATGACCGGCCTTCATGCGTATTAACTGTGAGCGCTCGTCGGGCTGGTTATATATGTCGCGCGTTGACTCATACGACATACTGATGGCTACCAGCGCCGCGCCGAACAGGAAGAACTCTATCAGTGTGGCCAGACCCAGACCCGCGCTGCCGCGCACAAGCAGGTAAACAGAACCGAAAAGACTTCCCAGTGCGATGGCACAGCCGATGATAAAATACCACTTCTTATAGATTTTCACAGTCCGTCCTCCATTTTAAGATTCTCCTCAAGACAGCACAGCTCCTCTACGCTTACGCCAAAGACCCTGGCCATGCGGTAGGCGAGCATGAGCGACGGGCTGTACTGTCCTTTTTCGATAGAGATTATGGTGCGCGACGAGACGCCCACCATGTCCGCCAGTTGCTGCTGAGTCATAGCGCGCTCCACGCGCAGTTCCCTGACTTTGGTTTTCATCTCACCACGCCCTTTGATGTGAAGTATGTTTCACGTGAAGCTAGCTTCATATTACCACTGTCAGCCGCAGTTGTCAACAGAAATGTGAAGCTGACTTCACACCGAAGCTTTACGGTTGCAATCACAAAAAAACAGCTATATAATGTATGGGCAAAATGTAACACTCGTTTGAGAGAGGTAGACAACATGAAAGAGCTTTCCAAGACAGCAATGAAAGTTAATCCCTCCACCACGCTGGCTATAGATGCCCTGGCCAAACAGATGAAGGCCGACGGAATGGACGTCATAGGCTTTGGCACCGGCGAGCCGGACTTTATGACCCCCGAAAACATAAGCGAGGCCGGCATCGCCGCCATACGCGAGGGCAAGACCAAGTACACTCCCGCCGCAGGTATCGTGCAGCTTAGACAGGCGGCCGCCGACAGGCTCAAGGCCGACTGCGGCCTGGATTACGACTATACGCAGATCGTAGTGGCCTCCGGCGCAAAGCATAATGTTTACGCCGCGCTCGCCGCGCTGCTCGACCCGGGCGACGAGGTTATCGTGCCCGCTCCGTACTGGGTGAGCTACTGCGAGATGGTCAGTATGCTCCACGGCGTCCCCGTTGTCGTAGAGACGACCGAGGATGCAAACTTCAAGATGACTCCGGCTCAGCTCGAGGCGGCCATCACGCCCAAGACCAAGGCGCTGATGCTCAATAACCCCTCCAACCCGACCGGCATGATATACAGCGAGGGAGAGCTTCGCGCGATCGCCGACGTATGCGTCAAGCACGACCTCTATGTGCTCGCGGACGAGATATACTACAAGCTTGTGTATGACGGAAAGCCTTTCACCAGCTTTGCCAGCCTCGGCGAGGACGTCAAGGAGCGCACCATCATCATAAACGGCGTGTCCAAGAGCTATGCCATGACCGGCTGGCGTATAGGCTACGCCGCGGCGAACAAGCAGATCGCCAAGGTCATGAGCAATTACCTCAGCCACTCCACCGGCGGCCCCTCTACAATCAGCCAGTGGGCTGCCGTCGAAGCGCTCAGCGGCCAGCAGGAGACGATAGAGGACATGCGCAAGGTCTTTGAGGAGCGCCGCAACTACATAGTTGAGCGCATGAACTCCATCCCCGGCGTGAGCTGCATAATGCCCGACGGCGCCTTCTATATCATGATGAACATAGAAAAGCTTATCGGGCGCACGATAGGCGGCGTAGAGATCACCGACGACGATGTGTTTGCAGAGGCGTTCCTGAAGCAGGGACTGGTCGCAGTGGTGCCCTGCTCCGGCTTCGGCATCAAGAACTTCGTGCGCTGGACTTACGCCACGAGCATGGAGAACATCAAGGAAGGCCTCGACAGGCTCGAAAAGTTCCTGGTTCAATAATTAAAACTGCCCGTCCCGCATAGTATCAAGGGAGGAGGGACGGGCATGTTTGTTACTTTCAAGTTTAAAGACGCCATACCGCTGTGCGTCGCGCTGATGCTGATATTCGTGGTTTTCCTGCTGCCGGAGTATCCGGTTTCGGAGCGGGAGGAGGCCGTCAGCGTGTTCGCCGCCGGCGAGCCGGTGCTCATAATCGACGCCGGACACGGCGGCGCGGACGGCGGAGCGGTCGCGGCGGACGGCTCGGTTGAGAGCACAATCAACCTGACCATAGCCAGGCGGCTGGAGGCGCTCGCCGGGCTGTTCGGCGTGGAGACGGTGATGACGCGCGAGAGCGAGGACATAGACTACCCCGAGGAGGCCGACACGGTTTCAAAGATGAAACAGGCCGACCAGAACGCACGCGTCAAGCTGATAAACTCGGTGCCGGACGGCGTGCTGATAAGCATACATCAGAACTACTACCCGGACTCGCGCCCGAGCGGCGCGCAGGTGCTCTATGCGGCCACGGACGGCAGTCAGGAGCTGGGGGAGCTGGCTCACGGGGCGATAACGGCCGCGCTCTGCCCGGACAGCCGCCGGGTCGCGGCGCCCATTTCCCGGGATATCTTTCTCATGCGCAGCGTCAAATGTCCCGCCATTCTTGTGGAGTGCGGGTTTATTTCCAACGCCGGCGAGCTGGAAAAGCTCCGGAGCGGCACATATCAGACAAAGCTTGCGGCCTTGCTGCTGACGTCCTACTTGCAGTACCGGTCTGCGGCGGAAACGATGAGGGTATGAAGCAGAGAACACTATTTTATTGCACCGAATGCGGTAACGAGACCGCGCGATGGTCGGGACAGTGCCCGGCCTGCGGGGCGTGGAACACGCTTACCGAGGCGCCGACGCGCCCGAAAAACGAGAACAAGGCCACTGCTGCCGCGCACAGAGCCAGGCAGGCTCCGGAGAAGCTCTCCGACCTCGACGCCGAGGAGGAGATACGCTTTACCACGGGTGTGGGCGAGCTGGACAGAGTCCTGGGCGGCGGAGCCGTGCGCGGAAGCGTCGTGCTGGTCGGCGGCGCCCCCGGCGTGGGCAAGTCCACGCTGCTGCTGCAGCTTTGCGGCCTGATAGGCCGGAGCGAGCGCGTGCTGTATGTCACCGGCGAGGAGAGCCGCAGGCAGCTCAAGCTGCGCGCGCAGCGCCTCGGCGTGTCCGAGGGAGACATATACGTGCTGGCGGAGACGCAGGTCAGCGAGATACTGGCCGTGGCCGAGGATTTGAAGCCGACCGTAGTTATCATCGACTCCATTCAGACCATGTTTGACGCCGAGGTCTCCGCCACGCCGGGCAGTGTCAGCCAGGTGCGCGAGAGCACCATGGCCATAATGCGCCGGGCAAAGTCCGATGGCTTTACCGCCTTCGTGGTGGGACACATCAACAAGGAGGGCAACATAGCCGGCCCCAAAGTGCTCGAGCACATGGTCGACTGCGTGCTGTACTTCGAGGGCGAGCAGAGCATGAGCTACCGCATCCTCCGCGCGGCGAAGAACCGCTTCGGCTCGACGAACGAGATAGGCGTGTTCGAGATGGCCGACACCGGCCTGAAAGAGGTGCCGAACCCGTCCGAGACCCTGCTCTCCGGCCGCCCGATAAACACGCCCGGAACCTGCGTGACCTGCGTCATGGAGGGCTCCAGACCCATCCTGGCCGAGATCCAGGCGCTTGTGGCGCAGTCCGGATACGGCTCTGCGCGCCGCAACTCCAACGGTATCGAGTATAACCGCGCCATGCTGCTGCTGGCCGTGCTGGAAAAGCGCGGCGGTATGAGCGTGTCTGGCTGCGACGCGTACATCAACGTCGTCGGCGGATTGCAGCTGGACGAGCCTGCGGCTGACCTGGCGACGCTGCTCGCCGTGGCCAGCAGCGTCCGGGACATGCCGATAAGCTCCGACGTCGCCGCCGTGGGCGAAGTGGGCTTGTCCGGAGAGGTGCGCTCCGTGCAGCAGCTCAACCTGCGCCTGAGCGAGATCGCGCGTCTTGGCTTCCGACGATGCATCATTCCCGCGCACGTCAAGGGCGACGTGCTGCAGCCGGACGGGCTGGAGCTGATCCGCGTTAAAAACGTCCGTGAAGCTATAAAGGCGGCGCTGTGATGGTCAAGTATGTAATTAAACCCCACCTTCCGATAGGGAGGGTGGGGTTAGTCGTAATAGGGGAGAGGTACCGCGCGCGTCTGGCGGGCGCGCTCGAGGCGCTGGGCGTGGAGGCGCTGTGGCTGCCGGACGCCCGCAGCGTGGACCCACGCCTGGCCGGACACGCAGATTTGAGAGTGCTGCACCTCGGCGGACACCGCATAGTCTCAGCCTGCGGCGGCGACACAGACGGAACGCTCGCCAGGCTCGGCTTCGAGGTGATACCCTCGCCGGAGCCGGGAGAGAGCTATCCACGCGACTGCGTGCTGAACGCCTGCATCGCGGGCGGAAAGCTCTTTCACAGGTTGGACATAACGGCGCAGGCGGTGCTCGACAACCTCGGCGGCCTGGAGAGCGTCAACATAGCTCAGGGCTATGCCAAGTGCTGCACCTGCGTCGTGGATGAGCGCTCGGTGATGACCTCCGACCCAGGCATAGCCCGCACGTGCAGGGCGTGCGGGCTGGAGGTGCTTCAAATAAGGCCGGGGTACATAGAGCTGGAGGGCTTCGACTACGGCTTTATCGGCGGCGCGTCGTTCAAGCTGTCGGCGGACGAGCTCGCCTTCACCGGCAGGATGGACGCTCACCCGGACTTTGGGGCTATCATGGACTTCCTGGCCGGGAGAGGCGTCGGCGCGACGTTCCTGACCGGTGAGACCGCGTTCGACGTCGGCTCGGTGCTGCCGCTTACCGTGCGCTAGCGGGCAGGGACAGCTTGCCCATTATGGCCGCGTGAGCGGCTCCCGTGACCGAGGGGAGGGTGTTGGTCAGACCGGCCATAAACCTGTCGCCCATAATGGCGAAGGCCACGGCCTCCTTTGCGTCGCTGCTGAAGCCCAGCTCCTCCTGCGTGCGCACCTTAACTCCGAGGGCGTTCATGCGCCTGGAAAGCGCGGCGAGCAGCGTGGGGTTGTAGCTTCCGCCGCCGCCGGCTATCAGCTCGGATGCGCGGTACTTGGGCATGACATAGCGCTCATACGCGTCGGCGATGGACCAGGCCGTCAGCTCGGTAGCCGTGGCGGCGAGGTCGTCCGCCGTAAGGCCGTGCCCGCGCGCGTAGTCAAAGAGGCGGCCGGTGTACTGGGTTCCGAAGTGCTCGCGCCCGGTGGTCTTGGGCAGGGGAAGGGCGTAGTACTCGTCGCGTTTCAGCTCCGAGAGCAGTTCTTCGCACACTTTTCCGCGCGCGGCTGCCGCGCCGTCGCGGTCAAAGCTCTCTTTGCCGTCGGTTGCGGCGGAGATGACGGCGTCTATTATCATATTGCCCGGGCCGGTGTCGAAGGCGTAGAGCTCATCCGGCCTGGCTCCGGCGGGGAGGACTGTCATGTTGCCGATGCCGCCTATGTTCTGGAGCAGTATGGTCTCGCTCTCGCGCCTGTAGAGTATGTACTCGGTGAACGGTACCAGCGGGGCGCCCTGTCCGCCCGCGGCCATATCGGCGACGCGGAAGTCGGATATGGTGGGGATGCCGGTGCGCTCGGCTATCACGGCTCCCTCGCCGATCTGTACAGTGTACCTGATTTCAAACCCGTCCGAGCAGTCCGCCTCCGGAGCGTGCCATATGGTCTGGCCGTGCGAGGCGATGAAGTCCACGTCTGAGGGGGCGACTCCGGCGGCCTCGATCACCGCGAGCGCGGCCATGGCGAAGTATTCGCCGAGCAGGAAGTTCATATAGCCCAGCTTGTCTACAGTCGCGTTCTCCGGTTTGAAGATCGCGAATATTTTTTCACGCACTGCGGCGGGGTATGGGGTGTTCTTGAATGCGACAAGCTTGACTTCGGGACTGGAGGCGTCGCCGCTGATTTCAACGAGAGCCGCGTCTATTCCGTCCACAGAAGTGCCGGACATCAGACCCACGGCCAGCCGTTTCGGCTTGATTGCGGATATTTCGGGCATGATTATCGCTCCTTGTGAGTTTTTCTTTGATGTATTGCTTAAAAACATAATTGCTATTCTGAGTATATTGCACAATTGCGTCAATGTAAATGGCATGTTATAATGTTTTCAAATCACTGAATACTATGATACAATATTTCATAGCAAATGAAAAGAGGTTTTTTTCGTGAGTGTCGTTGCGTCTCTCATGTCCGGCGGCGTGCGCGACGGGGTGTTCCCCTATGGCGAGTGGACGCTTTTTGACCGGAACGGTATAGTTGAGGAGGGCGCGACAGACGGCTCCGGCGGGCGATGGTTCGACCTGGCGTCTCTCACAAAGACGTTTACGGCCACGGCTGTACTCACGCTGGTCAAGCGCGGCGACTTTACGCTCGACACACCGGCCGTCGGAGTCTTGAGAAATGTCAGGGGGGCTCTTGCCGGACGGCTTGAGAGCGTAACGCTGCGTGAGCTGCTTACGCACACGGCGCACTGGCCTGCGTGGTATCCGTTCTATGCCGACGGACGTCCTTTTTTTGAAATACTTGAGGGTATCTCCTGCGTCGACGGCATGGTCTACAGTGACATCGGCTACATGCTTTTGCGCGAAGTGCTCTGCGCCGCGACAGGCCTTGCGTTTGAGGAGGTCATCCGCAGGCATGCCATGGAGCCGCTTGGCATACGTGAGCTTTGCTTTAACCCGGACAGGAGCCTGCCGCTTGTCCCGTCCTGTAGGGACAACGCGGTGGAGGAGCGCATGTGCGCAGAGCGCGGCATGAGCTTCGACGGCTTCAGGGCGCATTGCACGGATGTTATCGGCGAGCCGAACGACGGAAACGCCTACTATTATTTCAAAGGCGTGAGCGGACACGCGGGGCTGTTCGGTACGCGCTCCGCCGTCGCGCAGCTGGGTATGTTCTACCTGAACACCGATGACCCGGACTACCTCGGCGCGGTGACGCCGCAGCCGGGCTGTGAGGGAAGATGTCTGGTGTTCCACACCGGAGGAGCGTTCCCGACGGGGTGCGGACACACCGGGTTCACAGGCACCAGCCTCTGGGTAGACCGCGAGCTGGGAGCGGGCATTGTGCTGCTGACCAACCGGCTGTACTTCGACCATCCTCCGCAGGCTAACATGAATTCTTTCCGCGCACGGGTGCATGAGGCGCTTGCGCGGGAAATCAGATGAGGAAAGCGGGTATATTTTCCGATGATTCAACTTAACAAGCTGCCCACGGAGCAGCGCAATCCCAACACGGCGGACATCGACCGGCTTTCTACTTTGGAGATGGTTCGCCGCATAAATGACGAGGACAAGAAGGTCGCATTCGCTGTAGAGCGCGAGCTGGAGAGTGTGGCTCAGGCCGTGGACGCCATATATGAGTCGCTCAGCTCCGGCGGACGCCTGATTTACTGCGGCTGCGGCACCTCCGGACGCCTGGGCGTGCTGGACGCGGCGGAGTGTCCGCCCACCTACTCCACCGACCCCGAAATGGTGCAGGGCATCATCGCGGGCGGAGAGCGCGCCATGTTCAAGGCCGCGGAGGGCGCGGAGGACAACGCCGACGCGGGGCGAGAGGACATGCAAAAGCTGGGTCTCAACAGCCGCGACATAGTCGTAGGCATCGCGGCCAGCGGGCGCACGCCCTACGTGCTCGGCGCTATGGCTTACGCCCATGAGATAGGCGCGAAGACCGTGGCGCTCACCTGCAACAAGGCTTCCGACATGAACGCCGCGGCGGATATCTCCATAGGCGTTGAGACCGGTCCTGAGGTCATAACCGGCTCTACCAGGATGAAAAGCGGTACGGCGGAGAAAATGGTGCTAAACATGCTGTCCACCGGAGCTATGATAAAGCTCGGCAAAGTGTACGGAAACCTCATGGTAGACGTCATGCCCACAAATGAGAAGCTGGTGCGCCGCTCCATCTCCATAGTCTCCACGGCGGCGGGCGTTGACGAAGCGGTCGCCAAGTCCACGCTCGAGTCTTGCGGCTTCTCGGTCAAAACGGCCATAGTCATGCTTGTGCGCGGCCTGAGCGCCGATGAGGCGCGCCGGCGTCTGGATGAAAACGGCGGCGTTATAGCGAGAGCTCTCGGGGAGGCTTGAAAGTGGACATCAACTATGCCATAGGCCAGCGCATTATGGCCGGTTTTCCCGGCACGGAGATAGACGACGATTTTGCCGCGCTCGTCCGCGAGTACAAGGTGGGCAACGTCATACTGTTCCGGCGCAATATTGAGAGCCGCGAGCAGCTCTCCCGCCTGTGCAAAGCGCTCACGGAGCTTATCGAGCGTGAGACCGGCGCGATACCGCTGATAGCGATAGACCAGGAGGGCGGCGTGGTCACGCGCCTCTCCGACGACATGATAAACACCCCGGGCGCGATGGCGCTCGCCGCGGCGGGCGGGGATTCGGCCTACAGAGCCGGAGCTATCACGGCCGCGGAGCTGCGCGAGGCAGGCGTGAACTTCAACCTCGCGCCCGTGCTGGACGTGAACTCGAACCCTCAGAACCCGGTGATAGGCGTGCGCAGCTTCGGCGATGAGCCGGAGCGCGCCTCGGCGCTTGCGCTGGAGTTCATGCGGGGCACACTTGACGGGGGCGTGATGGCCTGCGGTAAGCATTTCCCGGGACACGGCGACACCGCCGTGGACTCCCATCTGGGTCTCCCGCTGGTGGAAAAGAGCAGGGAGGAGCTGGAGCGCTGCGAGCTCTACCCCTTTAGAGCCGCCATAAAGGCGGGCATACCCGCGATAATGACCAGCCACGTGCTTTTCCCGGCGCTGGAACCCGAGAGAATACCCGCCACGATGTCCAGGCGCATACTCACCGGCATACTGCGCGGTGAATTCGGCTTCGACGGAATTATAATCAGCGACTGCATGGAGATGCAGGCCATTGCTAAGTTTTACGGCACCGCCCAGGGCGCCGAGGCCTCCATCATGGCCGGCGCGGACATAGTCTGCATTTCGCACACGTCCGCTCTGGCGCGTGATACGGTCGAGAGACTGAGGCGCGACGTCGAGAGCAAGGCTCTCAGCCTCGATGAGCTTGAGGCTTCGGTCAGGCGCATAGAGTCCGCAAAGCGCAGCCTGACCGGCGGAGGACGCTCCATATGCGTGTCCGAGAGCGCGGCCGATGAAGCTCGCGAGATGCTCGAGCGCTCGTTTGCTCCGGTCGGCTGCGACATGCCGCCGCTGGGCGAAAGGCCGTTCTTTACCGGCTGCGAGCCGATTCGCGCCAGCCTGGTTTCCAGCAGGGTGAGGGAGACCCCGGCGTTCGCAGGGTATATGGCCGACCGCATCGGAGGGACTGCGCTGGTCGTGTCCGAGAACCCGGACGGCGAGGAGATAGCAAAAGCGGTCTCGGCTGCGTCCGAGTGCTCGTGCATAGTGCTTGGAACCTGCAACGCCCATTTGAAGCCGGGTCAGCTTGAGCTTATGCGCGCGCTGGGCGAAACCGGCAAACCAATGGCCGTGGTCGCGCTCCGCAACCCATACGATCTGCTGTACATGCCGGCTGGCGCCGCAGGCGTCGCGGCCTGGGAGTACACTGCCAGATCCCTTGAGGCGCTGGCGCCCTTCCTGAAGCGGGAAAAGGCATTTACTGGCATTATGCCGCTTGCAAACTTTGATTTTTGACTTCTTTCACAATACGGAAAGAATAAAACAGTGATTATTGCATAAAGGAAATTTTATTTCTTTACATTGTGTGAACACAATGTTATAATGTCCTTAATTAAGGCGCAGAGGGGCGCCTGTTAAGAGAAAATGTATCATTTATAAGGAGGAAAACATGAAGAAGAAAGTTCTTGCTATCGTACTCGTGGCAGTGCTGTGCGTCGGCCTGCTCGCGGGCTGCGGTAAAGATCCCGCCCCGTCCACTTCCGGAGGCTCCAACGTTTCCGGCGATCCCGTTGAGCTGAGCGTCTGGGTGCCTGTGTACCAGTTCGCCGAAGACGGCATCAGCGACGCGGATTTCTGGAACGAGAAGTTTGACGCCTTTGAGGCTGAGCACAACTGCGTCATCAACGTCGAGATCCAGACCTGGGCTGATTACGCCACCAACATCTACACCGGCCTGCTCTCCGACGAGGGTCCCGACGTTGTCTACGTCACCGAGACCTACGACCTCATTGACGCCGGCCTGCTCGCTCCCCTGGACGAGTATCTGACCGAGGAAGACTTCGAGAAGTACGTGTACCTCGATCAGGGCGCCTACAACTCCGAGGGTCAGCTCTGCACCTTCCCGATGATGGCGGGCAACCCCTGCGTCATCTTCTACAACATGGACATGCTTGAGGCCGCCGGCATCACCGAGCTGCCCAGCACCTGGGACGAGTTCATGGACGTCTGCCTCACCCTCAAGGAGGCCAATCCTGACGTGTGGCCGTTCATCTCCTCTTGGGGCGCCACCAACGGCGTGTCCGCCATGCTGGCCGGCTTCTGGCCCTTCTTCTTCCAGGCCGGCGGCACTGTCCTCGACGAGGAGGGCAACCTCAACCTCGACAGCGAAGCCACTCTCGAAGCTCTGACCTACATCAACAGCTTCAAGGAGAACGGCATCTTTGACGACAGCATCGTCAGCATGGATGACCCGAACGGCAAGTTCGTCAACGGCGAGGCCGCCATCATCATCAACGGCACCGGCAACGCCTCCACCTTCACCGAGGAGGGCATCAACTGGCAGTGCCAGCTCGGTCTCGAGGGCCCTGGCGGCCTGGCCACCAACATGTCCGTCGACTCCCTGGCTATCTCCTCCTACTGCGAGGACAAGGAGCTGGCCGCTGAGCTCATCAAGTACATGACCAGCGCCGAGGTAATGGACGATTACCACGAGCAGATTTACGGCATGCCTTCCCTCACCACGGATGCCACCTACACCGAGCCCGAACCGTTCCAGAGCATGTACGAGGAGTACTCCGACGTCATGTATGCCGTCCCCTCCTATGAGGGCAGCGCTACCTTCGCGGATGTCTTCCAGCAGAACGTGCAGGGCATGCTCATGGGTCAGCTGACCCCGCAGGAGGTTATAGACGAGTCTATGACCTACTACAACGAGCAGATAGTTTCCTGACGTAAGTTTTTAGAAACCGGGCATGGCCGGAAACCGACAATGCCCGGTTTCTCCTATTTAAACCGGTTCTCCTTATTAAAGGCGTGGTGATGAAAGAATGAACAAGACGAAAAGAAGGAGAATGTCCCCGTTGATGCGCCGCCAGGCCGGATATGGCGTGGCGTACATCACTCCGGGCATGATTATTATTCTCATATTCTGTATAGTGCCTATCATCATGACACTGTACTACAGCTTCACGGACTACAATCTCGCCCAATCCCCCGACTGGATTGCCTTGGAGAACTATGAGAAGGTTCTCACGAATTCACAGCTTCGCAGAGCTCTGTGGAACACGGTGATTTATGTCATCATCACAGTTCCGCTGCAAACGCTGCTTGCTCTGTTTGTGGCAAACTTCCTGGCCGAGTATCTGAACAACAGATATGGCCGTGTAATACGCAGCGTAATCTTTATACCTACCCTGGCTTCCTATGTTGCCGCGGCCACCGTGTGGAAGGTCATTCTTTCTTCCAGGGGCGGCCTGCTCAACGAGGTGCTCGGGATATTCGGCATCGCGCCCATAAACTGGCTGGGCGAACCCACGCTGGCTCTTATATGCGTGTCTTTGGTCGCGGTGTGGAAAAGCGTCGGCTACTTTACGATTATTTTCTACGCCGGTATAATGAACATTTCTGTGGATATCCGAGAGGCTGCGCTGATTGACGGCGCGACTCCTCGCCAGCGCTTCTGGAAGATAACCGTACCCCAGCTCAAGCCCATCACCTACATGAACATAACTCTGGGCATAATCTGGTCCTTCCAGGCATTTGACGTTGTATACAAGCTTACCGGCGGCGGACCGCACAACGGTACGACGACGATAGCCTACATAATCTATACATATGCGTTCCAGGATTTCCGTATCGGTTACGCCAGTGCCGTCGCCATTTTGCTCCTCATAGTTATCCTGGCAGTCCATATGATCCAGCAGCACTTCTTCGAGGGAAAGGATGACTGACCATGATTAAAAATGAACGCCGCAGCTGGCGCTTTGTAGTGGGCGTAATAATGGTCACGCTGTTTGCGCTTTTCTGCGTTGTGCCGCTTATATACATGATACTTGTCTCCTTTGCCGACACGTCCACCATGTACATCAAGTGGGACGACATAAAGCTTTTTGATTTTTCAAACTACGCCTACCTTTTCCAGAACCGCGACTTTGCGCGCCCGATAATCAACAGCCTTATAGTTGTCGTAATAAGCGTTATCGCCGTCGACCTCGTGAGCTGCACAATGGCGTACGGCTTTGAAAAGAAGCCGATCCCCGGCAAGAAGGGGCTGTTCAACATTGTGCTGTCCACTATGATGATCCCCACCCAGGTCGTCTTCATATCGCTGTACGTCATGATGCGCAGTTGGCACCTGCTCAACACCTATATCGCGCTGGTCATACCTCTGGTAGGTGCGTTCGGCATATTCATGATGCGGCAGTTCATCCGCAGCGTGCCGAATGACTTTATCGAGGCCGCCCAGATCGACGGCTGCAGTGAGTTGCGTATTTACACTCGCGTGGTTCTGCCGATGGTCAGACCCGCCAGGATCACGCTTGCGATATTCACCTTCAACTCCGCCTGGAACGCCCTGCTCTGGCCGCTGATTGCCACCACGAAGGAGCAAATGAACACCCTGACTGTGGCGACCAGCTCCCTGACCAGCTACTTCTCGACGAATTACGGCCCTGAGATGGCTGCGGCTACGCTGTCCTTCCTTGTGCCGTTTGTGCTGTACTGCTTCATGCAGAAACAGTTTGTCGAGGGCATAGCTCTCGGCGGCGTAAAGGGATGACATGTCTGAGCTTGTCCTGAAAAGGTGTGGAGCCGAGAGAATTGAAGAGTGCATCGAAGTCTTCCGCGGCAGCCTCATATGGGAGCGCTACTTCTCGGAAGACGACAGGCTTCGCCGTTCTCTCGGCAAAGCCGCCGAGAGGGGAGAGCTGTGGTGCGCGTTTACCCCGGAGGGGGACATCGCCGGCGCAATGCGAGTTGTGCCACGCGGCTTCTGCGGTCTCTATCATTACCTTGCGCTCATCGGCAGCTCACCGGCTCACCGTGGACGTAGCGCCGGCCGCTTCCTAATGAACGAATTTGAAAGCATGGCGCGCGCAGACGGATGTCTGCGCACGTGCCTGCTTGTGAGCGACTTCAATTTGCACGCGATGGAGTTTTACCGTTCGCTCGGCTATTGGGAGCTCGGCGTGATACCTGACGCCTCCAAGCCCGGAATCGCCGAGCATGTCATGCTCAAGGATTTGTCCGCTGCGGAGGTAGAGAAGCCGTGATACGTAGCTATAACGATGTGGCGCGGCTGCTGTCCCGCTGGGACTACGCTCCGGAGGCTGTCGAAGCCTATGGCCGCGCTCTGGAGTCCGCCATGCGCAACCGTGATGCGGCGTCTCTGCTCGAGAGTGTGACTTATAGATATGAGCACGGCGGAGATGTGCCCATAAGGGACGTGCTCTCCGGGATGGATGGCTTCGCTGAGGCGTGCGGCGAGAGTAACTACACAATGAGAATGCTGCCGTACCTCTGTATGCTGGAAGGCGCGGAGAAGCGATACGCGTCGGCCGGCATTGGCGAAGACGTCTACACTGATTCCTTTGCGGATCTGCTGTGGAAGACGCGCGAGTGCAAGAGGATTTACGGCGTATACGGCTCGTTTGTGGCGCCGTGGTTCTACAGATTCTTCGAGCTGAAGTGCTTTGCGCTCGGGAGACTGCAATTTGAGTTTGCATCGTTCAAGGCCGATGCGCCGCTCTCGCCGGGACAGCGCGTGATAAATGTGCACATACCGTCCTGCGGAGCGCTGCGGCATGAGGACTGTGAAGCGGCGTATGCAAGGGCTGTCAGCTTCTTCGGCTGCGGCAGGGAAAAGTCCGTACCGTTCGTATGCGACTCGTGGCTGCTGCACCCTCTGTGCTCCGGGCTTGACGAGGCGTCCGGTATACGGCGCTTCGCCGCGGACTACGAGCTGCTGTATGTGATAGACGACCCGCAGTGCTCGGACATGTGGATAATCTTCGGGGTGCCCTGGACGGGAGATGCCTCTGCGCTTCCGGAGAACACTTCGCTGCAGAGAATATTCCGCCGCCGTCTCCTTGCAGGAGGAAGCGTCGGCCGCGGGTATGGGCTCTATAACAGAAAGCTATAATTGTTTTGGGGATACTTTGCGCAGGTATCCCTATTTTGACAGCGCGCATCGACAGGGGAGGTATTTGATGACAGAAATCGAGATTAAGACCCGAAGCGTTTACGACGGGCTCAGTCCTGCGGAGCAAAAGGTGGCGCGCTATTTTCTGCAGAACCTCGGCTCGGTTTTCGACGATCCAATAGCTCTGCTGGCAGAGAAAAGCGGAGTGAGCCAGGTGGTGTGGGTGCGCTTTTGCAAATCGCTCGGCTACTCCGGACTCAAGGATATGAAAAAGAACCTTGTGTCACAGCTCCGGGAAGACCGAACGGACGCTCAGACTCCCAGCAGCATGGACTTTCTGGACACGCGCGTGTACGCGGGAACCGACGACATTATACGCGGTGTAGAGGCCGGCGCGCTGGACGCAATCAGGAGCACGGCGATGGTGCAGAGAACCGAGGTGCTCGACGAAGTCGTGTCGCGTATCTTTTCAGCTGAGAGCGTGCGCCTGTTCGGCGTGGGAGCGTCCGGACTGGTAGCTCAGGACTTGTACCAGAAGCTGCTGCGAATAGACATGAACGTGCTTTTCTGCGCGGATTTGCATGTACAACTCACCTATATCACGTCCATGAAGCCCGGAGATGTGGCTATATTCTTTTCAAACTCCGGCAATACGTCGGATATCCTGGAGCTGGCCGCTGCGGCAAAAGAGCGCCGGACGTGCATCGTCGCAGTGACAAAGTACGGAGCCAATCCGCTTGCGGAACTGGCCGATTTTGTGCTCCCGACTTCGTCCCCGGAGCTGGAGTTCCGCAGCGGAGCCATGAGCAGCAGGATCGCCGCGCTGCTTGTGGTGGACATGCTGTTCACCACGTTGTGCAACAAGAACTATGACTCTGTGGCAAAGCCGCTCTCTGAGAGCTACTCACAGTGCAGCAAGCACCACAGTTGAACCGGAGGCAAAAATGAGGATCACTCAAGTAAGATTGGGAGTGCTTTCGGCGCCCCTGCGCGTGCCGTTCAGGACGGCGCTGAGAGAGGTCAGCCATGTCGAGGATATAGTGGTGGAAATCCACACCTCGGACGGGCGCATAGGAAGGGGAGAGGCTCCGCCCACCGCCGCCGTCACAGGCGAAACCCTTGGCTCCATCGAAGCCGCGCTGCGAGGTCATATCGCGCCGGCGTTAGCTGGCAGAGACGTGGCCGGACTTGAGGACGCGCTCGCGGCCATTGACCGCAGCATAGTCGGCAACAGCAGCGCGAAGGCTGCCGCAGAAATCGCTGTTTGGGACTTGTATTCCCAGAATTGCGGCATACCTTTGTACAAATTGCTCGGCGGCAGCAGGAATACACTGGTAACTGATATAACGATAAGTGTGAACGCCCCAGAGGTTATGGCTAAGGACACAGCCGACGCGCTCGCGCGCGGATATGAGACGCTGAAAATCAAGGTAGGAGAGAATCCTGCGCTCGATCTGGCGCGGCTCAAGGCCGTCCGCGCTGCGGCTCCGGACGCCACGATAAGGATTGACGCCAACCAGGCGTGGACTCCGCGCCAGGCCGTGCGCCTGCTGGAAAACATGCAGGCCGAAGGTCTGAATATTGAGTTGGTCGAGCAGCCGGTCAAGGCCAAAGATTTGGACGGATTGCAGTTTGTTACGGCTAATTCACCGGTGCCCGTCATGGCTGACGAGAGCATGTTTTCACCGGCGGACGCGCTGAAGATAATGCAGCTGCACGCGGCCGACTATGTGAATATCAAGCTGATGAAGTGCGGAGGATTGTCGAACGCGCTAAGGATAGTGTCCGCCGCTGAAGTGTACGGCGTCGAGTGCATGATCGGCTGCATGCTAGAGGCCAAAGTCAGCGTGACTGCGGCGGCGCACCTGGCATGCGCCAAGGGCGAGATAACGCGCATAGACTTGGACGGACCTGCGCTGTGCGCTTCAGACCCGGTAACCGGCGGCGCTAGCTTCAACGGCAAGTACATTGAGCTGAGCGACGCGCCCGGACTTGGGATAAGCGGCATAGACGGCCTGAGATACCTCGACTGATATGATAGCCAGCCACGAAAGCCCGATTGCCCCCAAATCGGGCTTTCAGCCTCCCCTACATTGAACAAAATTTTTATTTTGTTCAATTATCTCTGTATTTGCATCTTGCCTTTTTCCCCTGCTTACTATAAAATAAGTTGGATTCGTCTGGAGGTGAACGTTTTGGATTATCGCAGCGAAGCTCCCAAGGTGTTGCGCGATTTTTTGATTTATCACGAGACTATCAAGGGACACTCCCGCGCGACGGTCGATGAGTATTATCTCGACCTGCGCAATTTTTTCCGGTATCTGAAAATCGAGCGCGGACTGGCGCCTCGCTCGACCGAGCTTGACGAGGTCTCCATATCCGACGTTGACCTGGACTTTGTCGGCTCCGTAACTATGAGCGAGGTGTACGACTATCTGGCGTTTCTCTCGCGCGACAAGGTCAAAAACGAACAGAGCCGTTCGCCGGAGTACGGCCTCAACGCCGCCAGCCGCGCGAGGAAGATCTCGACGCTCAGGAGCTTTTACAAGTATCTGACCGTCAAGACCAAGCAGCTCGACCACGACCCGGTGGCCGACCTGGACTCCCCCAAAATCAACAAAACTCTCCCCCGCTATCTGACGCTGGAGGAGTCGCAGCGGCTGCTGTCCTCAATAGAAGGCATAAACAAGGAACGAGATTACTGCATAATATGCCTGTTTTTGAACTGTGGACTGCGAATATCTGAACTTATCAGCCTGGATGAAAACGACGTGAGAGACGACAACATACGTGTCTTCGGCAAGGGCGGAAAAGAGCGCATTGTCTATATGAACGACGCATGTATAGACGCGGTGAACGCGTACAGGTCGGTCAGGAAGCTTATGGCCGCGCCGGGGTGCAAGGCGTTTTTCGTCTCCACCAGGCGCGAGCGCATGAGCCGCTCCAGTGTACACGCAATGGTCAAAAAAACGCTGACCCGCGCCGGGCTGGATGCCAGCCAGTATTCCTCTCACAAGCTGCGCCACACCGCCGCAACGCTGATGATACAAAACGGCGTAGATGTTCGCACGGTTCAGGAGGTTCTCGGACATTCAAATCTGAATACCACGCAGATATACACGCACGTGGACAACTCGGAACTGCACATTGCCGCAGACGCAAACCCTCTCGCAAAGTTCAAGCCGGATGGCGGGGCGCGTACCGGTGAAAATGATTCTGAGAAATCATAAAAGTTTTCTGTTTTTTTCGCAACAAATTCAATTTTACATCGTCAATATAAAACCGTGTCTCGGTTTCCGGCGAGACGCGGCAGTGCATAATAAAAGAGCAAGGAGAAAACGTAATGAAAACGCACCTGAGAATCACCGCGTTGGCGTTGGCGCTTGTAATGCTCATGGCGCTGACTGCCTGCGGCAATCAACAGGACGAAGGCAAGAATACAGGTGAGCCGATCGGCGACGTGTCTTCTACTTATGCCCCGACCCCGTCGGCCAGCCCTTCCCCCTCCCCTACGCCGACCCCGACCCCGACTCCTACGCCGACGCCGACTCCGTCCCCGACACCGGCGCCGCCTACCCCGACCCCGACTGTGCCGGTGACGCCAAGCGTCAGCCCTGAGCCGACCTCCGACCCGAGCGATGAGCCGTCTCCCACGCCGAGCGGAGAGCCTGGCAGTGTTGATCTGGCTGCGTTCTTCAATACGCTTACTTCGACTTATGAATTTGCCGGCATGACGGAAGTCGACGCTACGTTGCTGGACAACTTCTATCCGGGTCTCAGCGCGATAGCCGCCAAGCAGCTGGTCGCACAGATGGCCATGATAACGGCCTCGGCCAACGAAATCGTGCTTATAGAGTGCGAGAACGCCTCCGATGTAGATACGGTACGTACTATATTCGAGGCTCGCAAGCAGGCTCAGGCCGACGGTGGAGCCTGGTATCCGGCGACCATTGAGCAGTGGAGCAACGCTCAGATATGTGTCAGCGGCAACTATGTCATGCTTGTCTGCCATGCGAACGCCGAGGACATAGCGGCGGACTTTTACGCTCTGTTCGCCTGACCATTAAAAATAACTCACCCGGAGGAAACCGCCTATGGTATTTTCCAGCATACTGTTTATGTTCATATACTTACCGGTGGTACTGTTTTTGTACTACATCTCGCCGGTAAAGTGGCGCAACCCCATACTGTTTGTTGTCAACATGATATTCTACGGCTGGGGCGAGCCTGTGTATATCCTGCTGATGCTGGTTTCTATAACCATCAACTATATCAACGGCATACTTATAGGTAAATGGCGCGGCGTAGATGACAAAAAGGCAAAAATCGTGCTTGTCGTCAACGTAGTGCTCAACCTGGCTCTGCTTGGGTTCTTCAAGTACTACAACCTCTTTGCAGATACCCTGAACCTCATACCGTTCATCAACCTGCCGGAGCTGAATGTCACACTGCCCATCGGCATCTCGTTCTATACCTTCCAGACGATGAGCTATCCCATCGATGTCTACCGCGGCGATGCGGACGTGCAGAAGAACTATATAAGCTTTGGTACCTTCGTCGCGCTGTTCCCGCAGCTCATTGCCGGACCTATAGTCCGCTATAAGGACGTTGCGGATCAGCTGGGATTCCGCGCGAGCAGTGTGAACCAGTTCGCGTCCGGCGTGGAGCGCTTTATGATAGGCGTCGGCAAGAAGGTGCTGATAGCCAACAACATCGGCGCACTGTGGGACGTCTACGCCGCCGGCTGCGGAGACCTCACTTTTGTGGGCAGCTGGATTGGCGCCCTGGCCTTCTCTCTGCAAATCTACTTTGACTTTGCGGGCTATTCGGACATGGCCATCGGTCTGGGCCGCATGATAGGCTTTGAGTTCCTGGAGAACTTCAACTACCCGTACATTTCCAAGAGCATAACCGAGTTCTGGCGGCGCTGGCACATGTCGCTCGGCACCTGGTTCAGGGACTATGTCTACATTCCCCTGGGTGGCAACAGGTGCGGCAAGGCAAGGCAGATATTCAACATCACCGTCGTCTGGGCGCTGACCGGCATCTGGCACGGCGCCAACTGGACCTTCCTCATCTGGGGTCTGTACTACGCGTTCTGGCTGCTGCTTGAAAAGACCTTCCTCCTGAAATATCTGGAGAGATCCAAGGTGTGGAGCCACGTCTACACACTGCTTGTGGTCATGCTGGTCTGGCCGCTGTTCCAGCTCAACGACATAGGCCTGGCCGGACAGTACACCAGCGCGATGCTCGGCTTCGGTGCAAACGGCTTTATCAGGAGCGAGGATCTGTACTACCTGATGACGTACGGCGTCACTATCGTCATCGCTATCATTGCCTGCACTCCGCTGGGCAAGAAGCTCTGGCATAAACTGCCGAACGGTTTTGTGCGTATTGCAGCGCCCGCGCTTATACTTCTGGCGCTGATCCTGTCCACCGCGTATCTCGTGGACGCCTCGTACAACCCGTTCCTGTACTTCAATTTCTAAGGAGGACTGCGCATGAGCAAAAAAGCAATGTGGGCGGAAGTCCTCATATTCCTTCTGTTTATCGGCGGCTTTTTCGTGGCCAATATGCTGACGCCCCAGAGGACTTTCTCCGAGCAGGAAAACCGCGTTTTGCAGACGATGCCCCGCTTTACGTTTGAGCGGCTTTTCAACAAGGAGTTTACGACGGAATTTGAAGACTACACCTCTGACCAGTTCATCTTCCGCGACGAGTGGATCACTCTGAAGGCCGCCAGCGAGCTTGCGCTGGGCAAGAAAGAGAACAACGACGTCTCCTACGGCAAGGAACAGACGCTCATAGAGGGGTTTGACGCCCCGGATAAGAGCACCCTGGATACGAACATGAGCTACGTGAACCAGCTGGTTCAGAACACGGACGCGAACGTTTACTTTGCCCTTATACCTGAAAAGAGCGAGATATGGTCTGACCGTCTGCCGAATCTCACGCCGAACGACAGCCAGGCGGAGCTGATAGAGTACTGCTACGGCCTGTCCAACGCCAACAACGTGGACATGCTCGCTCCCCTGCGCGAGCACGCGGACGAGTACATCTACTACCGCACCGACCACCACTGGACCAGCCTGGGCGCCTATTACGGCTTCACCGCGCTGGGCAAGGCGATGGGCATAGACGTCCCCGCGCTGGACAGCTACACCGACCGCCACACCGTCTCCGACAGCTTCTACGGCACGACCTGGTCGTCGAGCGGCTTCAGCTGGGTAAAGCCCGACAGCATGGAGGTCTTTGTGAACGAGCCGGAGGGTTTGAAGATAACCAGCTATCCCACCGGCAGCCCCGAGGAAGGCCAGCTCTACGATGAGAGCTACCTCGGGAAGAAGGACAAGTACTCCATGTTCATGGGCGGCAACTGCCCGCTGCACGAGATCGTAACCGGCAACGAGGGACCCTCCCTGCTGATAATCCGCGACTCCTACACGGACAGCCTCATCCCCTTCCTGCTGGACGACTTCTCCGAGATACACGTCGTCGACCTGCGCTACTACCGCATGAGCGTGTCCGAGTACATCGCCGAGCACGACTTCGACAACGTGCTTGTCGCGTACAGCGTGTCGACCTTCGCGACCGATACCAACCTGTTCCTCATGGGGCGGTAAACAATGTGAAAGAGCCTGCAATATGCAGGCTCTTTTCTTTATACATCGACCGATTCAAAGCGGCGCGCCGAAATTCGATAGGCGGCGAGCAGACCGGCGGCATAAATTATCACCCCGGCTGCAAGTATCGGGAGCTGCGTCATAAGCTCCGGGGCAGACGTGCCGTCTATCCAGGATAGCGCCGGTATGTGCGAGGCTGTCTCCATCGCCAGGATCAGGATTATCTCAGGAACCATCGCCAGGGCGAAGGCTCTGCCGACCTTGTAGGCGGTCTTGTAGAACTGAGTCAGGAAGACAAAGTCGAACACGGCGAGGATCATAAGTCCGAAGCCGAAATACGCGGCGTTCGGCTCGATGCCCACAGGGTTGGAATCCGCGCCGATCACCGTCCGGAGCAGTGCAAAGATAGCCGCCACGGCGAGCATGGCCAGTTGCATGGACACAGTCAGTGCGCACTTGCCGGCGACTACGGCGCGCTTTGGCACGGGCAGAAGCAGCGTGTAGTACATGTCCCGGGTCTCGCGGCAGTACATGAATGTGATGGACGGCGCAAGGGAGCCGAACATGAACACCAGGCCGTAGGGATAGGCCGGGACAAGCACCAGGGCGCCGAGCAGCGTGAATATGTACATGGTGGGGTGAGCCGCAAGTCTTAGCTCCTTGTACAGCAGCTTAGAAATCATCATACGTCCTCCTCTCGGTGCGCAGCATTATATCCTCGAGGGACAGCTCGCCGGTTTCGCCCGGCTGCCTGAGGTGCAGGAAATGACGCGCGAATGTGGCTTTGTCGCCGCTGGCCAGCACCCGGCCATCCTTTATGTAGGTTATATCGTCCGCGCATTTGTCGAGGTCGGACGTGATGTGCGTGGAAAAAAGGACGCTGATGCCGCGGCTGTCGGCCAGGTGCCGGAGCAGCTCGAGCAGCTCGTCGCGCGACACCGGGTCAAGACCGCTGGTCGGCTCGTCAAGGATGAGCAGTCCGGCTTCGTGGGAGAGTGCAAGAGCGATAAGGTATTTCACCCTCATACCGGCGGAGAGCTCGTTCACGCGCTTGTGCTCGTCCAGGCCGAAGCGCGCCATATGCCGGGAGTACGCCCCGGCATCCCAGGCAGGGTAAAAGCGCCTGGTGGCAGAGGTTATGTCGGAGAGGCGCTTTTGCATGTAGAAGTCAATTCCGCCCAGTACGACGCCCATTTCCTGTTTACACGCCGCCTCGCCTCCGGGCAGCTCGTGTCCGAGGACGGTTATTCTCCCTCTCTGCGGTTTTATCATGCCGAGGATGGATTTGAGTGCGGTGGTCTTGCCTGCGCCGTTGCGGCCTATCAGCCCCATTATGCGCCCCTCGCCGAGGGTGAAGGAGACATCATCGAGCGCGAAGCCGGAATAGCGCTTCGTCAGCCCTTCAACGGTCAGAACATTCATCTTCTCTGTCCTTTCTGTATGCGGCCTCCAGAAGCTGAGCCATGTTGAGAAACAACTCGCTCTGCATGAGAGCTATTCCCTGGCTCCCCGGATTGGTGTCGCCCAGGACAATAAGCGTGTCCCCCTGCTTGATGCCGAACAGGTCGCGCGCCTTCTTGGGAATGACTATCTGACCGCGCTCTCCTACCTGGACGGTGCCGAACACGTGCTTGCCCTTGGGCGGCGGCGTTATGCCCTCCCTGGCCTGGTCGAAGTGGATCAAATCGTCGAGGCTCACGCCGTACAGCTCGGCCAGGGCGTCGCAGTGCAGAATATCCGGCGCGCTCTCGCCGCTCTCCCATTTCGCCACCGCCTGCCTCGTCACGCCTACGGCCTCGGCCACGCGCTCGAGCGTCAGCCTTTTCAGACTGCGCAGGGATGTGAGGTTGCGCGCGAGATTGCTCTGATTGTTCATACAATTCACACCTTTCACGCCTAATTCTACACGATATTGCGGCGAGTTCAACCAACCTGAGCGCACCAAATGTGTTAACGCAGATTGCAAAAAAACGAGCCGGGTCTGTCCCGGCTCGTTTAGCGTTTCAATATGGGGTATATTATTACTTGTACAGCTCGCCGCTGAAGGCCAGGATGGACACCAGCGAGGCGGCGACGGCGGCAATGGCGTCGATGAAGATCGAGAACCAAAGCGTGCTTATGCCGAAGGCTGCGAGAATGAGCAGTATGACTTTTATCAGCGCGGCTCCGCCGGCAGTGGCGTAAGAGAGCATGCGCGCATAGCGAGCCACGCCTACGGCGACGGCTATCTTGCCGACCTTGCCGCCGAGAATGGTCACGTCGCAGCTCCTGCGCAGGCTCAGCGTATCGGCGCCGGACATGGCTACATCCACGTCAGCGGCGGTGTGCGAGCCGCCGAAGTCCTCTCCCCTGCCCACGTACATGAGCGTGCGCCCGGGGGCGCAGCCCTGCTTGAGCGTGGAGAGCGAGCCGCGCAGCTTGTCGCGGGAGCACTCGGAGTAGTACTCGGTTATGCCCATGCTGCTGGCCAGCTTGGCCGTGCGGTCGCGGGAATCGGAGCTGAACATCACGATGTTCTCAACGCCGCTGTGGCGCAGGTCGTCGATCCCGGCGGCGGCGTCTTCACGGACGGGGTCGCTGAGCACGATGCAGCCGGCGTACTCGTCGGTTATGGCGACATAGACGCAGGTTGCGCCGTCGTCCACATAGAGGTCGCTGTCCGGAATCTCAACATGGCCGATGCGCATCAGCTCGCGCGTGCCCACGCGGATGGGTATGCCGTCTACGCGAACTTCGACGCCGTAGCCGGGCGCCTCGTTGAAATTCTCGATCAGGTCTATGTATATGGTGCCGCCATAGGCCTCGATGATGGAGCGCGACTGCGGAGAGTTTGAGTAGGACAGGGCGTGAGCGGCTATCTTCAGCAGCACGTCCTTGCCCATGCGCCCGGCGCTGACGGATACCACGCGCGGCTTGCCCTCGGTGAGCGTGCCGGTCTCGTTGAAGGCCGCGGTGCTGGCCGATGCGACGCCGTCAATGGCGGCGCAGCTGTCAAACACGGCGCCTGCGCGGGCGGCGCCGCAGCATGCGCACAGGCGTATGACGGGTATCGCCGCGAACATCGAGACCGGAGAGGCTATTACCAGGAACATCGACGCGCGCCTGACAGCCTCGGAGACCGAGATGTCCAGGAAAATAGGCAGCAGCGCGGCGATGAGCACGGCGATGGCCGTTATGACGGGCGGGAAATACTTGCGCAGGCTCTGCAGAGCCTCGGGCACGACCTCTCCCCTGCCGGGGGCTGCGTTGATTTCGGCGTAGAGCCTGGCGGCGGTCGACTCGCTCTGTACGGAGGAGACCTCGCACCTCAGCTCGCCGGAGGCGTTTATGCAGCCGGAGAACAGCTCGTCGCCCTCCTTGACGTTGACATAGCCGGAGTCGTCTCCCAGCGGTGCCAGGTCGAGCTTCGAGCTGCCGTCGAGGACGATGCAGTCGCAGGGAACCGTCTCGCCGGGGCGTATGACGATTATGTCTCCGGGCTGCAGCGAGTCCGCCGGGACGGTGGATTCTTTGCCGTCCTCGCCCACGCGGCTGGCGTATGCGGTGTCGCAGTAGATGGTGTCCAGCACGGTGCGGCGCGTGCGCTCCACGGCGTAGTCTATGAAGATGCCGGTTATCTGATAGAGCAGAATGAGCGCGCAGCCCTCTATCTCAGCGCCGAAAATAAACGCCAGCAGGGCGGCTATTATGACCAGCGCACCGCTGTTGAGGTAGTCGCCGCGCATTATGCCGAGCACGGCGGCGGCTATGACGTCATATCCGGCTATGAGCGCGCAGAGCACGAGTATGACCGTGACCCACACAGCGGGTATGGCGTCTACCAGCAGCGCAATCGCAAAGGCCACGCAGCAGACGGCAAGCCGGGCAACGAGGATGATCCCCGCGCCGATGTTGCCCGCGGCAAGGCGCCCGCCGGCGGCGGTGGAGCCGCCGGCAAGCTTTTCGAGTAATTCAGTGAAATTCATTGCACCCCTCCTAACGTCTTGGCGCCAAAGGCGCTGGGGTTTTTATGCCGAAAGTTTATTCCGCCTTGCCGTCGCAGCCGAGCACGTCGACTATCTTGTGGGCGACCATCTGCTTGATGGCCTCGCGGGCGGGCTTGAGATACTCCCTGGGGTCGAACTTGTCGGGATGCTCGGCGAAGAACTTGCGGATGGTGGCGGTCATGGCGAGACGCAGGTCGGAGTCGATGTTTATCTTGCACACCGCGCTCTTGGCAGCCTGACGGAGCTGATCCTCGGGAACGCCGATGGCGCCGGGCATATTGCCGCCGTACTTGTTGATCTCCTCGACGAAGTTCTGGGGCACGCTGGAGGCGCCGTGCAGGACTATCGGGAAGCCGGGCAGGTTCTTCTCAACGGCCTCGAGCACGTCGAAGCGCAGCTGCGGCTTCGTGCCGGGCTTGAACTTGTAGGCGCCGTGGCTGGTGCCGATGGCGATGGCAAGGCTGTCGCAGCCGGTGCGCTCGACAAACTCCTGCACCTCCTCGGGGCGGGTGTAGCTGGCGTGACCTTCTTCGACCTTGACCTCGTCCTCAATGCCGGCGAGGGTGCCCAGCTCGGCCTCGACGACGACGCCGTGGTCGTGAGCGTACTCGACGACCTGCTTGGTGATGGCGATGTTCTCCTCAAAGGGCTTGCTGCTGGCATCTATCATGACGGAAGTGAAGCCGCCGTCTATGCAGCTCTTGCAGAGCTCAAAGCTGTCGCCGTGGTCAAGGTGGAGCGCGATGGGCAGGCCGGTCTCAGCGACGGCGGCCTCGACCAGCTTCATCAGATAGGTGTGGCTGGCGTAGGCGCGGGCGCCCTTGGATACCTGGAGGATCAGCGGAGCGCGCAGCTCGTTGGCAGCCATGGTGATGCCCTGGACTATCTCCATGTTGTTGACGTTGAAAGCGCCAATGGCGTAACCGCCCTCATAAGCTTTGCGGAACATGTCTTTTGTTGTTACTAAGGCCATAAAATTATCTCCTTCGCTAGCGGTAAATTTATGCTATTGCTTCTTTATTATATCTCAATCATGTGTTATAATCAATAACACATTCTCAAACAAACTTCATTTTTTGGAGGCAGCAACATGGAAAAAGCACTTAAGGGCGCCTGCATCATCGGACAGTCAGGCGGCCCGACCTCAGTTATCAACGCCAGCGCGTACGGTGTAATCCGCACTGCGCTCGACAACGAGAACATCACCCGCGTTTTTGGCGCGGCTCACGGCATCAAGGGCGTGCTCGAGGACAAGCTCTATGACATGGGCGTGGAAGACGCCGAGGAGCTCGAGCTTCTGACCAACACTCCGTCCTCCGAGCTGGGTTCCTGCCGGTACAAGATGGCCGATCCCGACGTTGATGACACTGATTATAAGCGCATACTCGAGATATTCAAGAAGTACGACGTGCGCTACTTCTTCTATAACGGCGGCAACGACTCCATGGACACCTGCGATAAGATCAGCCGCTACATGTCCAAGTCCGGCTACGAGTGCCGCGTGATAGGCGTCCCCAAGACCATCGACAACGACCTTTATAACACGGATCACTGCCCCGGTTTTGCCAGCGCTGCGAAATACATCGCCACCAGCTGCACCGAGATATACAAGGACGCCCACGTCTACGACACCGGCATGGTCTGCATAATCGAGATCATGGGTCGTCACGCCGGATGGCTCACCGCCAGCGCCGCTCTGGCCGGTCTCGCCGGCTGCGCGCCCGACCTCATCTACCTGCCTGAGACGGACTTTGACATGGAGAAGTTCGTGGAATCCGTTGAGCGCGTCTACCGTGAAAAGGGCAACTGCATCGTCGCCGTGAGCGAGGGCGTGCACTACGCCGACGGCAGCTTCGTCTCCGAGGCCAAGACCAGCGCCACCGACGGCTTTGGCCACGCCCAGCTCGGCGGACTGGCCAGCCTGCTTGCCGCCGTCATCAAGGAGCGCACCGGCGCCAAGGTTCGCGGTATAGAGCTGAGCCTGCTGCAGCGCTGCGGCGCCCACTGCGCCAGCGCGGTCGACGTCGAGGAGGCGTTCATGGCCGGCAAGGTCGCCGTCGAGAGCGCGGTCGCCGGTGAGACCGGCAAGATGGTCGCCTTTAAGCGCGCCGAGGACAGCGCCGTCTACAAGTGCGAATACGTGCTCGTCCCGCTGACCAGCGTCGCCAACTACGAGAAGAAGGTTCCCGCCGAGTGGATAACTCCCGACGGCACCGGCGTTACCCAGGACTTCATCGACTATGCACTCCCCCTCATCCAGGGCGAGATCGACCGCCCCACCGAGAACGGCCTGCCCCGCTACGCAAGGCTCAAGAAAGTCCTGGCGAAATAAGGATACAAAAAAGCTCCCCTGTGAGGGGAGCTTTTTTCTGCCTGTTTTACCTGTCAAACGCCGGGTTGACGGCGTAGATGTTCTTCTGATCCATTTTTTCGCTGGCCAGGCGGAGAGCCTCACCGAAACGCTGATAGTGCACTATTTCGCGCTCGCGCAGGAAGCGTATGACGTCGTTCACGTCCGGGTCGTCGCTCAGCCTGAGAATGTTGTCATAGGTGACCCGGGCTTTCTGCTCCGCACCCATGTCCTCGGTGAGGTCGGCTATTACATCGCCTTTGACGGCCATGCAGACGGCGCTGAACGGCGCTCCGCTGGCAGCGACCGGGTAGACGCCGGCGGTGTGGTCGACAAAGTAGTCGGAGAACCCGGCGGCCTTTACCTGCTCCACGGTCATGTTTCGCGTGAGCTGGTGTACGATTGCGCCTATCATCTCCAGGTGACCCAGCTCCTCGACGCCTATGTCGGTCAGCAGTCCTTTCAGCTCGGGATACGGCATGGAGTAGCGCTGGGAGAGATAGCGCAGGCTTGCGCCAAGCTCGCCGTCAGGGCCGCCGTATTGGCTGATAATTATCTTGGCAAGCGCAGGGTTTGGGTTCTTGATACGCACGGGATATTGCAGCTTTTTGGAATACATGAACATGGCTCAGCCCTCCTTGACGTAGTCCCACGGCCACGGCTCGTTGAGCCACGTGAAGCTCGGCGCATAGGCCATGTCGCTGCGCTGCAGCGGTCCGTAGGCAGAGGCGTAGGTGTTGCGCCCTTCCTCGTAGAGCTTGAGCATGCTTTGATACGTGGCGAAGGCCTCCGTATCCTCGGCGTGAGTGTCCAGGTACAGCGCCAGCTCGTTGCAGACGAAGTCAAGCGCCATCAGCTCGCGCAGAGGCGTGGTCTTGGCGGGCATCTTGTTCACGATATTCATAAAGGGCAGATCCAGCCCGGGGAAAAGCGTGCCTCGCGAGAGCGCTTCTTCGCTCTCATACGCCGGCTGGCTGGAAGCCTGAGACGGCATGACCGCCAATCCCAGAGCGGAGCAGCCGGGCAGCGCACCCTGCTTATAGGTGCACTCGGTGGTGTTGTTGTCCAAAGTTTCTGCCTCCCAGATAAGCTTAGAGGGCGGCAGCGCCCTCATGGACATCGTATGCCATGAGGGCGCATAAGGTTCATTGCCTGGAGCCGAACACCTGCTCGCGAAGCCGCTCTCCCGTTGGGGTGGCTGCAAGCCCGCCTTTTGCCGTCTCGCGCAGCGCGGTGGGTATGGAGCATCCGACCTCGCGCATGGCTCCTATGCACTCGTCTGCGGGTATCTTGCTCTCAATGCCGGCGAGCGCCATCTCGGCCGAGCTGAACGCTATCGCCACGCCGGAGACGTTGCGCTTAATGCACGGTATCTCCACCAGTCCCGCGACCGGGTCGCAGACCAGCCCGAGCTGGTTCTTTATGGCCATGGCGCAGGCGTGCGCGCACTGCTGCGGCGTGCCGCCCATTAGCTCTACAAGCGCCGCCGCGGCCATTGCGGCGGCGCTGCCGCACTCGGCCTGGCAGCCGCCCTCGGCTCCGGCTATAGAGGCGTTCTGGGCTATCACCATGCCGAAGGCTCCGGCGGTGAACAGCGCCATAACGGCGGCCTCGCGGCTGCACCGGCTCTCGTCCAGCATGGACACTACGGCGCCGGGCAGGATACCGCAGGAACCGGCGGTGGGCGCGGCCACTATCTTGCCCATTGCGGCGTTATTCTCGCTCACCGCGAGCGCACGAGCCATTGCGCGGTTGGTGAACCCGCCGCATATTCCGCCCGATGCGGCGTGATCCCACATCCTGGACGCATCCCCGCCGGTCAGGCCGGAAGTGGAGCGCAGAGCGGGGTTCATGCCCGCCTTTACGGAGTCCTCCATGACTGACAGGCGCGCGTCCATCCGCTCGAAAAGCGTTTCGGGCGATATGCACAGCTGCTCTGCCTGGTCGGCCAGCACCACTTCGGATATAGTCCTCCCCACAGAGCTTGCGGCGTTTACAAGCTCGGATATGCTCTTGTATTCAAACATCGCAGGTCACCTCACATTGCGCGTATAAGCACTGCCTTTTGAACCGGTTCCAGCGCGTTGAGCGCGTCCATCACGGCGTCCGACACGTCGCCGTCCACCTCGATGGTCATCAGCGCTTCGCCGCCGCGGTGTTCGCGCGAGAGGCGGAAGTTGCCGATGTTCATGCCGGAACCGGCCATGAACTGGGTCACAGCCGCTATCGCGCCGGGCTTGTCCAAATGCCTAACCAGAATGGTATTGTACTGCCCGGTGAAGGACACAGACATGCCGTTTATGGCGGTTATCAGTATGCTGCCGCCGCCGACTGACGCGCCCTGTACCACGGCGTTCTCTCCGTGCCTGCCGGCAAGGGTGATCCGTGCCGTGTTGGGGTGCGCGTTGGGGATGTTGGTTTCGACAAAAGCGACCTCCATCCCGGCTTCCGACGCCAGCTCGAGAGAGCGGCGTATGCGCTCGTCGTCGGAGTCCATGCCCATTATCCCGGCCACCAGAGCCTTGTCCGTGCCGTGTCCGCGATAGGTCTGGGCAAAGGAGCCGGTCAGCTCTATGCGCGCCGACACCGCCTCCGTGCCGAGCAGCTTGTAAGCGACCCGCCCCAGGCGGACTGCGCCCGCCGTGTGGGAACTGGACGGACCTATCATCACAGGACCGATAATGTCAAATACGTTCATATTCCCTCCGTAGTTATCTCTTTCAATCTTATTGTAGCATATCAGAAACGCAGCCATTCGTCGAGTACAAAATTAGATATACCCGGTTGACAGCGCAATGCGCGGGGAGTTATCATAATCCGGGCATAGCTATAGAGAAGGAGGCCGAATATGCTGAAAATCACAAAGACCGAGGAGCTTGCCGCGCGCAATATACCCTTCGGCGTGGTGGAAGTGCGCTATCCTCCCCGCGAGGAGTGGCGCGTCGATGAATTCAGGGCTTTCGCTCAGGGAGAGCTGGAGCGCGCTAGGGAGAGCTATCCGGACTACGAGCGCAAGGCGGTCTTCGGCTCCGACCCATATGTGCGGTTCTTCAAGAAATTCAAGAAGACCTACACGGTCATGCTGCAATTCGAGTCCATCATCATAAAGCGCCTGCCGTTCCCGCTGTGCGACCCGGTGACCGAGATACCTTATCTGCTGGAGCTGACGACCTGTATGCTCTCCGGTACGCACGACATCGACCGAATCGAAGGCGGAGTGGAGCTGTATTCCGGCACGGACAGGACGCCATTCGCCGGTATGCACGGACGCGAACGTCACACCTATCCCGGCGACTTCGTAGGCAGGGACGGAGCGGGTATAATCTTCAGCGAGATCGCCGGAGCCGATGACCGCACCTGCGCCAGGCCGGACAGCAGCCATGTCTTCTACCCTGTTTTCGGCACTCCCGATATGGACAGGAACCTGATATCCTCAGCTGTCGATAAATTGGTGAGTTATGTTCGCATACTGGCGCCAAACGCCGAAATCGAGACTGATATTATTTAAAAAGGCCTGGAGCAGAATATGCTCCAGGCCTTTTAAAGCCGTATGCTGACCTCGCCTGAATCCAGCGTCTCACGCTGTCCGCCTCGCTCTATAATCAGGCGGTAGTCCCGATCTATCTCCAGCGCCCGCGCTTCGTAAGCTGCGCCGGCGCGGCGTACGGTGATGTCCCGGCCGAGCACGGCGCTCCGACGGACGTACTCGGTATACACGTCAAGGCTCTCGTCAAAGAGTGCGTTCAGTATGCCGGCGGCCAGCTTTTCCCGGGCAAACTCGATCGGGTCTTCAAACACGGCTCCGGCGACGCCGCGCAGAGCCTCGGGGAAGCCCCCGCCCGGCTCCGCGACGTTCACGCCTATGCCTAGCACCATGTCGAGCCCGCGGCGTGTCACGGCCTCGGCCAGGATGCCGCAGACCTTCAGGCCGTCCAGCAGCACGTCGTTCACCCACTTTATGTACGCGCGCCTGCCGCTTGAGCGCTCTATTGCGAGCGCAACGGCGACGGCCGCGCGAGGAGTGAATTGCAGCGCGTCTGCGGCTGAAATATCCCTGAACAGCACGCTCATATAAAGTCCGCCCTCCGGCGAGGCGAAGGCTCGGCGCATACGCCCCCGTCCGGCGCTCTGACGTCCCGCTATGAGCACGGAGCCGGACGCAGCGCTCCCGTCTTCCAGAAGGTCGGCGTTTGTCGAACCGGTTTCTTCGACGTAGCGCAGGCGCAGCCCCGTGGTTTTCAGCAGAGAATTGACCATATTAAGCTCAAAAGGCATGAAAATCACCCCGGCAACTGTAGCACAACAGCGGCCGGGGTGTCAAGCTATCACAGCTTCTTTACGAACAGCGCCCTTATGGCGTTTAGCACGGCGAGGATCATGACGCCGACGTCGGCAAATATGGCGAGCCACATATTGGCTGAGCCGATGGCAACCAGGAGCAGGCAGGCCAGCTTTATGCCTATGGCGAACACGATGTTTTCGTACACGATGCGCAGGCATTTGCGCGATATTTTTATCGCCTTAGATATCTTCATCGGGTCGTCGTCCATGAGCACTACGTCGGCGGCCTCGATCGCCGCGTCTGAGCCCATGGCGCCCATCGCGATGCCTATGTCCGCGCGGGACAGTACGGGCGCGTCGTTTATCCCGTCGCCGACAAAGGCCAGCTTGGACTTATCGCCCTTGTTTTTTATCAGTTCCTCGACTTTGTCGACCTTGTCGCCGGGAAGCAGCTCGCTGTACACCCGGTCTATGCCCAGACTGGCCGCGACGCTTTTGGCCACCTTTTCGGCGTCTCCGGTGAGCATGACCGTTTCGCGCACTCCGCACTTTTTGAGCGCCGCTACAGCTTCGCGGGCGTCGGGCTTTATCACGTCGGAAATGACTATGTGACCGGCATATTCGCCGTCGATGGCCATGTGGATGATGGTGCCCACGCTGTGGCACTCGATATAGTTCACGCCCTCTGCGTCCATGAGCTTGTCGTTTCCGGCGGCGACGCGGTGGCCGTCGACAAGGGCGGTGACTCCCTGGCCGCTTATCTCGCGGATGTCGCTAACACGGCTGCGGTCTATTTCCCTGCCGTATGCCGCCTGCAGGCTCTTGCTTATCGGGTGGCTGCTGGCGCTCTCGGCTAGAGCCGCGTACTCCACAAGCTGCTTATCCGAATACGGGCTGTGGTGTATTCCGTTGACCTCAAACACGCCCTTTGTGAGCGTGCCGGTCTTGTCGAACACCACGATGCGCGTCTGGCTGAGCGTCTCAAGGTAGTTGGAGCCCTTCACAAGCACGCCGGCGTTGCTCGCACCGCCTATGCCCGCGAAGAAGCTGAGCGGGATGCTTATCACCAGCGCGCAGGGGCAGCTGGCCACGAGGAAGGTCAGTGCACGGTAGATCCACGTCTCCCACTCGCCGCCGAGACCCAGGAAGGCTATCCGAACCAGCGGCGGTATTATGGCCAAGGCCAGCGCGCCGAGGCACACGGCGGGGGTGTAGATCCTGGCGAAGCGGCTGATGAAGGCCTCGCTGCGGCTCTTGCGCGAGCTGGCGTTTTCGACGAGGTCGAGTATCTTGCTCACCGTGCTCTCGCCGAACTCCTTGGTGGTGCGTATCTTCAAAACGCCGGTCATGTTGATGCAGCCGCTGATTATCTCGTCTCCGGCCTTGGCGTCGCGCGGCAGGCTCTCGCCGGTGAGCGCGGAGGTGTTGAGGCTGCTCTCCCCTTCGACGATAACGCCGTCTATGGGCACCTTCTCTCCGGGCTGAACCACTATTATCGTGCCTATCTCAACTTCGTCCGGGTCGACGTGCTCCAGCTTGCCGTCCGACTCTACGTTGGCGTAGTCCGGGCGGATGTCCATAAGCTCGGAGATATTCCGGCGCGACTTGCCGACAGCGTAGCTCTGGAACCACTCGCCGACCTGATAGAACAGCATGACGGCTATGGCCTCGGTATAGTCCCCGCTCCGCTCGTAAAGCGCCAGCGCGATCGCGCCCACGGTGGCCACGGCCATCAGGAAGTTTTCGTCCGTGACCTGCCTGTGCGCTATGCCCTTTCCGGCCTTTATAAGTATGTCATAGCCTATGACAAGGTATGGAACCATGTAGCAAATAAAGCGCGCCCAGCCGGTGACCGGGACAAAGTGCAGCGCCACCAAAAGCACGGCGGACGCCAGTATCCGCAATAACATCTTCTTTTGTTTGCGGTTCATATGCCGTCCCTCCTCTCTTAAAAGAATGCTATGCTTTATGTCAGCTGCTTACAGATAGATCTCGCAGTCGTCCTCGACGCGCTTGCAGTTTTTCAAGACCTGCTGCATGACCGCCTTGTGGTCGGCGCCTTCTTCAAACTCCACGTTCATTTTCAGGGTCATAAAGTTCACGACCGCATCCTTGACGCCGGGCGTCTGCTTCGCGGCGGTCTCCATCTTGTTGGCACAGTTGGCGCAGTCGACTTCGATCTTATAGCTTTTCTTCATGGTTACAGCTCCCTCGCTCGTTTTGTTATTATAATTAAACGATTGCTTAATCGTTAATTGAAGTATAACACATTGCGCGCATATGTCAAGTGGGTGAGCAAAATTTTTTAGAACTTGATTTGTAATTTTTCCGGCGTTGTGCTATGCTTTAATGTAATAAGGAGGAATGACCATGTCCTATGCAGCCTTGCCCCACGACCACGGCGGCGATGTTGAGCATGTCGTGGAGCACATGCCAAAGACCGAGTCTTTTCAGATAGTTTCGGACATATTCAAGCTCATGGATGACAACAGCCGTATACGCATCTTCTGGCTGCTGTGCCACTGCGAGGAGTGCGTGATAAACATATCCGCCCTGGTGGATATGTCATCTCCGGCGGTATCGCACCACCTCAGGCAGCTTAAAAACGGCGGGCTGATAACCTCGCGGCGCGAGGGCAAGGAGGTCTACTACAAGGCCGCCGACACCGCTCAGGCGCGTCTGCTGCACCACGTAATAGAGGAGCTTGTTGAGATAACCTGCCCTGACTGTGCGGAGGAACACCGGTGAAGCGCTCGGCTCGCCTAGCGGCGGCCTTCTCGCTTACCCTGTAGGCGTCGCGGCCGAGGATGAGCATAACTATCTCGTCCTCTTGCGCGAGGGCATGACGTACACCCCGCTCGCGCCGCGCTGAGAGCCTCACGTGGCCGCCGGTCTGATTTGGGAGTTGATTTTATGAACATAGAAAACGCCGCCGGTCTTGAGCGGGCGGCGGAACTGTACGGGCTTCTGCCGTTTTTTGACTCGGGTGTACCCGGGTTCTCGGTAGAGGCCATGACGCCGCCCAGGTACTGGTTCGCCGGGGACGTGGACGGCCCCTGGGAGTGGCGCATGGAGGTGGCGCGGCGCGGCAAAGTGGCCTATGGCAAGCTGTTCGCCGGGAAGGCCGGCTTCTGCTCGCGGAAATACTACCCCGACCTGGCCAACTATCGCCGTGACGGCTACGACTTCGACGCCAGGTACGAGGACGGGCTGGCAAACCACCGCGACAAGCAGATAATCGACGCGCTTACCCGCGAGGGGCCGCTGCTCACCCGTGAGCTGAGACGCGCCTCGGGCGTGGACAAGGGCTTTGAGACCTGCCTGACCAGGCTGCAAATGCAGACCTACATCACGGTGACGGACTTCGAGTACATGCGCGACAGGCACGGCAAGCCCTACGGCTGGGGCGTGGCCAGATACGCCCTGACGGAGAGCGTTTTCGGCGAGGAAATGACGCGCAGCGCCTACGGCCGTAAGCCGGAGGAGTCCAAGGTCAAGCTCATCTCGCGCCTTCGCGAGCTGTGCCCGGGCGTGGATGATGCGCCGCTTTTAAAGCTAATAAAATAGAAAATGAGAAAATACTTTGATTGGAAAGCAATTTCGAAGTGATTTGCATATAGTTTTCGCTCTGCCGTGCAAGTGATTTCTGTTAAACAATAAAACAAGATTCGCGAGGTGATAAAGCGATGAAACGTATATTTGCACTGCTGTTAACAGTGGTTTTGATTCTGTCACTTGCTGCTTGTGGTGGAACCAATAAATCAAATAATCGCCCAGACATCGATGCAGAGTTAGAACGAGCTATTGCATATGGTATTGTTACAGAAGACAACCTTGCCAACATGGACGCAACGGTTACTTACAAACAATTCTGTGAACTTTTAACACATGTTGTGTCCATGCGTGGAGAGGAATTTGTACCTGCATGGAAGGAAGTGGCTGAAGCGGCTCTCAGCTCTAACGAACCCATGCAGCGAGATGATGTCCTATTGGCCATGTTTGAGGCATCTATGGTAATGGGTATTGATCGGGATGAAAGTCAGTTGGATGAATGGGATGAGAGTCTAGCCGAAGGAGATTGGTGGGCAGGGAGAACTATGGATTATGATTTGTTTCCCAACTGGCATGAAACTTATACAGCCCTTGATGGGAATCAAGATTTTAGTATTTTAGATCATTCCGCATGGTATTTTGAAAAGACCCCTTCATTGATTTCCGGTCTGCTGCCGTTAGAACCTCAAGAGGATATGACTTATGGCTTTGGGAAAGATGTGAGCTTTGAAGAAGCTGTTCGAGCAGTAACTCGATTGGTGGAGTCCAATGCCAAAATCACTGCGGAGACTCCGGTCTATGTGCCATTATCGGAAGTAGGCACTTACGATCAATCAATTATTACCAACGAACTCTTGTCGGCAGATTCAGACTTGCCCGAAGTAACGCATACTCAACTCCCATCCACATGGAAGGGCGCTGGTCTAAGCAGTTGCAAAGACGGGCGACATATATATCGTCATTTTAGAGAGTCTGATGTGACTTTTTTGGCGAAAAACGGGTTCAACTTTCTCCGTCTATTCTACGGATTTGATACGCTCCGTTTCCCCGACTATCCCAAAGATGGGAGACTGGTCAACGAGAATGAGTTGAAAGAGTTGGATCAGCTTATTGCTTGGGGAATAGAACATGGAGTGCATATCCAAATTTCTATGAGTTTCTATCTGGGCGAAGATGGAAATTGCAAAATTGATGATCCTAATAATATGCCGGATAGCATGATGCCGGAAAATGATGCTGAATGGGCGATAATAAATGATTATTGGATGATGTTGGCAAAACGCTATGCCGGCATCCCCAGCCGCTACCTTACTTTTGACTTGAGCAATGAGATTCAGCCGGATGGCGAGAATTTTGACTATCAGGCGGAGAAGCTGAGCAAGATGGTATCTTCACTTCGCTCGGTAGATGCTGATCGAGTATTACTCTATTCCTTCCCGGGCAATCCAGATACCGCGTGGATGGAGGTTACAGCTTCGTTAGGCCTTGCTGTAGGCTGCCATCCTTACTATCCGGTGAATATTAGTACCGGAGACACTGGTGCAGGAACAGGAGATTATTTTGACCCATGTTGGCCTATGCCAGTTTTACCTGCATGGAGAATTGCTACTCGAGAAGCGCCATTGATTCTACAGGGAAAAATCGACGGAGCAGAGTTGGCAATCCATGTAGGAAAATCCGGTTCAAATGCTATCGTAGAGGTTTTGGCAGACGGTAAACTGGTGAAGAGTTTTAGTATGCCAAAACCTAATTGGGAAGAAAATGGTGAATGCTGGTACGGTGAGGATATGCTGACCTGTTCACTGCCGGAAGGAATAAGCGAAGTACAAATCTGGGTGCGTGAAGAAGATGCGCATATTGATACGGTAGTCGTGAAAGATGCAGGTAATCAAACCTCAATAAGCTTTAGCAGTGACGAAGAAACCGACACCGACCCGTTGCCCATTGTGATTCACGAGGACAACAGTTACAGCAACACGGCCGACACCGTGATAACCGGCGAGGAAATTTATAATAAAGCTATTCAACCTTATCAGAGAATTACCCAACAACATGGCGTAGGTTTTATGATTGGAGAATTCGGCATCTTTGCAAATGCTGATTGGGATATTGATGTGGTAACATCTTATTACGACACGATGATGGCAATATTTGAGGAACAAGAGCTCGGATGGTGTTTCTGCGAACTATATAATAGTGGAACGCATTTGCTGCTTAGAGAAGGCGTTGAATCTCAATGGACTAATGCTACGGCAATAGATACAGAGCTCGATATGACTGATGGCCCTTGTCAGGTTGTTAAAGAGATGCTGGATGTATTTCATAAGTATACCAAATAATTCACCTAGAACAAGCAAACCGCCGGGACTTACGTTCCGGCGGTTTGCTTGTTCAGGCGTTGAAGACAAATTTGTCCAGGCGTTCAAAGGCCTCCTGCACTCGGCTGAGCGGCAGAGCCAGGTTCATGCGTATGTGGCACGGGCCGAAGAAGGCTCTCCCGTCCTGCCACGCCACGCCGACGTCCCAGCCGGCCTGGATAAGCTCGTCCAGGGTCTTGCCGTGGCGGCTGCACCAGTCGTTGCAGTCGAGGAAGAGCATATAGGTGCCCTGCGGCTTGGAAACGCGCACGCCGTCAAAGCGCTCGGCTGTGTACCGGCAGGCGAAGTCGACGTTGCCGGTCAACACCTGCCGCAACTCGGAGAGCCACTCGTAGCCCTCCGGCTTGTATGCGCCTATCAGGGCGTGCATGCTCAGCACGTTCATGTCGTTGTAGTGCGCCAGCGAGCTCTCCTTCTCCACCCGCTCGCGCAGCCACTTGTTGTAGATTATGTGGTAGCTGCCCACAAGTCCTGCCAGGTTGAAGGTCTTGCTGGGCGCGTACATGGCCGCGGTGCGGCTGCGTGCGTCCTCGCTGACGGACTGGGTGGGTATGTGCCTGTGGCCGCCGAGGATTATGTCAGACCATATCTCGTCGGACACCACGTAGACGTCGTACTTCTCGCACAGCTCCATGAAGCGCTCGATCTCCCAGCGCTCCCACACCCTGCCGGTGGGGTTGTGCGGCGAGCAGAACACGGCCGCGTGGATGCGGTTCTCTACTATCTTCCGCTCCATATCCTCGAAATTCATGCGCCAGACGCCGTCCTCGTCCAGCTCGAGCGGGCTGTGCACCATCTTGTAGCCGTTGTTGCCCAGCGAGCCGGTGAAGCCTATGTACGTCGGGGAGTGCAGCAGCACGGCGTCGCCCCTGGAGCAGACCACGTTCAGCGCGCTTATGACGCCGCCGAGGACGCCGTTCTCATAGCCGATATGTTCCGGCTTCAGCCCGACAACGCCGTTTTGCGTCTCCTGCCAGCGAATTATGGAGTCAAAGTACTCCGGCCTCGGCGCGAAATAGCCAAAGAGCGGGTGCTTGGCGCGCTCTATAATTGCCTCGGAAATAGTGGGTACGGTGGGAAAGTTCATGTCCGCTACCCACATGGGGATGGCGTCAAAGCCCTCGCGCGGCGCGCTGGGTTCGTTGCCCCAGAACTTGCCGCCTATGCCCTCGACGGCCAGGGCGTCATATCCTCGGCGGTCTATTATTGACGTAAAATCGTATTTCATACCGGCTTAGCCTCCATGCAGTTTTGCGCATATTATATCACGGCGGCGCGGACTTTGCCAATATGCGAAACGCCGGGGCGGTTTTCCGCCCCGGCGCACACATCGCGTTACAGCGGCGTGTCGGCAAGGTAGAGTATCTGCTGCTGCGTCTCCTCGTCAAAGGCGGAGAGCGCCGGACCGAACGTCGTGGGGTCGTGCTCGCGCTGCTCGCGCAGCACGTTGCCTACCCACACGCTGTACGCGCCGTCGGCGCCGTTCACCGCCAGCATGGCGTACATGTCGCGGACGAGCTGATCGTCGCTTCCCTCAGGCGCTATGGCCACGGCATCCATTGCCTCCAGCAAGAGCATCCAGCTCTCGGAAGAAAGCTCACGCAGCTGCGCGTAATTCACCGCCGAAACGAGCGTCTCGGGGGTCACGCCCGCCGTTCCTGCGAGATCCAGGAAGTATCCGTCCAAATCGTCCCGCTCTGCCAGGCACTGATAGCCCCAGGTGTCCGGCATCTCAGTACCGGCGGTGATGCACTCGGCTGTGCCGCCGTTCAGGCTCAGCACCAGGTAGCGGAACAGGATAAGCTCGCAGGGGTCGGACGCATTTTCCACTGTCGGGACGCCGTACACCACTTCGCCGAAATAGTCTGTGAAAGCCGCCTCGTCACGCGGCACACAGTTGAGACTGAACCGCACAACTATCCTCTCCGGCTGCGTCAGCGAGGCGTACAGAACTGTGTACTCCTCTATGCTCACGCTCGAGCAGCTTGCCGGGTCGGAGGCGTCCAGGCCGCGCACCAGGTTTTCGGCGTATGCGTGCACCCAGGCGCCGGCTATGTCCTCGTAGCTCGCGCCGACCTCGTAGGCGGCGCGGAACCCGACCGGCTCTGCGCCCTGAGCGGCCGCAGGCTCAGGCTCCGACGTGGAAGCTTCGCCGTCCGGCGCGGGCGAGATGTCTGTGTGGCCGCCGTCGAGGAACGCGGCGGTGACAATGACCAGCGCGTCACTGGTGTCGCCGATGTGCTCGGGGTGCTCGAAATAGTCAAACAGCAGCGCGTTGCCGTCGCGTTCCCCGCCGTGAGGCGCGCCGCGGAAAAGTATAAGCGGTACCTCCTCCTGAAGCCCGATAGCCTCACTGCGAGTATCGTTCAGCGCCGCGCCCCAGTCGTAGCTCCCCGTCTGAGCGATGTCGTCGGGGGCGGTAAGCTCCACGCCGGAGCCGGTGCCGTCGGAGAAGGTTACGGAGCTGCTGAACGCCGGCTCCAGGTCAAAGGTCAGATACCCGGAGCGGGTGCTGCACGGAAACTCGGAAAAGCGGCGACACTCCCACGCGCCGTTATTGTAGCGGTAATACCTCAGCATAACGCTCTGCGCTCCGGACGGCGCGGTGAAGTCGAATATGCTCACCCACGGCTCATCCGTCGATTCGTCCTGTCCTCTCAAGGACATTTTGCCGTCGGCGGCCAGGAAGGTCGCGGTGATGCAGATGTACTCCTGGTTCGAGTCCTCTATGAGCCGGGGGTCGTCAAAATAGCTCAGGGATGAATGGACCTCGTATGTATCCCCCTCCACCCCGCTGAGCATGGCGAGCGGAACGGCCTCGTTGAGCCTGGCCTCGACCTCGGCAGGCAGCCAGTTTATGTCCGACCAGTTCAGTCCGCTCCTTGCGGCGATGCTGTCAAAATCGAACTCGGGCGAGGAATAGCTTGTGCCGGAAAACTCAGCCGCCCAGCTGTACTTGTCCAGGCCGAGATCCACGTCGATGGCGATACTGCCCTCGGCGGCGTTGCAGATCTGTGAGGATACCTCGCGCGCTTCCCACCTGCTGCCGTTATATCGCCAGGCGGTGACCTCTATTGCGCCCGTGCCCTCCGGAGCCGTGAAGTCGTATATGTGCATGTCGTTTATGACGCTCACGTAGCTCAGCGAGCCGGGCGCTGTCGTCACGGCCGGCTCCCCGCCCACGAAGGAGCAGGCGGTGGCCGTCAGGGTCAGCAGCACGGCCAGGACGATGGCTATTACGCTGTGCCGGTTGCGCGTCAGCATGGATATGCGCTCGCGGAGCTGTCCGGGCTTCGCGGACATGGTAGTGGCGACGGCCGCGCTGCGCGGCCGCTCGCAGGTCAGGCGTATCAGCGAGCGGCCATAGCTCGCGCGCTCGGCCTCGCCCAGACGCTTTACCGCCGCCTCGTCACAGGCCAGCTCGCAGTCGCGCTTTGAAAGCGACGCGGCCAGCCAGACCAGCGGGTTATACCAGTGCAGCGCGAGGCAGATGCAGCGCAGCGCGCACCAGATGTGATCCCGCTGCCTGTAGTGGGAGACCTCGTGCACCACCGCGTGGCGCAGCAGTCCGGCGTCTTCCGCCACCTCCGGCGTCACGTATATCACCGGCCTCACCAGCCCGAACAGGCAGGGTGAGTCCACCGCGCCGCTGACATAGACCGGCACGGGAGATGCGCCTGTTTGCAGCGCTACCCGCCTTTTCCTGACAGTGAGCGTGAACCTCAGCCATGCGCCGGCGAACACAAGCGCCATGATGCCTGTCCCGGTGAGCCAGAGCGGCATGACGAGCTTTTTCAGGCTAAGCAAAGCGCTCATGAAGTTGAACTCGCGCTCCGTGGCACTCTCGGCTATTACGGCCGTGTTTCCGCCGCCGGGATAGTGCGCCTCCACCTTGCCGTCTTGCTGCCGCTCTATGCTCTCGGCGCCCTGCAATCGCTCGCTGAGCCGGACTACCGGCGCGCGCTCCACCACGGCGGTCACGCTGGCGTGGCTCTCGCCTATGCTGCCGGGTATTAGCAGCCGCAGCGCGACCAGCAGCCAGAGCGCGTATATCGCCCGCGCCGAGGCCTTGCCCCGAGAAAAGCGTCTTATCAGCACGACGGCGAGGATAAGCACGCTGGACGTGATGAACCATTTAAGCATGGCCATCCTCCATTCGCCTGAGCATGGCGTAAAGCTCGTCTATCTCCTCTTTGGAAAGGCTCTGCCGCTTTGTAAACGTGCTCACAAGCTGGCTGAGACTGCCGCGGTAGACCCGGTCTATCAAGTCCGCTGTCTCGCTCATCGCGGCGTCCTCCCGCTCTATCAGCGGATAATAGCCAAGCACCTTGCCCACGTTCTCCGAGCGCAGCGCGCCCTTCTCCTCCAGACGGCGCAGCAGGGTGAGAGTCGTGCTTCGGCTCCAGCCCCGGCTGTCCGTGAGCGACGAGACAAACTCCCTGCCCGTCATGCCGGGCTTCGCCCAGGCCAGCTCCATTACCGCCCACTCGGCGTCGGTTATAGTCACTTAGACCGCCTCCCTGTTGTTTACTCTTGTAAACAAGTATATCAGCATTGTTTACGTCTGTCAACAGTGATTTTACAGCAAAGCCGCCTCCCGTATCGGGAGACGGCTTTCTTCACTCGACCGTGACCAGAAAGCGGCAGTTTTCGCCGCCAAAGAGCGCGGTGTGGAGGGTCTTGACCTCGATTTTCCTGCCCGGGAGCAGGTTTTCCAGCACGTACAGCACGCTCTGGCGCGAGCACTCGCAAAAATTCGGGTCTGATATTTCACTGTTTGCCGCTTCTGAGCAGACGCAGCAGGGGTAGCCCACTATGTACACGTGACCCGGCTCCACGACCTCGCCGTGGAAATATGGCGTGTCGCCGTATTTGGCGTACTGCGCGTCCAGACTGCAGCCGCACTCCTCAAACTGGCGGCGCATCTCGGGCAGGGCGGTAAACTCTATGCACTTTTCGGCTTTCTCCCGGTAGTTCACTTGCTCACCTCGAAGTATCTATGGCGACCTTTATCACGCCGTCGCGGCGGTGCTCGAAAAGGTCGAAGGCGGAGTCTATTTCGCTCAGCGGATAGCGGTGGGTTATGAGCGGCGTGGTGTCGATTTTCCCATCGGAGATGAGCCGCAGTATCTCGTCGCAGTCACAGCCGTCCACGCCTCCGGTCTTGAACGTGAGGTTCTTGCCGTACATGTCCGGCAGGGGCAGCGTCTGGGCGTTGTTGTAGAGCGCGACGACCGTGACGACGGCGTTCGGCCTTGCGCACTGCCAGGCCAACTGGAAGCTCTCGTCCGAGCCGCCGCACTCGATCACGCGGTCGGCGCCTCCGTGCTCGCTGCTTGCGAGGACGAAGTCCGCAAGAGCCTCCGGCTCTGCGGTCAGCACGCCCGGGAAGTGCTTTCTCACCAGCTCCAGCCGCTCGCTGTGGCGGTCGCAGACTATGACGCGGCGCGGCTGCTTCAGCAGCACGCAGGAGAGCGTGCATATGCCGGTGGGGCCGCCGCCGATTATGAGCACGGTGTCGTCGCGGCCTATCTCGCTTATCTTGGCCGCCCAGTACCCGGTGGCGAGGATGTCGCCGGTAAAGAGCGCCTGCTCGTCGCTGACGCCGTCCGGTATCCGGCTCAGGCCGGTGTCGGCGTGCGGGACGCGGACGTATTCGGCCAGGCCGCCGTCGATGCGGCAGCCCAGCGCCCAGCCGCCGTCGGGGTCGGTGCAGTTGTTTACCCAGCCGTGTTTGCAGAAGAAGCACTCGCCGCAGAAGGTCTCGACGTTGACGGCAACGCGGTCGCCGGGTTTGACGGACTTGACGTCGGAGCCGACGGCCTCGACCACGCCCACCATCTCGTGGCCTATGGTCGTGCCAGGCACGGCGCGCGGCACGCTGCCGTGCTTGATGTGCAGATCGCTGGTGCATATGCTGGCGAGCGTGACGCGGACTACTACGTCGCCTCTGCCCGCTATGGCCGGCCGGGGCTTGTCCGCAAGACGAAGCTCGCCGTTGCCGTAGTATGTGTATGCGCGCATCTTATCGCCTCACTTGATAAGTTCGTTGAATTCGGCCTCGTCTATCACCCTGACGCCCAGATCCTGGGCTTTGGTCAGCTTGCTGCCGGCGGCCTCTCCGGCGAGAACCATAGTGGTCTTCTTACTCACGCTGCCGGAGACTTTGCCGCCGAAGCTCTCTATGATCTGGGCGGCCTGGTCGCGCGTGTAGGTCGGCAGCGTGCCGGTGAGGACAAAGGTCATGCCGCGAAAACGCTCGTCCCGGACGGTCTCGGTGCTCTCAAAGCTGACTCCGGCCTCGCGCAGCAGCCTTATCTGGTGCTGCGACTGCTCGCTGTCGAACCACTCGCGGATGCTCCTGGCCGTTATCTCGCCTATGTCGGGGATGTTTTGCAGCTCCTCCTCGCCGGCGGCCATCAGGGCGTCCAGGTTGCCGAAGTGGGCGGCCAGCACCTTGCCGGCCTTGGAGCCGACCTGTCTGATGCCAAAGGCGCACAGCAGCCGGGCAAGTCCTGCGGACTTGCTGTTTTCTATGGCGTTAATGAGGTTTTCCGCCGACTTATTGCCCATCCTGTCGAGCTTTGCTATGTCTTTTGCATCCAGATAATATATCCCGGCGGGGGTGGTCAGCAATCCGGCGGCTACCAGAGAGGCGGCCACGCTTTCGCCAAACCCCTCTATGTCCATGGCCTCGCGGCTGGCAAAGTGGATGATGTTGCGCAGCCTCTGAGCCGGGCACTCCGCGCCGGTGCAGCGCAGAGCCACGCCGTCCTCGTCGCGGACTATCGGCGCGCCGCACTCCGGGCAGGTGTCGGGCAGGTGGTAAGGCTCGGCGCCCTCCGGGCGCTTTTCCTTCACCACCTCCAGCACCTCGGGGATTATCTCACCCGCCTTGCGCACGCGCACGGTGTCGCCTATGCGCACGTCCAGCTTGTCTATGAAGTCCTGGTTGTGCAGCGTGGCGTTGGTGACGGTGGTTCCGGCCAGGCGCACAGGCTCGATGACGGCCTTGGGCGTGAGCACGCCGGTGCGCCCGACCTGGCAGACTATGTCCTTCACGACGCTCTCCTTGACCTCGGGCGGGTACTTGTAAGCCGCCGCCCAGCGGGGAGCCTTGGCCGTGCTGCCGAGCTGCTCGCGCTGAGCCAGGGAGTTTATCTTCACGACCGCGCCGTCTATGTCATAGGGGAATTGGTCGCGATTCTCCCCTATCTCCGTGATGCGCCGGCAGCACTCGTCTATGTCCGTGCACACGGTGTGCGGCACGGCGTAGAAGCCGTAGCTTGCCAGCGCCTCAAGCGTCTCGCTGTGTGTGGAAAAGCTCACGCCCTCGGCCTTCTGTATGTTGAACACGCAGATGTCCAGCTTGCGCGCCGCGGCGACCTTGGGATCCTGCTGGCGCATGGAGCCGGCTGCGGCGTTGCGCGGGTTTGCAAGCAGCTGCTCGCCGCGCTCGGCGCGTTTTGCGTTCAGCTCCTCAAACACGGCGCGGGACATGTACACCTCGCCGCGCACGATAAGGCGCGGCGGGGCGTTCGTGAGCGTCTTGGGCAGGTTGCGGACGGTGCGGAGGTTCTCGGTCACGTCCTCGCCGATCACGCCGTCGCCGCGCGTTGCGCCGCGCACGAACACGCCGTTTTCGTACTCCAGAGACATGGAAAGGCCGTCGATTTTCGGCTCCACGCTGTATTCGCGCTCGCCGAGCGCCGAGGACACGCGCTCGTCAAAGGCCTTGAGCTCCTCGAAGGAGAACACATCGTTCAGGCTCTCCAGCGGCACCTCGTGCGTCACGGGGGCGAAGGTGCTCTTGGCCGTGCCGCCCACGTGCTGCGTGGGCGACTTTGGGTCGTAGAACTCCGGATGGGCGGCCTCAAGCTCCTCAAGGCGGCGCAGGAGCGCGTCGTACTCAAAGTCGGAGATCACCGGCGCGTCCTCGTCGTAGTAGTGGCGGTTGTGCTCCTCTATCTCTGCGCGCAGAGCTTCTATCTCGCGTTTTACATCGTCCATTGTATAACCTCTCAGTTTGTATTACCCCAATTGAGGTAGGTGTCCGGCACGTCGCCGAGTATGACGGTCTCAGCAATGAGTATCTCGCTTATCACCTGGGTCGAGACGGTCTTCCAGGGCATGATGACGTCTATGTCTATCACGACTTCAAGCTTTATCTGGTGCTTTGTCTGGTTTATTCCGGCGTCGGAAAGCTCGTTCTGGAAGTCCACGTGAGAGCTGGAGAGCATGGTGATGTCCACCGGTATATCCGGTCCCTTGCCCAGCAGCAGGCTGGAGCCGAGGACGTTGCCTATGGGTATCGAGAGCGACAGCTCCCCGCCGTCGGCGGCGTGGACTATGTCCGAAAGCAGTTCGCTGCTAAGCGCGTTTATGCGCGCCATATTGGTGCGCACGGCGTTCACGGTGCCGTCGTCCCCGTAATCCAGATCGACGAAGTAGTCATAGTCGTAGTCCTCGTCCGAGAACTTCCGGCTGATGGCGTCGTTTATGCACAGCGTCATCAGATCCGTGGCGTCGGACAGCACCATCTGGCACGACAGCTCGCGGAAATAGGCAATGCTTTTTATCGTGACTGCCGCAAGTATGGCCACTACAACGGTCAGCACGACCGCAAGCTTTGTGCGGCGGCTCATGTGCGGCAGATGTACGTCCAGATAGACAGGCCGCCTGCGGATTCGTCTGGGCACGGCTGCTCACCCCCCAGACTATGTATATGCCGGGTATTTGTCCTATTTGTCCAGCATTTCGGCTATCGCGTTCATGATCCCGAGCTTGCCGGACTCGTAGGTCAGTCCGCCCTGCAAAAAGGCGAAATACGGCTCGCGCATGGGTCCGTCGCAGCTCAGCTCGATGGACGAGCCCTGAATGAATGCGCCTGCGGCCATGATGACCTCGTCCTCGTAGCCGGGCATAGCCCAGGGCTCGGGCGTGACGTAGGAGTCCACCGGGGAGCCGGACTGGATGCCCTTGCAGAAGCGCTTGAGGTTCTCCGGCGTCTCGAGGGTGATGGTCTGTATGATGTCGCTGCGCTTTTCCATGGCGCCCGGCTCGGTCTTGAAGCCCAGCTCCTCAAGCATCGCGGCGCACAGCGCGGCGGTTTTAAGCGCCTGGGCGGTGGTGTGCGGAGCCATGAACAAGCCCTGGAACAGCGCGCGGTTGTTGCCGAGGGTGGAGCCGCACTCGCCGCCTATGCCGGGCACGGTCAGGCGGTTCGCGGCGTTGCTGACCAGGTCTTCCCTGCCGGCTATGTATCCGCCGGTGGGGGCGAGGCCGCCGCCCGGATTTTTGATAAGCGAGCCGGCTATCAGGTCTGCGCCCACCATCGTAGGCTCTATGACATCGGTGAACTCGCCGTAGCAGTTGTCCACGATGCAGACGGTGTCGGGGGAAACGGACTTGATGGTACGCACTATCTCCCCTATCTCATCCACAGTCAGCGCCCTGCGCGCGTCGTACCCGCGCGAGCGCTGAATCAGCGCGGCGGCGGGCTGAAGCCCCTCTGCCGCCCGGCGTATGCTGGCCATGTCCGGCGCGCCGTCGAGCGTGTTCACCTGGTGGTAGTCAACGCCGTAGAAGCGCAGGGAGCCGAAGGCGTCGCCGGAGATGCCGATGGCCGTCCTCAGCGTGTCATACGGCGCGCCCATCGTGGACATCAGCGTGTCCCCGGGCTTGAGCGCGGCGAATATGGCGCTGGCTATGGCGTGGGTGCCGTTAACAAAGCCGATGCGCACCAGGGCGCTCTCCGCGCCGAAGACGCGCGCCCAGACCTTGTCCAGCGTCTCGCGTCCGAGGTCGTCGTAGCCGTAGCCGGTGGTCCCGGCAAAGCAGCTGTCGGAGACCTTGAACTCCTGAAAAGCCTCCATCACGCGCTCGGTGCACTTCATGCTCACCTCGTCTATTTCGGCAAAGCGCGGCGCGAGGCGTATTTCACACTTCGCGGCGAGGTCTCTCACGCTCTGCGGTATTTCACTCGGTTTCATTGCCCTCAAACTCCAATACTATTTTTCTGAAAGTGTCGCCGCGCTCGGCGAAGTTTTTGAACCGGTCGAAGCTCGAGCACGCCGGGCTGAGCAGAACCACGTCGCCGGGGATGGAGTGCGCCCTGGCCTCCTCCACGGCGGTTTTGAGATCCGGCACGACATAGATCGGCAGGCGTGACGGGTCGAAGAACACGCTCTTGCGCACGGCCTTTTCGATCTGCTCCGCGGTGTCGCCGGTCAGGTACAGGGCTTTTACGCGCTCGGCTATCTCGTCGGCAAGCCTGTCGAAGCTCACGTGCTTGTCGTGGCCGCCGGCTATGAGTATGGGCTTGGTGCGCATGGCGCGCAGCCCGGCTATGGTGCGCGTGGGGCTGGTGGCGATGGAGTCGTTGATGTACGAGACTCCGTCCAGCTTGCGTATAAGCTCCAGACGGTGGCGGACGCCGCCGTATGTCCTGGCAACCTGGCGGCACATTTCCGGGGAGACCAGGCCGTCCACCGCGGCGAACGCGGCCATGTAGTTTTCGACATTGTGCTCACCGGGCAGCAGTATCTCCGTCTCGGGTATGATGGCCTCGACGGCGTAATCGTGCGAGTAGTAGAGCATCCCGTCGCGGCAGAAGACGCCGTTCTTCACGGTTTCGCGGTGCGAGAACTGCACCACGCGGCTCCCGGCCTCCTCGGCAAAGCGCGCGGTTATGCCGTTGTCTCGGTTTAATACGAGCAGGTCGTCTCCGGTCTGATTGAGGAAGATGCGCTTTTTGGACTCGATGTAGTCCTCGTAGGTCGGGTGCTTGTCGAGATGGTTGGGCGACACGTTGGTTATCACGGCGACGTCGGGGCGGATGTTTATGCTGTGCAGCTGGAAGCTGGAAAGCTCCAGCACCGCCACGTCGTCGGGGTGAATGTCGGGTATTTCGGTGAGCAGAGGCTTGCCGATATTGCCGCCGAGGTGCACCCGCTTCCCGCCGGCCTTGAGCAGCTCGGCTATTATGGAGCTGGTCGTGGTCTTGCCGTCGGAGCCGGTAATGCCTATGGTGCGGCAGGGGCAGAGCTGGAAGAAGGCCTCCATCTCGCTGGTGACGGTGGCTCCGTGCTCGCGCGCCGCCACGAGGTGCGGGTCGGTGGGCAGCAGTCCGGGGGTGCGGAAGATAACGTCGAAGCCCTCCAGACCGTCCAGATAGCCGGAGCCGAGCCGAAGCTCCGCCCCGCGCGTGGAGAGTATCTCGGCCTCGTCTTCCATCGTACACTCGTCGCGCATGTCGCACACGGTGATGGGCAGACCGTTGTCCAGAAGCAGGTCTATCAGCGGCGTGTTGCTCACGCCTATTCCAAGGACGGCCACGCGCTTGCCGCGCAGGGAGTCCACATATTCTTGAAGGGTCATATTCTTTCACCTCACATGGTTGGCCTTGATGATTTGCCATGCTGATTATATCCCGTTGCCGGCGCAAATACAACATTTTTGTTGACGCTGGGTTTTTAATAGTATAGAATAACGCACGAGCGGGCCGGACGGCCGCGGGCATAAGGCGAAAGCCTGTGCGTGAGGAAAGTCCGGGCTCCACAGGGCAAGGATAACGGGTAACACCCGCCAGGGGCGACCCTCGGACAAGTGCAACAGAGATATACCGCCGGGAGGAGCTTCGCGCTCGCCCGGTAAGGCTGGAAAGGCGAGGTAAGAGCTCACCCATCGCTTGGAGACAGGTGGATGCTGTAAACTCTATCCGGAGCAACACCGTGGATGGGAACAATACGGCCTGCCCGGCCGTCCCAGAGGAGGTGGCTAAAGCCTTGCGGCAACGTAAGGCGTAGATAGATGGCCGTCGATTACAGAACCCGGCTTACAGGCCCGCTCATTTTATAATCAGCCTGCCGCCCGGAAGGGCGGCTTGTTCTTTGCGCGGACTTTGCGCTGTACCAGAAAGGAAACTAAATGCTCAACCGTATTCGCGAAAAATACACTCTCCCCGGCATGATAATCTGTTCCGCCGGGCTGGCTGTCATGGCTGTGCTGTACGTTTTGTGGTTCGCCGATACCGGCACAAGCGCCTGGGGACGGCTGTCCGCGCTGGCAAGCGCAGCGCTGTTCGTGGCGGTGTGCCTGCGCTTCGTGCCCGGGTGGATGCGGTTTTGGACTCCCGGGGCGTATGCGGACGCGGAGCGCGTCGACGGCGAACCGGCGCGCATACGGCTGAAGATCTTTGCCGGCGTCCTGCTGTGGTGCCTGGCGCTCTTTATATTTATCTACTTAATCTATCTTCTCAGCGGCCGAGGCCGCTCGTGGACGGACTACAGGGACTTCTGGCTGTGCCTGGACAGCGGGCACTACGTGGACATAGCTCGCGACTGGTACCTCTCCGAGGGAATACGCGACAGGCTTGTACAGCTTGTGTTCCTGCCGGGATACCCGATCGCGATAAGGCTCATGAACTACCTCATAGGCGACTATGTCGTCTCCGGGCTGCTGGTGTCCTGGCTGAGCTTTGCCGGAGCCGGCAGCGTGACCTACTCCCTGCTCAGGCTTGATTACAGCCATGAGCAGGGCCTGCGGGCGGTGAAATACCTCTGCATCATCCCGGGCGTATTCTTCTTCATAGCGCCCATGAGCGAGAGCCTGTTCTTGCTGCTGTCGGTCGGCTGCGTGTACCTCGCGAGGCGCGGGAAGGTCGGTCTCGGCTGCCTGCTGGGCGCCTATGCGGCCTTCACCCGCTCGCTGGGGCTGATGCTGGTAGTGCCGGTGTGCATGGAGCTGGTGCACGAGGCGGTCAACGCTCCGCGCGGACAGCGGCGGCTCGGGCGGTTCCTCTGGCTGCTTCTCATCCCGGCGGGATTTGCCGCCTACTGCTTTATAAACTGGCAGGTTTCGGGCAACCCCTTCCAGTACATGGTCTATCAGCGTGAGCACTGGGGTCAGGAGCTGGGTCTGTTCTTCAACACGGCGGCGTATCAGCTGGACAACGTGATAGCGTGCTGGCCGGGGAACATCACCAATTTGCTGGGGCTCTGGCTGCCGAACGTGGTGTTCGACTTTGCGGCGCTGGCCGTAATGGTGTACGCAGCGAAGAAAATGCGTCCCGGCTATGTGGCCTGGTTCATCGCCTACTACTTCGTTGCCATCGGCGCCACCTGGCTGCTGAGCGCGCCGAGGTACATGATAAGCCTGCTGCCCTTCTTCCTGGGCGTGTCTCTGATTGCAAATACGCCGAAAAAGGACAAGATACTCACGATAGTATGCGGTATCCTCTCCGTTTGCTACGCAATAATGTTTGTCCTGCGCTGGCAGGTCTGGTAAAGGAAACGGGTTCGCGCCCTGCGCGCGAACCCGTTTTGCTATTCTTCCAGCCTGTTTTTGATGAGGTGCACGTTCGCGGCCAAGCGCTCGTCGGACGGCGATATCCGCGCGGCCGTCTCGGCGGCATCCAACGCCTCGGCGAAGCGGCCTGTGTAATAGAGGCCGAGCGAGAGCAGATCCCAGGGCATACTTCCCCAGGACGACGCCTCGCATATGTAGGTGCGCGGGCGGACGGTGATTTTGAGCGCCTCCCGGCAGAGGAACACCACGCCGTCCCAGTTTTCCTCCTCGTAGAAGCGCTCGGCCAGCTCGAGATACGGCTCGCGCAGGTGCTGAGCCTCGGCCACGGCGCGCAGCAGCCAGCGCACGGCCTCCTTCCTGTCGCCGAGCTGCATGTAGCATCTGGATATGTAGCGCATCGAGGCGCAGCGCTCATCGACCCAGGTGGCTCTGGGCAGCGTCAGGTGGCGCTTGAGCGTGACTATGGCGTCGTTCCAGCGGCGGTGGAAATAATACTCCCTGCCCAGATAGTGCATATTTCTGTCGTCGTCAGGGTCTTCCAAAACCGACATTTCCAGCAGCGGCAGGTATTGAGACCTGGGCTTTGTGTTGTCCGCACGGTGATCAAGCTGCACGCCCTCTATGTAGACCTTGCCGCCCTCCCTGCCGTCTCCCGTCCAGCTGAGCACCTCGTGCACCGGGTGCGTCCACCGGTAGCCGAAGCGCGTGTGAGCCTTTTCCGTCCAGAAAACGTATCCCTCGCTGCCGTCGGGGTTGAAGTTCCAGGTGTAGCGGTATGCCGCCCTGGACGTGCCGGGAATCCAGGCGCGCTCAAACAGAACCCTCCACCCGGGGTGGAAGTACTCGTCCAGATCGGTGCAGACGCATATGTCCGCGTCGTCCGGCACCATCTCTAGGGAGCGGTTTCGAGCCACGTCAAAGCGCCACGGCGATACCGTCTCGGTCTCCACTATGGCTCCGCGCGCTCTGAGGCGCTCCACGGTGTCGTCCGTAGAGCCGGTGTCCAGGACATATACTGCGTCGGCTTCGCACATCGAATCCATCCAGCGGTCGACAAATTGGCTTTCATTCTTGCATATGGCATACACGCAGACTTTCAAAGTTCTACCTCCCAGCCTCAGTTGAAGGAACAGCGGGTATTTCCCGGGAGATGCCGGGAAATACCCCAAAAACAGTTTACAGCCCCGACATATCTAACGCTTTAACGGCGCTCTTTCAAGTCGTTTCCCGGAACCTGCTGCAGCCTGGAATCAGGTGGCCAGCAGGCCGGCTGTCCTCATGTTGGCCAGCAGCTGGTTGAACTGCGTTACGATGTCCGAGGTGCTGGACGCATCGGTCACAGCAGCGGCCGGCGTGATAGTGGCGCTCGGGCCGGTGGGGCCTGTCGGACCCGTGGGGCCTTCGGCTCCGGCAGCGCCTGAGGCGCCGGTCGGGCCAGTGGGTCCCTCCGCCCCCTGCGTACCGGCAGCGCCGGCAGGGCCGGTGGGGCCTGTCGGACCCGTAGGCCCCTCAGCACCGGTAGCTCCGGCAGCGCCGGTCGGGCCTGTGGGACCCGTGCCGGACGGGCCTGTCGCGCCGGTGGGACCCGTCGGGCCGGTAGGACCTGTCGCGCCGGTGGGACCTGTGCCGGACGGACCTGTCGCGCCGGTCGCCCCGGTGGGACCCGTCGGACCTGTGGAGCCGGTCGGGCCTGTCGCACCCGTAGCTCCGGTAGCGCCGGAAGCGCCGGTGGGGCCGGCAACAGTCACGAGGCTGTAATCTGGGCTCAGTCCGGGAATCCCGGTCGGGTCGTTTATATCCGCCATGTATAGGCCGCCGTTATAGAAAACGAGATCTCCCTGGGCATAGCGTGTATCCGGCGTGAACTCCTGAACCGTCTCCAGCCCGACGCCGGTTGCGCCCGTAGGCCCTGTTGGACCCGTGGGGCCTGTCGGACCGGTCGGTCCGGTGGGACCTGTTCCTCCGCCGCCGGGGATAATCGGGCGGCACGGACTGCAATATCTATAAATGTTCATCCCGCAGGAGTCGCCGGAATCGCAGCAGCCTTTGTTATTGTTGCAGCAGCCGGAGTTACCTGTTGCGCCGCTGCTCGTGCCAGAGCTGTTGTTCTGGCACTGGTTGTAGCATCTTGACATGTGCTTACTCCCTTCGCCATGGTTTGAAGAGCCGCAGGCGCACTGCGCCCGCGCCAATACATTGTATGTAGCAGGGAGCATAATGCTAATCGCCGGGCAAAAGATAAGCCGGAAGCTCTTGCGAGCCTCCGGCTTTGCGTATCGGTATTCAGACGTAGAACTTTTCCGGCTGCGTATAGCTCTTGGCTATCCGCACCTCCACGCCGGGGAAGCGATCGGCTATCCAGCCGGCCAGGACGGGAACCACTACGTTCTCCGTGCTGAAATGCCCGGCGTCCACGAGGTCTATGTCCAGCTCGTCAGCCCAGATGAACTGGTGGTGCTTGACGTCGGCGGTCACAAAAGCGTCGCAGCCGCGAGCCTTCGCGTCGGGGATGGAGTCCGAACCCGCGCCCCCGCATATGCCAAAGAGCTGCACGGGCTTCTCAGATCCCGAGTACCGCAGCCCGTTGGCGTTCAGAGAGGCCTTCACGTGCGCCAGGAAATCGGAGAACTCCATGGGCTTGTCAAAGCGGCAGAGCCTGCTCATAGTGTCGTTCTCAGGGCTGAGCAGACCGAGGTTCTCCGCGCCGAGCGCCGCGCACAGCGCGTCGTTCACGCCGCCCGCCGCGGCGTCGAGATTGGTGTGCATACAGACTGCGGATATGCCGCACTGCAGCATGGCGACGAACTTCCTGCCCGTGAGGTCGTTGGCAGTGACGCTTTTCATCGGCGTAAAGCACACCGGGTGGTGGGAAACTATCAGCTCCGCGCCGCAGCCGGCGGCCTCGGCTATGACGCTGTCGGTTATATCCAGCGCCACGAGCGCCGACGTGACGGCGCTGTCCTCGCGTCCGGCGAGGAATCCGGCGTTGTCAAAGCTCATTTGCGTTTCCAGCGGAGCCTTCTCGCAGAGGAAGGCAAAGATGTCTTTAACGGTGGTCATGTTGTTCCTCCTTCGTGTACCGGCGCAGGCGCTCAAGAGTGGCTTTTGCGTCTTCAACTTCGCTTTGGCCGGACGAGCTTCGCAGCATCCCATCCAGAGCGCGCTCGATGCGCTGTGAGCGGGCATTTACCCAGTCGGGGAGCAGCGGGTTGCCGCGCGCGAAAAGCGCGTCCTCGGCGTACAGAGAGTCCGAAGACCCGGCTTCGCAGAGCATGGCTATGTACAGCCTCCTCCCTTCCGCGGCGACTGCCGCGTCCCGGATGCCGTAGCCGCGGCTGTGCAGCCAGAGGCACAGCTCGTCCAGCTTGCTCTGGGGCTGGAGCACGAGCCGCGCTCCGCCGAGCGTCCATGGGGCGCGCTCGAGTATGCCCATGATGGTTTCGCCGCCCATACCGGCGCAGACGACGGTGTCGCACTCCACGGCGCCGGCAAAGTCCAGGCCGTCGCACAGCTCAAAGCGCATTTTGTCCCCGCACCCTGCTTCCAGCGCGTGACGGCGGGCGCTCTCCAGCGGGGAGCGGCGTATGTCCGCGGCGACGGCGTATTCGATTTTTCCGTCCAGCAGCAGGCTTATCGGCAGGTAGCCGTGGTCTGTGCCAACATCGCACAGCATACGTGCGCCGGAGGCAAAGCGAGCACATAGCTCCAGGCGCGGTGAGAGATTAAGTCTAGTCATAGATCACAGTATGTTCGGCGCGGACGCGCCGGGTCTGGATTTAAAAAAGCCGGTCACATGACCGGCTTTTTTATCTCACACGGTGGCCAGATACTCCTTGAGCTTTTCAAGGAACAAATCGGGGTCTACCTCGTGCACATAGCAGGCCTGCTCGACAGTCTCGCCGCTGGCGAGGGCGCAGCCCATGCAGTGCATACCAATCGCCATAAAGGCCGGCATGGCCTGGGGGCACTGCTCTATGATATCGGCAATCATAGTATCGCGCTTGATTTCCATTCTTGAATTTACCTCCGTGGTAGTCATTTAAAAAACGGCTGGGACGCCGCATCGGAATCCCAACCGCTTCTTACGGAATTGATTACGGCTCAGACGTTGTTCTGCTGCTCGCGAATCTTGGCGAAGCACTCGCTGCAGTAAACAGGACGGTCGCTCTTGGGCTCGAAGGGAACCTTGGCCTCTCCGCCGCACATCGCACAGGTGGCGGTGAAATACTCGCGGGGACCACGGGCGGCGTTCTTGCGCGCGTCACGGCAGGGCTTGCAGCGCTGCGGCTCGTTCTGGAAGCCGCGCTCGGCGTAGAAAGCCTGCTCACCCGCGGTGAACACGAACTCCTGGCCGCACTCTTTGCACACTAGCACTTTGTCTTCAAACATGTTGTACCCTCTCTTTAGATAGTTTCTATGCGTTTTCAGCTTCTGCTGATGTCGCCTTGGAATGGTTTTTGCCTCGCCAGCTTGCGGCGAATCCGCTGGACTGCGTTGTCCACGGCCTTCTCAGTCCTGCCTGCCTCGGTGGCTATCTGCCTGTAGGTCAGCCCGTCGAGGAATAGAAACAGAACCTCCGTTTCAAAGGAGGACAGGCACCGTGAAAACGTGGAATAAAACTCTTTTTCGCTCTCTCTGGCAAGAACCTGTTCTTCGGGCGAACGACTGAAAACCTCCGGCTTTATCTCGCTGGACTGCCGGACTTCTTCTTCCGAGAGGATTACATATTCCAGTGACACCCCGCCGTTGAGCGGGTCGTGCTTTTTTCTCGATGCGGATCTTACGGCTTCCAGTATGCGGTTGCGTATACAGACTTCTGCGAACGGCCGGAACTGCGCCCCCGTGTCGGGGTCATAACTGCGGATGGCCTTGATGAGACCCATCAAGCCCTCCTGCGTCAGATCCTCGCTGTCGCCGCCGGCGAGAAAATACGGCCTTGCGCAAATCCTCACCAGACGGGTGTAGCGCTCTATAAGCTCCTCCTCCGCGCGGGCATCGCCCGAGACGGTGAGTCGCCACAGCTCCTCGTCATTCATTTTTGACAAATAAGTGTAGTCTGTCATAGCACGACCAATTCATACTTACATGTAAATTATATTACAAGCTTCTGGAAAGTCAAGTTAAATTATAAGATTTTAACTCAAATTGAGGATGATATTAGCTCTTTTGACAAAATATTTGCTATTAAATGTCAATCAGAGTGATAATTCCTCCTGACCCGTGAACGCTATGCCCAAATGCTCGTACGCCTTGCGGGTCACGCAGCGGCCGCGGGGCGTGCGCGTCAGGAAGCCCTGCTGCATCAAATACGGCTCGTAGACGTCCTCGAGCGTCACCGCCTCCTCGTTGATGGTGGCGGCGAGGGTGTCGAGTCCCACGGGGCCTCCGCCGTAGTATTCGATGATGCTCCTCAGCATCCGGCGGTCGATGCCGTCGAGCCCCAGCTTGTCCACTTCCAGGCGAAGCAGCGCGTCGTTGGCCACCTCCTGCGTTATGACGCCGTTTGCGCGCACCTGGGCGAAGTCGCGCACGCGCTTGAGCATACGGTTGGCGATACGCGGCGTTCCGCGCGAGCGGGAGGCTATCTCCAGCGCGCCGCCCGGCTCTATCTCTATACCGAGTATCCCGGCGCTGCGCGTAACTATGCGCGCAAGCTCCTCCGGCGTGTACAGCTCGAGCCTGAGCGTCACGCCGAACCTGTCGCGCAGCGGGGCTGTGAGCTGGCCGGAGCGGGTCGTCGCGCCTATCAGCGTGAAGTGCGGCAGGTCGAGACGTATCGAGTTCGCGCTCGGACCCTTGCCGATGATGATGTCTATGGCGTAGTCCTCCATCGCGGGGTAGAGTATCTCCTCCACCGCGCGGTCGAGGCGGTGAATCTCGTCCACGAACAGTATGTCGTTTTCCTGCAGGTTGGTCAGCAGTGCGGCGAGGTCGCCCGCCTTTTCGATGGACGGGCCGGAGGTTATGCGCAGGTTTACGCCCATCTCGTTGGCGATTATCCCCGCAAGTGTGGTCTTGCCCAGTCCCGGGGGACCGTGCAGAAGCACGTGGTCGAGGGCTTCGCCGCGCATCTTGGCGGCCTGGATGAAGACGCGCAGATTGTCCTTGGCCTTCTCCTGGCCTATGTACTCGTCAAAGGTGCGGGGACGGAGCGAGTTCTCGTTGGCGTCTTCAGGCAGTATCGAGGTCGAGGTTATCAGCCTCTCCCCGCCTTCGTCTGAAAAGCTTATGCTCATGCCCGTCACCTCACTTCATCATATTTTTCAGGGCGGCTTTGATTATGCCCTCGGTGTTCAGCGGCTCCAGATCCACGCCGTGCAGGGCGGCGCTTATCTCCGCGGCGCTGTAGCCGAGCACGCTGAGCGCCGCGCTGGCGTCCGTCAGCTTGTCCGTGGCCTGGACGGTGGTCTGCACGATTCCGCTGCTCACGGGCACGAAGGCGCCGCTTTCCTTGGCAATCTTGTCCTTCAGCTCATAAATCACGCGCTGGGCTATCTTCTTGCCTATTCCGGGCGCGACGGTGAGCGCCTTCTCGTCCCCGGCCAGGATGGCCATGGACAGCGTCTCGGGCGTCGACGAGGACAGTATGCTCAGCGCGGCCTTGGGGCCTACGCCGGAGACGCTTATCAGGAGCTGGAACGCGCGCTTCTCGCTCTTGGTGGTGAAGCCGTAGAGGTCAAAGGCGTCCTCCTTGACGGACTCGGCCACATAGAGCTTTATGTGCTCCCCGACCTGCAGTTGGGAGAGCGTGTTCAGACTGACGCTCAGCTCGTATCCGACGCCGCCGCAGTCTATGACGGCAAGGCCGTTGGCAAGCTCGGCGATCGTGCCTTCTAAATGGTAATACATCCGTTTCCTCCTTGGTTCAGCAGCCTGGACGTCACGCTCCGCGCATGGCACAGCGCTATGGCGACGGCGTCGGCCGCGTCGTCGGGCTTGGGAGCGGCGGGGAGGTTCAAAAGGCGCTTGACCATGTCTATGACCTGGCGCTTTTCCGCCCTGCCGTAGCCGACGACCGCCTGCTTGACCTGCAGCGGCGTGTACTCGTAAATAGGCACCCCCGCGTGGAAGCAGGCCAGCAGAATGACTCCCCTGCCCTCGGCCACGGAGATGCCTGTGGTGATGTTCGTGTTGAAGAAAAGCTCCTCGACCGCGGCGACGTCGGGATTGAACGCCGAAATAAGCTCGCCCAGGTCGGAGTATATCCTGTCCAGCCGGCTGGACAGGGGCGTGTTTGCCGGCGTGGTTATGACGCCGCAGCGCACAAAGCTGTGCCTGCCGCGCTCGGTGTCTATCACACCGAAACCAACCGTGGCAATCCCGGGGTCTATCCCCAATATTCGCAAGCTGTGACCTTCTTTCAAACTGTTATTTTAACACATTACTGGGACTAAATCAAGGAGCGCAGAATGTCTCCCAGCTCGTCCCAGCCGGAGACGCGCTTGTACATGCACTGGGGCGGGATCCTGGCTTCGGGCTTGTAGGTGCACTTGAGCGGGCACTTGAACCATATCGGCCAGATGCCGGCGCGCGCGGCGCCCTCTATGTCGCAGCGCACGTCGTCGCCTATGAACCAGCACTGCTCCGGCTCCACGCCGGCCAAGCCCATGGCACGGCGGAAGATCCACTCGGACGGTTTGCGGAACACGCACTCGCTGGAGGCCACGACGAACTCAAAGTTGTGGAACGGCAGAGCCTCATCTATCCTGCGGCGCAGGACGTTGCCCGAAAACGAGATGTTGCTTATGACGGCCGTGCGTATACCCAGCCCGGCGCACAGGCTCAGGAAGCGCTCTATGCCCTCCATAGGATAGATAGGCTCGGTGGCGCACCAGCGTATGTACTCCAGCTCCTCGAGCGGCACGTCGAATTTTAGGCCGAGGTAATCGTATATGGTCGCGTCCAGATTGAAGCCGTCTGTCTCCAGCTCCAGCGGGCGCATCTGGGAGAAAAGCTTCCTGTACGTACCCATGCAGAGATCGTTCAGCTCCACGGCTGTGATGCCGCGCGGGTTTTCCACGGCGTGCTCCATGACCGCCGACCATCCGGCCTGGTAGTCCTGCACAGGCTCGTAGCAGAGGGTGTGGCCGTAGTCAAAAAATATCATGTCCGGCTTGCGCATATTCTCGCCTCCCAACGAGCGTATTGTACCATGAAGCGCGCCTGTGCGCAAGTGTGCGCGCGAACCGTACGGGGATGACAAAAAGCAAGCGAGCCGCTGCTTGTCGCGGCTCGCTCGACCATATTTACGCTCTCGGATGAGCTTTGTTGTAGACGTCCTTGATCTGCTTTTTGACCAGGTGCGCATATATCTGTGTGCTGGACAGGTCGGAGTGACCGAGCATCTCCTGTATGGAGTGGAGGTCTGCGCCGTTTTCCAGCAGGTGCGCCGCGAAGGAGTGGCGCAGCGTGTGCGGCGTGATGTCCTTGTCTATGTGAGCCTTGGCCTGGTAGTGCTTCACTATCTTCCAGAAGCCCTGACGAGTCATCCTTGCGCCGTTCACGTTTACGAACAGCGCCTGCTCGTTCTCGGAGGCTATCATGTTCGGGCGTATGAACTCCACGTACTCGGCCAGAGCCTTGACCGCCTTGCTGTACAGCGGTATCGTGCGCTCCTTATCCTTTTTGCGGCAGCGGATAATGCCGAGGGGCAGGTTCACGTCCGACACGTTCAGCGATATCAGCTCGGTGACGCGGATGCCCGTGGCATACAGCAGCTCGAGCATGGCGCGGTCGCGATAGCCCTTGGCGTCGGTGCACTCGGGCTGCTCGAGCAGAAGCTCGACCTCCTTGCTGGTGAGGATCTGCGGCAGCTTTTTCTCAAGCTTTTCGGATATGAGCGAGGCGGCGGGATTCTGCACTATCTGGCCGATTGCGAAGAAATGCTTGTAAAAGCACTTGAATGTGGCAATGCAGCGTGATATAGTAGCCGGGCTCTTGCCTATGTGGCGCAGCCAGTCGACGTACAGGCCGAGCTCCTTTTCACCGGCATCCAGCAAGTTGGGCATATTGTGCTCGTCAAGATACTCGCTGAGCTGGCGCATGTCGCGCATATAACTCGATATTGTGTTGTCCGATGACTTGCGCTCGTTTTTCAGATAATCGCTGAACTGGGCAAGAGCAACCGAATCCTGCACCGTCTCATCCCCTTCTGTCCCACTTTTTAAATCAGCAGCCGCACAAGCGGCGGCACGATATAGCACTCCACCGCTGCGGCGGCAAACAGCAGCAGCGCCACTGCCAGCGCGCAATTGTCGCGTCCGCGCCTGACGGGAGGCAAAGGCCGGCGCATGAACCCGGCCAGCAGACGCATCGAAAACATCTCACCCCAGTGTGCCGCGACAAACAGCGCCGGCACGGTAAAGAGCGCCGGGAAGCCGAGCACCAGCAGCGAAACTACAGTCCCGGTCTCGGGATAATTCGCGGTGAGATATGCGGTGGAGCAGGCAAGCGCGAAGCCCCTGAAGGCCAGCGCCGCCGGAATAAGTAAAACCCCCAAGAGTGAGGTTGAAAAAAGCAAGACGAAAAGGTGATATCGTGCACAGGAGAACAGCAGTCCGGCATAAGTGCTGTAGCCGTAGATGCTTCCATCTCCTGGTATAAGAGCCTCTCCGGCGGGGAGCTGCTCGCTGCCCGCCACGGCTCCTGCAATTGCGCCGGCAATAAAGAAGCCGGCGAGAACCAAGAGCACAACCAGCTCTCGCCCGCGCCCGAGCAGGCGCGTGGTGTCTATATGTGTAAGTCCGCGCGCGAGCTTCATGGATCACGACCCACGAGGGTCGCGGCTGCGTGTGGCGCAGGACGGCAATTTACATAATTCAAGTAGGCACAATATAATACAAAATTCATCAGTAATCAAGTCCTTTGTCAAAATAAGCGTAAGTTTGTGAATTATGCCCATGTTTTATGTCAACAATATTATGTTAACTTCGTCTACCAGCGAAAAAGAAAAATTCAGCATTTTCACCGTGTGACACTATATTTAGTGGGTGTGTTTTCCTCTCTCACACTGTATCTAGGTTATAAAACACGACTTATGTCTACCGAGACGAATATTACAGATAGTTATATTATTTGTGCCTGCGCTTTTTGTTTTTGCGTTTTACGCGCTTTATGCGCAGCGCGCCGCCGAAGGCGCCTCCGGCCAGAGCCGCTATCACGTGCCTGAGGCACTGAGCGTTGAAGGCTCCCTGCCCCGGGACCGCAAGGGAGACTATCACCAGCGCCGCCGCCAGGATGCCCCCCGTGATAAGGCCTGTCTGCATGACCATCTGCCCTCTCGCTCCGCTTGCCGCTGCAGCCCCTGCCGTACCGGCGAGGAAGACGCAGGTGATAACAAGTTCTTCCATCAGGCCGAACGGCAGAACCTCGTGTGCCAGCAGCAGCGAGCACAGGTACAGCAGCAGAGGCAGGCTTATCACCGCCAGCAGCGGCCCGAGTATATACCATTTCAGCTTGGTCTTGCGCCGCGCGCGGCGCTCGGCTTGCACAGTCATAGAAAAATCCCTCCGACGCAGGTGTTTGTACATCCTATTACGTCGGAGGGATTTTAATTCGTGATATCAGTGATTAGTCCTTGGGAGCTTCGTCGACGCTGTTCTCCTCGCCGGAGGTCTTGGCCTTCTTCTTGCTCTTGGCCTTGGCCGCACGGGCGGCGGCCTCCTGGGCGGCGCGTTCCTTCTCCTCGCGGACATTGGAGGAGATAGCCCACTTGGTCACCTGGAGGCGGACACGGTCTTCGCCGGTCTCGAAGGTGACGGTGTCCTCGGTCACCTGTACGACTTTGCCCATAATGCCGCCGATGGTGACTATTTCGTCGCCGAGAGAGATGTTGTTGCGCATCTCGGTGAGCTTTTTCTTGCGCTTGTTCTCCGGGCGTATCAGGAAGAAATAGAACACCACGAAGATGATGACCAGGAACAGGATGGACGACATCCCGCCCGCGGCCGATGTGCCAGTGAGTATGTTGTGGAACATGTGTTTGCTTACCTCCAGCCAAATGATACAGTGTGTAGATTATAACCCGTTATTTTCAAAATTGCAAGGATTTTATATTCTGGTGTCGAGGACTGCGCTGTACTGCCTGCGGAAGGCCTCGAAGCTTCCGGCGTCAAGGGCGTCGCGGATGCGCTGCATGAGGTTGTTGTAGAACCACAGATTGTGCGTCACGGCGAAGCGCATGGCGAGCATTTCCTCGGCCTTGAACAGGTGGCGCAGGTACGCCTTGGAGTATCGCCGGCACACGGGGCAGCCGCACTCCGGGTCTATGGGCGACTCGTCGCGCTCGTACTTCGCGTTCTTGATATTGATGATGCCGCGCCAGGTGAACAGGTGCCCGTGGCGGCCGTTGCGGGCGGGCATAACGCAGTCGAAGAAGTCCACTCCCCTGCTGACGGCCTCCAGGATGTTGCCGGGCGTGCCGACGCCCATCAGATAGCGGGGCTTGTCCTTGGGCATGTGCTCCTCCACGGCCTCTATGGTGTCGTACATCTCCTGCGCGGTCTCGCCAACCGCAAGTCCGCCTATGGCGTATCCGGCGAGATCCAGCTCGGCTATGCGCTTCATGTGCTCCACGCGGATGTCGTGGAACACCGCGCCCTGGTTGATGCCGAAAAGCACCTGTCCCGGGTTGACGGCATCAGGCTCGGCGTTATAGCGCTCCAGCGCGGCCTTGCACCGCTCCAGCCAGCGGACGGTGCGGTCGCACGAGGCCTTAACGTAGTCGTAGGGCGAGGGTATCTTGATGCACTCGTCGAAGGCCATGGCTATGTCGCTGCCCAGGTTGGCCTGTATGCGCATACTCTCCTCAGGACCCATGAATATGTGCCGTCCGTCGACGTGGGAGTTGAAGCGCACGCCGTCCTCCCCTATTTTGCGCAGCTCCGCCAGGGAAAATATCTGGAAGCCGCCGCTGTCCGTGAGTATCGGTCCGTCCCAGGTCATGAATCTGTGCAGCCCGCCGAGCGATTTGATGAGCTCGTCTCCCGGGCGGACGTGGAGATGATAGGTGTTCGACAGCTCTATCTGGCATCCTATCTCCTTCAAGTCCCGCGCGGACAGCGCGCCTTTTATCGCGCCCTGCGTGCCGACGTTCATGAAAACCGGCGTCTGCACGGTGCCGTGCGGGCAGGTGAACTCGCCCCTGCGGGCGCGCCCCTCCTGCTTTATTACTTTGAACAAGAGCATCCCTCCTGAGTTTTAACAGCGTATAGTTTATATTCCGGGCTCCCTCTTGTCAATCCCGTTTGTTCCGTCCGCCCTGCGGAGAGGTACGAACTACAGTAAAATTATACCTCGGCTCTCGCCTTTGGACAAGCGGACTTTTTATATGGACAGTAATTCTCCGGCGTGCTTGCGTTTTGGAGTATATTGTGCTAAAATACTTAAAAATTTGCAAGTGAGGCTCAGCAAATGAAAATTCAGGAATCAGCCGAAAACTATCTCGAGACAATTCTCGTCCTTCACAAGCGCAAGGGGATAGTGCGCTCCATAGATATTGCAAATGAGATGAATTTTTCCAAGCCCAGCGTCAGTGTCGCGATGAAGAATCTCCGCCTCGGGGGATATATCAAGGTCGATGACGACGGCAATATTACCCTGCTCGACAAGGGGCTGGAGATTGCCGAGAAGATATATGAGCGTCACACTCTCCTCTCCTCCTGGCTTGCTTCAATGGGCGTCGACCCTGAGGTCGCCGCCGAGGACGCCTGCCGTATGGAGCACGTTATCAGCAGCGAGACTTTTGACGCGCTCAAACGCCACGTCACCACCATGAGCGAGTTGCTTAAAGAAAAGGGCGACGGGCAGGCGTAAAAACAAGCCCCGATTTTTTCCGTTCGGGGCGTTTGCTTTCATTGTGGATATTTAGTGTATAAAAATGCGACACAGCCGCCCTTTGTACAAGGGCGGCTGTGTCGCGTTGTATTATGTGAGCGCTTTTCCCAGCGCCTCGCAGGCGGCCTGGGCTTCCTCGTCGGGGGCGTCGGTGCATATCACGCTCTCGCCGGCCAGGACGGCGCCATAGCCCTTCGCCGTATTCTCCCAGGTGCGCATCCACTCCCCGTCTCCCCAGCCGTAGGAGCCGAATAGAGCTATCCTCTTGCCCTTGAGTGCGGCCTTGCAGGACTCGAACATAGGCTCGAACTCATCCTCCTCCAGCTGCTCGCTGCCCATGGCGGGGCAGCCGAAGGCTATGGCGTCGTAATCCGCCACCTTACCGGCGTCAAATTCGGAGCAGGTCAAGACCGCCGCCTCAGCTCCAGCGGATCTGGCTCCTTCGGCAACCTTGTTGGCCATGGCCTCGGTGTTGCCGGTTCCGCTCCAGTATACGACTGCAATTTTGCTCATTCTTGTACCTCTTTTCTTGATATTGATGAATATGGCGTACGAATACTATGTATTCTCACGCCGCTACTGTAAGCTGCTGCACGCTCCTGCCCAGGTTCCAGAGCCGGATGTAGACCTCGCTGCACTTGCGATAGCTTTTGAAGCGCCGCTGGGCGTCCTGCTCATCTCCGTACACCTGCCAGTAGCCCGTACACTTGCTGTTTTTTCCGCCGTCTTGTATGAATCCCAGCACATCTGTCAGAGGATAGCCCAAAAACAGGCCGATTTCGTGCGGAAAGCTTTCACAGGTGCAGACACGCCTGCGGAGCTGGCGGAGGATGTCCTCGGTGTTTTCGTGCTCATAGCCGCAGGAGCGCAGCAGCTCCTCAGCGCCGGGACAGGCCAGGTCGCGCTTGAGCTGCGAAAGGCGTCCCATGTAGATAAGCGCCCTCCCGCGGCGGTATCTCAATATGGTGAGTATCAGTCCCTTGGGAGCCAGCTGCGCCTGCCATTCGGCCACCTGGCGCGTCAGCTCGCCGGCGTCGTCCTCGATCACGCCGAAAAGCGATCCGGTCTTCAGCGAGGCCAGAGTCGGCGCGCACTGTTCGACAAGATATTTCTCAAGGCACATATATCACACCGCCCTGCCGTACTCCTGGAGCGTTGCACGCAGAGCCGTGGCGCTGCTGGTCATGACCCGAGCCACGGGCACGTCGTTCTTCTTCGCCTCCTGTGTGACGCTGAGCACCATCTTGTGCGAGACAGTGCTGATGAAAAGTATCAGCAGATCCGGCGTTCCAAGCTTCTTCTTGAGTGAACCGTGCTCTTTGGTGAACACCTTTGCCTTGTATCCGTGCTCGCGACAGATGCTCTCATACTGTCCGGCCATGCGTTCATTCCCGCCAACAATAACGACGCTCATAGTCCCTTCCTTTCTATAGCTGGGCATATTAGTTAGTGATATCTAACTATATATCAAATGAATTGCCGCCATATGGTTAGCGGCGACTAATTTATGTTTTGATTCTACTATACTCCCGCGTCCGCGTCAAGCTTTTTTTGCACGGAGGCAAATAAAAAATTCCGGGTCGGCTGACCCGGAATTTTTATTCACTTAATAATCAGACGTGGGCTTCCTTTGTGGCGTGACCGATCTCCCAGCCGCGGCGGAACGCGGCCTCGTTTATCGGGTTCAGCTCGGGACGCTTGGAGCCGAGCTTCTTGAAAGCGGTCTGGAGCACGTTCTCGGTGGGCAGGATTTCGGTGTAGCCGATTATCGCGCCGACGATCACGAGGTTCAGCACCTTGGGGTTGCCCAGCTCTATGGCGATGGAGCCGGCGTCGACCTTGACGACGTGGATATCGTCGCGGGTAGGCTCTATCGTGACGACGGAGCTGTTGGTGAAGATGGTGCCTCCGGGCACGACCGCGTCCTTGAACTTGGCCATGCTCGGGTCGTTGAGGCAGACGACGTAGTCTGCCTGGTTGACCTTGGGCGCGCCGACCGGGTCGTCGGAGATGACGACGTAGCAGTTGGCCGTGCCTCCGCGCATCTCAGCGCCGTAGCTGGGGAAATACGTGACGTACTTGTCGGTAGTCTCACAGGCGGTGTAGCTCAGGAGCTGGCCGGCGACCATGACGCCCTGACCGCCGAAACCGGCAATGATGAAGGATTTTTCCATGTTCGCTCCCCCTCTCACTTCGCGCGGAATTCCCCGAGCGGGAACTCCTTGAGCACTACGTTGTGGACGTGGTCAAGGCTCTCCAGCGGGCTCATGCCCCAGTTGGTCGGGCAGTTGGAGACGAACTCGACAAAGCTGAAGCCCTTGCCCTCGAGCTGGTACTGGAAGGCCTTCTTGACGGCGGCCTTGGCCTTGCGGGCGTTCGGCACGTCGGCGGCGGTGACGCGGGCGATGTAGGCGGGAGCGTCGAGCTGGTTTATAAGCTCGCACATGTGCATGGGCGCGCCGTGCTCGGCCTCGTTGCGGCCATAGGGCGTGGTCGTGGTCTTGGCGCCGAGCAGGGTCGTGGGCGCCATCTGGCCGCCGGTCATGCCGTATATGCCGTTGTTGACAAAGATGACAGTGAAGTTCTCGCCGCGGTTGGCGGCGCTCATGGTTTCGGCCAGGCCGATGGCGGCCAGGTCGCCGTCGCCCTGATAGGTGAACACCAGCGTCTCGGGGCTGCAGCGCTTGAAGGAGCTGGCGATGGCGCAGGCGCGGCCGTGAGGAGCCGCGACAGTGTCCATATCGAAATACGTCACGGCGAGGCCGCAGCAGCCGACGCCCTGGACGTAGCAGGCGTTGTCGAGCTGACCGAGTTCTTCAAGAGCCTCGCAGACTATTTTACACACGCTGGAGTGCATGCAGCCGGGGCAGAAGCCGGTGACTGCGCCCTCAAAGATTCCCGCGGGACGGGAATAGACTTTTTCCATCATTGCACAGACCTCCTTACTTCATCAGGCTGCGAGCCGCGTCCAGAATGGTGGAGCGGTCGAGCACATCGCCGCCGGAAGACAGGGCGGTGACTATCTTTGTCCTGCCGTGGACGACATTTGCGACGTCGTCGGCAAACTGTGCCGGGATACTCATCTCGGCGCAGACTATGCCGCGCAGCTTCTCAAGCGGGAGCTTCTCATAGGCGACGGCCGGGAACGGATACACCTTTCTCGGACGGATGAGTCCGGCCTTGATGCCCTCCTCGCGGAGCATTTTGACGGCGCTCTTGGCGATGCGGCCGGAGATGCCGTAGGCGGTTATGATGATCTCGGCGTCCTCAGTGAGGTATTCCTCGTAGTCTACCTCGGTGGTCTGCCAGCTCTTGTACATCTCGTCGGCCTGGATGTTCATCTGCATCTGGCTTATACGGGTGTCGAGGCCGGGGCCGCACATGACCTTGTGCTGCTCCTTGGCGCCGTGCTTGCCGCGGGCGGCCCAGGTCTTGGTCGCGCGGATGGCGGCCACCTGCTCGTCCGTGAGCGGCTCGGGCAGGACCACGGGCTCCATCATGGTGCCGGTGAAGCCGTCCATGAGGAGGATGACGGGGTTGGAGTACTTGTCGGCCAGCTCAAAGGCCTCCCAGGTCATGTCCACGGCCTCCTGCAGTGTGGAAGGGCTGAGCACGAGCATACGGAAGCCGCCGTTGCCGCTGGCCTTGGTGGCCTGGTTGTAGTCCTGCTGTGCGGGCTGGATGGTGCCTATGCCGGGGCCGCCGCGCTGGAAGTTGGCGACGACTACGGGCAGACGCGCGCCGGCCATCCAGGAGATGGCCTCGCTCTTGAGGGATATGCCGCAGCTGGAGGAACTGGTCATGCTGCGCACGCCGGCCGCGGCAGCGCCGTAGGCCATGTTGGCGGAGGCGACCTCGCTCTCGCCCTGGATGAACACGCCGTTCACCTGGGGCATACGGCGGGCGAAATACTCGGGCACGTCGTTCTGCGGAGTGATGGGATAGCCGGCAAAGAAACGGCAGCCGGCGCGTATGGCGGTTTCGGCGACGGCCTCGCAGCCCTTCATGAATATCTTCTCAGCCATGTCAGTTCGCCTCCCTGTAGACGGTGATCGCCGCGTCGGGGCAGATCGTAGCGCACATGGCGCAGCCTATGCAGTCGTCCGGATTGACGGGCACTGCGTACTGATAGCCCTTGGAGTTCACTGCGCTGGTGGTGCCCAGGACGTGCTTGGGACACGTGTTGACGCAGTAGAGGCAGCTCTTGCAGGCTTCGGTGTAAATTTCCACTTTGCCTTTCGGCATGTTGACCACTCTCCTATCCTTATTTGTGGGTGTCTACCTCGCCGGAACCTCCCAACCACTCCGGCAAGGTGTTGAGCCGTATGGGAAGGATGGGCTCCCTTACAAGCTCTGCCACTTCGGCGCAAAGCCTGTCCAGAACGCAGACAAAGTCCGGTTTTTCTTCCGGGAACAGGGCTTTGAACCTCTCCAGACCCTCCACAACGTCTTGGGCGGTCGTGTCAGGGCCAAGATTCGGGTTGGCAACGAGATGGAGCTTGCTGAGCCTTGCGGCGCCGGCCACACGGCCGACGGTGGCCTCAATGTCGGAAAGCGAGCGCGACCACGGCCGGTAGGGGTTGACTATGTACAGCACCCTGGCATCGTCACGGTTGAGCACATGGGAAAACTGGCCTATCATGTGCGAGCCGTGCGAGCCGCCGCCCACGTCCATCAGCACCGTGCTCTCGGCGTCCAGCAGCGTCTCTATGACGCCGGAGGCCACCGTCGGAGCATCAAGGTACTGGCTCTGGAAGTGGAAGACGACGCCTTCCCGCTCCAACTCGTCCTCGCAGTCGCGCGCGCGGAACAGCGGCTTGGTCTGATCCATGTCGAAAAAGTGTACCTTCCTTACGCCTTCGCGCGCAAGGCCGAGAGCCAGGTTGACGGACGTCTCGGTTTTTCCTGAGCCAGCTTCGCCCAAAAAAACGATATTTTTGGCTCCTCCGAGGTATCCCACATACGAATCAGACATATTGTCACCGTCCCCTGCGCCGACTTTGAGTCGGAAAAAACTATAAATAATGATAGCAGACGAGTTCATGAATTGCAAGTCCGGCATTTAACGCGCTAAAGTGTGTATAAAACGCAAATTTACTTCGCCGCGCTCGAGAATATATATTGCAAATTGTCGCGAAAAGTGCTAAAATAATTGGCGCAAATTATACGATACAGGGGTTGACAATATGTCGGGACATTCCAAGTGGCATAATATACAGAAGACCAAGGGCGCACAGGACGCAAAGCGCGCCCAGGCCTTTACCAAGATAGCCCGCGAGATGATAGTCGCGGTCAAAGAGGGCGGAAGCGGCGACCCTGCCAACAACTCCCGCCTCGCCGCCGTCATTGCCAAGGCCAAGGCGGCCAACATGCCCAATGACAACATCAAGCGCACCATTGACAAGGCGCTCGGCAGCGGCAGCACGGACAACTACGAGTCCGTCACCTACGAGGGCTACGGTCCGAGCGGCGTCGCCGTCATAGTCGAGGCCATGACCGACAACCGCAACCGCACGGCCAGCGACGTCCGCCACGCCTTCGACAAGAACGGCGGCAACATGGGTCAGACCGGCTGCGTGAGCTGGAGCTTTGACAAGAAGGGCGTGATCGTCGTCAACAACGAGGACGGCGACATCGAGGAAGACAAGATGATGGAAGACGCGCTCGAGGCCGGCGCCTCCGATATGGAGCAGGACGGCGAGATTTTCTCCGTCTACACCGAGCCTGACGACGTCGCGGCTGTAGCCGAGTACCTCACCGGCCACGGCTATGAGCTGCTCAGCGCCCAGGCCGAGATGGTGCCTCAGACCTACATCACCCTCACCGACGAGGGCGACATCAAGAACATGCAGAAAATGATAGACATGTTCGAGGACAATGACGACGTGCAGAACGTCTGGCACAACTGGGATAACTGAGAGAGTATATAAAAGAGCCTCCGGCGATTTTTCGCCGGAGGCTCTTTTTGTTTGAGTTAGTTATGTATCAGCCTTTAAGCCGTGCGCAGGGAATCAGCAGTACACGGCCTGTGAGCTTGTCGCCGTCGGCGAGGGAATTCAGCTCGGCTATCATCGCGCCTGTGGAGTGGTATCGCTTGCCGAGCGACCAGAGGGTGTCGGCCTCCCCGGCGCGGATGACGGTTATCGACGGATAGTCGGCGTTCTCCTGCGCTTCCGCCGGCTCCACGGCGGCGATCTGCGTGAACACCGTGCGCTTGGCGCTCACCAGCTCAAAGTCCACAACGACGCGGACGTCAATGCCGCCCTGCGCTATCGCTGAGGTACACTCGGCGCAGCTCGCGCGCACGCTCATCGCGTACTCGCCCTCCGCCAGCTCACTGGGAGCCTCGCAGGTCAGCCGCCGGGACGTGGAGTACACGCCGCCGTCGCTCGCGGTGTATATGGCCGTCGCACTCACCGGGCATCGCAGCATGCCGCCCTCGCATTCGGCGGCGCCGGTGCGGCATATAACTCTGCATATGTTCACCGGAGCCGGAGATGCGGCCAGAGTCTCATGCACCGAGGCGCGCACCGTGCTCCTGCGCTGGATGCAGCTCAGCTCAGTCTGTGAGCGGCCGATCTCCAGCTCGCAGGCGTTGCTGTAGCAGTCGGTCATGCACTGCACCCTTACGCTGTCCGTACAGACGCACTGGCTTACCAGGTGGAACTCTGCGGAGATCCCCCTCTCCCCTCCCGCAAGCGTGACCGGCTCCACGTATTCGGCGGTGAGCATGGAGTATACGCTGCAATCGGGACTGGCGAAGTCCGTGTCCGCGTCGATCATCTGAGAAAACTCCGTCTCGAAGCTGACGGGGCACAGCTCCGTGCTGTTGGCCGCCTCATAGAGCGCAGAGAGCCTAACCGTGCCGTTAAAGATGAGCTTGGCGCCCACGCTCCTCACGCTGCCCGGGATTATCTCCGCCGTGTGCCAGAGCAGCGTACCGATGGGCAGCAGTCCGGGCTGTAGGCGGTACTCGTCCGAGACGACAAAGGTCTTTTCCCTGACACAGATGACCGGGCTGATGGACGCGGCTTCGCACAGGGTCTCCACGCTCGCGGCTCCGTCGCCGTCCAACCCGGTGGTCACAGACAGCTCGGAGCGGTTGTAGCACTCTATCTCCACATTTACAACGGCGCGGACAAGCAGCTTGCGCGGATTGAGCATACGCGCCTCGACATTGGACAGGGTGAGCGAGGCGACTGCAGAGCTGTCTTCCGTGACACCCGTGGCGTCCACATCCACCACTATCGGTATCGACGCGCCCAGAGTACACACGCCTTCTCCGCCCTCCGGAGCATACAGCACTGTGGCTCCGACAACGGCCGATACGTTCACGCGCTCGTTCGTCACCTCTTTGCTCCGTATCATTACCATGCCTTCGGCGCAGAGGATGCGCTCAACATCCGGCATGGTATCCGGCACTACGGTCTCTGAGGCATCTTCAACAGGCATGGCGTACTCAAAAACCCTCTCACAGCAGGCAATGCCGCTGCATTTGACAGTCAGATCCATGGTATCTCCCCTCGTAAGAAGTTTCTGTACAGCCTATGAGGGGTTGGTCTGACATATTACTCGGACTGTGTTCTTCCGCTCAGCTTCAGTATCAGCCTCGACAAAAAGGCCGGAAGCCGGATGACAAGTATTCGCATAGTCTACCTCCTAATTACAGCTGCGCAGCAGCCATATGCCGCCGGCAATAAGCGCTATGGCGAGCGCAAACCACCAAAACCCTGCCGGCAGTATGAGCGCGAGTATGATAACTATACCGGCCAGTATCACCAGCCAGCCCACCGCAGGTCCTCTCCTGCGCCGCCTACGCCCGCACATAGCTTCACCCCCGCTTGTAGTATATGCGGGTCGAGCCAGGAGTGTTACTCGCGCAAAAGGCCGCAGGGCGCAAAAACACCCCGGAGCGCGTGCTCCGGGGCGCGTCTTTCGGCGTTTGTTCAGCGCTGCTCCCACTCCTTGTACTGGGCGCTTATCTCGTAGAGCCTGCAATAGCTCTCGTACCGGCTGTGGGATATTTCGCCGGCCTCGATCGCCGCGCGCACGGCGCAGCTCGGCTCTTTGATGTGGGCGCAGTCGTCAAAGCGGCAGCGGCCTATGTACGGCTCAAACTCCGGGAAGGTGTGCTGCAATTCGCCCTTGGGGATAGGCGGCATCTGCTCCACGTCGAAGGAGGCGAAGCCCGGCGTATCGGCGCAGTACCCCCCGGCCACGGGGAAAATCTCAACGTGGCGGGTGGTGTGCCGTCCTCGCCCGAGCTTTTCGCTGATTTCGCCCGTCTTCAAGTCCAGACCCGGCTCCAGTGCGTTCATTATGCTGCTCTTGCCCACGCCAGAGTTCCCGGAAAAGGCGCAGACCTTGCCCTTGATGCACTCGGCCAGCTCGTCCAGACCCGCGCCGGTGACGGCGCTGGTCTCTATCACCTTGTACGGCGTTGCGGCGTATATGTCCGCAAGGCGGCGGGAGTCGGAGGCGTCCGACTTGTTGATGCAGATGATTACCTCGCAGCCATTGTGCTCCGCCGTGCTGGTGACCCGGTCGATAAGGAATGGGTCGGTGACAGGCTCCACCTCGCTTGCGACCGAGATGAGCACGTCTATATTGGCGACGGCCGGGCGCACGAAGAAGTTCTTCCTGGGCAGTAGCTTATCCACCCTGCCCTTGCCCTGCGCGTCGAGCGAGATTTCCACCCTGTCGCCGACCAGCGGGCTGGTGCCGTCCAGCCGGAAACGGCCGCGTGCTCTGCACTCGACCGTTTCGCTGCCGGTTCTGACGTAGTAAAACCCGCTCAGAGCCTTTACTATAACGCCCTCAGGCATACTTACTGTTCTCCTTCTGCGCCGGTGGTCTCCGGCGGCGCCGTGTCCGTGGGCTCGGGCGTTTCAGCCGGGCCGGTGGAGACCCAGAGGTAAATGCGAGTGTGCTCCGGCACTTCCTCGTAGGCGTCTATACTCTGGCGTATGACCGTGCCTTCCTCCTGGTCGCTTTCGATATACGTCGTGTCGGCGTAGGCGAGGTTGTTGCTGTTGAGTATGCTCTTGGCCTCGCTCTCGGTGCGTCCGACCAGGTTCGGCATACTCACGGTGCGCTCAACGGGGCCGCTGCTTATCGTGACGAAAATCGTGGAGCCCTGAGCCAGCTGTTCTCCCGGCGCCGGGTCGGTGGATATGACATAGCCCTCTGTGACCGTGTCGCTGGCCGCGTACTGCGTCTCTACCTTGAAGCCTGCGTTTTGCAGAGTCACGGTAGCCTCGCTGTACGGGTCGTTGAGGACGTCGGGAACCGTGGTCTGGCGCACGCCGGTGCTGACCGTGAGGGTCACGTCTATGCCCTCCGGGACTATCATCAGGCTCCGCCCGGCCTCGGGGTCCTGGGAAATGATCACGCCCTCGCTGACCTCCGGGTCGATGGAGTAGGTGACGGTGAAATTGTACAGATCCCTGTAGCTGCTGTCGTTCACGATGCTCTCATAGTTCTGACCCACGAAGTTGGGCAGCTCTATGCGCTCGGCGACGCTGAATATGTCGCGCAGCCAGTAGTTCCACAAAAAGACGAACACGGCTATCATGAACACCAGCACGCCGACGGCGCCGCTCATGATGCTCACCTTGCGGGAGCGTTTTCTGCGGCGGGCGTATTTTGCCTGGCTCATCTCGCCGGTGGTGCCTATCGGCCTCACGTCGGGTATGACGCCCTCGTAGTCCTCGTACTCCTCGCCTGAGTCCCTGCCCAGGGTGGCCTGCTGCTTCCTGAATTCCTCCAGGTCGGTCAGCAGCTCGCTCGCGCTCTGATAGCGCTCGCGGATGTCCGCGTTCATGGCTTTGAGCGTGATGCGCTCAAGCTCCTCGGGGATCTCGGCGTTGAGCTGGCGCGGCGGCACGGCGACGCCCGCTATGTGCTTGAGGGCGATCTGCTCGGCGGTCTCGCCGTCATAGGGCATCTGCCCGGTGAGCATCTCGTACATAACCACGCCGAGCGAGTATATGTCGCTGCGCGTGTCGGGCGTCTCGCCCCTGGCCTGCTCCGGCGCGATGTAGTGCACCGAGCCGACCGTCTGGTCGCTGCGCTGCTCCTGCGCACTCTCCAGCGCGGCTATGCCGAAGTCGGCGACCTTTATGGTGCCGTCGCGCAGTATCATGATATTCTGCGGCTTGATGTCACGGTGAACTATTCCCTTGGAGTGGGCGTGCTCAAGCGCCTTTGCGATCTGCGTCGAGAAGTGCGCCGCTTCCTTCCAGCTCAGCGCGCCCTTCTTCTGCATGTACTGCATCAGCGTGACGCCCTCAATGAGCTCCATGACTATATACTCCACGCCCGCCGTGTGGCTCACGTCGTAGACGGAGACGATGTTCGGGTGCGAGAGCATGGCGACGGCCTGAGCCTCGATCTGGAACCTGGCTCTGAACTCCTCGTCACGGGCAAGCTCGTCACGCAGTATTTTGACGGCGACAAAGCGGTTCAGGCGCTGGTCGATGGCCTTGTAGACCACCGCCATGCCTCCGGCGCCGATGACTTCAACTATCTCATACCTGTCGTCCAAACAGGTGCCCAAATACTTGTCCATATTGTTGTCCATGGGTGCCTCCAAACGTTCCGGGGTTATTTGGATATGATGACTATCGTGACGTTGTCCCTGGCTCCGCGCTCAAGCGTTTCGGCCATGAGCGCCCTGCCAAGCGACAAGGGGTCTGGGTTCCTGCGGTAAATTGCAAATATCTCCTTGTCCTCGAGCATATTTGTCAGTCCGTCCGAGCACAGCAGCAGCATTTCGCCGCGCTGAAGCTTGGGTGTAAATATGTCGCAGGGAACCAGCTCGTTCACGCCCAGAGCGCGCGTTATCACGTTCCTGCGCGGGTGTGTCCGCGCCTGCTCGGGCGTGAGTTCCCCCCTGTCAACCAGATCCTGAACCAGCGAATGATCCCGTGTGACCTGGGTCATGCGCTTTCGCGTCAGCTTGTAGCAGCGACTGTCCCCCACATTCAGCACATACGCCGCGTCCCCGTAGATGACTGCGGAGACAAGCGTTGTACCCATACCGGTGTAGTCGGTGTCAAAGCAGGAATATGAGTAGATCATGTGGTTTGCCGTGTCGCAGGCGTCGGACATCATGGTCTTGATATCCGGCTTGCGCTTTTTGTTGGCGAGTATCTTTTCCCTCAGCCCGGCAATGTACGTCTTTGCGGCGAGGTCGCTGGCTATGTTGCCGGCCTTCTCACCGCCCATGCCGTCGCACAATACGGCTATGATGCACTCCTGCTCGTCAAGCCTCTCTATTAGGAAGCTGTCCTGGTTGTCCCTGCGCACAGCTCCCCTGTCTGTGATGCCAAAGCTGTTCATTAGCTCCCCGTTCCTGCGGCTGCGGCGTCCGCTGTCTTCTTTCTTAGCTGGCCGCACGAGGCGTCGATGTCGCCACCCAGCCTTCGTCTTACGGTCACGTTGACGCCCTCGCGCTCCAGAGCCTTGCGGAACGCGCTCAGGCGTTCGGGCGGAGTCGGCTCAAACGAGCGCTCGTCTACGTGGTTGAGCGGTATGAGATTCACGTGCGCATGCGCCCTTTTCGCGTGCTTGGCCAGCAGAGCCGCCTGCGCGGGCGAATCGTTCACACCATCTATCATTGCGTATTCAAAGGAGATGCGCCGCCCGGTGCGGTTGAAATACGCCTCGCACTCGTCTATGAGCTTCACAACTCCCCTGCCCCTGTTCGCCGGCATTATCTTCGAGCGAGTCTCGTCGTCCGGCGCGTGCAGGGATACCGATAAAGTCAATTGTAAATTAAGTTCGGCCAGTTTGTCAAACTTTTCTGTTATCCCGCAGGTAGAAAGTGAAATGTGCCTCATGCCGATGTTCATGCCTTCCGGGTGGTTCACGAGCCTTAGGAACTTCATGACGTTGTCGAAGTTGTCCAGCGGTTCGCCTATGCCCATGAGCACTATGTGCCCTATCTTCAAGCCCGACTCCTTCTCGGAGAACATGACCTCCTCCAGCATTTCGCCCGCGTCAAGGTTCCTGACCAGCCCGCCTATCGTGGACGCGCAGAAGGCGCAGCCCTGGCGGCAGCCGACCTGCGTGGAGATGCACACGCTGTTGCCGTAGTGATAGCGCATGACGACCGTCTCCACGGCGTTTCCGTCGCGCAGATCCCACAGGTACTTTATGGTGCCGTCCTCGGCCGAGACCTGCTTGCGCTCCACCTGCGGCGCGCCCAAATAGAAGCGCTCGGCCAGCGCGGCGCGCAGCTGCTTGGGGAGGTTCGACATCTCGTCATAGCTCTCCACGCCGCGCGTGAGCCACTCAAACACCTGCCTGGCTCTGTAGGCGGGCTGACCCATGGCCTTAAGCTCGGCGGATATCTCCTCCGGCAGAAGCGATCTTATGTTGATTTTACCATCCTGCATATGAAAAATCCGTCCGTTTTGTCAGTGTCCGGCCAGAGTGTGCGCTCCTCCGCCACGGTGAACTCACCGTGCTCGCCGAGGAAGGCGGCGGCGACGTCTTCGTTTTCGCGCGCGAGCAGCGTACAGGTCGAGTATAAAAGCGTACCTCCGGGCTTGACGCACCCGGCCATGGCGCGCAGTATGCCGAGCTGTATCTCCGGCAGCGGTGCTATCTCCTCAGGGCTCTTGAAGCGTATCTCGGCCTTACGGCGTACCACGCCGAAGCCGGAGCATGGCGCGTCAGCTATTACGACGTCAAACGCTTCGTGAAGTTCCTCAGACGGCGCTCTTGCGTCCATGGCGCGCGTATCTATCATGTCTATGCCCAGTCGCCCGGCGCCCTCACAGACGCGCCTGAGGCGCTTCTCCTTGAGGTCGCAGGCGAGTATCCGCCCCTCGCCGCGCATGAGCATGGCGGCGGCGAAGCTCTTGCCGCCCGGGGCGCTGCACGCGTCCAGGACGCTCATGCCGGGCTTGAGCCCTATGCTCTCCACCGCCATGCGCGCCGCCGCGTCCTGCACGTAGAACAGTCCGCCGGCGTATCCGGGTATGCGCTCCACGCTGCCCGCGCCGGCCAGGTCGAACGAGCCGGCGCAAAGCCCGCTCTCAAACATGTACCCGGCCTCGGAGAGCGCGGCCGCAAGCGCGTCGGGCGTGGTCTTGAGCGTGTTGGTCTGTATCGTGAGCGGAGGCTCGGCGTTATTGGCGGCAAGGACGGCCTCGGCTCCGTCATACCCCCTGCGGGACACAAACTCCCGCACCAGCCACAGCGGATGGCTGTAGCGCGTGCTGAGATATTCGGCGGCGCCTGCGCCCGGAACAGGCGGTATGCTGTCACGGTTCTCGGCAATTCGGCGCAGCACGCCGTTTACAAGCCCCGCGGCGCGAGCCTTGCCACGCTCGCGGCAGAGGTTCACGCCCTCGTTCACCGCGGCGCTGGCGGGCACCCGGTCAAGGAACAGGAGCTGCGCGGCGGATATCCTGAGGATGTCCAGCACAGTCCGCTCCAGCTTCTTCACCGGAGTTGAGCACCAGAGGCCTATTACATAGTCTATATACGTCAGATTCTGGACCGTGGAGCGCACTATGCGCTGGCACAGCGCGGCGTCGCGCGGCTCCAGCTTCGCCGCGTGTACGGCGGCGTCAAGAGCGTCGCTTGAAAACGTGCCGCGGCGCAGCATGTTCATGGCGTCCAGCGCGGCGAGCCTGGCGCTGCTCATGACACGCTCACCGGGTGGCCGATAAGGTAGTCGTGCGCGCTCATGCGCTTCTTGCCCGGAGCCTGAAGCTCGGTTATCATGACGGTCTTGCCGCCGCCGCAGGCGACTTCAAGCCCGGCCTTACCGGCGCTCACCACGCTGCCCGGAGCCTTGTCCGTGGCCGTATCGGTGTAACGAGCCATGTACACCTTCATCGTCTCGCCGTTAAGCTCCATGGTGGCCACGGGCCAGGGATTGAGTCCGCAGATGTGCTTGACTATCTCGCGCGGGGACTTCTCCCAGTCTATCGGGCAAATGCTCTTGTCCAGCTGTCCCACATAGGTGGCCTCGGCGTGGTTCTGCACCTCGCGCGGAGCCGAGCCGTCCTCTATCGCGCCGAGCGTCTTCACAAGGAGCTTTGCGCCCATCGCGGCCAGGCGGTCGAAAAGCTCTCCCGCCGTCTCATATTCGCCGACGGCAGTGGCCTCGCGGAATATGACGTCGCCCGCGTCCATGTCGTGGGCGAGGTACATCGTGGTGACGCCCGCGTACTCGTCGCCGTTGAGCACCGACCACTGTATCGGCGCGGCGCCGCGGTACCTGGGCAGGAGCGAGCCGTGGACGTTTACCGCGCCGTACCTGGGCACGGCCAGCAGCTCGTCCGGCAGTATCTTGCCATATGCGACCACGCAGAGTATGTCAGGCGCGAGCGAGCGCATAAGCTCCAGCGCCTCGGGAGTGCGCACGCTGGCGGGCTGGTAGACCTCCAGGCCGTTTGCCAGCGCCAGCTGCTTTGTCTCACAGGGCGCGAGCTTCATGCCGCGACCCTTGGGCTTGTCCGGCTGGGTAAAGACGCCCGCGATCTCGTATCCGGCGTCTATCACAGCCTGGAGCGACGCAGCTGCGAAGTCCGGCGTACCCATGAATACGACACGCATACTCAAGCGTTCTCCACCTCGTCCCTCCAGCTTCCGGTCTCCAGCTCCTCGTCGGTGAGCATACGCCGTGCGAGGCTGGTGAAGACCACGCCCTCAAGGTGATCCAGCTCGTGGCAGAAGGCTCGCGCGGTCAGCTCGTGGCCGGAGACCTCGAAGGTGTTGCCGTTCCTGTCCTGCGCGCGGACCGTGACGTCCATCGGGCGCTCCACAAGGCCGAAGCGGCCGGGCACTGAAAGGCAGCCCTCCGGGCCGTCCTGCTCGCCCTCGCGGGAGATGATCTCGGGGTTCACAAGCTCGATGATATACGGCTCCGTGCCCTCAGGGACGTTGGTCTCCAGCACGAGCACAACGCGGCGCAGCACACCGACCTGCGGCGCGGCCAGACCCACGCCGTCAGAATCGATGAGTGTCTCGCGCATATCGTCGATAAGCTGATGGAGCCTTTCGTCAAAGTTAGTGACCGGACGGCAGCGCTTGTGCAGCACGCTGTCGCCTTCGAGCACTATTGTTCTCAATGCCATTGTTCTGCCTCCTAATCTGACGGATTTGTATCCGCATATACCGCCGCGCCTCTCCAGCGCTTGTCGGCGGAAAAACGTGTGACCGTGTCCGCCACAAGCCTGCGCATACCGCTGCCGGGAGCGGCGCAGAGGGTGACGCGGTATCTGTAGTTGTTGTTGACCTTCAAAATGGAGAGCGGCGCGGGGCCGAGCACCCTTGTCCCGGACTCTCTCCGCGTCGAAAACGCAAGCTCGGAGCGTATGTGGGACGCGCAGTCGAGGACGAGCGTCTCGTTCATGCCGGAGACGGTAATGCTCAGCAGCTCGGTAAACGGCGGCAGCAGCTGGAGCCGCCTGAGCTCTATCTCGCTTTTGAAAAAGCTCTCGTAGTCCTGGTTCGCCGCCTGTACGATAGTCTCGTTGAGCGGCGTATATGTCTGGATTATCGCCCGCCCCGGCTTTTCAAACCGTCCGGAGCGGCCGATGACCTGCGTTATAAGCGAAAACGTCCGCTCGCTGGCGCGGTAATCTCCGGCGTACAGCCCCTGGTCGGCGCAGATGACGCCCACCAGAGTGACGTTTTCAAAGTTCAAACCCTTTGTCACCATCTGGGTGCCGACCATGATGGGTATTTTTTCGACCCTGAATCGCTCCAGCAGCTTGTCGTGGCCTCCGGCGCCTGAGACGGTGTCGGTGTCCATGCGCAGGATGTCCACGCCGGGGAACAGCTCCGTCAGCTCCTCCTCGACCTTCTGCGTGCCCGCGCCGACGAACTTGAACGTGCCGCCGCACTCCGGGCAGCGCTCGTCCAGCGGGCGGCTGTAGCCGCACTGGTGGCACATCAGCTTGCGGCCATAGCTGTGGAAGGTGAGACTCACCGAGCAGTTCGGGCAGCGGTAGGTGTAGCCGCACTCCACGCAGGTGACCAGCTTGTTCGCGCCGCGGCGGTTTATGAACAGTATGCTCTGCTCGCCGCGCTCGATATTGCCCGCAAGCTCCTCGCGCAGCCGCTCGCTTATGGAGCCGCCGTTGCCGCGGCGAAGCTCGCGCTTCAAGTCCACTATCTCGACCGAGGGCAGCGCGCGCTCGTTGTACCTACCCGGGAGCGTGAAGTAGCCGTAGCGGCCTGTCTCGGCGTAATACCGGCTCTCCACGTCGGGCGTGGCCGAGCCGAGCAGCAGCAGGGCGTTGTCCTTGGCGCAGCGGTATTTCGCGACGTCGCGGGCGTGGTAGCGCGGCGCGTTCTCGCTCTTGTAAGTGTCCTCCTGCTCCTCGTCTATGATTATGAGGCCGAGGTCGGCTACGGGCGCGAACACCGCGCTGCGCGTGCCTATCACGACGCCGGCGTCGCCGTTTTTTATCCTGCGCCACTCGTCATAGCGCTCCCCTGCCGACAGGCTGGAGTGCAGCACGGCTATGTCGTCACCAAAGTGCGCCGTGAAGGTGCGCAGCATCTGCGGCGTGAGCGCGATCTCCGGTACCAGCAGTATGCAGCTGCGGCCCTTGGCGCGCTGCTCCGCTATGAGCCGGATGTATATGGTCGTCTTTCCGGAGCCGGTCACGCCGAACAGCAGCGCAGCTCCGGCCTTTTTGCCGTCGGCCAGGGCGGATATGCCCTCATAGGCGGCGCGCTGGCTCTCGTTCAGCTCGGGCAGGGCGGCGGGCTCCACGTCCACCTCCGGGCGGCGAAAGACCTCCTCGTCGGCGAGGCGGATGAACCCCGCGTTCACAAGCGCGTTCAGGCTCTGCCGGGACGCGCCGGTGAATTCAAGCAGCTCCGGAACGGAGGCTCGCCCTATTGAGCAGAGCGTGGCGAGTATCTCCGACTGCAGCGGCGCGCGGCGGCGCTTGCGCGTTGCCGCCTCGGCGGCCTCCTCGGCGGGGACGTCCAGCTCCGCCATGGTGACGTATTTCTCGCTTACGCGGCGTTTGCCGCCCTTGAACCACAGTCCGGCGGGCAGCATGGCCTTGACGGACTCATAGACTGTGCAGAAGAACCGCTCGTGCATCCACATGGCCAGGCTGAGCAGCTTGGCGTCCAGCACTGGTTCCTCGTCCAACACCGCTGCCACGGGCTTGAGCCGTTCAAACGCGCTGCCCTCGGACAGAGCAAGCACTATGCCCTCCGTCCGGCGGTTGGCGTTTGTGAACGGCACTTCGACGCGCGCTCCTGGGACGACTTTGCCCGCAAGGCTCTCCGGTATGCTGTAATCATAGGGCTTGTCCAGCCTGTACGGCACGCCGGAGACGGCTATTCTGGCCACATTCATCCCGGACATAAGCAAGTCAATACGCGCAAAAGGGCAGTGGCGGCTGAGCCGTCACTGCTCCTCCTTGACTTTCAGCTTGCCGGTGTAAACCTCGTCAACGGCGATGGAGATGGCCTTGCGGTCAAGGGGTTCGCCCTCTTCCTCGGCCTTCTGCGAAATCTCCCTGGCGCGGCGGGAGACGAGATTCACAAGCAGATAGCGGCTGCCGACTTTGTCGACGAGGTCGGACATGGGGGGATAGAGCATCATGATATAAGCACCTCTGTTACAAGATTTAGTCTGTCTGCCGCCTTGCATTTTTCCGCGGTGAGTATCGCGTTGACTTCCCTCGCGGCGGCGTCGGGGTCGTCGTTTATGACTATATAGCCGTACTTCCCTGCCTCGGCGCACTCGCGCTTGGCCTGGAGAAGACGTTCACGAATTTTTTCGTCCGAATCGGTGTTGCGGTGGCGCAGCCGGCGCTCAAGCTCCTCGCCGCTCGGCGGGAGGATGAACACGGTGACCGCGTCCGGGCAGTTTCGGACAATCTGGCTTGCGCCTTGCACCTCTATGTCGAGTATGACGCTCTTGCCCTCGAGCTGGCGCTGCTCCACATAGCCGCGCGGCGTGCCGTAGTAGTTGCCCACATACTCCGCGTGCTCCAGCAGATAGCCGTCCTCCACAAGCTCCTGGAAGCGCTGCGGACTGACGAAGAAGTAGTCTCTGCCGTCCTCCTCGCCCGGCCTGGGGGCGCGCGTGGTGACCGACACTGAGAAGCACAGGTCTTCACGCTGCTCCATCAGCCGGCCGATGACCGTGCTCTTGCCCGCCCCCGAGGGGCCGGAGATCACGAGCAGCTTGCCCTTTTCATGTGACTTCATCGGCATAGTCTCCCTCCACATTATACCCCAGACGTTCGGCCACAGTCTCGCTGGTCAGCGCCGAGAGTATGATATATCCCCCGTCCGTCACGAGGATGGAGCGCGTTTTGCGTCCATAGCTGGCGTCTATCAGGCTTCCGCGCTCGCGCGCGTCCTGAACCATGCGCTTTATAGGCGCCGAATCAGGACTCAGAACGCTGACAAGCCGATCGGCCGAAATAAAGCTTCCAAAGCCTATGTTGATCAGCGCCATGCGTCACTCCACATTCTGAATCTGCTCGCGGATCTTCTCTATCTCGGCCTTCAGATCCACGACCACACGGGCTATGTCCGCGCTCTGGCACTTGGAGCCGATGGTGTTCGATTCGCGGTTGAGCTCCTGGATCAGGAAGTCCATCTTGCGGCCTATCGGAGACTCGCCGCTGGCCATGGTCTTGAGCTGGGAGAGGTGGCTGCGCAGCCTTACCGTCTCCTCGTCCACCGCCACGCGGTCGGCGAAGATGGCGCACTCCGTGAGTATACGTGAGTCGTCAACCGACATTCCGTCCAGCGTCTCTCGCAGCTTCTGCTCCAGCCTGGCGCGGTATTCCGCAACGGTCTGCGGCGCGCGCTCCTCCACGATACCGGTGAGGCGTCCTATTTCCTCGATACGGCCGAGCACGTCGTTCCTGAGCTTTTCGCCCTCGCGCTCGCGCATGGCGTCGTAGCCGGCCAGCGCTTCTTCAAGTATGGCCAGCAGTCCGGCGGTAAGCTCGTCGCTGTCCAGCTCGCGCCGCTCGGTGCTGAGCACGTCGGGCATACGGCACAGGGACATGAGGCTCATGTCGTCCGTAAGTCCGTATTTGTCCCTGACCTCGCTCAGCGCGGAGATGTATCCGCGCAGCAGCGGCTCGTTCACGCGAACCTCGGTGCTGTCGCTCTGGCTGGCGTCGGCGGTTATGAAGACGTCGACCTTGCCGCGCGTGATGTGCTTGGCCACCGCGCTTCTCACAGGCTCCTCCGCAAACATCAGCGTGCGCGGGAGCTTGACCGAGACGTCGAGATAGCGGTTATTAACGCTTTTCAGCTCGACGCTCAGAACCAGCCCCGCAGCGCTGCCCTTGGCAGAGCCGTATCCGGTCATGCTTTTTATCATATCACGCTGCCTCGTGTCCGACTACGCTGATTATGTCGTAGGTGATGGGATTCTTTTTGTGCCTGCGCCCGACTATGACCACTATCAGCAGGCCGACGGCGAAGGCCGCGAAGCTCATGACCATGCACAGGCCTTCGCTCAGGCTCATGGCGGCGGCAATGGCGTAGCCGATGAAGAACAGTATGAACGGCACCACGTACACCAGCACGGCCGCGCCGAGCACGCGCGAGGTGCGCGCCTCGATCTCCACACGGTCGCCGAGCTGGGCGCCTATCTCGTTTTTGGCCTCCACGCGTATCTTGCTGGCATAATGGCAGACTTCGCAGCTGCCGCAGTCATCGCCGCAGGCGGTGCCACGGAGCACTTCTACCTCTGCCTTGTCCGGAGCGGTCAGCTTTTTTATGATTGCAAACTGAGTCATAACATGCCTCCTGTTTTTTATGCTCTCGTAACGTTGAACGTCAGCCTGTATGTTCCCACTGCGCCGGCGTTTGTGAAGCCGTCCACACGTATCTCGACGTTAGACGTGTCCATAGTGCCCGTGGCAGTCGTATTTGACAGGTCTGCCACCGCGCGCAGGTTGGACGAGCTGAGGCTGTCTAGCACCTCGCTTGTAGCGCGTATGCGGACGGTGAGCGAGTGCGTCACAAGCTCCGCCTGGTATTCCTCCGGAAGTCCCGTGTAGCTTATGTTCGTGACCGTGTAGCTCCTGACCTCCAGGCCGGTGATCTCTACCGTGACGTGTACGGATTCGATGCCGGAGATGTTCTCTACGTTGTTCGGCAGCGCTATCGGGAGGTCGTACTCGTTGGTCAGCTCGAACTCGGTGAGGTCTATGGGGCCGACCTCTATCCTGTTGATGCCGTCAAGCTCCGACGCGTCGCCGGCGATGGTGATTGTCTGTACGTCCGGCGTGATTATCGTGTTTTCGCGGGTAGCCCCGGCGCCCTCTATGAGCGTCACGTAGATCGGGACTTCCTTGATCACGCTGACAGGTATTGTGACGGAGATCGTGCTCACGTCGAATTCAAGGCCGTCCTTGTCCAGAACGTTGCCGTCCGCGTCTACTATGTCGAAGTTGGCGTCGACCGTGCGCGTCTCGGTCAGATTGTCTATGGTTACCTCGGCGTAAACGTGATCGATGCTCTCCAGTTCTGTGAGCGGGCCGCTGACAGTGACTGTAGTCGGCTCGTATTCCAGGTCTCCGAGCAAGTAGCCTTCCGCCACGCTGCCCTTGAACTGCACCTCTACCGGCACCTGCTTGCTGTCCATCCTGGTGACCTGGAAGCCCACGGTCGAGGGAGACCGGTTGGTCACCGTGACTGCGCTTGCGTCGACGCTGTCAGGGAAAGTGAGAGTGTAGCTGACGTTGTAGACGCTTGTGCTTGTGATATTCGCGACGTTTATTACGGCCTTCACGTCGTCGGCCGTCAGGCGCCCGATGTTGAGCCTTGTCCCGCTGATGGTCACGTCGACCGTCAGATCGCTGACGTCCGTGATAACCAGCCCGCGCTGGGATTGCAGCGTGTCCTCGCCGGTGAACACGACCTCGACGCCGTTGAGGTCGCGGGATATGACCTCCTCCTGCGTGCCGGTCATGTAGACCCATATGAACAGCGACGCTATGAGCGATATAACTGCCCAGAATATTTTGTTGTTTAAAAGCTTACTTATTTTCTTCTTTGTCATTTTTCTTCACCTTGAGGCCTTTGACGGAGTCTATGATGCCGGCGACTCCGCGCTTCTTCGGCTGACCGTCGGCGTCCGGGATAAGCTCGGAGCGCAGGATTTTGCCGAACGTTTCAGGTGTGAGATGGCGCTTGAGCATGCCGTCTATGGCGATGGATATGGAGCCGGTCTCCTCGCTTACTATGGCCACGACGGCGTCGGAGTGCTCGCTCACGCCTATGCCGGCGCGGTGGCGCATTCCGAGGTCGGAGCTGAGCGAGGCGTTCTTGGAAAGCGGCAGCATACAGCCTGCGGCGGCAAGCCTCCCGTCCCTGACTATGACGGCTCCGTCATGCAGAGGCGAATTGACAAAGAAGATGTTTCTCAGCAGCTCGCTGGATATCTCCGCGTTGACGATGGTGCCGGTGAGTATGGGGTCGTTAAGACTGCTGGTTCTCTCAAAGACTATCAGGGCGCCGGTCTTGGACTCGGACATGCTGGCGCAGGCCAACACGGTCTGGTTGATTACCGCCTCCATCGTCGCCGGGTCGGTCGGCGCGCCGAAGAAATAGGCGAACTTGCCGCTGCCCATGCGCTCGAGCAGGCGGCGTATCTCGGGCTGGAAGATGATGAATATCGCAATCAGTCCGAGTTCCACTATGCGCTGGAACAGAGAGCTTATCATCTTGAGGTTCAACAGGTCGGAAACCACCAGCACCAGCAGTACGAATACGATGCCCCGTGCAAGACGGATGGCGTTTGTACGCCTGATGAGACCTATGCAGCCGTAAATAAGCGCAGCAACAAGGAGCACATCGACGATGTCGGATATGCTCATAGTCAGCAGATATGTTATGCCGTTGGAAATTACTTCAGATATACCCATGGGCTTGTCCCCTACGATTCAATGCGCATTGCCCCGCCTGCCCGGCGAGGCGCATGTCAATTCATGATATTATACAATACGAGAGCGAAAATAGCAAGGCGAAATTATGTAGACTTTGGCTCGGCGGTTTGTATAACTCGCTCTGCTGAAAACGAGGCGTAACGGTACCGCTCCGGGCGGTACCGTTACGCTTCTCACATATCGGAGAGCGCTATTGCTCGCTGCATAAGAGACGGCACGCGGCGTATCTCCTGGATGTTGTTGAACGGCGACACGCTCAGCCTCACCGTGCCCGTCTCTATCGTCCCCGCGCTCTCGTGGGCGAATGGGGCGCAGTGCAGTCCCGCGCGGACACAGACGCCCAGCGAGCCCAGCGCCGAGCCCAGCTCCTCGCTCCCTATGCGCTCGTGCCTCACCGAGAGAACCCCGGCCTGCGCGCCCTCGTCTCCGGCGAGGAACACCTCCAGCCCCTGCACGCTGCGCAGCTGCTGAGCCAGCGTCCGTATCAGGCGGCGTTCGTGCGCCTCGATCGAGGTAAGGCCGCGCCGGTGGATGTACTGTACGCCTGCGAGCAGCCCGGCGATGCCGGGGATGTTGTGCGTCCCCGCCTCCAACCTGTCCGGCAGGAAGTCGGGCATGGCCTGCGAGCGGCTGTTCGAGCCGGTTCCGCCCGCCATCAGCGGCTGGACCTCCCGGCGGCAGAGCAGCACGCCGGTGCCCTGCGGCCCCAGCAGACCCTTGTGTCCGGGCATGGCTATGAACTCTGCGCCCAGTCTCCCCATGTCCACCTCGAGCACACCCGCGCTTTGCGAAGCGTCAAGGACAAAAGGCACCGAGTGCTCGCGGCAGAGCGCGGCAATGGCGTACACCGGCAGTACGAAGCCAAATACGTTCGAGACGTGGGTACACACCACGCATTTTGCGCCCGGTATGGCTTTCCGGAAGCCCTCTATCGCCGCCTTGACGTCGAACAGCGGCGTGCGCACAACGTCCAGCTCAGCTCCCAGCATGGTCAGTGGGCGCGTCACCGCGTTGTGCTCCCAGCCGGAGACGACCACCCGGTCGCCCGGGGACACGAGCGAGGAGAGAGCTATGTTCAGACCGTGCGTGGCGTTCATGGTGAACACTACGTTCTCTGGTGAAGGCGCGTTGAAAAGCTCGGCCAGTGCGGCACGGCACTCGTATGCCTTCTCGGCCGCGAGCATGGCCGGGCGGTGTCCGCCTCTGCCGGGGCTGGCCATGGTTCTCATCGCTGCGACCATCGCCTCGGCGACAGCCCGTGGCTTTTGGAGCGTGGTGGCCGCGCTGTCGAGGTATATCATCGCGCCACCTCCACGTATCTGCCGTCCGGCTCAGCGCGGTAAAGCTTGCCGTAGGCCGCGTTGGCGCGGTTGAGCACGTTCAGCGCGCTCTGGAAATGGCGCTCGGCCACGCGGATGCAGTAGCCGCAGCCGTTTCCGGTCAAGCCCTGTGGGGCGCGTGAGATGGACGCGGTTATCCCCGCGCGCTCCAACGCCGAATTGGCGCGCTGGGCATAGGTCAATGAGCGGCACATGATCAAATAGCGCTGCATAAAACATCCTCCGCATAAAAGGCATTGAAGGTAAAACCCTAGAACATTCTATGCAGCGCCCCGGCTTTTGATAGCCCTACGCTCCGCGCGTATGTATCAGCGCCACGGCGTGGGCGGCGATGCCCGCGCCCTCGCCGGTGAAGCCGAGTTTTTCCTCCGTCGTGGCCTTTACGCTTATCTGGGCAGCGTCCACGCCGGCGGCGCGGGCGATGTTCCCGCGCATCAGCTCTATGTACATCGCGAGCTTAGGCCGCTGGGCGATGACCGTGGAGTCCACGTTCCCCAGCTCGTACCCGGCTTCGCGCAGGGCGCGCATGACCTCGCCCAGCAGCTCCAGGCTGTCGGCTCCGGAGTAGCGCTCGTCCGTGTCGGGAAAGAGCTTGCCTATGTCGCCCAGCGCGGCCGCGCCCAATATGGCGTCCATTATCGCGTGGACAAGCACGTCCGCGTCGGAGTGGCCGAGCAGGCCGCGCTCAAACGGTATGTCCACCCCGCCCAGGATGAGCCTGCGGCCTTCCACCAGGCGGTGCACGTCGTATCCGTGGCCTATTCTGAACATCAGTCCTCTCCCCTCTCCGCAAGTATCGCCTCGGCGGCGTAGACGTCCGAGGGCGTTGTGAGCTTTAGGTTCTCCTCAGAGCCTTCTGTGAGAAAGACCTCGGCGTCCAGAAGCATCACCGCCGCGCAGTCGTCAGTGAGCGAGATCTTCAGCCGGGCCGCGTCGGCCAGCGCCGCGCGTATCAGGTCGGCGCGGAAGACCTGCGGCGTCTGCATCAGGTACAGCTCGTCGCGCTCCAGCGTGCGCAGCACGCGGCCGCCGCGTGCCTGGCGCACCGTGTCCTTCACATGTATGGCCGGGGCGGCGGCTCCGCGCTGCTGCGCCGCCCTGACGGCGTTTTCTATTATCTCCTGGGTCACCAGCGGCCTGGCGGCGTCGTGTATGGCGATGAGCCCCGCGTGCTGCGAGCACTCCTGCACGCCCGCCCAGCTTGACGCGGTGCGGTCGGCTCCGCCGGTGACGACGCTCTTGAGCTTGCGAATCCCCGCCTCGCGCGCGATGTTTGCAACCGTGGGAATTATCTCGCCGCGCGTCACGACGACTATCTCGTCTACGTACGCGCTGCGCTCGAAGGCCGTGAGCGTGCGCTCTATCACAGGCCGGCCGCGCAGCTCCATCAGCAGCTTGTCCGTGCCCATACGCGTGGACGAGCCGCCGGCCACGATAACCGCAGAGCAAAACAGGCGGTCTGCGGCGTTTTTCGCTTTATTTCGCATGGTAAGTACCTCTTTTGGCTTGATACGGCCATTATACAGCGCCGCGCGCCTCTTTGTAAAGCGCGCGGCGGTATATGTCAGGATACGGCTGTTTGCGAGCCTCGACCCCGCCGGTCACAGGCGTTCAGGGCAGCTCCAGGCTCTTGACGGCCTGAGACCAGCTTATGGCCTCTACGTAGCCGTCCGTGTCGAACTCAAAGGAGACGTTGGAGTACATGTCAGTGAAGGACAGCGTCAGACTGCCGTCTTCGCTCACCGCCAGCATGCCCTTGCTGCTCTCTATGCCGTCGGTGCCGTAGAGCTGCACTTCTCCCGTAAGGTCGGCGATTTCAACGGCCTCGCCGGGGAAGCACTCCAGCACGTCGCTGACCGCGGAGCCTATCTTGACGCCGCGTATGTCCGGTATGTTCTCAGGGTCGGTGGCGCGCACGGACCAGAGCGTTATGTCGCCGCTGAACGAGGTCGCGCCCGGGGTTATCTCCATGCCGTTGTACAGATAGGTCTCCTCGCCCGTCTGCTCCAGACCGGGCAGAGCCTCAAACTCCTCGGCGGTCATGGTCGGGGGAATGGGCAGCTCGGCCTCGTCGTTGTAGGGCATGTCGCGGAACGCCTCCAGCGCTGCGTCCTCGGTCACCCGTTTGAAGCCCGCGGGCATCTCCGTGCCCTCCTCCAGACCGGTGTAGGCGACCGTCAGCGAGTCGCCGTCGACGCTGACGGAGGCATTCCCCGCCACGGTGCCGCTGATTTCAAAGCTGCCGCCGCTGTAGTCAGCTGCGGAAAAGCTGCCGCACATGAGGTCGCGCTCAGTTCTGCCGCCGGAGCGTACTTCGGCGTGGAAGTCGTACCAGCACTTGAGCTGCATGACTCCGTCTTCATCCGTCGCGGTGAGCATCAGCGCCTTGCCATCGTCCCCGTAGGCGTCGGTGAACCACCAGCTGTCCGCCTCGAACCCGGGGTCGGGCAGGGCGAACTCCACGGGAACCGCGTTTGACTCCGGCGTGGGCGCCGGCGTCGGAGACTCGGTCTGCGCGGGCGTCGCCTCAGGCGTGGGCGCGGCAGTGGGTGTGACCGACGGCTGAGCCGTGCAGGCCGTCAGCATAAGTATGACAAGCAGCAATGGGATCATACGTTTCATAGCAATACCTCCCGATTTATACTTCTCTGGGTATGCAAAAGGGACGGGGAAACCGTCTCATTTGTTCCCGTCCCTTTTGCGTGTGCGCCTTATAAGCACATGGCACTGTCCAATCTGGCCTCGACTTCTTCATAACTGGAGCTCTCGGAGAGGACTATCTCGGAAATGAGTATCTGCTTGGCCGAGTGGAGCATCTTGCGCTCTCCCGTGGAGAGGCCGCGCTCTCTGTCCCTCTGAGTGAGTCCCTTTACAACGGATGCGACTTCCATCAAATCGCCGCTTTTTATGCGGAGCATATTCTCCCTGTAGCGTTTGTTCCAATTCGACGTCATTTCCACGTGTATGCCAGGAATCGCGCCCAAAATGGCCTCTGCCTGTTTTGGGTCGACAATAGGCCGCACGCCTATGACGTCGCTGGTCTCAACCGGCACCATGACCTGCATACCGCCGGTCGGTAGCTTGAGGACATAATACTCCCTGTCCATCCCGTTGATTCTCTTGGTCACGATGCTCTCGATAACTCCGGCACCGTGCATCGGATGAGCTATCCGGTCGCCTACCCGGAATGTCATTTTAACCTCCGTTTCCCTCAAAGTTGCTCAACACATTCATTATCGTATAAATTATACACCGTTTTTGAAAATTAAGCAAGGAAAATCGGAAGAATAACCGGCAAAATACATGTAAAAACAGCGCCGGATACGCAATCCGGCGCTGTTTTTGAACACTTTTATTCTTCTTCGTCGTCGAAGCCGAAGTCAGGGATGTTGCCCTTGGCCTCGCCGGTCTCGCTGACCTCGTAGACGAGGGCGTCCTCCTCGGGGACGACGGGACGGCGCTCGCGCGGCTCGCGGGGCTCACGCTCGCTGCGCTCGCGGCGCTCACGGCGCGGAGCCGGTTCCGGCTCGCTCAGAGCGCGGATGGACAGGCTGATCTTCTGCTTCTCGGTGTCGATGGCGGTGATCTTCGCGTCGACAACGTCGCCCACGCTGAGAACCTCGTCGGGCTTGCCGATGCGGCGGTTGGCAATCTGGCTGATGTGGATCAGGCCGTCAACGCCGGGCATGACCTCGGCAAAGGCGCCGAAGGGCATGAGCTTGACGATCTTGACCTTGACCACGTCGCCGACAGAGCAGGTGTTGACGAACTTGGTCCAGGGGTTGTCCTCGGCCTTCTTGTAGCCGAGGGAGATGCGGCGCTGCTCACGGTCGAAGCCAATGACATAAACGTCTATCTCCTGGCCGACGGAAACGACCTCGGCGGGGTTCTTGATGCGACCCCAGCTGAGCTCGCTGACGTGAACCATGCCGTCAATGCCGCCGATGTCGACAAAGGCGCCGTAGCTGGTGAGGCTCTTGACAACGCCGTGGTAGACCTTGCCGACCTCGATCTCGTTCCAGACGGCCTCGGCCTTCTCGCGGCGTTCCTTCTGCAGGACGGAACGGATGGAGCCGACGACGCGGCGGCGGCCGCGGTTGACCTCGGTGATCTTCAGGCGGACGGTGGTCTTGACCAGCTGGGTCATCGGGGTGTCCTTCGGCAGTCCGCTCTGGCTGGCGGGCACGAACACGCGCACGCCGCCGACGCTGACGACAACGCCGCCCTTGTTCTCCTCGGTGACAACGCCTTCGACTATCTCGCCGTCGGCCTGAGCCTGCTCGATGACCTGCCAGGTCTTGGCGGCGTCGAGACGCCTCTTGCTGAGCTGCGCGGTGCCCTCGACGTCATTGACGCGGACGACAATGGCCTCGACCGTGTCGCCGACCTTGACGGCGTCCTCAACGTTGACAGCGCCGTCGTTGGTGAACTCAGTAGTCGGGATGAAAGCGGAATACTTAGTTCCGAGGTCAACACTCACCTCGGTGGGCGTGATAGCCACAACTGTGCCGGATACCCTGTCGCCATTATATATAGTTTTAAGAGAATCCTCCAGCAGTTCATCGAAGCTCTTTTCGGCCGCAGGCTTCTCGGCGGCTGCCGCTTCTTCAGCAGCGGGTGCGGCTTCCTCCGCGGCAGCGGTCTCAACAGCCGCTTCGGTCACGGGTTCGGCCTGCTCGACTGCGGTTTCCGCAGCCTCATCTGCCGGGTTCTCTTGAATCAGGATCTCGTCGCTCATCTTATCCAGTACCTCCTTGATTATCCACGCAGGCGCGCTTGCCCCTGCTGTGACTCCTATGGTGTCGGCTTCGGAAAGCGCAGGCATGTCCAACGCCTTCGCATTCTCTACGAACTGAGTGTTGGCGCAGCGCTCGGCACACAGCTCGGCAAGGTGCAGGCTGTTGGCGCTGTCCCTGCCGCCGATGACAACCATCGCGTCACATTCAGAGGCCAGCCGAATGGCCTCCTGTTGCCTCGTGGACGTAGCAGAACATATTGTATCAAATATTTCCGGATTTGTACACAATTTTTTTATTAATTTTTCACACTCGCGAAGATTTTTCTCCGTCTGCGTCGTTTGAACAACAACTGTAACAGGTTCTGAGCGCATTTCGGGGTGCGCATTCAGCATAATTTCCAGTTCCTGTGCGTTTCCGACAACTTTCGCACCCTCGCACCTGCCGCAGATGGCCTGTACCTCGGGGTGGTCGGCCTTGCCGATTACCACGACCTGCCTGCCGGCGGAGGAGGCCGCGGAGACGAGGCGGTGTATCCGCGCGACATTCGGGCAGGTGGCGTCGGTTATCTCGGCGCCGGCGGCGCGGAGAGCATCCTCACACTCGGCGGAGACGCCGTGGGAGCGGATAATGACCCTGTCCCCCGGCCTGACCTCCTCCGGCGAGGAGATGACGGTCAGTCCGCGCTCCGAGAGCGAGCGCACCACGTCTTCGTTGTGAATGAGCGGCCCCAGGCTCAGGCAGGGACCTTGCTTCAGCAGTTCATCCGCCATCTTGACGGAGCGGGACACGCCGAAGCAGAAGCCCGCGCTCCTGGCTACTATAACTTTGCTCATGCGCTCTCTCCGTCCCTCAGCTCGTATATGCGCTCCATAATGCCGTCGGCGAGCTGCTCGTACTCGTTGTGGTTGTGTCCCTCCACGCTGTACGGCTCGCCTATCAGGAGCTGCACACGCGAGAACAGCTTCTTGCGCCTCGGGATGTAGACGGGCACGATGGGCGCGTTCATCTTGCTGGCCAGACGCACGGCTCCGGTCTTGGCGTCTACCATGTTGTCCTCGCCGGCGCGAGTGCCCTCGGGGAACATGAAAATCTTGTCGCCGCGCTTGAGATAACGCATCATGGAGCGCATCGCGCCTATGTCGCTGTGGCCGCGGTTGACAAAGCACACGCCGCACAGCTCCAGCACCTTGCCGACGACCGGCACGCTCCTCAGCTCAAGCTTGGCGATGAAATGCATGAAGGTCTTTTTGCCGAAGGCGGCGGCGACCAGAAGCGGATCCACCAGGTTGGAGTGATTGGCGCACACCACGGCCGGCCCCTCGGGGATGTTCTCCCTGCCCTTACAGCGGATGGGGTATATCAGCTTGACAACGGGGATAACAATTGAATAGATGAAGTTGAACCAGCGCTTTTCGTCCTCCGGCTTCTGAGTGCGCTGCTTGGTCTTCGTATTGTTCTCAGTCACAGGCCTTCACCCCCAGTCTGTCGGATATGAGGCGGCATACGGCGTCTATGCTCTCGGCGAGCGTGAGCGCGCTGGTGTCGACCTCAACGGCGTCCTCCGCGCGCCTGAGCGGCGCCGCGGAGCGGCTTGTGTCGCGCTCGTCGCGCTCGGCTATCTCGCGCAGGACTTCCTCCAGCGTCGTATCGCAGCCGGCGGCAAGCAGCTCCGCCAGGCGCCGCTCGGCGCGCTTGGCGGGGCTTGCGGTGAGGAACACCTTCAAGTCCGCATCGGGGAGCACCACTGTGCCGATGTCGCGGCCGTCCATGATCACGCTTGTGCTCGCGGCCAGAGAGCGCTGCATGTCCAGCAGGAAGCCCCTAACCGAGGGCATGGCGGAGACTTCGGACGCGCGCCGGGAGATTTCGGGCGTCCGGATAAGCCCGGAGACGTCCTCGCCGTTGAGCCACTCGGTCTGCACTCCGCCGCCGTCGCGGCCGAGCGTGATATCCAGCTTGGGCAGCAGCGCCTTAACGGACGCCTCGTCGCCGGCTTCAAAGCCGCAGCGCTCCACGGCCAGGCCTACAGTGCGATAGATCGCCCCGGTGTCCACGTACAGGAAGCCGAAGCGCTTTGCTGCGGCGCGGGCTATAGTGCTCTTGCCCGCGCCTGAGGGGCCGTCTATCGCCACCGAATAATTACCTTGCATTACATATCCTCCGTCCTGAGGGAATTAGCGGCCGTGAAGGCCGTTGACCAGGCTATTTGTAAATTGTATCCGCCCGTGTATGCGTCCAAGTCCAGCACCTCTCCGGCGAAGTAGAGTCCGGGGACGAGCTTCGACATCATGGTTCGGGGGTCTACCTCGCGCGTGCTCACTCCGCCCGCAGTGACTATTGCCTCGGAAATAGGCCGAGGGCGAGAGATCGCTACCGGAAACTCTTTGAAAAGCCGCACCAGACCCCGGCGCTGCTCGCGCGTGACAGAGTTGGCGCGCTCGGTCTCCGGTATGCCGCTGAGCCTTACGAGCACGGGTATCATGGCCTTCCCGGCCAGGTCGCCCAGGCAGTTGCGGAACTCACGGTTCTGGTACTTCTCTAGGTCGCGCAGTATGCGCGCGTCGAGCTTTTTCTCGTCCAGGCCGGGCTTCAGATCTATGCTGAGCCTGTACTTTGCGCTGCCGAAATTGCGCATGTGCGCGCTGGCGCTGAGCACCAGCGGGCCGGACACGCCGAAATGCGTGAACAGCATCTCGCCCAGCTCGCGGTAGATGAGCTTGTCGTCCTCATAGGCCGAGAGCGTGACGTTGCGCAGGGAGAAGCCCTGCATCTCCCTGCAATACTCGTCCGGCGACTCCAGCGGCACCAGGCTGGGTCGGCACTTGTTGATGGTGTGACCAAGCGCCTCCGCCAGCTTGTATCCGTCGCCGGTCGAGCCTGTTCCGGGATAGCTGAGGCCGCCGGTGCAGATGACCGCGCTGCGGCAGGGGATTTCACCGGCGGAGGTCAGCACGGCCTCGACGCCGTCCGCTCCCACTTTTATGGCCTTCGCCTTTTCCCGCTGGATTTCGACACCGTTTTTGTGGCACAATCTGGTCAGAGCCCCGGCTATGTCTCCCGCCCGGTCTGACTGGGGGAAAACCCTCCTCCCCCGCTCCGTCTTGAGCGGTACGCCGAGGCTCTCAAAAAACGCCATGGCGTCCTGGCACGTGAACCTGTATATCGCGCTGCGGAGGAACCTGCCGTCGCCGGGTATGGCGTCTATGAACTCGCGCGGGGTACAGTCGTTGGTGACGTTGCAGCGCCCTTTGCCGGTTATGCGCAGCTTGCGACCCAGCTCCCTGTTCGGCTCGAGCAGCACCACGCGCGCGCCGTTGCCGGCCGCGAGCGCGGCACAGAGGGTACCGGCGGCTCCGCCGCCTATCACTACCGCGTCAGCCATCGACATTCTCAAAGACCTTGTAGTCGCTCCAGACCTGCTCGAGCTTCTTGAACGTCTCGCTCAGCGCGCCGCGGCTCCTGGCGCCGACGGCGATTATGAGCGCGTTGACAAGGCTCATGGGAGCTACGAGCGAATCCACAAAGGATACCATCTCGCTCTTTGCGAACAGGCACACGTCCGCCATGCCGTAAAACGGCGAGCTCTCGCCGTCGGTCAGACCCACGGTGGACGCGCCGCGGTCTTTGGCAAAGCCCATGACCTTGGCGGAGCGGGACGAATACCGCGGGAAGGTGAAGCCGATAAAGAGATCCCCCTCGCCTATGCGAAGAAGCTGCTCGTAGGCCTCGGCGGCGCTGTTGTCGTCCACCAGATGCACCCCCGGGCGCAGCAGACCCAGGTAATACGCCAGGAAATCTGCCAGGCTGCGAGAAGTGCGCGAGGCGAAAATATATATCTCATTCGCCACTATGATGCTGTCCACCACGCGGTTGAAGCTGTCCTGGTCTATCTCCTCAAGCGTGGTCTGGAGCTTGTCTATGTCGTCGCTCAGCACGCTCTTGAGTATGTTCTTGTCGTCGAGCATGTCCTTTGCGGCCTCGATGCGCTGCACGCTCGTCAGGCGGGAGCGTATCATCTCCTGCAGAGCCTTGCGCATGCCCGGATAGCCGTCGAACCCCAGCTCGGCGGCGAAACGTACGACCGTGGACTCGCTCACGCCCACGGTCTTGCCGAGCTTGCCCGCCGTCATGAAGGCAGCTTTGTCGTAATTTTCCAGTATGTATTTCGCTATGAGACGTTGCCCCTTGGAAAAGCCCGAATTGTCCCGGGAAATAAGCGTGAGAATGTCCTTGTCCATTTTTCTGCCCCCATACCTGCTATATAAATCCCGCCGGTGCGCCATTCTCCGACGGAAGGCGAAGCTTAGATTATTTTACACAGTTTCTGCGGATATTACAAGGGGTATTACGTAAACAAACTTTAACGATTTGCGCCTATAAGGGCTTTGATATACTCCATCTCCGGCCTGGTCAGCTCCCGCCAGCGGCCTGACGGCAGACGGCCGAGCTTCAATTCGCCCTCGGACACGCGCACCAGGCGGGTGACGGTCAGTCCCACACTCTCGCACATGCGGCGAACCTGGCGGTTACGCCCCTCGTGAATGACGAAACGCAGCCTGCTGGACGTCTCCCCGGAGGCGAGCAGCTTGATCCGAGCCTGGCGTATGGGCTTGCCGTTCACGGCTCTCAGCGACTCCATCGCCGATATCTGTCTGGGCGTCACCCGACCCGAGACGGTCACGTTGTAGGTCTTTTCCACGTCGTGCGCAGGGTGCATAAGCGCGTTGGCCGCCTCGCCGTCGTCGGTCATTATCAGCAGCCCCTCGCTGTTCAGATCCAGCCTGCCCACCGGGTAGAGCCTCCGGCCTGCGTCCGAGACCAGCTCCGCCACCGTTTTGCGCCCGCGCTCGTCGGAGAGAGTGGTGACATAGCCGCGCGGCTTGTTGAGCATTATGTACATGCGCTCCGCCGGCGCGCTGACCGGCGCGCCGTCCACGGTGACTGTGTCCAACTCCGGGTCTGCGGCCATACCGAGCGTGGCTGTTTCGCCGTTCACGCACACCCGCCCCGTGAGGATCATCTCCTCGGCGGCGCGGCGCGAGGCTATCCCCGCGCCGGATATAAGCTTTTGCAGTCTTACCTTCATGTCTAGTCCTCCGTCAGATAGAGCGGGCTGCCCAGATTTGAGAAGAAGTCCGCGATCCTTCCCCAGATACCGCTGCCGCCGTTTGCGGCCGGCATGTCCCCGACGTACACCAGCGGCACCTCGCACACCGTCTCGCCATCGCTTGTAACTATCGCGCGCCCGGCGCTCTCGCCCTCGCGCACGGGGCATACCACAAACGGCGGCAGCTCGAGCCGGACTTCGTACTCCGCGCCGGTCTCGAGCAGCGCGAAGCCGTCGTGCTCCGCGCGCACGGGCGCGTACTGCCCGCCGCCGTTCACCGCGCTGACGCGAAAGAGCGTATTGCTGTCCACAGCCTTGACGTATTTGTAGTTTTCGAACGCCCAGTCGTAGAGCGAGGCGTGATCCGCCCAGTCGTTGCGGTCGCAGAGCGTGACGCAGATGTACCTGGCTCCGTCGCGCTCGGCGCAGGTCACAAGTGTGCGCCCCGCCGCCATGGTGTAGCCGGTCTTGACGCCGATGCAGCCGTCGTACAGCCCCAGCAGCTTGTTGTGGTTATAAATGTCCTGCCCGGCCACGACGGCGTGGCGGGTCGACACGATGCGCGCAAAGTCTTCGTTGGCCATGCAGTGCGCGGCCAGGACGGCCATGTCCCTGGCCGTGGAGTAGTGCCCCTCAGCGTCGAGGCCATGCGGGTTTTCAAAGTGAGAGCCGGTCATGCCCAGCTCTCGCGCCTTCTCGTTCATGAGCCGCGCAAAGCCCTCCACGCTGCCCGCCGTGTGTATGGCCAGCGCCAGAGCCGCGTCGTTTCCGGAAACCAGCATCAGCCCGTAAAGCAGGTCTTCGACCGTGTAGCGCTCGCCTGCTTTGAGGTACATGGACGAGCCTTCCGCGCCCGCGCTGCGGCTGTCCACTTCCACTTCCTCGTCCAGGGCGCAGTTTTCCAACACGACGATGGCGGTCATGATCTTCGTCGTGCTGGCGATCAGCATACGGTCGTCGGCATTGTGCTCGTAGAGCACCTCGCCGGTGTCCGCGTGTATCAGTATCGCAGAGTGCGCGCCGGTCGCCGGTGCGGCCAGCGCCGGGGTCGCCAGAATCGCCGCGGCAAGCATCGCGGCAAGGGTTCTTTTCAAAACAGCACCACCCACAGTTTCAGGGTGGTGCTAGTGTCTGCCGTTTGGCCTGAAGTTATGTAAGAAAGCCGTATTTAACTCTCCCACACCCTTCAAGAGCGCGGGAGAGCAGGATACGTCAGGCGCTTATTCCGCGACAGTCTCGGTGGGAGCCGGCGCGTTCTTCTTGTCGATGAAGGCCTCCGCCCGGTCGATGAGCTGGGGGACGAGGTCTATCACCCGGTCGAGCGTGGTCATCGCGGGGGGCTGGATGTTGAGCATACGAACAACGCCGTCCTTGACCACCAGGAAGCCGATGGGCTCGATGCGGATACCTGCGCCGCTGCCTCCGACGCAGCCGTCGCGCTGCTTGACCAAGTCACCGCCGCCGCCGGCGAAGCCCACGCTCACACGGGATATGGGCACCAGCGTAACGCCGTCGGGAGTGGTCACCGGGTCGCCAACTACGGTGTTGGCGTCAACCATTTCCTTGATCTTGGCTATGCTCTGCTTCAGAAACTCGGCCATCGGGGTCTGCATCTGTTCCATCATTGTCCTTCCTTTCCTGAGCGGCGGCCTTCGCGGCCTTGTCCGCACTTCGTTTGATCTTTAGGAAGCCGACGCCCGCCACGGCGGCGACGGCGATTATACGCGCGAGGTTTATCGTGATCGTGATTCCTGCCTCGAGAGTGCAGCTCTCGCTGGAGAAGTCCACGCCCGTCTGCACGTCGCTGCTCTTGACGTTGAACGCATGCCCGGCGGCTCCTCCCACGGTGGCGACGGCGTAGTTCAGGACGCCGTAGGTCATCACCGTGTTGTAGGGGTCTGTGCCGCCCACGGTGACGTGCAGCACGAACCTGTTAACCGTGAGCTTTCGCCGGAAGCGCGAGAGCGTGCGCACGGCGAGCCGGAGCAAGTCCGGCAGCATGTCCTTTGTGACAAGTGGGGCTTTTTCCTTCTTGGCCGCCTCTGCCTTTTCAGGCTTCGGCTGTTTTTCCTTCTTCGGCTTTTTGGGCTTCGGCTCTTTTTCCGGCTTTTCCGGCTTTGGATAGACCTGCAGGTCAAAGCACATCACCCGCGCCGCCGCCTTGAGCTGCCCGGCGGAGTAGTCCACCGAGACGCCCAGCGGCGTGAACAGCAGCAAGAGCAGTATTGCCGCTATTACCGCAAGTATTATCCATCCAATCAGATACATCACCCCCAGCGGCCAAAGGCCGGCAGTTTTATTTACTCAGCGTCTTCGACGCCTACGTCCTTTATCTCAAGCTGCTCTCCCCTGCCCTTGAGCGCCTCGACGGCGTCCTGGAGCTTCTCCAGTCCGTCGGACTCGCTCATGTCCGGCAGCGTCGGCAGCTCGTCCAGCGAGCTGATGCCCATTACGCGCAGAAACGCCTCGGTCGTGCGGTAGAGCGTCGGGCGGCCTGGGGCGTCGAGGCGCCCGCACGGCTCTATAAGTCCCTTCTCGGCTAGGCTGGACACCGTGTAGGAGCTGTCCACGCCCCTCACCTGCTCCACATATGCGCGCGTGACCGGCTGAAAATAGGCCACTATCGCCAGCGCCTCAAGCGCGCTGGGCGAGAGTTTCGGCGCGGCGCGGTGCTCTATCACCTTTGAAATCAGCTTTGCGTGCTCGGGCGCCGAGCACAGCTGCAGGCTTCCGCCCAGATGCAGCAGGCGTATGCCCCGCTTGCCCTCCTCGTAGTATTCACCGAGCGACGCCGCCACTTCAAGTATATCCTCCTCGGGCACGCCGAAAACAAGCGAAAGCCTCGCCACCGGTACAGGCTCGCCGGAGGCAAAGAGCACGGCCTCCAGCGCGCTATTGAGTACGTTGTTGTCCATCAGTCTTCCTCTATGGCTTCAAGTATCTTCTCCGTGTCGCCGCCGGTGAATTCCAGCACCAGGTCGGCGCCACGCTCTGTTATGCTCAGACTGCCCATCGAGCAAAGCTCGAGTATGCTGAGGAACACCGCCACCACCTCGCTGCGGCTCTTGCTCTCGGCGCACAGCTCGCCGAGCGTGGCCGTGCCGCGCGCCGTGAGGCGGGTGATTATCTCGCGGGACTTGTCGCGCACGCCGTAGACGATGCGCTTTGGTGCGAGCTGAGCCAGCTCGCGCGGCGCGGGAGCCTTGACGTCCGGGCGCATGAACACCTGATACAGCGCGCCCAGAAGCTCCGACGGCTCGTGCCGGTAGTCGTACACCTTCGCCGCGGGAGAGAGCGGCTCCTGCGCGCGGGTGAACAAGTCCTTGCCGTTCTCGCTCATAGCGCCGAACTGCTCCAGCACGGACTTGACCGCCTCCCTGGCGCCCTTGGCCTTGAGCTGTTCCAGGCTGCTCATGAGCTGTTCCAGCTCAGTGACCTCCTTGTCCGCGGCCAGCAGGGTTCGCGTCTTGATGTAAAGCAGGTACGCCGCCATCTGCACGAACTCGCTGGCGACCTCGAGATCCATGCGCTGCATCTCGTCGAGGTAGGCCAGGTACTGGTCGAGTATCTCGGAGACGGATATGTCCCGTATCTCTATTTTGTTCTTGCTGAGCAGCTGCAATATCAGGCTCAGCGGTCCTTCAAAGTCGGCGAGCGAATCGCGCTCGTGCACCACGCCCTCAAGGCGGAACGTAGGGTCGCTCATATAAACAGCCTCACCAGGCCGAATCCCAGTTCGGCAAAGAAGAACAGCCGGTCAAACACCCAGTTCGCCGCCGCGCTTAGCGGGTCGACAGGCAGGCGGTTCATGAGCAGCACCAGCAACAGCAGGGCGAGCATACCGTAGCGCTCGTAGTACATCAGCTTGCGGTAGCTCCGCTCGGATATGAACGAGTACAGCACCTTGCTGCCGTCCAGGGGCGGTATCGGTATGATGTTGAATATGGCCAGCGTAAGGCTCAGATACGCCGTAATATACACTGTTTGCAGCACATAGTCCCCGGCCTGCGACCGGCTGAGCGGGTAGAACAGCAGCCCGTAAATGAAAAGAGCCAGGATGGTTATGAGCAGGTTGGCCAGCGGCCCTGCCGCGGCGGTCAGAGCCATGCCCTGCTTGGGGTCTTTGAATCTGTTCATGTTCACCGGCACGGGCTTTGCCCAGCCGAAGTGAAGCGTGACAAGCATTATCAGACCCACAATGTCTATGTGCTTTATGGGGTTGAGCGTAAGCCGGCCGGCGCGCTTAGCCGTGTCGTCGCCCAAACGGTAGGCGGCGTAGCCGTGAGCGCACTCGTGCAGGGTTATGCATATCAGCGCCGGCAGAACCGACAGCAATAAACGTATGGGCACAGACCAGTCCAGCCCGCGCAGAACTTCTCCAAATCCGTCCATATGACACCTCGTTTGTTATTATAACAATTTACACGTCTGATTACAAGAGCACATTGATACACATCGGCCAAGGTTTGTGGCCTGCGCCGGGTTTGCACAGATAAAATTAGGGGCGGCTCGGAGCCGCCCCTTTTCACACTTGCGATATTATCTCTGAGAGCAGTTCGTTCCTGCCCGAGCCCTTTTCGGCGGAGAATGGGATGATTTTGACCTCATCCTCCAGCTGCAGGGTCTCCCGTATTACGGCCAGATTCGGTTCCACTGCGCTCTTGGATAGCTTATCCGTCTTGTTTGCCACGACGACGAAGGGTCTCTGAGAGGACTTGAACCACTCCGACATGGTGATGTCGTCGCCGGTGGGCTTGTGCCTGGCGTCGACTATGTGCACGCCGAGGGTTATCCGCTCGCTTTCGGCGAAGTAGGACTCCATCAGCCGGCCCCAGCGATCGCGCTCGGCCTTGCTGACGGCGGCGTAGCCGTATCCGGGCAGGTCGACGAAGTAGCAGGCTCCGTCTATGTCGAAGTAGTTGACGTGCACGGTTTTGCCGGGCTGGGAGCCGACGCGGGCAAAGTTTTTGCGGTTCAGGAGCCGGTTTATCACCGAGCTCTTGCCCACGTTGCTCTTGCCGGCAAAAACTATGCAGGGCTTGCCGTCGCGTATGAAGTCGGATTTGCTGGCCGCGCTTTTGACAAAGGCGGCACGGTTAAGGTTTATAGCCATGTCACTGTCCTATTCTCGCGGTCTCGTGCTTGCCGGGTCTGGGCGGCACAGGGCTTGCGCCGGAAGGCTGCCCGGCATCCAGGCGGTTGAGCGCGACGTCAAGTATTGCGTCGACGTGGTCGGCGGTCACGAACTTGAGGCTGTGGCGCACGGTCTGGTCTATCTCGTCGAGGTCGGCCTCGTTCCCGGCGGGGATTATGACGGTGCTGACGCCGGCGCGCAATGCGGCCATTGTCTTCTCCTTCAGCCCGCCTATGGGCAGGATGCGCCCGCGCAGGGTTATCTCGCCGGTCATGGCCAGGTCGCGGCGCACGGGTATGCCCGTCAGCGCGGATATGACGCCGATGCAGATGGTTATGCCCGCGCTCGGTCCGTCCTTGGGCACTGCGCCCTCGGGGAAATGGATGTGTATATCGCGGTTCTTGTAGAACTCGGGGTCTATGCCCAGCTTTCCGGCGCGGGAGCGGATATACGTTATCGCCGCCTTGCAGCTCTCCTTCATGACGCTGCCGAGGTTGCCGGTCAGCTCCAGGTGGCCGGTGCCCTCTACCACGCCGACCTCGACGTCCAGCACTTCGCCGCCCACGGCGGTCCAGGCCAGGCCGCGGACAAGTCCCACCTCGTCGCGCGGATACACGCTGTCTGGCTTGTATTTCGGCGCGCCGAGCAGGGTCTCAAGGCGTCCTGCGCGCACGCTGAGCGACTTGTACTCGCCCTTTGCTATGCCGGCGGCGCACTTGCGGCAGAGCGTGGCCAGCTCGCGCTCGAGCAGCCTGACGCCACTCTCGCGGGTGTAGAGCGAGATTATCTCGCGTATGGCGTCGTCGCTCACCCTCAGCGTATTGCCGGTGAGGCCGTGGCGCTTGCGCTGCTTGGGCAGGAGGTGCTGCTTGGCTATCATGAGCTTCTCCTCGTCGGTGTAGCTCGTCAGCTCAATGACCTCCATGCGGTCGAGCAGCGGGCGCGGTATGGTGTCCGTGGTGTTGGCGGTGGTGATAAACAGCACGTCGCTCAGGTCTATGGGCAGCTCCATGTAGTTGTCGCGGAATTTGTTGTTCTGCTCGCCGTCGAGCGCCTCGAGCAGCGCGCTGGACGGGTCTCCGCGATAGTCGCTGCCGAGCTTGTCGATCTCGTCGAGCACCATGACGGGGTTCATGCTGCCCGCCTGGATGAGTCCGGAGACGAGCCTGCCGGGCATGGCGCCGATATAGGTCTTGCGGTGGCCACGTATCTCCGCCTCGTCGTGCACGCCGCCCAGGGCGACGTGGCTGAGCTTGCGGTTCATGGCTCGCGCTATGCTCATGGCTATGCTGGTCTTGCCGGTACCCGGGGGACCCACCAGGCAGAGCACGGTTCCGCGTATATCCGGGGCGAGCTGGCGGACAGCCAGCAGCTCGACTATGCGTTCCTTGACCTTGTCAAGGCCGAAGTGGTCTTCGTCGAGTATCTTGCGCGCCTTGGCCACGTCCAGGGTCTCCCTGGTGCGCTTGTTCCAGGGTATCTCCAGGCATGTGTCGAGATAGCCGCGTATGACGCTGGCCTCGGCGGAGCCGAAGGGCTGGCGGGAGAGCCTGGAGACTTCCTTGAGCAGCTTCTCCTCCACATCGGCGTCCAGGTGCAGCGCGCGTATTTTGTCGCGGTATTCGTTCAGCTCCTGGGGCGAGTCGTCCTCGCCCAGTTCGCTCTGGATGACCTTGAGCTGCTCGCGCAGGTAGTATTCGCGCTGGTTGCGGTTCATCTGCTCCTGCGTGCTCTCTTTTATGTCGCGCTCTATGCCGAGGAGCGTCAGCTCGCGCGTGACGATCTGAGTGAGCCTGGCCAGACGGCGCGAGGGGCGCAGCTCCTCCAGGAGCTGCTGTGCTTCCTCGGGCTTCATATAGACGTTCTGTGCTATATAGTTCGCCACGTAGCCGGGGTCGGTGCTGTCGGCGATGTTTATAAGCGCCTCAGTCGGCAAAGAGCCGCTGCTGGCCTCGGCGTACTGGCTGAACAGCGAAACGCAGCGGCGGCACAGCGCCTCCGTGCGCACGGTCATGCGCTCGTCCACGTCGGGCAGCGGCTCCACCTCGGTGTAGAGGCAGGGGGAATCGGTTATAAGCGACACTATGCGGCCGCGTCCCAGCCCCTCGACCATGATGCGCACATTCTGCCCGCCGGGCTGGCGGAGCATCTGCTTCACGCGGCAGACCGTACCGACGGCATATATGTCGTCCAGGAACGGCAAGTCCTTGGTGATTTCCTTTTGCGCGGTGAGAAAGAGTATCCTGTCCTCCCCCATCGCTATATTGAGCGCGGCGATATTGGCCGGACGCTCCACGTCAAAGTTCAGAAGCATCCCGGGAAAGATGCTTATCCCACGCAGCGTAAGAACAGGCATTGCGCGCTGCGTACTGAATTCATATTCGCTCATTTAGCACTCCTTCCTGTAATAAGCGCCAAAACGCAAATTGCCGTATCATGCGGCGCAGTATTGCCGCCATAATACGCATATGGGGACGGATACCCTCCGTCCCCCATGTGTTTGTCTTTTGTTACGAGGCGCTCTCCCCGGCTCCGGACTTGTGGATTACCATAGGCTCCGTACCGGTGCGCACACAGTCGGCCGTCACGACGACCTTCTCTATGCTCGGGTCAGAGGGCACCTTATACATTATGCCCGTCATGACCTGTTCCATTACGCTGCGCAGGCCGCGCGCGCCGATTTTCATCTCGATTGCTTTGTCGGCGATGGCGCCGAGCGCGTCCGGCTCGAACTCAAGCTGTACGCCGTCGTAGTTGAGCAGCACCTTGTACTGCTTGGTGAGGGCGTTCTTGGGCTCGGTCAGTATGCGCACCAGATCGTCGCGCTTGAGCGATTCGAGGCTGGTGACCACGGGCAGGCGGCCGATAAGCTCGGGTATTATGCCGAACTTCAGCAGGTCATGGCTCTGCACCTGACCCAGCAGCTCGCCCACGTCGCGCTCGGCGGCGGACTTGATGTCGGCACCGAAGCCCAGGCTCTTGCGGTCGGTACGGCGCTCGATGATCTTGTCCAGGCCGTCGAAGGCTCCGCCGCAGATGAACAGGATGTTCGTCGTGTCGACGTGGATGAACTCCTGGTGGGGGTGCTTGCGCCCACCCTGGGGCGGAACCGAGGCCACGGTGCCTTCGAGCAGCTTCAGCAGCGCCTGCTGCACGCCCTCGCCGGAAACGTCGCGTGTGATGGAGGTGTTCTCGCTCTTGCGGGCTATCTTGTCGATCTCGTCGACGTAAATTATGCCGTGCTCGGCCTTTTCCACGTCGAAGTCCGCGGCCTGGAGCAGCTTGAGCAGGATGTTTTCCACATCTTCACCCACGTAGCCGGCCTCGGTGAGCGTGGTGGCGTCGGCAATGGCGAAGGGTACGCCGAGCATCTTGGCAAGCGTCTGCGCAAAGAGGGTCTTGCCGGAGCCGGTGGGGCCGATCAGCAAAATGTTGCTCTTTTGCAGCTCAACCTTCTCGCCCTCGTTCTGTCCGGGATTTGCGTCAAGGTGCAGTATGCGCTTGTAGTGGTTATACACCGCCACGCTGAGCACGACCTTGGCCTGCTCCTGTCCGATTATATAGTCGTCCAGATGCGCATGGATCTCCGCCGGCTTGGGCAGGCTGGAGAAGTCCACTGCCTGCTCCGCAGGCTTCGTGCTGCCGGCCTCGGCGACCGAATAGTCCTCGCCCAGTATATTCATGCACAGGCGCACGCACTCGTCGCAGATATAAGAGCCGTTGCCGGCTATGAGCCTGTGAACCAGTGACTGCGGCTTGCCGCAGAAGGAGCACCGGGGCACTTCCCTGTTGTCGTTTCTTGCCATATTTCACCTCACACGCGGTTTTCCGCGCCAACGGGTGCGAAAGTGCGCACCCCTTATCTGCTGTATATGACCTTGTCGATAAGGCCGTACTTCACAGCATCTTCCGCGGGCATGAAGTTGTCACGCTCGGTATCTATCGCTATCTGCTCTATGCTCTTGCCGGTGTTCGCGGCCAGGATGCGGTTGAGCTTCTCGCGGGTGCGGAGCATCCACTCGGCCTGGATCTTTATATCGCTGGCCTGCCCCTGGGTTCCGCCGCTGGGCTGGTGGATCATTATCTCCGCGTTGGGAAGCGCGAGGCGCTTGCCCTTGGTTCCGCTGCTGAGCAGGAACGCGCCCATGCTGGCGGCCATGCCGATGCAGATGGTGGACACGTCGCACTTGATGTACTGCATCGTGTCGTAGATGGCCATGCCGTCGGTGACGGAGCCGCCGGGGCTGTTGATGTAGAACTGGATGTCCTTGTCGGGGTCCTGCGCCTCAAGATAGAGGAGCTGCGCCACGACGAGGCTGGCGGTGGTTGCGTTTACCTCCTCGCAGAGCATGACGATACGGTCGTTCAGCAGCCTGGAGAAGATGTCATAGGAGCGCTCGCCGCGCGAGGTCTGCTCCACTACATACGGTACCAAACTCATTTATTTGTTCCTCCTTGGGTTAGTATACGCTGTTAAATGAGCTTAACCGGTTTGAAGGCGGATTAGTCGCCCGTCTCCTCGGCAGGAGCCTCGTCCGCGGCGGGAGTCTCCTCATCCGGCTTGGGCTCAGTCTTTACTGCGCTGTCGTACATGACGTCGGCAGCCTTGCGGTGGACTATATCCTGCACCATGAGGTTTTCGTCGATCATACCCTTGATCTTCTCTGCCTCCTCGCCGTAGTCGGCGGCGAGCTTGTTGTAGAACTCGTTCTTGTCCTCCTCGGTGGCCTCGATATTCTCGGCCTTGGCGACGGCCTCGAGGAGCAGGTCAGCCTGCACCTGGCGCTCAGCCGCGGGGCGCATCATGGCGGAGAAGGTGGCGTCGTCGAGACCCATGGCCTTGAGCAGATTCTCGCGGGACATGCCGCGCGCGCCCATGCTGTCGGCGTAGTTCATCAGGAACTCGTCTATCTTCTCGGCGATCATGCTCTCGGGGATGGAGACCTCCATGCTCTCGATGGCCTTGGAAATAACGGCGTTCTTGAAGTCGGCCTCAGCGCCCTCGGTCTTGCGCTCGAGAGTCTTGGCCTTGAGGTCGGCCTTGTACTCGTCGAGGGTGTCAAACTCGCTGACGTCCTTGGCGAACTCGTCGTCAAGCTCGGGCAGCTGCGGCTCGCGTACGGCGTGGATCTTCACCTTGAAGGTGGCGTCCTTGCCGGCCAGCTTCGGGTCGTACTGCTCGGGGAAGGTCACGTTGACCTCGCCGTCGGTCTCGGCCTTCATGCCGACAAGCTGATCCTCGAAGCCGGGGATGAACATGCCGGAGCCGATCTCCAGGGAGTAGTTCTCGGCCTTGCCGCCCTCGAAAGGCACACCGTCGACGAAGCCCTCGAAGTCGAACACGATGGTGTCGCCCTCCTTGACGGGGCGCTCGACATCGATGTAGCGGGCGTTGCGCTTGCGGGTATCCTCGACCTGCTGGTCGATCTCCTCGTCGGTCACGACGGGCTCGGCGTAGGGAGCCTCGATGCCCTTGTACTCGCCGAGAGTGACGACCGGGTAGAGGTCGGTGGTGAAGGTAATGGTGCAGACCTTGTTCTCGTCGACGTTGTAATCGGCGACGGAGGGGGTGCCCACGGTGTTGAGGTCTTCTTCCTTGACCGCATACTCAAAAGCCTCGGGAGCCATGTCCTGTACGGCCTCATCGTGGAAGATGTCGGCGCCGTACATGCCCTCGATGACCACGCGGGGGGCTTTGCCCTTGCGGAAGCCGGCGACGTATATGCTGTTCTTGAGCTTCTTGTAGGCCTTGTTGACAGCCTGCTCAAAGGCGTCGGCGTCGATCTCGACCTGGAAGATAGCGGTGTTGTTGTCTTTCTTTTCTACGTTCTTGACGACCATGGGGTGGATTCCTCCTAGTTATTTATCGGTGAAAAAAGTTTCCTCAGAATTTAACGCGCATAGCATTATAGCAGATAGCGCAAATAAAAGCAATGACTATTCTTTTAATCCCGCACTTTCACGGGCGAAAAATTGACATGGTCGGCGCTGACGAGCCTGAACCGGACGCCGTTTTTCTCTCCCTGGAAGGCTGCGGGGCAGCCCTTGCCGTGTATGTGCCCGTAATAGCACTCGTGCACGCCGTACCTTTCCAGCATCTCCAGTATCTCCGGGCACTCGTAATTCAAATATTTGGGAGGGTAATGGAGAAAGGCTATTTTCTCCCTGTCCCCCGCCGCTTTCAGCGAGGCCTCCAGCCTGCCGATCTCACGGAGCATTATTTTCCTGTCGTGCTCGGTTCCCCGCTCCTCTTCGTAGAACCAGCCGCGCGTGCCGCACAGAGCCGTGTCGCCGTAGAGGATGCTGTTATTATACAGTATATCAATCGTGTCAATACCGTTTTCGGCGAAGAAGCGTTTGGCCTTGGACGCGGTGCTCCACCAGTAGTCGTGGTTGCCCTTGAGCACGACCTTCCTGCCGGGCAGGCGGTCGATGAACAGGAAGTCCTCCCGCGCGCTCTCCAGGGACATGCCCCAGGTGAGGTCGCCGCACAGCACGGTGGTGTCACCGTCGGTCAGCTGCGAAAAGCCCTCGACCAGCTTGTCCACGTAATTTATCCACCTGCCGCCGAACACGTCCATCGGCTTGTCGGCGCCCAGCGAGAGATGCAGGTCTCCGATTGCGTAAAGCGCCAAAAGCGCACCTCCGTATATTAGAGTTAATAGGCGTAAATAATATTTTCGGGCGACAGCCCTACTAAGCTTTTGGAGGCAATGTCATGACTGAGAACAAAAACCGTTCCTGCAAGACCGTTATCGGCTGCGACGCGGCCAACTGCGAGTACAATGAGCACGGCACCGGCTGCAACGCCGACCGCATCAAGGTCGACGGCCGCACCGCTCACACCACCGGCGAGACCTGCTGCTCCACCTTCAAGCAGAAAAGCGCAAAATTCTGACATCCGAGAGGCGTTTATACCCGGGCGGGCGGCAGCGCCCGCCGTACATATGTCAGGACAGGAAGTCCTCCACCACTTTTTTCATTCCCTCTGGAGCCGTGCAGTCCGCAAAGCGCTCAGCCTTTTCGCCCAGCGAGGCCAGGGGAGCCGGCGCCTTGGTGCCGGTCACGCGCTCAAGCTCGCGTATCAGCTCGTGGCCGGGGGCGTTGCTGTTGACGCCGAGGGCGTTGAGGACGCTGGTGCAGAACTTGTACGGGCTGGCCGTGGACACGACGGCGGTGGGCGTCTCGTCGCCGGTGGCGAAGCGGTAGGCGGAGAGCACGGCGCTGGCCACGGCGGTGTGGGTGTCCATCAGGTAGCCGTGCTCGACCCAGACGCGGGCTATCTCCACGCTCGCGCCGCTGTCGGTGCAGAACCCGGCGGAGAAGTCGGCGGATATGCGGCCGAGCAGCTCCTCGCCGACGTCGTAATGCCCCTGCTCGGAGAGCTGAGCCATCCACCCGGCGACCTTGGCCGCGTCCCCGGTCATGAAGTACAGGAGGCGCTCCAGATTGCTGGACACCAGAATGTCCATGCTCGGGCTGTTCGTGAGGTGGAAGGCGCGGCGCTTGTCGTACACGCCGCTGTTGATGAAGTCCGTGAGGACGTTGTTCTCGTTCGAGGCGCACAGGAAGCGCTCGACCGGCAGCCCCATCTGCTTGGCTATCCAGCCGGCGAGGATGTTGCCGAAGTTGCCGGTGGGAACGCAGAAGTTCATGGGCTCGCCCGGGAGTATGAGCCCGGCGTTGACAAAGTCGCAGTAGCTGGAGAAGTAGTAGGCAATCTGCGGCAGCAGGCGTCCCCAGTTGATGGAGTTGGCCGAGGACAGGAACCAGCCGCGCTGCTCCAGCTCGGCTGCGAGCTCCTTGTCGGAGAAGATGCGCTTCACGCCGGTCTGGGCGTCGTCAAAGTTGCCCTCGACGGCGCAGACGCCGACGTTGTCGCCGGACTGCGTGACCATTTGCAGGCGCTGGACGTCGCTGACGCCGTCGCGCGGATAGAACACCAGGATGCGGGTGCCGGGCACGTCGGCGAAGCCCTCCAGAGCGGCCTTGCCGGTGTCGCCGCTTGTGGCGACGAGTATGCAGACGCCGGGCTTCACTCCGCGCTTGCGCAGGGAGGCCGTGAGCAGCCTGGGCAGCATCTGCAGCGCCATGTCCTTGAAGGCGCTGGTGGGACCGTGCCACAGCTCCAGGTAGGCGGTGGTCTCGTCTATGAAGCGCGTGGGGGCTATTTCCTCGCTGTCAAAGTTGGCGCCGTAGGCCTGCTCGCACAATGTGCGTATTTCCCCGGCGGTGAAGTCGTCCAGATAGGGCGCCATTATGCGTGCGGCGCGCTCGCGGTAATCGAGCCTGCACAGCGCCTCGATCTCATCCGTGCTTATGTGCGGAAAGCTATCCGGCACGTAGAGTCCACCGTCGGGCGCGAGGCCGCGTATGATGGCCTCCGCCGCGGAAATGTTTTCTTTCAGCCCCCGGGTGCTGTGGTACTGCATTCTCCCACTCCTATTCAAAAGCGTTTTCTATATAGTGTATTTCCGGCTTGCCCTCGCCGGGGTATATCTCCGCCACGTCGAAGCGCGGCTGCAAATCCGTGTCATGCGTGGAGAGCCACATGCCGGCCGCCAGGCGCAGTCGCGCCTGCTTAGTCCTGGTCACGGCCTCGCGCGCCTCGCCGAAGCGGCGGTTTGCGCGCTCCTTGACCTCTACAAAGGCCAGATATGCGCCCTTTGCGGCGACTATGTCTATCTCTCCGCCGCGGCAGGCGTAGTTCATGGCCAGTATTTTGTATCCCCGCGCGCGCAGGTATTCCGCGCAGCGCGCTTCGGCCTCGCGTCCGGCCAGCTTGCGGGCGTCCATCAGTGCATCTTCCTCAAAAAGGACGGCCTGTGCACCGGGCTGGCGCCCAGCTCACGTATCGCGGCGTAGTGCGCCTTGGTGCCGTAGCCCTTGTGCCTTGCAAAGCCGTATCCGGGGTAGCGCTCATCCAGCTCGGTCATGTATCTGTCCCTGGTGACCTTGGCCAGCACGCTCGCCGCAGCGATAGAGGCGCACAGGCTGTCGCCCTTGACCACGGTGCGGCTGGGGTATTCTATCCCGGCGTTCCGGTTGCCGTCTATCAGCGCGAGGTCTATCTCACGCCCCAGCGCGGCTATCGCCCGGTTCATTGCGAGGTAGGTCGCGCCGAGTATGTTCAGCTTTTCTATCTCCTCCACGCTTGCGAAGGCGATGCCGTAGGCTTCGGCGGAGGAGGTGATCTCCACATAGAGCGACTCGCGCCGCTTTTCGGTGAGCTTCTTGGAGTCGTTCAAGCCCTCTATCACGAGGCCGCGCGGCAAAATAACTGCGGCGGCGCACACGGGGCCTGCCAGCGGCCCGCGTCCGGCCTCGTCCACTCCGCACACGACGCCGTAGCCCTCGCCGCGGACGGCGTTTTCCAGCTCCCAGAGGTCGATGCCGCCGCTCATTGCCCGTCGCTCCCCTGCTCCGGAGGCCGCTCGAGCGTTATTCTGCCCAGCTTGCCGCCACGGAACTCGTCCAGGAGCACGGCGCTCATGCGCTCGGTGTCGTACTCGCCGCGCCCGGCGAGGAAGCCGCGGTTTTTCGCCGCCTGCTCCAGCAGCTCCCAACCTGCCATTCCCGCGTCGGGGTCGAGCTTGTACCTCTGCCGGAGCGCGTCCGGGTAGAGACGCGAGAGCCGCACCAGGAAGTTGGCAGCCAGCGTTTCGCGGTCGAGGACGTCGTCCTTTATCGCGCCGGTGACCGCAAGCAGCTCGCCTACCTCCTGAGAGTCGAACTTGGGCCAGAGTATGCCCGGGGTGTCGAGCAGCTCGAGCCCCCTGTCCACGGTTATCCACTGCCGCCCGCGCGTGACGCCGGGGCGGTCGGACACCGCGGCGGCCTTCTTTCCGGCGACGCGGTTGATAAACGTGCTCTTTCCCACGTTGGGTATGCCGAGCACCATGACGCGCAGGGCGCGCGTGGCCTGTCCCTTTGCGGCGCGCTGCTCCAGCAGCGGCTTGAGCAGCGACCTGACGGCGCCGGAGAACGCGCCCACGCCCTTGCCGGACTTGCAGTCCGTCTCCAGGACGGCCATGCCCTGCGCCTTGAAGTGCGCCTTCCACTGCGCGCTGGCCGAGGGGTCGGCCAGGTCGGAGCGGTTGAGCAGCACGAGGCGCGGCTTGCCGGCGGCCAGGCTGTCTATGTCCGGGTTACGGCTTGCCGTGGGTATGCGCGCGTCCAGTATCTCACAGACCGCGTCGACATTGGCCACATTGGCGCTTATCATGCGCCCGGCCTTGGTCATGTGTCCGGGGTACCACTGTATATTCAGCTTTTCAAGGCCGTTGTCCATCAGGAATACACGCTCCCGAAATTCTTGATCGGGAAAAGTGTGAAGTACACCTTGCCCATTATGCAGCGCTCGTCCACCTGGCCGATGAGCGAGTAGCGGCTGTCGGTGGAGTGGTTGCGGTTGTCGCCCATGACAAATACGCAGCCCTCATCGACGGTTATCTCGCCGGTGAAATCCAGCGGCTCCGTGGTCGGCTCGGCGATATACGGCTCGTCGATCGGCTCGCCGTCCACGTAGACGATACCACGCTCGAAGTCGATGTTGACCGTCTGGCCTTCGACCGCGATCACGCGCTTTACCAGCGGCTCGTCGCGGTACTCGTCCTTGCGGAAGACTATGATGTCTCCGGGCTTGGGGTCATAGAACAGGTTGGAGACAATGATCTTGTCGCCGTTCACAAGCGTCGGATTCATGCTGTCGCCAACTACGTCGACCAGCCGGACGCAGAAGCTGAACAGCAGCACACAGACTATGATGGCGACCACGATGCACTGCATCCAGTCATATATATCTCGAGTCAGACTTCTATCGTCGTCCTTAGGCGCCGGGGCGGCGTCCTTCCGTTTGATAGTTTCGTTCATCGTATTACCTCGATCAAAAAAGCTGTCTTTTTATTATACAGTCCGCGCGCCCGCGTGGCAACAGAAAATTGAAATTTAGCCGCATCATACGCAAAAATCCGCCGCTTATGCGGCGGATTTTGCGGACACGCTGTGTCAGATGCGCTCCTTGACCTTGGCCTTCTTGCCCACGCGGTCGCGCAGGTAGTAAAGCTTGGCGCGGCGAACCTTGCCGCGGCGGATGGTCTCGACGGAGACGATCGTGGGGGAATGCACCGGGAAGACCTTCTCGCAGCCGACGCCGTAGCTGATGCGGCGGACGGTGATGGTCTCGTTGATGCCGCCGTGCTTCTTGGCGATGATGGTGCCGTCGAACGCCTGATTGCGGACGCGGTTGCCTTCCTTGACGCGGACGGTGACGCGGACGGTGTCGCCCACGTTCATCTCGGGAAGCTCGGGCTTCATGTACTTTTCGGTCAGAGCCTTGACCAGATCCATAGTAAATCCCTCTTTCGATACGGACGTTCATACCGGCGGGCAAACGCCTCGGCAGCGGACCGACCTGATTGAGCGCGGAACATGCCGCGCAAGCTAAAGTATAATACCACAGCGTGCGGCATAATGCAAGGGCTATTTTGCCCGGAAAGTAAATATTTTTTCACGTTTCCGCCCGCTGCGGCGCTTATCGGCTCAGTCCGCGCCATCAAGGGCGGCTATCTGCTCGAGCAGCTCCTCATAGGTGCCGTGCCTGTCACTGCCGTAAATGCTGTCAGGCTCCATGTCCGAGAGGTACCAGACGCCGTCAAGCTTATTCAACTTAAAGAAGGAGATGTTGGTCATCCCGCCGGAGGAGCCGTCGCCGCGCACGATGTCATAGTCGGCTCTCACCGTGACGGAGGCGCTGTTTCCGTCCACCTCTACGCTCTCGAAGTCCAGGTCGACGTTGTACCACTGCACGTCTTCGTCAAAGCCATCGTCAAGGTGTATGTACTGCGTCTCAGCCACGAAGTACAGCAGCTTTTCATAGCCCTCGCCGTTCGGGTCGAGGAAGGGCGAGAAGTCCGGGAATTGGTATTCCCGCTCGGCGAACATGTCGTAGTGCATATACAGAAAGAGCCTGACCGTATCCTTTATGTGCGTGACGTTATTGTCTCTGGCATAATCGATCTGGCGCAGTCTGTCCAGCTCCTGCAGAGCCCAGCTGCACAGCGGAGACAGCTCCGACGAGGCGGCGTCCGTCTCGGGCGTTGGCTGCGGCGTTGCGGCCGGAGTTGACACGGGCGAGGGCGTCGGAGCAGGCGTAGGCGCCGGCTGAGCCGCACCGCAGGCGGACAGCAGCAGCGCGAGTGCGATAACTACCGGGAATAATCGCTTCATGTTTTCTCCTCCTCAGGTTTCAAGCTGAGCTTCCAGCTCGGCGATGTCTTCAAGCAGCTCCTCGTGGCTTACGGCTCCGTCGAAGGTGTCTGTCGGGGTTATGTCAGTTATGAGCCACACGCCGTCCACGCAGCGCATGTCCACGTAATTTGTCGTGCCCTGCGCGGACATGTTGTCCGAGCCGTCGTAAATCATATCCAGCAGGTCGTAGACCTCCGCGCTGGCCGTGTCGCCGTCTATTTTGAGGCTGCTGAAAGTGACGGTCGTGTTGTACCACACATACTCCGGCGACCCGTTCACCTGCGCGAGCATGGCGAAGTAGCGTGCCTTGTCCACGTTGTACACCAGATTGTCGTAATCCGGCGAGGACGTGTCGAAGAACGTGGTGAAGTCGGGCACGTCATATCCGCGCTCGCAGAGCATGTCGTTGCGCATCAGGAAATAGTACGTGAGCGTTTCGCGTATCAGCCGCTCGTCGTCTTCGCCTGCCAGCTCCGAGCCTCGGATGAATTCAAGCTCGTTCAAAGCCGCCACGGCCGTGGGCGAGAGTCCGCCGCGCTCGGGCTGCGGAGTGTCAGAGGGCACAGCCGGCTCAGTCACGGCGGGCGTCACAGCCTCGGTCTGCACGCTTGTAGGCGCGGGCGCGTCCTCGCCGCAGGCCGCGAGCAACAGCGCGAGCGCCATTGCGACTGGGATAAATCGTTTCATTTCTGCTCCTTCCCGGCCTGTTCAGGCCTTGTAGAGTTCGTCCACGCGCTCATAGTGCGGGCTGCCGGTGTTTATGGTGTAGCTCTCAGTGGTGTCGAATCCGCCGCGCCTCGAGGCCAGCAGGTAAAAGTCCAGCCGGTAGGCGCGCTCTCCTCCGTACTGGTAGTTGCTGCGCACGTCTGTCAGAAGGTTGCCGGCGTCGGCCTCGTCCGCGACCCACTTGGTCTCGCCGTCGGAGCTGAGCGGCGTTATTGCCAGGTACTCGATTCGCTCGGAGCCGTCGGACTTGAGGTAGAGCAGCCTGGCCGCCGTGGCGTGATCTCCGTAAAGGCTCAATTCGGACTCCTCGATCCCGCCCAGGTACTCCTCTCCGTAGGTGCCGGACTTGAACAGAGCCAGCGCACTGCGTATGCCGTCCCCGTCCGGCGCGGACTCGGTGCGTATCGAATAGTCGAAGCGGTAAAACACCAGGTCGTAGTCCGCGCTGTTTTCCGTGACGGTCACGCCCGTCTCTATCCGCTTCGCCACGCTCTCCGTCCGGGCGTAGATCACCCAGTCGCCTCCGTCGGCCATAAGGCGGTTGGCCTGCTCGGCCACATACTCCCGCGCGCCGTAATACACGCCGATTGAGTCGTTGAACTCATTGCCCACGCCCACATCCTCCGGCATGACATACTTATCGCCGTGGTAGAGCAGACTGCGGGCGAAGTAAATCGTGTCCTCCAGACTGTAGCGGTTGGCGGCCAGCGACACCTGATACCCAATTTTCAGGGCGGGATGCACTATGTATACCGTCCAGTATTCGCTCTGCGTCGGTATGGTTTTCACGTCCACGCCCATATCGGCCAGCTCCTCAAGGTCTGAGGCGACGTAGAGGTCGTAATACTGCTTGGCGGCGTAGGCCGAGTACTTCATGTGGTAATCGCGGCTCACGGCGTGTCCGTCCTCCAGCCAGGTGTGGTTGGAGCTCAGCACTATGTTTTCGATAGACGTGCCCGAGCGCTCGACTATGCCCTCCGGGTAGTCGGCCGCGTTGAAAGTGAGGATGCTGCCCTCCGAGTAGGCGTACTCCCGGCCGGAATTATTGCCTGTGTAGTGGAACTCGTAGGCGTCAGAGCCGAGCACCCAGCCGCCAAGGTAGCCTATATTGCGGTCAAACTGCCCTGGCGTCAGCCCTTCCGGCAGGGTAAAGCTCGCCGAGGCGTAATACATCGCTCTCTGGTATTCGTCAAACAGCGCTATTGCGGCTTCGTCGTACTTTTCAATGCCCTGTCCGCTGCCGAAGCCGTCTATGTACTCCTGCGCGGCGGTGTCGAATAAGACATAGCTGTCCCCGTCCCGGCAGAAGAACAGATAGATGCGCTCCGACAACTGCCCGTCCGTGAAGCTCCAGCCGCTGTAGTCGAAGCTCAACGCGGGGCTTATATCTATGCTGTAGTCCACACGGCAGAGCGCAATCTCGGCCTCACCGTATTCAGTCAGGTGCCAGTTGGTGTACAAAACGCCGGCTGCCGAGACGGTGAAAGTCTCCCCTGCGTCGCCGCTCTCGCCCAGCGCGCCTATTTCCCCGGCAATGTCCGAAACGTAGCTGCGCACGGACTGCACCACCTCGCCGGGCAGGTTCCCGGCGTCTTCGTAGAGCATGGTCACCTCGTCCGGGCTTGCGCCCACAGTAGGCTCGGATGTGCCCTGCACGCCTGCCCCTTCCTCGCCCACCGGGTCAGTGAGGAAGCACACCGCCACTACGACCACCGCCGCGACGGCGGCTGCGGCTATCCAGAACGCGGGCTTCTTGTAGCTCAGGACGCGCTTGACGCGGTCTTTCACGCTGGCCTCGCCGAAGGCGACGGGGCACGCGGTGATGTGAGCGCGCTTCACGCTGCACGTCAACAGCGCCTCGGAGTAGTCCGCGCGCTCGGACGGGGTGTAGGCGCTGACCACGCGCTCGTCGCAGGCGTACTCTATGTCGCGGCACAGCAGGACATACGCCAGCCACATGACGGGATTGAACCAGTAGACGCACAGCAGCAGATAGCCTACCGGCTTTATCCAGGTGTCGCGGCGCGCTATATGCGCCTGCTCGTGCGCGATGACGTACTCCGCGTCCGCGCTGTCTATGGTAAACGGCAGGTATATCTTCGGCCTGAACATTCCCAGCACGAAGGGCGAGGAGACAAACTCGCTCTGGTACACGTTGTCCCTCAGCCGCACGGCGGTGCTCACGCGGCTTCTCAGCCTGAGCCAGCTCACAGCGGCGTACAGCAGAAGCGCCGCGAGCCCCGCAGCCCACACTATCGCCGCCACATCGGCGGCGCGCAGCACCGGCTCCGCCACGGCTTCCGGCGAGGGAGCGTCCACAAACGCCTGGGATATGACCGGGTTGAATGCGTTGTCTATGAACCGCACGCCGCTGTCTATCACCGGGCGCACGGCCTCCGGCTGTGACTGTATCCCGGCGGGCACGGTGCTCACGGTTTGAGCGCTGGGTATGAGGCTCAGCACGCTCTCAACCGAAAACGGCATGACCAAGCGCAGCGCCACCACGCCCCACAGCAGGGGATTCACCCATTTCGGCGCCTTTTTCAGCACGAAGCGCAGCAGTATGACAGCCAGAACCAGCCAGCTGGCGGCTATGCTCATATTCAGCAGCTTTATGAAAGCGCCTGCCATGCCTCTCCCTCCCCTTGCAACGCCTGGCGCGAAGATTACTCTAACACGTTAGAGTTTATGTTAAGTCTAGCTCAGCATGCAGACTTTGTCAACCACTTATTTGCTCTTTTGCCGCAAAGACCGCAACTCTGTAGGTATTATACAAGCGCTCCGGCGGCAAATTGGCCATATTGCCGTATGTTTCTCGGCGTTTGCAAAAAAAGACCTGAGCGCAGCTCAGGTCTCAGCTTATCAAAAACCTCGTAGAGTTTCGCACCCTATGGGCGCGAAAGGGACTGGGATCATTTTTGGCGGCGGCGTGTACGTCGCCGAAAATACTTCGGGTTCCCGATGAGTGCGAATCGCACTCATCGGGAGAGGAGGAGCAGCGAAGGATATGCAGCTTGCGACGAAGCGCAGTGCCGATCCCCATCGGCCGCTGGGAACCCACGAAGTGCAGAATGCACTTCGTGGGAGAGGAGGAGCAGCGTAATGACTGAGCTCTCGGCTTTAGCCGGGAGCGAAGAATATGCAGCTTGCAACGAAGCGCAGCGCCGGTTGGGAACCCACGAAGTGCATTCTGCACTTCATGGGAGAGGAGGAGCAGCGTAATGACTGAGCTCTCGGCTTTAGCCGGTAGCGAAGGATATGCAGCTTGCGACGACGACGAAGCGCAGCTCAGGTCTTTCGCTATATCTCCAGCACGTAGCGCTCCCAGGCGTTGACTATCGTGGTCTCGCCGCGCTGTACGGTTCTGGGTATGTCGCGGCCGTAGTTCATGTGCACGTGGCCGTGTATCAGGTACTTGGGCTTGTACTTATCCAGGAAGGGCATGAACGCCTCAAAGCCCCGGTGAGCCAGGTCTTCCGCGTCGCCGTAGCCTCTCGGTGGCGCGTGCGTCAGGACTATGTCCACGCCCCCGGCGCGGCGGATAGCCCAGCCCGCCTTCCACAGACGGCGGCGCATCTGCCGCTCGGTGTACTGATGCGGCGCACCGCTGTACATCAGGCTTCCGCCGAGGCCGAGTATGCGCAGGCCGTTTACCGTGACGAGCTTGTCCTCGATGCAGTCGCAGCCCTCCGGCGGGTTCCGGCTGTAGTTTACGTCGTGGTTGCCGTGGACATACAGCAGGCGTGCGCGCCCCATGGTGACCAAGAAGGACAGGTAGCTCGCTTTCAGGTCGCCGCAGGACAGCATCAGGTCGTATTCGGACAGGCGTCCGGGTCTGTAGTAGTCCCAGAGGTAGGGACTCTCTTTATCTGACAGCAAGAGGAGCTTCATATTGCGGCTCCCCCCTTCTCCGGCGGGAGCGAGTCGCGGTATATGCCCTGGATACGGACGATTGCGCGCGCCATGGGCAGCAGCTCGTCAAAGCCAGGTATGCTGCCATCCACGCTGTCCAGCAGCCAGTCCATGTGCAGTACGTCCTCGGGACTGAGCCAGCGGTTGCCGTCGCTTTGAATCTTGCCGTCCTGGGAGCGGTACTTTCGGTGGAACACGGTCAGTTTGCCGTCTATCAGCTCCTGGCAGAGTATATTCGCAAGACTGCGCATGCCGTCGGGCAGGTCGTCGGAGAGCATCAGCCCCACGGCGCCGGAGGCCATGCCCCACCAGTAGTTGACCGCCTTGCCCGCGCCCTTGTACGCCAGCGCATCCCAGCCGCCGTTCAGTATGGAAGTGACCAGCCTTATATAGAAGTTGCCCCAGTCCCAGTACGGCGAGGCCAGAGCCTTGAGGCTTCCGTCGCTCAGCACGCGGCTGAGTCCCCACTCGCCCTGGGGCATGTTAGGCATTGGCACGTCCCGGTTGGATATGATGTCCACGCCCTTGCCCTTCAGCTCGCTGATGGGATCGTTGCTGACGCACGACCAGGCCAGGTGAACGCGCGCGTCCGGGTTGGTGAGCTGCGCGCCCAGCGCGAAGGCGTTGATGCTGGCCGGCACGCCGAATATAGGGTTGCTGGCCACGTAGCCTATTCTGTCGGTCTTTGTCAGCGCGCCGGCTATGGCGCCGGTGACGAACTTGCCCTCGTACACGCGGCTGTAGTACGTGCGCACGCCGGGGTACGGCATTGCGACCGAGCAGTTGAGGACTTTCAGCTCCGGCCTGCGGGCCGCGAGCTTGCGGCAGGCGGATATGAGCGGAGCCGTGGTTGCAAACAGCACCTGCGCGCCGTCCTCGGCCGCCTCGTTCATGACCGTGTCTATGTCCCGGCCGGGGTCAAGGTTGTACACCCTGACCGTAGTCTCACCCGGCATGGCCTTCTCCAGCGTGTGCCGGCCGAGGTCGTGCGCGGCTATCCACGTGCTGTGAGCCGGGTCTATCTGGTTCACGAACGCGATGTTCAAGTGGTTCGGCAGCATGTGAGAGCCGAAGATGCGCCCCAGCAGCCCCTTGGGCGGGGCGGACTTCTCCTCGTCGTCCACGCTGACCTCTATAGGCTCGGCCTGAGCCCTCGCCTTGACGTCATCCCAGATGGCGGTAAGGGAGCGGCTTATCTCCTTTTGGGTCAGCTCTTTAAGCGTGCCGATGGGGTAGAACTCCAGCCACACCAGCAGGGCGTCGGCCACCGTCACTCCCAGCTTGTCTCCGCCGAGCTTGTCGAAGGCCGTCTTGAAATAGTGCCAGCCGGACTGGAAGCGCCTGCGCTCGTCCTGATTCCAGACGTAGCCCGGGTCGTGACCCAGCGCGGCCTGGAGCTTGGAAAAACCGCCGCGATGGCTGAAATACACCTGATATTGTCCGCTCAGGCGGTAAAAGTCCATGAATTCGTAGTAAATCTGCACCGCCTCGTCATCAGAGTACAGGGGTATCACCCTGGTGACATAGGCGGGTACGGAGGGCGAACCGAAGCTTTTGAGCACGCTGACGCGCTTGTTGCCCTCCTGCACGTAGAAGCGCCCCATGTACTCGCAGCAGCGGATAGGGTCGCGTATTCCCTCGTCGCTGAGATGCGCGGCGCAGAGCTCTATCCACTTGGCGGCGAATTCCGTGTCGGCGTCCAGCAGCGGCATGAAGTCGGCGGCGAAAGCAGTGCGCCTCCCCTTGCTCTTGGTTCCCACGATCTGGTCGGCGGGTATGTCTATGACGCCCAGGTCTACGCGCCCGGCCACCATCTGGTCGCTGAGTATCTCGTCGAGTATCTGCAAATACGGATAGCGCCCCTCAAGGACGCACTCCCTGTAGGTCTTCTGTCCGGCCTTCAATGCCTGAGCGTACTGAGCGCTCGCTTCCGCCTGGCTCAAGCCGACGCCTCCTTTGAATCAAATTCCGCCCCATTGTAGCAAGGCGGTGGGTATAAGTCAATCCTGAACGTACTGATGAAGATATGACATGTCCAGGACGAGTATGCGCTGGTCGCGTATGTCTATCACGCCCTCGTCCTTGAGCCGGTGCAGTATGCGGTTGACGCTGTTGCGCGTGGAAATGCCGCAGAAGCCCGCTATGTCCTCGTTGGTTACCGGGAAGTCTATCAGCCAGCCGTCTCCGCGCTCCGCGCCGAATTGGCTGACCAGTGTGTACAGCAGCGCACAGACCGCGCCGGTCTTGCCGTTCATTATCATGAGCTGCTGCCGCCGTATGGCTTCGGCCAGGCTGGCGCGGTAATACTCCTTCACGTACTTCTGCAGCTCTGCGTCGCCGTTCACGTAGTTCCAGAACTTTACTCGCGGTATGCGGTAGAACGAGGCCGACTCCGACTCCACACGCACGTTGAACGGCGCGGAGGTGTAGCTGCTGACCTCGTCGCGCAGAAGGGATATTATGTCGGGTCCCTTGATGTACGAGATGTTGAACTCACGTCCGTCGCGCAGTATCACGCTGGTCTTTACGACGCCCTCGCGCAGGACGTAGGTATACTCCTGCTCAAGCCCGAAGTACGCAAGGTAGGTGCGGCGCTTGCGGGTTATTATCGGTATGCTCCGCTTATCCAGAAAGGATATAAGGTAAGAGTGATCCATGCTGCCTCCTCCGACTGTGCTGAGGACATTATACACCATGTCCGGAGAAATGTTAACACATGATGATATCAAATGTGGTTTATTTCTCTTGCCATACTTATTATACTAGAATCACCTTTGATATAAAATATGGTTTTCAGGGAGAGAGATAAACATGTTTGAAATGGATCTGCCTTTCGACAAAAAGACGCTGCACCTGCGCCTGGAGGATAAGAACTTCGCCGGAGTCCTGTCCGGACGCCAGAGCAGCTACCCTGCCCGTGAGGATCAGGCCGCAGTCATCGAGGAGTCTCTGGACAACCCCATCGGCTCGCCGCGCCTGGAGGAGCTGGCTGTGGGCAAGAAGGATGTGGTGATAATCTGCTCCGACCACACCCGTCCGATACCTTCCCGGCTGATAACCCCGATGCTCCTGCGCAGGATCAGGAGCGTCAGCCCTGAGGCGCGCATACGCCTGCTCATAGCCACCGGCTCCCACCGCAGCACGACGCGCGAGGAGCTGATAAGCAAGTTCGGCGAGGAGATAGTCGAGCACGAGGAGATAGTGCTTCACGACGCGCGCAACGCCGACGGCCTAAAGGAGATAGGCACCCTGCCCAGCGGCGGCAGGTGCGTTATAAACAAGATCGCCGCCGAGGCCGACCTGCTGATATCCGAGGGCTTCATCGAGGCGCACTTCTTTGCCGGCTTCTCCGGCGGACGCAAGTCCGTGCTGCCGGGCGTATCCTCTTACGAGACGATAATGGCCAACCACTGCGGCGGCTCGCTCAACGACCCCAACACCCGCACGGGCAACCTCTGCGACAACGTGGTGCACAAAGACATGGTCTACGCCGCGCGCAAGGCCAATCTGGCCTTTATAGTCAACGTCGTGCTCAACGGTGAGAAAAAAGTCATAGGCTCCTTCGCGGGCGACATGGAGGCCGCCCATGAGCGCGGCTGCGATTTCCTGCGTTCGCTGGTCAGCGTCAAGAAGGCCGACTGCGACGTCGCCGTCGTGACGAACGGCGGCTTCCCGCTGGATCAGAACCTCTACCAGACCACCAAGGCCATGTCCACCGCCGACGCCGCGCTGCCCGAGGGCGGAGTTATCATCCTCGTTGCCGGCTGCCGCGACGGTCACGGCGGGCAGGACTTCTACGACAACGTCGCCAAGGCCGCCGACCCCGCCGAATTCCTGGAGAAGGCCATACACACGCCCTACACCGACACGGCTCCCGAGCAGTGGACCAGCCAGATCCTCGCCAGGACGCTGGTGCGCCACCCGCTCATCTTCGTCTCCGACCTCGTCAACCCCGCGCTCATCTCCGGCCTGCACATGCAGCTGGCCACGACGCTTGACGAGGCGCTGGAAATGGCCTTCGCCATAAAGGGACGCGACGCCAAGGTCGCCGTCATCCCCAACGGCCCCGGCGTAGTGATCGAGGGCTGACAAATCTCAAAGCAGTATCAGGCCGGTATCCCGGCCTGATATTTTTTTACAGCAGCTCGCCGTACCTGCGCACATAGGACTTCTTGACAGCGGTAGCCAGGAGCATGTACCCGGCCACTATAGCCGCCAGCCACAGGAAGTACGCCGCCGGGAGAGCCGTGAAGCCAAGCGCCGTGCCAAGCGGAGTGAACGGTATGACCGTGACGGCGCAGCTTCCGGCAAGCGTGAGCAGGGTCACAGGCGCAGCGGCGCGGCTCTGCACGAACGGGAGCTTCGGCGTGCGCAGCATGTGTATAACCAGCGCCTGGCTCCACATGGATTCGACGAACCAGCCTGTCTGGAAGATCGAGACGTACAGCGCCCGGCTCGCCGGATCGGCGAGGCTCGTGTACAGCTCGCCTCCGGTGAACGCGGGGCATATGACAAAGTACATAAGCAGGAATGTCGCTATGTCGAAGGCGGAGCTTGTGGGGCCTATTCGGAGCATGAAGCGGCTGATGCCGGCGGCATCCCATTTGCGCGGCGACCTGAGATATTCCGCGTCGACGTTGTCCCAGGACATGGCGGTGCAGGAGACGTCGTATATGAGATTCAGCAGTATCAGGTGTATGGAAGCCATGGGCAGGAACGGCAGAAATGCGCTTGACGCGAGCACAGAGAGCATGTTCCCGAAATTGGACGACGCCGTTATCTTTATGTACTTTATCATATTGGCGTATATTTTTCGTCCCTCTATCACGCCGCGCTCCAGCACTATTAGGTCTTTTTCCAGCAGCACGACGCCGGCCGTTTCCTTTGCAATGTCCACGGCGGTGTCCACAGATATACCCACGTCGGCCGCCCTCATGGCGGCCGCGTCGTTTATTCCGTCGCCCATGAAGCCCACGCTGTGGCCGCGCTCGCGCAGCACGCTCACTATCCTGGCCTTCTGAGCCGGAGAGAGCTTGGCAAATACCGTGACGCCGGCGGCCAGCCTGCCCAGCTGCGCGTCGGTCAGCGCATCTATCTCGGAGCCAAGCAGCATGTTTTCCGCGTCCAGCCCCACCTGAGAGCAGATTGCGCGCGTGACCTTTTCGTTGTCGCCGGTGAGTATCTTAACGCTGACCCCGTATTCGGTGAGCGCCTGTACGGCGGCCTTGGTCGTGTCCTTCGGCGGGTCGAGGAATGCGAGGAAGCCTATCAGCACCATGTCCCGTTCGTCTGCGGCCGAAAACTCCCCCGCCGGCGCAGGATTGGTCTTCTGAGCCACGGCAATTACGCGCATCCCCTGCTCGTTCATTGCGTCAGACCTGCTTGTGACCAGCGAGCGCACCTCGTCCGTGAGCGGAAGCACGCTGCCGCCGCACTCGGCGAAGGAGCAGCACTTGAGCATCTCCTCCACCGCGCCCTTGGTCACCAGCTGAGTCTTACCCGCTCTGTCCCGGACTACCACGCTCATGCGGCGGCGCTCAAAGTCAAAAGGTATCTCGTCGACCTTGGTGTACCGCTCTGTCAGGTCGCCGGTTCCCAGCTCCTGCTGTCTGGCCATCACGGCTATGTCTATGAGGTTCTTCAGCCCCGTCTGGAAATAGCTGTTCAGGAAGGCGTGGCGCAGCACGCGCTCATCTTCCGCGCCGTCGACGTTCAGGTGGTACTCCAGCACGACCCTGTCCTGAGTCAGAGTGCCCGTCTTGTCTGTGCAGAGTATGTCCATGGAGCCCAGGTTCTGTATGGAATTTAGGTTTTTGATAATCACCTTTTCACGGCTCATCACCACCGCGCCTTTGGCAAGGCAGGCCGTAACTATCATCGGCAGCATCTCCGGAGTGAGCCCCACGGCCACGGAGATGGCAAAAAGCAGCGCCTGTACCCAGTCGCCCTTTGTAAAGCCGTTTATAAACAGCACCACGGGCGCCATTATAAGCATGAAGCGTATGAGCACCCATGACACGGAGTTTACGCCCTTTTCAAAGGCTGTTTTCGGCGCCTCGCCGTTCAGGCTTCCGGCCATATTGCCGAGCATAGTGCCGTTCCCGACGGCGACGGCTACGGCCGTCGCGCTGCCGCTGACTACGTTGCTGCCCATAAACGCCAGGTTCTCCGTGTCGGTGAGCGAATCGCGCGCGCCGCCGGAGCAGGCGGTCTTTTCGACCGGCTCGCTCTCGCCGGTCAGGGCGGACTGGCTTATGAACAGATCCTTGGCCGTGAGTATCCTGAGATCCGCCGGGATCATGTCTCCGGCGGACAGATGGATGAGGTCTCCTACCGCTATTTCCTCTATCGGTATTTCACGCTTCACCCCTCCGCGCTCCGCGCAGGCTGTGGTGTGGAGCATACCGGTGAGCTTTTCCGCCACGTTGCAGCTGCGCGTCTCCTGCACATACCGGAGCGTCCCGGAAATTATCACCATCTCCGATATGATGCCGACGGTGGCATAGCTTCTCTCCCCGGCGGAGGCAAACACTATGTCCGTGAATACGGATATTACCGCGAGCGCCAGCAGCACCAGCGTGAACGGGCTGATAAACGCCTCCGCCAGTCTTTTGGCCGCTGAATCCTTTTTCCCGTTTGTGAGTATGTTGGCTCCGTACTCGTCCCTCGAGCGCTCTGCCAGCGCGTCGGTCAGCCCTCCCGCAGGGACACTGTAGAGGCCGAGCAGTTCTTCCGCGGTATACTCCGACGCCGCATAGAGCCGGTCGCGCATCGCGGCGGCTCTGACGGCGGCCTCGTTGGCGCGGACATTCGTCATTTTCAAATTGGTCTTCATCATGTTCTGTACCTCCAAATCTGAAATCGGGTATAATTTGGAAGTGTACAGTGCACCGGCGAAGACCCGCCCTTTTCGTTTTATCAGTTCAATGCCGTGAGAGAATGGTACGCGAAAGCATTTGCCATCCGACGGGCGGGTTCATCCACGTTTTTGATTGTGCACCGGTACTGCTTCCCGTGTCCATTTCTTTCACCTCGCTTGTCTGTTAATATCTATGTTATCGCCGCATGGCGTTGTTTTCCTGAAAAAGGGCATAAAAATCCCGCTGTCTGCGAATTTACTCGCAAACGGCGGTCACGTAAGCGCTGGCCTATCGGCGCCGTCGCGGACATGCGCGTCCGCGGCGCCCGTTGAGCCGCCGTCGCGAATCGTATCTGGTACTTTGGCCGTGTTCCACCGAACGCGCCTCCCTTCAAACAAAAACTCCCGCATGTTCGGAGAACATACGGGAGCAAATAACCTTCGCACATTCGTTTGAGCTTTAACTCTACAGGGCGATGAAGCTGTATTATGGTACACCTTGCGTTCGATGTACCCTGTTCAAACCAGCTCATGGTGTCTCCACCATTTCGCGGCAACAGCCCGTATCCCTGTAGGAGCCTTACCTACCGAACATAAGCAAAATAACACATGCGCCGGCGTTTGTCAACAGCAAATTTCCGCCCTCCGCCGCGCGAGCCGGAGCCTCGGCGGATAGCGCTTTGCGCCTCGGCTCCGGCCTATGGGCGCTCAGTCGTGCACCTTGTACGCGCTGAGCAGCATCTCCGCCACGCCGGGGGCGTCGGGGTCGTGGCTGCCCTTGCCGGTGTCCAGCGCGCGCAGGGCATTGAGCTCCCCGTCGGTCAGCTCAAAGTCGAAGATGTCCAGGTTGCCTGCGAGGTGCTTCGGGTTGGTGCTCCTGGGCAGGACGATGGCGCCCTCCTGCGTCTCAAAGCGCAGGATGATCTGACCGGCGTTCTTGCCGTACTTAGCGGCCAGCTTTGTCACTGCCTCGTTCGTGAGCATGGAGCTGTTGCCGCGGCCGAGAGGCATATAGGCCTCCAGCTTCACACCGGCGGCGTCGAGTATTCCTCTCAGCTCGCGCTGCTGGCAAAAGGGGTTGAACTCCACCTGGTTCACGGCAGGCATGGTGTCAAACTGCGGGACCAGGCTGTTCCAGATCTTCGGCGTCATATTGCTCACGCCGATGGAGCGGATCTTGCCCGCCGCCTTGGCGTCCTCCAGCGCGCGCCAGGCTCCGGCCACGTCGCCGTAGGGCTGGTGCAGCAGGTAGAGATCCATGTAGTCCATGCCCAGGTTCTTGAGGGACGTGTCTATGCCCTTCGTGGCCGCCTCGTAGCCGTAGTCCTGCAGCCAGAGCTTGCTGGTGATGAACAGCTCGTCGCGCGCGACGCCGCTGTCGCGCACCGCGCGGCCGACGTCCGCCTCGTTGAAGTACGCGGCGGCGGTGTCTATGTGCCGGTACCCGGCCTTTATCGCGTTGAGCGTGGCGTTGTAGGTCTCCTCGCCGGCGGGGATGGTGAACACGCCAAAGCCCACCATCGGGATGCTGTTGCCGTCATTGAAAGTAACTCGCTTCATGTGTATCTCTCCTTTTTTGCTGGCTCCATGTCCGCATTGTGGGCTTTCCCGCCCGTCTTTACGTCTGTATTTTATAGCGCCGGGGCAAAAAAGTACAATGCCGCTTGCTAAATCCAGTATAACTTGGACGCATACAGAAGCAGCGGCAATCAAGCAAAAAGCACCTGCGCGGAGTGTTCTCCGCGCAGGTGCGCATTATTTCAGGCCATGGTCTTTATGGCGCGGGGCAGCGCCTTGGATATGACCAATATGACCGTGAACTGCACCGGCACCATGATGAGGCACTGCCAGAGCCTGGCCGTGGTCAGCAGCGGCCAGTAGGGCGAGTTGTACATGATGGAGAGCCAGAGCGTGTTCAGGAACAGGCTGAAGCCCAGCTCGCGAATGACCACGGCGAGCAGGATGCGCGGCGCGGTCTGCTTGTTGTGGAACGCCAGGCTGAACACCATGCCGTTGAGGAAGGCCGTCAGCGTAAAGCCCGGGAAGAATGCACCGCTCGGAAAGAGCAGCGCGCCTATCAGGTCGGCCACGGCGGCGGTCACGCCCGTTGTGACGGGTCCGTATAGCATGGCGGTCACGGCGATAGGCACAAAGGCAAAGCCTATCTTATTGCTCCAGAGGTTGATGGACAGGAAGCGCGACAGCACTACCTCCAGCGCCACCAGTATTGCCAGCTGGGCAATGGTACGGGGGTTGACTTTTTTCAATTGTAATGCTCCTTTCGTGACAGTTGCCACGGAAGGAGCATTGTGCGCCTTGGGTGGCAGCGGACGCGGAGACGGCACCGCGGAAGATAGACTCCCTTCGTCCATGGGCAACTTCCCATCCCATGGCACTTAACGCGCCGTTCCTACTCTGTCATGACGGCAAGGCCTTGCCGTATGCAGCTTGGCCATGCCCGCCGGTTGTATGTTTTCCGGCTTTTGAATTATATGTTCCCTGCTCTCTGTTGTCAAGCCTCAAAGCTTGCCCGGGTATCACTCGCCAAAGCGCGGAGCCATCTCCTCAAAGAGCTTTTCAAACTCGGCTATGTCGCCGCTTATCTTGTACTTGTGCTCGGGCGCAGGGAACACGCCCTCCTTGACTTCCCTGATGTAGTCGCTCATGCCCTGGGTGGCTATCGCGCCGATGTCGCAGTACTTCTTGGTGAACTTGGGCGTGAAGTTCTTGTACATGCCCAGCGCGTCCGCAGCCAGGAGCACCTGCCCGTCGCAGTCGGCTCCGGCGCCGATGCCGTACACGGGTATGGGCAGCATCTTGTGCACGTAGGAGCAGACCTCCTCCGGCACGCCCTCGAGCAGCAGCACGCGGGCGCCCGCCTTCCACACGGCGATGGCGTCCTCGATGACAGCCTTGGCGCTGTCGGTGGTGCGCCCCTGAGCCTTGAATCCGCCCATGCTGGCGCTGGACTGTGGGGTTAGCCCGATGTGGCCGAACACGACCATTCCGGCCTTGGTGATGGCCTCTATCTTGTCGGCCACGGCCACGCCGCCCTCGAGCTTGACGGCGTCGACGTCGGCCTCCTTATAGAAGCGCACGGCGTTGCGGACGGCGTCCTCCACGCTGGCGTGATAGGCGCCGAAGGGCAGATCGCCTATGAGATAGGTGTTCGGCGCGCCGCGGCGGACGCCCTGGCAGTGGGCTATGCTCATGTCCATCGTGACGGGCACGGTGCCCTGCCAGCCGTAGACTATCATGCCCATGGAGTCGCCGCAGAGTATCATATCCATGCCGGCGTCCTCGGCGTAAGACGCAAACAGGGAGTCATACATGACCATCCAGACGGCCTTTTCGCCGTTTTCCTTCATCTTGTAGAGGTCGAGGATGGTTTTCTTCTTGGCCATATTGCTGTCTCCTCCTGAATCTTATTTTTATAGCCGCGGGCACAGAGCCGCGGTCTGGTTGTTTCACGCTCTCACTGTCACTATGCTAAACCATGCAGGCGTTAAAGTAAATCAAATTTTAGTGAACATTTACTTAATCTAAATCGCACTGATTACGGCGCGTTTCGCTTCTGTTTTGCGCGAGATTTGGCTTTGAGCCGGAATTACGGCTCGCAGGTATGTGCGATCAAAGCCGACGGCCTTTATAAAGCTAAAATTTTTATTAACGCAAAGTGTAATTTGATTAAACTAAATTTAAAAGTCCTGGCGTATTTGCCGCCGCTCAGGTATAATAGGTTCAAAAAATTGCGTGCAAACCGGAGGTTTGGCCATGTCACTGTGGGACTACATGATATTCGACAAGATAGTGGAGACCGGCTCGCTGCGCGAGGCGGCGGACGCGCTGCATTTGACACCCGCGGCCGTCAGCCACTCGCTGGGCAAGCTGGAAAAGCGTTTTGCCCTCCCCCTGCTCGTCCGCAGCCGGAGCGGCATAGAGCTGACCCAGTACGGGCGCGAGCTGCTGCCGCACATACGCGGCGCGCTGGACGCGGACGCCAAGCTGCAGAGCGAGGTGTCGCGGATAAAGGGCGAGCTGCACGGCTCTGTGCGCATAGGCGTGTTCAACAGCGTGTGCTGCTCCTGGATGCCGGCCATTTTGCAGAGCATGCGCCAGGCGCACCCGGACGTCGTGGTCAAGCTGGTGCAGGACGGCTACGGCGCGCTGGAAAACGGCCTGCTGGTCGGCGCGCTTGACCTGGCGTTTGTGAGCATACCCACCAGGAACCGCATATCCCCCATGCCGCTGCTGCGCGACCGGCTGCTGTGCGTCACGCCTCCGGACTTCGTGCCGCGCAACGGCTCGTACATCACGATAGACGAGCTGCGCGACTTTGAGCTTATCATCCCCGGCGCAGGCTCGGACTTTGACGCGCGCAGCTTCATGGAGGCCAACGGACTCGCCGTCAAGACCGAGCACAACATAATAGAGGACAGCTCCATAATAGCCCTGGTCGAGAGCGGCATGGGCGTGAGCATCATGCCCGAGCTGGTGCTGCAAAAGACCGGCGGCAACATACGCGTCTACCCGATAGAGAGAGCGCCGTACCGCTCCATTGGCATAGCCACCCAGGCCGGGGCGTACATCTCCCCGCAGGCGGAAGCGCTGCTGCGGCTGATAGTGGAGTACGTCCACGACAGATACCCGGTCGAGGAGCCGTATTTCAGGGTTTAGAACGGAAAATCCCCCGCAGTCTGACACTGCGGGGGATGTTTTTTGTCACACGGCGTGGCTGAGCTGCACGCGCTCTTTTTTTACCTCGCGCGGGGCGCTCCCCGCCTCACGCTGCTCCATGCGCTCGCGTGCGACGGCGAGCATGAGCTTGATGCGGTTCTCCTGGTTCACGCGCGTAGCGCCCGGGTCGTAGTCGATGGGCGTTATGTTCGCCATGGGGTACAGCTCGCGTATGCGGTTTATGACGCCCTTGCCGCAGATGTGGTTCGGAAGGCAGCCGAAGGGCTGGGCGCAGACGATGTTCTCGTATCCGGTGCGGACCAGCTCCACCATCTCGGCCGTGAGCAGCCAGCCCTCGCCCATTTTGGTGCCGGTGGATATGACGCCGTCGGCCTGCTTGACCAGCTCCAGGAAGGGCATCGGCGCGTGATAGCCGTTGGCCTTGAGCGAGTCTATCATCACCTTCTCGGTCTTGCCGATTATGTTCAGCAGCAAGGACGAGGCGTTGAGCGTGAGGACGTTCCCGCCGTAGAGGCGCGCGGTCTCGGAAAAGTTGTACACGCAGTACTGCACGAAGCCCATGAGTCCGGGGATGTTCACCTCGCAGTCCTGGCTGGCGAGGAATTTCTCGAGGTCGTTGTTCCCGAGCGGCGAATACTTGACGTAGATCTCGCCGACCACGCCGACCTTGATTTTCGGCACGCGCTTCACGGGAACGGAGGCGAAGTCGGCGGCTATCTTGGGCATATTCGCCTTGACCTCGCGGCCGTGCCAGCCCTTGTCCTGCAAAAACAGCTCGCGCAGGCGGCCTATCCACTTCTCCTGCATTGCCTCAGTCTCGCCCTTGTTTATCTCGTAGGGCTCGGTCTGCGCGCGGAGCGTAACCAACAGGTCGCCGTAGTATATGACGGAGAGCAGACGGCGTATCATGGTCAGAGTCATCGGGAAGCCGCTGTCCTTTTCAAGGCCGGAGAAGTTGAGGCTGACGACCGGTATCTGGCCATACCCGGCCTTCACCAGCGCCTTTCGGAGCAGGTGTATGTAATTCGACGCGCGGCAGCCGCCGCCGGTCTGCGTTATGATGAGCGCGGTGTGATCCAGGTCGTACTTGCCGGAGTTAAGCGCGTCGAGGAACTGGCCTATGACCAGCAGCGCCGGATAGCAGGTGTCGTTGTGGACGTACTTGAGTCCCAGCTCGGCCACCTGGCTGCCGCAGTTTTCCAGAAGCTCGCACTGGTACCCGGCCTGCTCCATTATGGCGGCCATCAGCCGAAACTGCACCGGTGCCATGTTCGGTATCAGTATCTTGTGCGTCTTCTTCATGTCCGGAGTAAACCGGGGATAGCTTTGCGTTTCGGTCACTGGTCTTCCTCCTGTCTCTCGTCGAGCGCCGCGAACAGGCTGCGCAGGCGTATGCGCACCGCGCCAAGATTTGTTATCTCGTCTATTTTGAGCTGCGTGTAGAGCTTGCCGCCCCTGTGCAGGATCTCCCTGGTCTCGTCGGTCGTGATCGCATCCACGCCGCATCCGAAGCTGACCAGCTGAACCAGGTCCATATCCGGCTGGGTGCAGCAGTATTTTGCAGCGGCGTAGAGCCGCGAATGGTATGTCCACTGGTTCAGCACGCCTGTGGGGAACTTCTCCACGTACTGGCTGACGGAGTCCTCCGTCACCACCGCCGCGCCGCTGCGGGTGATAAGCGTGTCTATGCCGTGGTTGACCTCTGGGTCGATGTGGTACGGGCGTCCGGCCAGGACGATTATGCGCCTGCCCTGCCTGCGCGCCTCGTCTATCATCTCGCGCCCCTTGGCGCGTATCTGCTCCATGTGGCGCTGATATTCGGCGTAGGCCGCGTCCGAGGCCGCCTTGACCTCCGCCTTAGAAATATCCGGGAAGTGTGCGGATATAGCCGCATATGCCTTGTTCACGAAATCTTTCGGGCGGTGAAGGCCGATATAGTCGTAGATGAACTTCACGCTCTCCAGCTCGGAGCAGTTGCCGGCCAGCACCTCGGGATAGTAGGCCACGACGGGGCAGTTGTAGTGGTTGTCGCCCAGGTGTTCGTCGAGGTTGTAGGTCATGCAGGGGTAGAAGACCGCGTCGACGCCCATGTTGACCAGCGCCCTTATGTGCCCGTGAGCCAGCTTGGCCGGGAAGCAGACCGTGTCGCTGGGGATGGTCGCCTGGCCGGACAGGTAAAGGCTGCGGCTGGACATGGGGCTGTGGTACACCGTGAAGCCCAGCTTCGTGAAGAAGGTGTGCCAGAACGGGAACAGCTCCCACATATTCAGAGCCAGCGGGATGCCTATCTTGCCCCTGCTGCCCTTGACCGGCTTGTAGGAGAGTATCAGCTTGCGCTTGTACTCGTAGAGGTTCAGCTCGCCCGTGTCGGTCTTTCCGGTAACGGGGCGGTCGCAGCGGTTGCCGCTTATGTAGGTCTTGCCGTCGGAGAAGGTGTTTATGGTCAGCTGGCAGTTGTTGCCGCACTTGCCGCACAGCTCGCTGCGCGTCTGCTGGGTGAAGCCCTCCAGCTCGGCGCGAGTGAGGAGCTTGCTCTCCCCTTCCGGCTTGTGAGCCTTGCCGTACAGCGCCGCGCCGAAGGCGCCCATCAGCCCTGCTATGTCGGGGCGTATGACCTCGACGCCCATCTCGTTTTCAAACGCGCGCAGCACGGCCTCGTTGTAGAACGTTCCGCCCTGCACCACTATCTTGCGGCCGAGCTCCTCGGGCGAGGACGCGCGTATGACCTTGTAGAGCGCGTTTCGCACGACGGAGATGGAAAGACCCGCGGAGATGTTCTCCAGCGTCGCGCCGTCCTTCTGCGCCTGCTTGACGCTGGAATTCATGAACACGGTGCAGCGGCTGCCGAGGTCGACCGGGCGCTCGGCAAACAGTCCCAGCTTCGCGAAGTCCTCGACGCTGTAGCCCAGCGCCTGAGCGAAGGTCTGCAAAAAGCTGCCGCAGCCGGAGGAACAGGCCTCGTTCAGGAAGATGTCGCTGATAGCGCCGTCGGCTATCTTGAAGCATTTCATGTCCTGGCCGCCGATGTCTATGATAAAGTCGACGTCGGGCAGGAAGTGGCGCGCCGCGGTGAAGTGAGCCACCGTCTCCACCAGGCCGAAGTCGCAGTGGAACGCGTGCTGTGCCAGCTCCTCGCCGTAGCCGGTCGTCGTGACCGAGCCTATTTTCACGTCGGGGTGCTCGCCGAGTATCTTCAAAAGCGTGTCGCGTATAAGCGGCACGGGGTTGCCCAGGTTCGGGCGGTAATCGGTAAAGAGTATGCCGGCGTCCTCGTCTATGACCACCAGCTTCACGGTGGTGGAGCCGGAGTCTATGCCTATGTGCACTCTGCCGGAGTAATCCGCCGGGAAGTCGGAGCGCGCGACCCTGGCGCGCTCGTGCCTGGCCTTGAAGGCGTCGTATTCCTCGCGCGACTTGAACAGCGGAGGCATGGAGCGGTAGTTTGCCGCAGCGCCGCGGCGGCGCATACGCTCGGCGACCTCTCTGAGGTCGAACTCCTGATCCGAATAGAACGCCGCGCCCATGGCGACGAAGTACAGGCTGTTTTCCGGGCACACGCCCTTGACGCCCAGAGTGGCGTCAAAGCTCTCGCGCAGGACGTCGGAGAACGTCAGCGGTCCGCCCAGATACAGCACGTTGCCCTTTATAGGCCGTCCCTGCGCCAGACCGGCGATGGTCTGGTTCACGACCGCCTGATAGATGCTCGCCGCTATGTCCTCGGTGCGCGCGCCCTGGTTTATCAGCGGCTGGATATCGCTCTTGGCGAAGACGCCGCAGCGGGACGCTATGGTGTAGGTCTTCTCGGCGCGCTTGGCCGCCTCGTTCAAGTCCTCGGCCGACAGCTTCAGCAGCGTGGCCATCTGGTCGATGAACGCGCCCGTGCCTCCCGCGCAGGAGCCGTTCATGCGGACTTCCATCGCGCCTGTGAGGAACAGTATCTTGGCGTCCTCTCCGCCAAGCTCTATTATGCAGTCGGTGCCGGGCGCGAGCCGGTTCGCGGCCACGCGCGTGGCGAAGACCTCCTGCACGAAAGGGACGCCCACGCTGTCCGCCATGCCCATGCCCGCGCTGCCGGATATGGCCAGCTTTGCAGTTCCTCCCGGGACATATCTGCCGCAGACACGGCAAAGGAGTTCTTCGCTTTTCTCCAATATGTGGCTGTAATGGCGCTCGTAATCGCTGAAAACGAGGTTGCCAATGTCATCAAGCACAACACATTTTATAGTTGTCGACCCAATATCAAGCCCGACGCGCAAGAAAGATTCCTCCTCAAGCTGGTGTGGATAGTCCCAGCTAAAAGCACATTATATAGCTGTGCTTCCGATTATTTGTGAATTTTTCATGAACTCTTACCGTCTTTCCCCAAAAAGCAACACCGGCCATATTAGTGGCCGGTGTTCACTCAAATCACGCGCTCGGGATTTGACCGCTGCTCCCGCATTTATTCAGTTCCCCGTCCATGAAAACAGCCGGCTGCGGCAGCTCTGTCCCGCCCGGGAAGACAAAGAGAGTGAGCATCGGTATCTCCACTTCCACCCTCTCTCAATTCACTCCCATGTCTTCCAGACCTCAGGGCAATAGCCCACTGTGGCCTGTTTGCCGTTTCGCACGACGGGGGTCTTGATATTGTCCGGGTACTCCAGCAGCCGCTCTACCCTGTCGGCGTCCGTGGCCATGTACTTTATCAGATCCGCGTCCGGAGCTTTGGGGTCTATGAGCGCGTCCAGGCCGACGGCCTGCTTCACGCTGTCAAATTCACGCCGGCTCATGCCGTAGCGCGGCAGGTCTATGAGCTGGTATTTGATCCTGCGCTCTTTGAAATAGCGCTCCGCCTTTTTCGTATCGAAGCACTTGTTCCTGCCGAAAATCTGTATGTTCATCTTGTGCTCTCCTCCTGTGTGGCTCCCGTTCTCTCCAGTATGCGCAGCAGATTGCCGTAGAATATGTCTCCTACCAGCTCATCCGGGTAGTTGCGCGCAAGCAGCGCGTCGTACAGCCGCTCCATGTCCTGCACTCCGGATATGCCGCGCGGCGTGGCGTCTATGCCGTCAAAGTCCGCGCCGATAAACACGGCCTGCTCTCCGCCGAGGGCTAGGAAGTGCTCTATGTGCCGGACTGCGTCTTCTATGTCCGCTCCGCCGTCGCTGAGGAAATCCGGGCAGAGGTTTATCCCCGCGCCGCCTCCGCAGCGGACAAGGGCTTCAAACTGCGCGTCGGTCAGGCTGCGCGGAAAGGTGGAGCACAGCGCCGCGCTGTCGGAGTGGCTGGCGATCACGGGCTTTTCCGCAATCTCAAGCGTGTCCCAGAACGTGCGCTCTCCGGCGTGGGACATGTCGACGGCGACGCCTATGCGCTGGCACTCGCGCACGAACTCCCTGCCCTTTTCCGTCAGGCCGATCCCCGCGCCGAAGGCGGAGCCGCAGAGCGCGTTGTCGCTGTTCCAGCAGAGGTTCAGCATCACTATGCCGTCCCGCCTGCGCGCTTCACGCAGACATCCGATGTCGCACCCCAGGCTCTCGGCGCCCTCCACGGACAGCAGCGCCGCTATTTTCCCCGCCGAGTTCGCCGCGCGGACTTCGCCGCCCGAGCGGCAGAGAGCCACGGCATCGGCGTGCGCGGCGCACTCGCGGCGCAGCAGGGCTGCCTTTTCCTCGTAGCGTCCGTTCCATATCGCAAACACCTGCGCGCATGGCGCGTAGGCGGCGAGGCGCCTGAAGTCCACGTGGAAGCGGTTTTCAAAAAGCCCACCGCCGTTTTCAAGTACGGCGGTGAGCGTATCGCAGTGCGCGTCAAAATACGCGACGGGCATATGGCACCCTCCTCAGATGCTTATGATCATGGGCAGTATCATCGGACTGCGTTTTGTCGTCTTATAGAGGTAGCCGGTGAGGTTGGTGCGTATCTTGTTCTTTATGCCGTTGGCGTCGGTGATCTTCTGATGGCGGCAGCTGGCAAGGCTCTCATGAACCACCCGCTTGACCTCCTCTATCAGGTCTTCGCTGTCCTTTTCGTAGATAAATCCGCGCGTGAGCACGTCTGGGCCGCCCACCAGCGAATTGTCCAGGCTGGAGAGCGCAATGGTGACGACTATCATGCCGTCCTCGGCCAGGTGCTTGCGGTCGCGGAGCACCACGCTGCCCACGTCTCCGACTCGGCTGCCGTCGACGAAGACGCGTCCCGCCTGCACGTGGTCTGCGATCTTGGCGGTCTTGCGGCTCAGCTCGATGACGCTGCCGTTTTCCGCGATAACGGTGTGGTTGGGGCTGATGCCCATCGTGTGGGCTATCTCCGCGTGCTTGCACAGCATACGGTACTCGCCGTGCACGGGTATGAAGAACCTCGGCTTGGTTAGCGCCAGCATCAGCTTCTGTTCCTCCTGCGAGGCGTGGCCGGAGACGTGCAGGTCGGTGTGGCGGTCGTATATGACCTCGGCGCCCTTGTGGAACAGCTCGTCGATGACCCGGGAAATAGTGGTCTCGTTGCCGGGGATGGCGGAGGCGGAGATTATTATACGGTCGTTGGCGTCGATGTTTATCTGCTTGTGCTCTGAGAACGCCATGCGGTAGAGCGCGGACATGCTCTCGCCCTGGCTGCCGGTGGAGATAATGACCGTGCGGTTCTTGGGCTGACCCTTGATCTGCGTCAAGTCCATGAGCACGCCATCGGGGATGTCCATGTAGCCCAGCTCCATGGCGACGCGTATCATGTTCTCCATGCTGCGGCCGGTGACGGCCACCTTGCGCTTGTACTTGGCGGCGACGTTGACTATCTGCTGTATGCGCTGGACGTTGGAGGCGAAGGTCGTGACGATGATGCGCTTGTCGCAGCCCTTGAACAGCTCGTCAAACTTGTCGGCGACCTTGCGCTCGCTCTCCGTGTGTCCGGGGCGCTCCACGTTGGTGGAATCGCTCAGCAGCGCAAGCACGCCCTGCTTGCCGAGCTGGCCGAGGCGGGCGAGGTCTATCATCTCTCCCTGCACGGGGGTGACGTCTATCTTGAAGTCGCCGGTGTGGATGACCACGCCCACAGGCGTGCGTATGGCGAGCGCCACGGAGTCGGCTATCGAGTGGTTCACGTGTATGAACTCTATCTCGAAGCAGCCGAGGCGGAACTTGTCTCCCGCGCGCTTGGTGAATATCTGCGTGTTGTACAGCAGGTCGTGCTCCTCAAGCTTCAGCTCGATTATGCCTGCCGTGAGCGGCGTGGCGTAGATCGGCACGTCCAGCTCGCGCATCACATATGGCAGCGCGCCGATGTGATCCTCGTGTCCGTGAGTGATTACTATGCCTCTGATGCGGTCTTTATTCTGCTTCAGGTACGCAATATCGGGTATAACGACATCAACGCCGTAGAGCTCCTCGTCCGGAAATCCGAGGCCGCAGTCCACGACGACAATGTCCTGCCCGTACTCGTACACGGTGAGATTCTTTCCTATCTCACCAAGACCGCCGAGCGGAATGATTTTTAATTTTGCCATTTAGTTCTCCTTTAAGTTATATGTATGTTTCTATGTCTACGGCTATACTCATTATAACCGCTGTGCACAGGGATAAACTCCATAGCCCTGTCCGTCCGCGCCTGCCGGCATGGCCGTCACATCTCCACCCTGCCCTCCAGGGCGCGCTGCAAGGTGGCGTCGTCGGCAAACTCCAGGTTGGAGCCGACGGGTATTCCGTAGGCCAGGCGCGTGACCTTTACGCCGAAGGGCTTTAGCAGCCTTGAGACGTACATGCTGGTCGTCTCCCCCTCCGTGTCCGGATTGAGAGCCATGATGACCTCCTCCACGCCGCCTGCAGCGACGCGGTTGACAAGCTCTGATATTTTCAGGTCGTCGGGGCCTATGTGGCTCAGCGGGGAGAGCACGCCGTGCAGGACGTGGTAGACGCCGTTGTACTCGCGTCCTCGCTCTATGCTCACCACGTCGCGCGGCTCGGCCACCACGCATATGACGGCCTTGTCGCGCTTATCGCTGGAGCATATGGGACAGACCTCCGCGTCCGTGAGGTTCTGGCACACCTTGCAGGTGTGCACGGTGCCGCGAGCCTGAATAATAGCGTCGGCAAAGCTCTCCGCCTCGCCCTCGGGCAGGCCGAGCACGAAGAAGGCCAGCCGCTGCGCGCTCTTCTTCCCTATTCCGGGCAGCATTGCGAACTTATCTATGAGATTTTCCAGTGCAGTTGGGAAAAACGATGCCATGTACAAACAATCCTTACGACTTATTAACTGTTATTACGCCTTTACGTCCGACGCCATGCGCAGCTCCGTCAGCGCGGCGGCGCGGTCGCTCTTGCCGAAGATGGCGCTGCCGGCGACCAGCACGCTTGCCCCGCAGTCCACAGCCAGCGGAGCCGTCTCGGCAGTGACGCCGCCGTCGACCTCGACCTCGCACCCGGGCTTGTACTGATCGGCCAGAGCGCGTATACCGCGCAGCTTGGGCAGAATGTCGCGCATGAAGCTCTGTCCGCCGAAGCCGGGCTCCACCGTCATGACAAGAACCATGTCCAGATACTCCAGGTACGGCAGTATGATGCTGCCGGGCGTGCGCGGCTTGACGGCCAGTCCGGCCTTTGAGCCGTGGGCGCGTATGTCCTTCAGCGCCTCGATTATGTTCTGAGGCTCGTCCGACTCGACGTGGACGCAGACCATGTCGGCGCCCGCGTCGCAAAAGCGCGCGGCGTAGCGCACGGGGCGCGCAATCATCAGGTGGGCGTCAATGAACATGTCGGTGTGCGCGCGCAGACTCTTTACTACAGGCAGTCCTATGGTTATGTTGGGCACAAACTCCCCGTCCATAACGTCGACGTGCAGCCAGTCCGCGCCGGCAGAGCGCACTGCGTCAACCTCCGACGCCAGGTTTGCAAAGTCGGACGAGAGAATCGATGGCGCGATTTTTATCATGGTCTACCTCCGTAACGGCGTACATGCCGGGCACGTAAGATGGTATGGCGGCGCCGCGCGCGGGCGATGCCTTTATATAGGGGGCTTCCGGCGTCTGTACGGAAGCTCCCATCGCGCTCAGTGCCCACAGAATATCAATTTATTATACCCCATTCCGGCGCTGAAATCAACATAAAAGCGCAGCGGAGGTCTTTCTCTCCGCGCAGTTTTGTGGCGCAGACGTCTGCGTATCCGCTTAAATGTTGTTGCATGTGACGTAAAACTCGTATATAATTACCATGTATGGTTCCACACCGCGCGACGCGCGGCGAGTTTGATACGTGGGAGTTGATAACAATGAAGTTTACCAAGATGCACGGCTGCGGAAACGACTATGTTTACGTGAACTGCTTTGAAGAAAATCTGCCTCCGGAGGAGCGTCCCGCCCTCTCCCGCAAGGTGTCCGACAGGCACTTCGGTGCGGGCAGCGACGGGCTCATCTGCATCTGCCCCTCGGACAAGGCCGATTTCATGATGGACATGTACAACGCCGACGGCTCTCAGGCGCAGATGTGCGGCAACGGCATACGCTGCGTCGCCAAGTACGTCTACGAGCACGGCATGACCGACAAGACCGTCATAGACGTCGAGACCGGCGCGGGCGTCAAGACGCTCTGGCTGAACGTCGAAAACGGCGTGGTCGAGAGCGTGCGCGTCTGCATGGGCACCCCCACCTTTGAACCGGCGAGCATCCCCGTCGACGCCTCCGGCACGGCCTTCATAGACCAGCCCGTCGAGGTCGGCGGCAACATCTGGAACGTCACCGCCGTCTCGGTCGGCAACCCGCACGCGGTTGTCTTCGTGGACGATGTGGACTGGATGGATCTGCCCAACATCGGCCCCCTCTTTGAGAACCACCCGCTCTTTCCCGAGCGCGTGAACACCGAGTTCGTCCAGGTCATAGACCGCAACACGCTCAAGATGCGCGTATGGGAGCGCGGCAGCGGCGAGACCATGGCCTGCGGCACCGGCTCCACCGCCGCGCTGGCCGCGGCCGTCGTGAACGGCAGGTGCGAGAACAGCGCCAAGCTCATCCTCCGCGGCGGCGAGCTGCTGATCGAGTGGGATCGCGACAAGAACCTCATCTACATGACCGGCCCCGCCGTCGAGGTCTACGAGGGCGAACTCAAGATATAAGCATTACGAGGTGTAAGATGCTCAAACTCAACGAAAACTATAAAAAGCTCCCCGGAAGCTACCTCTTTGCTGAGATAGCCCGGCGCACCGCCGCGTATTCCGAGGCTAATCCCGACAAGCGGCTCATAAAGCTCGGCATAGGCGACGTCACCCTGCCCCTGCCCGGAGCCTGCGTGGACGCGCTCAAGCGTGCCGCCGACGAGCTGGCCGACAAGGCCACCTTCATGGGCTACGGCCCCTATGAGGGCTACGCATTCCTGCGCGAGGCCATAGCGGCCAACGACTATCTGCCCTACGGCGCCAAGATCTCCCCCGACGAGATTTTCGTGTCCGACGGCGCCAAGAGCGACTGCGGCAACATCGGCGACATCTTCTCCGAAGACTGCGTCGTCGCCGTCTGCGACCCCGTCTACCCCGTGTACATAGACGCCAACGCCATGTCCGGCCGCGCCGGAGACTACATAGGCGACAAGTGGAGCAACATAGTCTACATGCCCTGCACGGCTGAGAACAGCTTCTTCCCCGCCTTGCCCGAGCGCGTGCCCGACCTCATCTATCTCTGCTTCCCCAACAACCCCACCGGCATGGCCGCCACCAAGGAGCAGCTCAAGGTGTGGGTGGACTATGCGAACGAACACGGCAGCGTCATCCTCTACGACGCGGCCTACCGCGCGTACATCTCCGACCCGGAGCTGCCCAGGAGCATATACGAGATCCCCGGCGCCGAGACCTGCGCCATAGAGTTTTGCAGCTTCTCCAAGACTGCGGGCTTCACCGGCACCCGCTGCGGCTGGACTGTCATCCCCCGCAGCCTGGTGCGCGACGGCGAGAGCCTCTACGACATGTGGATGCGCCGCCAGTCCACCAAGTTCAACGGCACCGCCTACGTCATACAGCGCGCCGCCGAGGCCGTGTACTCCGACGAGGGCAAGAAGCAGGTGGCTGAGCTCATCGCCTACTACATGAACAACGCCAAGGTCATCCGCGAGGGTCTGACCTCCGCCGGGCTTGAGGTCTACGGCGGCACCGACTCGCCGTATATATGGTTCAAGGCGCCCGACGGCCAGGGCAGCTGGGAGTTCTTCGACCGGCTGCTCCACGAGGCCAACGTCGTCACCACCCCCGGCGCGGGCTTCGGGCCGAGCGGCGAGGGCTTCATCCGCCTGACCGCCTTCGGCGACGCCGACAACACCCGCGAGGCCATAGAGCGCATCAAAAAAATACTGTAAAGCTGGCGATATCATGAAAGTATTCACCGGCAGTGCCGAGGCGGCCTTGAACAAGGCCGCCGAAGCCGTACTGTCGCTTGTTCGCACCAAGCCGGACTGTGTCCTGGCTCTGTCCGCCTCCTCCCAGCTCGACGGCGTCTACGCCGCGCTGAGAGAATCCGGGGCGGATTTCTCGCGCTGCACCGTCTTTCTCACCGAGGAGTTCGTGAACGTTGAGGACGCGAGCCTCACCCGGCGCGCAAAGCTGGAGGCTGCACTCCTCTCGGGCGCGCACATAAGCCGCGTGCACTGCCCGGACGCGGCCGACTGCGAGGGATACGAGGCCGAGATCGCCTCCGCCGGGGGCATAGACCTGGCGCTGCTGGCAATAGGCCGGAACGGCCGCATAGCCTTCGACGAGCCGCTTGCGGCCTTCGACTCGGCGACGCATGTGACGAAGCTCACCGAGAGTGCCCAGCAGGAGGAGTGCGCCGCTTTTGGCGCCAATCCGCCGTCCCAGGGCGTCACCGTCGGCATACACACGCTCATGCGCTGCCGCCGTGCGCTGCTCGTGGCTCTGGGGTCTGAGCGCGCGGAGGCCGTGCACAAGGCCGTCGCCGGGCGGACGCACATCTCCGTGCCGGCTTCGCTGATGCAGCTGCACCTGAACGCGGAGCTGTTCACGGACGAGGCCGCGGCGGCGGAGCTGTAGGAAAAGGGAGAATAAACTGCAAGGCCGTGCGGTCTTGTTTTTGGAGGAAACTATGTCAAAATACTTTGGAACTGACGGCTTCAGGGGTGAAGCCAACGTCGACCTGACCGCCGAGCACGCGTTCAAGATTGGTCGCTTCATCGGCTGGTACTACGGGCGTGAGCACAAGGCTCGCATCGTCATCGGCAAGGACACCCGCCGCTCGAGCTATATGTACGAGTGCGCCCTCTCCGCAGGACTCACCAGCTCCGGCGCGGACGCATATCTGCTGCACGTCACCACGACGCCCAGCGTGAGCTACATAGCGCGCGTCGACGACTTCGACTGCGGCGTAATGATAAGCGCGAGCCACAACCCCTACCACGACAACGGCATCAAGCTGATAAACGGCCAGGGCGAAAAGATGGAGGAGAGCGTCCTCGACCAGATCGAGGCCTACCTCGACGGCGAGATCGCCGAGCTCCCCCACGCCACCGGCGCGGACATCGGCCGCACCGTGGACTACTCCGCAGGCCGCAACCGCTACATCGGCTATCTCATAAGCCTCTCCACCCACTCTTACAAGGGCGTTAGGATAGGCCTCGACTGCGCCAACGGCAGCACGTGGATGATAGCCAAGAGCGTGTTCGACGCCCTGGGCGCGGACACTTATGTCATAGGCAACAAGCCCGACGGCCTGAACATCAACGTCGAGTGCGGCTCCACCCACCTCGAGGCGCTGCAATCGCTGGTGCGCGAAAACGGCCTGGACGTGGGCTTCGCCTTCGACGGCGACGCCGACCGCTGCCTGGCCGTGGACGAAAACGGCAAGGCCGTGTCCGGCGACGAGATAATGTACATGTGCGCCAAGCACATGCACGAGCGCGGCAGGCTGGATAACGACACGCTGGTCACCACGGTCATGAGCAACTTCGGTCTCTACAAGGCTCTCGACGATGCCGGAATCAAGTACGAAAAGACCGCTGTCGGCGACAAGTACGTCTGGGAGAACATGCGCGCAGGCGGCCACCTCATAGGCGGCGAGCAGAGCGGGCACATCATCTTCTCCAAGTACGCCACCACCGGCGACGGACTTATCACCGCCATCAAGGTCATGCAGGTCATGCTGGACACCAAGCTGCCGCTGAGCAAGCTGGCCTCTCCCGTGACCATCTATCCGCAGGTGCTCAAGAACGTCATCGTCGACGACAAGGACGGCACGATGGCCGACCCCGCTGTCGCCGCGAGCGTTGCCAGGGTCGAGGGCGAGCTGGGCGGCACCGGCCGCGTCCTCCTGCGCAAGAGCGGCACGGAGCCGGTCCTGCGCGTCATGGCCGAGGCCCAGACCGACGAGCGCTGCGAGGCCGCCGTGGACGAAATAATTGACGCAATGCGTGCCAGCGGGCACTTGATTAAGGTGAAATAATGTACAGAATAAGCGAATTACTTGACCTCTCCCACACCATTGCCGCGCCGCTTTTCGAGGGCAAGGACTACCCCTGGGAGGTGCTCGGCGGCATCAAGGAGTTCATCCTCGCCTTAGGCCCCACCCTCCCCGCGGAGGAGTTTGACAACCCCACGGAGGGCGTGTGGATAGCCAAGGACGCCACGGTCTTCCCCAGCGCGTACATAGGCGCGCCCTGCATCATAGACCACGGCGCGGAGGTGCGCCACTGCGCCTTCATACGCGGCAGCGCCATCGTTGGCAAGAACTGCGTGGTCGGCAACAGCGTGGAGCTGAAAAACGCCGTGCTGTTCGACAACGTGCAGACCCCGCACTACAACTACGTTGGCGACAGTATACTCGGCTACAAGTCGCACATGGGCGCCGGAAGCATAACCAGCAACGTCAAGAGCGACAAGACGCTCGTGGTCGTGAAAAACGGCGAGGAGCGCATCGAGACCGGGTTGAAGAAGTTCGGCGCCATCCTCGGCGACCACGTCGAGGTCGGCTGCAACAGTGTGCTGAACCCCGGCTGCGTGCTCGGCCGCAGGGTGAGCGTCTACCCCACCAGCAGTGTGCGCGGCGTGATACCCGAAGGGCACATATACAAGTCCGAAAACAGCATAGTCAAGCGCGGCTGACGCCGCTTAGAAACGCACAGACCCGGGGCGGTTGCCCCGGGTCTTGTTTTATTCAGTTGGCTTGAAGCTTACTTCTTCAGGTTGAAGAAGGCGTCCTTGCCGGCGTACCTGGCGACGTCGAACAGCTCCTCCTCGATGCGGAGCAGCTGGTTGTACTTGCAGACGCGGTCGGTGCGGCTGGGGGCGCCGGTCTTGATCTGGCCGGCGTTCAGACCCACGACGAGGTCGGCGATGGTGGTGTCCTCGGTCTCGCCGGAACGGTGGCTGACGATGGTGGTGTAGCCGGCGCGGTTGGCGAGCTGCATGGTGTCGAGAGTCTCGGTCAGGGTGCCGATCTGGTTGACCTTGATCAGGACGGCGTTGGCGACGTGCTTCTCGAGACCCATCTTCACGCGGTCAACGTTGGTGACGAACAGGTCGTCGCCGACGAGCTGGACGTGGTCGCCGAGAGCCTTGGTGAGCATGGCCCAGCCTTCCCAGTCGTCCTCGCCCATGCAGTCCTCCATGGAGATGATGGGGTAGTTGTCGGCGAACTTCTTCCACATGTTGACCATCTGCTGGCGGGTCATGGTCTTCTTGGCCTTGGGCAGAGTGTAGGTGCCGTCCTCGGGGTTGTACCAGTCGGACACAGCGGCGTCGATGGCGAGCATGAAGTCCTCGCCGGGCTTGTAGCCGGCCTCCTCAATGGCCTTGACGATGCACTTGAAGGCGTCCTCATCCTTCTTGAGGTTGGGGGCGTAGCCGCCCTCGTCGCCGACGCCGGCGGCGGGAGTGCCGTTGGCCTTCAGGACGCTCTTGAGGGTGTGGAACACCTCGGCGCACATGCGCAGGGCTTCCTTCCAGCTGGTGGCGCCGACAGGCATGACCATGAACTCCTGGATGTCGACGTTGTTGGTGGCGTGGGCGCCGCCGTTGAGGATGTTCATCATCGGCACGGGCAGGGTCTTGGCGTTGACGCCGCCGATGTAGTTGTAGAGGGGCATGTTCAGCGCGGCGGCAGCGGCCTTGGCGCAGGCCAGGGAGACGCCGAGGATGGCGTTGGCGCCCAGGCGGGTCTTGTTGGGGGTGCCGTCAAGCTCTATGAGCAGCTTGTCGATGCCGGGCTGGTCGAGGACGTTCATGCCGAGCATGGCCTCGGCGATCTCGGTGTTGACGTTCTGCACGGCGCGGGTAACGCCCTTGCCGAGGTAGCGGCTCTTGTCGCCGTCACGCAGCTCACAGGCCTCGTGGATGCCGGTGGAGGCGCCGGAGGGAACGGCGGCGCGGCCGACGGTGCCGTCGTCGAGGGTGACCTCGACCTCAACGGTCGGATTTCCGCGGCTGTCAAGGATCTCACGGGCCTGGACATCAACGATCTCAAAGTACTCTTTCATGATTAAAACTCCTAACTTAATAAGATTTAGGGGATTGGATTTATAATCAGCCTATCAGGGAGGAACCCGTCATCTGCTCGGGCTTGTCGAGACCCATGAGCTGGAGCAGGGTCGGGGCTATGTCGGCGAGCTTGCCCTCGTGGAGCTTCAGCTCGCCAGCGCCGGCGATGACGAAGGGAACCAGGTTGGTGGTGTGCGCCGTGTTGGGGCTGCCGTCAGGCTCCACCATGCGGTCGGCGTTGCCGTGGTCGGCGGTGACCGCGAGGATGATGCCGTTGCGCTCCGCGGCCTTGACCACTTCGCCGAGGCACTTGTCCACGGTCTCCACTGCCTTTATGGCGGCGGGAATGACGCCGGTGTGGCCGACCATGTCGCAGTTGGCGAAGTTGCAGACGTACAGCTCGCAGCCGCCCTTATCCATGCGCGCGACGAGGGCGTCCTTGACCTTTTCGGCGCTCATCTCGGGGATGAGGTCGTAGGTCGGGAACTCCTTCGGGCTGGGGATAAGCTCGCGCTCCTCGCCGGGGTACTGCTTCTCAACGCCGCCGTTGAGGAAGAAGGTGACGTGGGCGTACTTCTCGGTCTCGGCGACGCGGTACTGGGTGAGCCCCTTGTCGCTGACGTACTCGCCGATGGTGCCCTCCAGCTCCTCGGGCGGGAAGGCGATGGGCAGGGGCAGCGCGGCGTCGTACTGCGCGGTGCAGACATAGCTGAGAGAGAGCTCCTCGGTGTCCATGGTGTGACCCTCTGGCAGATAATCATTGAGAGCCCAGGTCATTTCGCGGGCGCGGTCGGGGCGGAAGTTCATGAAGATGACGCTGTCGCCGCTCTTGATGACGCCCTCGGCGTCTATCACGGTCGGCTCCATGAACTCGTCGGTCTTCTCGGCCGCGTAGCTGTCCTTGACCGCCTGCACGGGGTCGGAAGCCATGACGCCCTTGCCGCGGACGATTGCGTCGTAGCCCTTCTGCACGCGCTCCCAGCGTTTGTCGCGATCCATGCCCCAGAAGCGGCCCTGGATGGTGGCGATCTTCGCGTTGCCGAGGGCGGCGCACTTTTCGGCGAGCTGCTCCACGAATCCGGCGCCGGAGGTGGGGTTGACGTCGCGTCCGTCGAGGAAGCAGTGTACGTAGACCTTCTCAAGGCCGCGCTGCTTGGCCATATCGAGGATGGCGAAGATGTGCGTGATGTGGCTGTGCACGCCGCCGTCGCTGAGCAGACCCAGGACGTGGAGCGCGCCGCCGTTGGCCTTGGCGTCGTCCATCGCCTTGATATAGGCGGGGTTCTTGAAGAAGCTGCCGTCGGCTATGGCGTTGGTTATCTTGGGCAGATCCTGGAACACGACGCGGCCTGCGCCGATGTTCGTGTGACCGACCTCGCTGTTGCCCATCTGGCCGTCGGGCAGTCCGACGTCAAGTCCGGATGCGGACAGCCGGGTATTGGGGCAGGTTTTAAGCAGCTCGTCCATGACGGGGGTCTTGGCGAGCCAGATGGCGTTTCCGTCATTCTTCTCGCCGATGCCGTAGCCGTCGAGGATAACGAGCGCTACAGGTTTGACTTCAGACATACGCTCACTCCTGAACGGTGCCGTTGACTATGCGGGCAAAGTCGTCCGGCTTGAGGGACGCGCCGCCGATGAGGCCGCCGTCGATGTCCGGCTGGGCGAGCAGCTCGTCGCAGTTGGAGGCGTTCATGCTGCCGCCGTAGAGTATGCTCACGGCGCGGGCGACGCGGGCGTCGAACATGCCGCGGATGACCGCACGGATGGCGGAGCAGACCTCGGCCGCCTGCTCGGCGGTGGCGGTCTTGCCGGTGCCGATGGCCCAGATCGGCTCGTAGGCTATGACGCAGCGCTTGACCTGCTTGGGCTCCAGTCCGGCCAGAGCGGCCTTGACCTGGTACTCGATGAACTCGAGGGTCAGCTCCTTCTCACGCTGCTCCAGGCTCTCGCCGACGCAGATTATCGGGGTGATGTTCTGCTCCAGCAGCTTGACGACCTTGGTGTTGACGTCGGAGTCGGTCTCGCCGTGATAGGCGCGGCGCTCGCTGTGGCCGACGATGCAGTAGCGGCAGCCGAGGTCGGCGAGCATGGCGGCGTTGACTTCGCCGGTGTACGCGCCCTTGTCGTGGACGGAGACGTCCTGTGCGCCGAAGACTATGCGGCTGTCCTTGATAGCGCGAGCCATAGCCGGAATGATGGGGTACGGAACGCAGAGCACGGTGTCGCAGGTCTTGGTCTTGGGCATCTTGCTCCTGAGGTCATCCACGAAGGGGCGCGCCTCACTGGGCAGCTTGTTCATCTTCCAGTTGCCGGCTATTACGGTCTTGCGGTATTTTCTGTTCATGCGGGGCTCCTCCCTATTATTTGTCCAGCAGGCAGGCAACTCCGGGCAGCTCCAGACCCTCGAGGAACTCAAGGGAAGCGCCGCCGCCGGTGCTGATGTGGGTGATCTTGTCGGCATAGCCGCTCTTTTCAACGGCGCTGGCGCTGTCGCCGCCGCCGATGATGGTCACGCCGCCGCAGTTGGCAACGGCCTCGGCCATGGCGAAGGTGCCCTTGTTGAAGCTGGCGAACTCGAAAACGCCCATGGGGCCGTTCCAGACCACGGTGCCGGCGCCCTTGACGGCGTCCTTGTACAGCTCCACGGTCTTGGGGCCGATGTCCATGCCCATGAGGTCGTCGGGGATGTCCTCGCCGGTGACGACAGGCTCGGCGTCGGCGTTGAACTCGGCAGCGCAGACGTGGTCGACGGGCAGGAGCAGCTTGACGCCCTTGGCCGCGGCCTTGTCCATCATCTCCTTGGCGTAGTCGACGCGGTCGGCCTCGAGCAGGCTCTTGCCGATGGTGTGACCCTGGGCAAGCTTGAAGGTGTAGGCCATGCCGCCGCCGACGATGATGGTGTCGGCCTTCTCCAGGAGGTTGTTGATGACGCCGATCTTGTCGCTGACCTTGGCGCCGCCGAGGATGGCGACGAAGGGACGGGCGGGATCGCTCAGCGCCTTGCCCATGACGGAGATCTCCTTCTCCACGAGCATGCCGGCATAGGCGGGCAGGAAGGCGGCGACACCGGCGGTGGAGGCGTGGGCGCGGTGCACGGTGCCGAAGGCGTCGGACACATAGACCTCGGCCATGGAGGCGAGCTCCTTGGCGAACTCGGGGTCGTTCTTCTCCTCGCGCTTGTCGAAGCGCAGGTTCTCAAGCAGCATTATCTGGCCGGCCTGCAGGGCGGCGGCCTTGGCCTTGGCGTCCTCGCCGACGATGTCTCCGGCCATGATGACATCCATGCCCAGCAGCTCGCTCAGGCGCTTGGCGACGGGCTTGAGGCTCAGGTTGGGCTTCCACTCTCCCTTGGGCTTGCCCAGGTGGGAGCAGGCTATGACGGCGGCGCCATTCTCAAGCAGGTACTTGATGGTGGGCAGGGCGGCGACGATGCGCTTGTCGCTGGTGATCTCGCCCGTCTCCTTGTTCTGCGGCACGTTGAAGTCGCAGCGGAGCAGCACCTTCTTGCCGTGGGGATCGAAGTCGTGTACGGTCTTCTTGTTGTAGTTCATGCTTCATTCCTCCTGTTTCATTTGGCCATAATCGAGTAAACCTTTGAATCCCTGCTGCCGCAGCGCCTCATAGGTGAGCACCGCGGCGGCGTTTGATAAGTTGAGGCTCCTCGCCTCAGAAACCATCGGGATGCGAACGCAGCGGTCGCGGTACTTCTCCCGCAGCCACTCCGGCAGCCCGGCGGTCTCCTTTCCGAACATAAGCTTGACGTCCCCGCTCCAGTCGCAGTCAGCGTAGCTCCTGGGAGCCTTGGTCGTCGTGAGCCAGAGATTTTCGTCGCCGTTGCGCTCGAAATACTCATCCAGGCTCTCATAAACGGTCAAATCCACGAGATACCAGTAGTCCAGTCCCGCCCTCTTGACGGCGCTGTCCGAGATGTCAAAGCCCAGCGGCTTCACCAGGTGCAGCCTCGCGCCCGTGCAGGCGCAGGTGCGGGCGATGGCTCCGGTGTTGTTGGGTATCTCAGGCTCGACCAGCACGATGTCTATCATTCACCGGCCTCCAAACTTGTCACATACGTTTGTGACGTTCCTTGCTAATTTTTTCGCATGGACATTTTACTACCTTACTGGAAAGATTACAATACCAATTATGCCGTAAAATCAAGATTTTTCATAAATTTTTTGTAAAATGTGCAACTAACTGCCCTTCAACGCCGTCAAATGCGGCGCAGTGCGGCTGCTTTGGCGCCAAATCACCGTTTTCCGGCGTCTCAAATGTTGCAACTGCGGCGAGTTTAGATTATAATATTTCGCAGGAAGCGGCGCCGGCGGCGCCGCGAGGAGGTCAAAATGGACAGATACTTCATCATAGTGCCCTGCTACAATGAGGAAGAAGTGCTCCCCGAGACAATAAAGCGCCTGGGCGAGTGCCTGACCACACTGGTCGAGCGGGGCTTCGCCTCTCCCGACAGCAGGGTTCTATTTGTAAACGACGGCTCCGCTGACAGGACGTGGGAGATCATAACGGAGGCCAATGCCGCAGACGAGCGCTTTGCCGGACTCTGCCTCGACCGCAACCGCGGGCATCAGACCGCGCTGACCGAGGGGCTGATGTGCGCGAGGGACAAGCGCGCCGTCAGCGTATCAATAGATGCAGACCTTCAGGACGACGTGAACGCCATAATAGAGATGGCGGAAAAGCACGCGGCCGGTGCGCACATAGTCTGCGGCGTGCGCGCGTCCCGACAGACGGACACCTTCCTCAAGCGCAACACGGCGCGCGCCTACTATAAAATAATGCAGATGCTCGGCTCCAGCCTCATCTACGACCACGCTGACTTCCGGCTCATGGATCCCGACGCTCTGGACGCGCTGGCGCTCTATCACGGGGACGACCTCTTTTTGCGCGGGCTAATCACCCGGCTGGGCTTCAAGTGCGAGACCGTCAGCTATGACCGCGCCGAGCGCTTCGCGGGCGAGAGCAAGTACACGCTCAAGAAGATGCTCACGCTGGCCGCAAAGGGCTTCACCAGCGGACGCATGCGCCCCATGAGCGTGGCGCGCGAGCCGTACACGCACACGAAGGAGCTGATAGGACTTTGAGCGCGTGCTATGACTGTCCGCGCATGTGCGGCGCAGACCGCGCTGACGGCGCGCGCGGCGTGTGCTCCTCCGGTGAGCTGCCCCGCGCGGCGAGAGCCGCCGCGCACTACGGCGAGGAGCCCTGCATCTCAGGCACGAGAGGCAGCGGGACCATCTTCTTCACCGGGTGCAGCCTCGGCTGCGTCTACTGCCAGAACGCCGTAATCTCCCGACCCGGCTCCCCGGGCGTGGAGCTCACCGTGCAGCAGCTGCGCGACGTGATGCTGCGCCTGCGCGACCGGGGCGTACACAACATAAACCTGGTGACCGGCTCGCACTTCGTGCGCCCCATCGCCGAAGCGCTCGACGGACTCGAGCTGGGCATCCCCGTGGCCTGGAACTCCTCCGGCTTTGAGAGCGTGGAGAGTCTCAGGCGCCTGGAGGGTCTGGTGCAGATCTACATGCCGGACTACAAATATTCAAGCTCCGTCCCCGCGGCCAGGTATTCCGCCGCGCCGGACTATCCGGAGGCCGCATCCGCCGCGATACTGGAGATGTTCCGGCAGACAGGACCGTTCCGCCTTGACGATGACGACATGCTTACAAGCGGAGTGCTGATCCGCCACCTCATCCTCCCCGGCTGGACGGACAACTCCATCGGCTGTATAGACTGGGTGGCGGAGCATTTCCCGATGGGCGGCGTGCTCTTTTCGCTCATGAGCCAGTACACGCCCATGCCAGGCATAGAGGCGCGCTTTCCCGAGCTGGCGCGCGTTGTCGACCCGGCCATTGCCCAGATGCTGTATGAATATCTGCTTGACAAAGGCATTGAGGACGGATATTATCAGGAACCGGACGCCAGCGGGGACGAACTGATACCCGCGTGGGATCTGACCGGCCTACAATAGCTTCCCTTAATCTTCTATTCCAGGCAACATATATATCATCTGCTAGGAGGAAAACAAAATGGATTACAACGAAGTGCTTGCAAAGGCTCGCACCAATATCGGCTCCTACTGCAAGGCATGTCCCGTGTGCAACGGGCGCGCCTGCGGCAACTCCATGCCCGGTCCCGGCTCCAAGAACCCCGGCAACGGCGCGGCGCGCAACTACGACGCTTGGCAGAAGGTCTTTGTGAACATGGACACCATCTGCTCCCACGACGTCCCCAACACCAAGTTCACCCTGTTCGGCCGTGAATTCGACCTGCCCGTCTTCACTGCCCCCATCGGCGCGCTGCCCATGCACTACAGCGACGCATATGACGACTTTGCCTACAACGACATCCTCGTCCCCACTGCTGCCGAGTGCGGCTCCCTCGCCTTCACCGGCGACGGCGTCGACCCCGAGGTCATGAAGCGCTCCGTCGCCGCCATGAACAAGGTCGGCGGCGTCGGCGTCCCCACCATCAAGCCCTGGAACGTAGAGGCCGTGATGGAGAAGCTCGACATCCTCAACGCCAACAACATCTTCGCCGCGGCCATGGACATCGACGGCGCGGGTCTCCCCTTCCTCAAGGCCATGAACCCCAACGCCGGCAGCAAGACCGTGGCCGAGCTGCACGAGATCATCAACTACGCCAAGATGCCGTTCATCCTCAAGGGCATCATGACGGCCAAGGCCGCCGAGAAGGCCGTTGAGGCCGGCGCCGACGGCATAGTCGTGTCCAACCACGGCGGCCGCGTGCTCGGCCAGACCCGCGCCACCGCGGACGTCCTGCCCGAGATAGTCCGCGCGGTCGGCGGCAAGTGCGTCATCTTCGTCGACGGCGGTATCCGCTCCGGCGTGGACGTGTTCAAGGCTCTCGGCCTGGGCGCCGACGCGGTGCTCATCGGCCGCCCCTTCGTCCCGGCGGTCTACGGCGGCGAGGCCGAAGGCGCCAAGCTGCTGTTCGCCAAGTACAAGGCCGAGCTCATCGACACCATGACCATGTGCGGCGCGCACTCCCTCGCCGAGATAGTCCCCGACATGGTGTACGTCGAAAAATGAAGCGCCCCCTCGCACTTACCCTGGCGCTGATACTCATGTCAACCATCGTCCTCCCCGTCCTGGCTGACGGGGAGAATTTTGCCGATTCCCCGGACGAATTCGTCCCGGAAATAATGTCCGAACACTACATCAGCGACAGGAACTACGCCATCGCCTTCAAGAGCATGTACGACGGAGAGACCTGGCTCTATAACGCCGAGGAGTATTTTAAGGTCGCCAGCGTGTATAAGCTGCCCCTGAACATGTACTTCTACGAACTGGAGAACTCCGGCCGGATAGACCCGGACACGCTCATAGGCGGGATGACGCTGGATCAGTGCCACTACTACAGCCTTGAGTTTTCCAACAATCAGATTTCCGAGGCAATGTTCAACTACCTCGGTGGATATGCCGAGTACAAGCGGCTCATTCTCCCATATACCGGCTACAGCGAGGACGAGCTGGAGAGCGACTACTATTACGACAACGCCTTCACCGCGCGCATGGTGCTGAACATCCTCGACTATCTGTACACGAACTCCGAGGACTTTGAGGCGCAGATAGGCCACATGCTGCTCGCTCAGCCGGATCTGTACCTGGAGAGCGGCGAGCTGGACTGCGACATAGCGCAGAAGTACGGCTACGAGACCTATAACGAGGTGCTGCACGTCGCCGTCGCAGGCATCGTGTACGCGGACGAGCCGTTCCTCATAGCCATCCTCACACGCGGCAGCTACAGCGCCGTTGACGCCATGGGCGAGCTGTGCGACGCCTTTGCCGCCTGGGACGCGGAGCGCATAGCCGCCATCGAGGCCGAAAAGGAGAATCAGCCGGAGCCTACTGCCGGGCCGGACGAGCCTGCGGACGAATCGCAGGAGCTTGAGGCCGCCGCGCTTGAGCTGGCTCAGGCGGTCTGCTCCGTCTCCCCCCTGCCGGCCTGCCTGCCCTGGGGCGAGCTGTTCGAGAACCTGCTCCGGCAGCGAAGCTGAGCCGGCCGCGCTTTCCGCAGCGTGCTTTTGCCGCGGATTTTACTCAAATTGTCGCATTTTCTGCTTCCATTCGACTTCCAATTGTGGTATACTCAACATATACGCGGACAAGTGTTCGCTTAATGGGAGGCTGGTAAAATGGCAAAGCTGGAAAAGCAACTTCGCGGCGACTTTGACACTGTGCTCTCCAAGCTCGACGAGGGCATACTTTCAGGCAGCATGAGCGCCAATTACGAAGACGGCAGCGACTTCAGCTGCGGCGACGTCAGATGCGCGGTGCGCGTATATGAGCGCTACAGCTGGACGGGCGGGAACCGTCTGAGCATGACGCTCACCCTCTTTGGCGAGGGCAACCACCTCACGCTGTCGGCCATAACCTCCGGCGGCAGCAACGCCATGTTCTTCAAGATGAATACTTTAGGTGAAGACGCATTTCTTGACACGCTCATGAACATACTCTGAGTACATAAAAGCCGGGACGAGCCTCCTCGTCCCGGCCTTTCTATTCTGCCATAGCCTCCCTCAGCCTCTCCAACGCCCGCTTCTCGATGCGGGATACATAGCTGCGGGATATGCCGAGGCGCGCGGCGGTGTCGCGTTGGGTCAGGGCTTCGCGGCCGTCCAGGCCGTAGCGGAGGCGTATGACTTCGGCCTCGCGCGGCTCCAGGGTGGTGGACACGCACTCGCGCAGGCGTATGCAGGCCTCCTTGAGGCTCACGCGCTCGGCCATGTCGTCCGGCTCGGAGAGGACGTCCATCAGCGACAGGCTGTTCCCCTCAGAGTCCGTGTCCAGCGCCTCCGAGAGCGAGATGTCGCCGCTGGACTTTTTCAGCGAACGGAAGTACATAAGTATCTCGTTCTCCACGCAGCGCGCGGCATACGTGGCCAGGCGCACGCCCTTGTCGGGTCGGTACGTGTTCACGCCCTTGATAAGCCCTATCGTGCCTATCGATATCAAGTCTTCCGTGTCCTCGGCGGAGGTGTAGTATTTTTTTATTATGTGCGCCACCAGCCGGAGGTTGTGCTCTATGAGCCGGTTTCTCGCCTCAAGGTCGCCGGCCATGGAGCGCTCTACAAACTCGCGCTCGGCCGCCGCCGAGAGAGGGCGCGGGAAGCTTCCGGCGTTTCCGGACAGCCTCAGCGCCAAAAACGCCCCTGAAAGCAGCAGCAGGTATGCTCCACTGAGCATTTCAGCACCACCTTTTATGTGATGCCTAATTATATTCCGCCCATGCGTGTACACTTTCCAGCCGAATGCGATATATCGCGCCGGATTTGTCCAAATACCGGTAAAACAAGCCTTGCATCGGGCGGAAGACTGCGTTATAATGACTGGGAAGTTTTATAAAGCAGGTGATACCATTTGTCCATAGAGAGAGGCCGGGCGTACTTCCGGCAGTTTGGGATGGAAGACAGGGTCATTGAGTTCGACGTGTCCAGCGCGACGGTCGACCTCGCCGCCAAAGCTCTGGGCGTCGAAGGCGCGCGGATCGCCAAGACCCTCAGCTTCAAGCGCCCCGACGGCGGCGCCATACTCATCCTCGCAGCCGGCGACGCACGCATAGACAACCACAAGTTCAAGGATAAGTTCCACTACAAGGCCAAGATGCTCACCGCAGACGAGGTGCTGGAGCTTATAGGCCACCCGGTCGGCGGCGTTTGCCCCTTCGGCATCAATGACGGCGTCGACGTCTATCTGGACGACAGCCTCAAGCGCTTTGAAACCGTCTTCCCCGCCGTGGGCAGCGGCTCCAGCGCCATAGAGCTGAACCTGGACGAGCTGTGGAAGTACTCCAACGCCCTCGAGTGGGTGGATGTCACCAAGCTGCCCGAATAAATCAAAATCTCCCCGCCGGCATCCCGGCGGGGAGATTCTTTTTAAAGACCCATCATCTCGCTGAACTTGGCGAGCGTCTCGGGTATCTCGATTTTCTGCGGGCAGACGGCTGTGCAGCTGTGGCAGGAAATGCAGTTGTTCGGACGCTTGTCCGGCTCTATGGCCGCGACGGCGAACGGCGCTATGAATCCGCCGCCGCTGAAGGCGTGCTCGTTGTACAGCGCGAGCAGGCGCGGGATGTCCAGCCCCTGCGGGCAGTGGCTGACGCAGTAGTGGCAGGCGGTACATGGCACCACGCCTCCGGACAGCATGGAGCGGCCTATCCCGGCGCACAGCTCGAACTCGGCGTCATTGAGCTTCGCATCGGCTGAGAACAGGGCGCAGTTTTCGTCCAGCTGCTCTGTAGAGTTCATGCCGGAGAGTATCATGGTCACGCCCGGCACGCTGCGCACGAAGTTGAACGCCCAGGCGGCGTTGCTCTCGCCCGGTCTGGCCTCGCGCAGCTTGGCCTCGGCGCTCTCGGGCAGTCTCAGCAGCGAGCCGCCGCGCAGGGGCTCCATGACCCACACGGGCAGGTTGTGCTCGCCCAGCAGCTTGACCTTCTCGTCCGCGTGCTGGAACTCCCAGTCGAGGAAGTTGAGCTGTATCTGGCAGAACTCCATGTGCTCGCCGTAGGCCTCGAGGAAGCGGCGCAGGGCGGGCAGCTCCGCGTGGCAGCTGAAGCCGAGGTGCTTTATGCGTCCCGCGGCCTTCTCTGCCAGGAAGTATTCCAGCACCCCGTTCTTCGGGTCGAGGTACTGCTCTATGTTCAGCTCGCACACGTTGTGGAGCAGGTAGAAGTCGAAGTACTCCACACCGCAGCGCTTGAGCTGCTCGGCAAATATCTCCTTCTGCTTGCCGAAGTTCGCCAGGTCGTAGCCGGGGAATTTGTCGGCCAGGTAGTAGCTCTCACGCGGGTAAACGCTCAGCGCTTCGCGCACCGTGGTCTCGCTGTTGCCGCCGTGATAGCCCCAGGCGGTGTCAAAGTAGTTCACGCCGCGCTCATACGCGCCGCGTATGACGGCCACGGCCTTTTCCGTGTCAACTTGATTGTCATCGCCGCCTATGGTCGGCAGACGCATGTTGCCCATGCCCAGCTCGCTGAGCTGCAAGCCCTTAAAGTCCTTGTAAAGCATTTGCAGACCTCCGTAAGTATATTTCTAAACAAGGATATCTTACCACTTGATCCCGGAGTTTGCAAATACCTGTATCGAATCGTGCTCCATGCGTTTCGTCTATGCTTAGCCAAACAGCCCCCTTTTGACGTATTCCTCATGCACGGCGGAGATGAACTCATAACCCGTCGCCGATATTACAGCCCTGAGCTCCTCGTCGCCGATGTCCTCTGCGGCTACTATCTCCGTCCTACCTTTCGCATGCGAGCTGCTTACCTTTTTGACCTTGAACGCCCTGCGAAGCGCGTCGTTTATATGCGCCTCACACATGCCGCACATCATGCCGCCGATATTGACGGTTATTTTCTTCATAGCTCACACCTCCTTAATTAGTCTATACTAACCACCGTCCATAATAACACGCCCCCTGCCGGATTGCAAGGGGCGTTGTCGTCTCAATAGCCGCGTATCGGTATGCTGCCGTCGTCCGAACCCTTTTCGATTTTCAGGATGTCCAGCCAGTAGCCGTCGTCCTCGCTGAGCTTGATGTACACTCGCTCGCCGGCCTTGTGGCCGATGACCGCCTTGCCGACGGGGCTTTCCTTGCTGATAAGCCCCTGGGGCGCGTTCTGGCGGAGCGTGGTGACGAGGGTTATGACGCGCTCGGAGTTGTCGTCCTCGGCGCGGATAGTCACCTTGTCGTACAGCCCCGCCACGTCCGAGGCGCTGCTGTCGGATATGACCTTCGCGGTCTTTATCATGCGCTCAAGGTAGCGCACGCGGCTGTCGTTGCGGTTTTTCTCGCGCTTTGCGGCCTTGTACTCGAAATTTTCCGAGAGGTCGCCGAAGCCGCGCGCGACCTTGACGTCGTCTATGAGCTGGGGGCGCAGCACGCGCGTGCGGTAGTCCAGCTCCTCCTCCATCTTTTTGATGTCCTCTTTTGTAAGCTCGTCGTACATTCTGCCTTTACCTCTTATTCGGCGGAGCTCTCGTGCTCGGCTATGTTCATGTACTCGTCGTAGGTGCACATGCGGTCAGTGATGGAGCCGTCGGAGTTTATCTCGATTATCCTGTTGGCCACGGTCTGCGTGAGCTGGTGGTCGTGGCTGGAGAAGATTATGTTGTGCTCGAAGGCCTCGAGGCCGTTGTTCAGCGCGGCGATGCTCTCGAGGTCGAGGTGGTTCGTGGGCTGGTCGAGCAGCAGCACGCTCGCGCCGGAGAGCATGAGCTTGCTTATCATGCACCTCACGCGCTCGCCGCCGGAGAGGACATTGACCGGCTTGTACACCTCGTCGCCGGAGAACAGCATACGGCCGAGGAACTGCCTGAGGTAGCTCTCGCGCTTGTCCTCGGAGAACTGGCGCATCCAGTCCATGATGGACA